>CAZRLF010000008.1:0-107013 GCA_964601045.1 uncultured Bacteriovoracaceae bacterium
GTCGGAAAAACAGCGACGCAATTTCTCTACGAACTCTGTCAAAAAGGCATTCAAATTCGATATCAAAATAAAGTTCCAAAGGCTGTGCTTGCGCAACTGAAACACGAGCTTCAACTTGTGAAGGAGCTTGAATACGAAGATTATTTCTTGACGATCTGGGACATAGTTCAATTTGCTCGATCAAAAAGAATTCTCTGTCAAGGAAGAGGTTCAGCAGCTAATTCAATTATTTGCTATCTGCTTGAAGTCACTTCGATTGACCCCGTTCAAATGAATTTTCTCTTTGAGAGATTTATTTCAAAAGAAAGAAGCGAGGCTCCCGATATTGATGTTGATTTTGAGCATGAACGCCGAGAAGAAGTCATTCAGTATATCTATCAAAAATATGGGAGAGAACGTGCGGGAATGGTAGCAACTTTGATCACCTATCGAACTCGTTCAGCATTAAGAGATATCGGCAAAGCCTTAGAAATTCCATCCGACACAATTGAGTTCTTTTCTAAAAAATCGACTTGGAGAGAAAATGTTTTTGAGAATAAATCTCAAGATCCGCAGATAAGTCGATGGCTGAGACTTGCTCAAACCATCAAAGGATTTCCCAGACACTTAGGACAGCACACGGGGGGAATGATTCTCACCGCTGAGCGTCTCGATGAAATCAGCCCCATTCAGAAAGCAAGTATGCCCGGCCGCACCACTGTGCAGTGGGATAAATACGATATTGAAAAATTGGGCCTACTTAAAATTGATGTTTTAAGTCTCGGAATGCTGACTTGTATTCGAAAAAGCTTTGAACTTCTTAAAGCTCATTATGAAATCGAAATGGAATTACATACTATCCCCCAGGATGATGCCAAAACTTATAAAATGATTCAAAAATCCGATACCATTGGAGTCTTTCAAATTGAATCTCGCGCACAGATGACTATGCTCCCTCGGCTTAAGCCCGTAAAATTTTATGATCTAGTTATTGAAGTTGCTATCGTAAGACCCGGCCCGATTCAAGGAGGAATGGTTCATCCTTATCTTAAACGTCGGCTAGGACTTGAAGAAGTGAGTTATGCGCACCCCAAGCTTAAACCTATTCTTGAGAAAACTTTGGGCATTCCTATTTTTCAAGAGCAAGTCATGAAGATGGCTATTGAAGTGGCCGGCTATTCTCCCGGAGAAGCTGATTCTTTAAGAAGAGCTATGGGAGCATGGAAGAAAAAAGGAAACCTCACCGAACATTCTCAAGCTCTGCAGAAAAAGTTGATCGCCAACGGAGTTCCCCCTGATTTTGCCGAAAGAGTATGCGAGCAAATTATGGGATTTGGCGAATATGGATTTCCCGAATCTCATGCCGCCAGTTTTGCATTACTTACCTACGCATCTGCCTATCTTAAAGCTCATCATCCCGAAGTTTTTTTATGTTCGCTTTTAAATTCAATGCCTTTGGGTTTTTATCCTACACATATGCTTACCGCTTCTTTTCAAAGAGAAGGTATTCATATTTTACCTGTGCATAGTGAGTATTCTTATTGGGATCATACACTTGAGCCAATTGATGATAGAGAAAACCCCAACCAAAAAAAATATGCTGTTCGGCTGGGATTTAGATGCGTCCGAAATATGCAAAAAGAAAGCGTCGAAAAATTTATCGAAAAAAGATCTGCAGGCATTCTAGATTTTTATATTTTTGGAATAGCAGAACGATCCTCATTGGCAATGATCTCAGATATCGATGAACGCAGAAAAAAATATTGGGAATTTTTAAGAACCAGCCGGCAGACTTTAAATTTAAATGCCAAGCACGCCTCCCAGAAAGAACGGGTATTTCCAAAACTAAATGATTTCGATGCTATGCTCTTAGATTTTAAATTCATGGAAACCAGCCTCCATATTCACCCCACAATTCTAGCGAGAAAATACCGATGGAATTATGCAATTTCTCAAACCAAAATAAAATTATCGAATGAGTTAACCCGGTTTCCTCATGGATCAATGACGATAGTCTTTGGAGTAGTCCAAGTAATTCAAAGCCCGCCAACTGCAAACGGAATGTTTTTTCTCACTCTCGAAGACGAAACCGGATTTCTCAACCTAGTTCTAAGACCAGATGTTTACGAGAAACATAAAGAAACCATTCAAACATCTTGGGCACTTTTAGTTTCAGGCCGAATTCAAAACCAATCAGGCTATGTTTCAATTCTGATTGAACGTGTATTTGCAGAATCAAACTCTAAAAAGGCGAATCAAACACAGAACATTAGAAAAAGATCTTTTCATCCAAGGAATGCGGACTTTTTGGAGTCGGCGGGGGGATAAAAAGACTCATTTATTAAATTTTTTATAATTCGCAGGATTTGCGCTTTGGAAGATAAAGTCTGATCTTCGCGAAGATTCGATAAACTACCTCTATTTGAAACTCTCATTGCATAAACTTAACTTCAACTCATACGTAGAAATGTCGTCTCCCGTTACTTGAAGAGAATTTACTGAAACATATCCGTCACAAAAGAAAACACAGAGGAGGTTTGCTCAGTACGAAGTCGATTTAATTTGCGATTTGCCTCATCCGCTACTGGATCCACCAAATAAGGATTATAAACATACCGACTCGAAAGCGACCATTTCTGATTAACAAAGTATCGATGTACACTCGCTGGCAAGACAAGATCATAAGGAGTTCCTAAACTTGAATCATAATAAATCGTCGCTGCAGGTCTTTCTTCACCAAAGCCCGGAACAAAGGCCCTCGGAATAGATCTAATTTTGTATCCTGCTGTTGCCACAGAACGTTCAGGTTTAAATGGGGCGAAAATTTTTAAAAAATAATCCGCCTCAATATCACCATTTTTTACTGCATTCATTTTCTCTTGCATCCATGAATCCCAATCCGCCAAACGATAAGCAGTAAGTTGGCCACGATACTTAAAAACATCGTCTGCACATTCTCGGCAGGTCTCGGGATAATAAATTCGGCCAGCGATATCGGAGCTCGCCCAAGCCTTAGAATTAAATTTGTATATAGCATGGCTTTTGGTCGCGACAAAAACTTTCATCGACTGCGAATCTCCACGATTCACATATTCTACTGCCCCATTATCATGATGCTCTTGCGAATACCTATCAAGATACGGAAGAAATCTTTTAAGTGGCTTATTGCCTGACCTTAATCTCCACTTCCATTGCTCTTCAAGTTGAGGTCCGTAAATCATCGGATATCCATGCGCGTTTGTTACCTGCATTAATAGACGTCCATAGGGGCTTCCGTCTTTTTCAAGAATCATCCAAATATTCTCAGTATCATGCGCATGTCCTTTAGGCCCGGCATCGAGTGCATGATAAATCATATAATTAATGTAAAAATGCGATTCGCTCTCTAAAACTGAAAAATAAATTACTGGTTTAGTAAGAGCTTCAAGTGCTTGATCATCCGCCAGCCTAAAAACGGTCTGACCGTTATCTCTCAGGTCTTCGTTTCCATCAAAGAAAAGCGCAACAATTGAATCAACCGGATTAAAACTTGTCGTGGATTGAGTGAACTCAGGACTCTCATCCTGAAATAAAACAGGAGCCCACGCTTGCGCGAGATTGAAGCGATTTTCTTGGCCACGGAGCGGATCTCCTACCTGAGAGAAAGCAGTTTGAATTTGAAGAAAAACTAAGAGACTCCACCCGGCTGCCCTTTTTGCAAGAAGCTCTAGCCGCATACTTTAATTATCTCACGAAAATGCCAATAAATTCAAAGAGCTTTAAAAATCAATAAAAACCAGGTCTACAGCGGGTTTGCGACTTATTCGTTTCGATAAAGAATAAGACCGTGAGTTAGATCGTATGGCGAAAGACCTACAGTTACGCGATCACCAGGCAAAACCTTGATGCTAAACCGTCGCATTTTTCCGCAAAGTTTTGCATTCAACTCTTGGCTGTTCATATCGAGCTTCACTCGATAAATCCCACCTGCGGCGATATCGGTAACGGTTCCTTCAACTTTAACTAAATCATCTCTTGCCATGCGTATTAACGGAGAATCTATACGGACCACTAACTTAAAAGCAAAGGCTTTAGATCTGAAATTAAGCGATCATAAGCAATAGGACGCTCCTCACCCGATATAAAGTCTTTCAGCTTATAGACTTTGGACTTTAGCTCTTCATCACCCATGATCAGAACCCATCTAAAACCCCGATCAGATGCATATTTAAACTGATTCTTAAGCTTCGCCGAGTCTGGATAGATATCTACATTTACACCCTGAGCCCTTAACGGACTTAAAGCCTTAATTACCTCAGACCTCTGCTCCTCAATAAAAATAGGAACAAAAACAGTCCTTTCGCTCTGCTTTTTAGATTCCGATAGCATCATTAAAAGACGATCAAATCCAATACTAAAACCACAGGCAGGAACCTCTTGCTTTGAAAATCGACCAATGAGTTTATCGTATCGCCCTCCTCCGCCGAGAGAATATCCGGCCGAGGGGTGTCTTAGTTCAAAGACAGGTCCAGTGTAATAACCAAGACCACGAGCAAGTGAGGCATCAAAGCTTACGTTTGAAAGTGGAAGCTCAATCTTCTGTAAATTTTCAATCAAACTCTTAAGCTGAGTCCCAATTTCTGGATTTAATTTTTCGGCAGCCTTGAGATCAAAATTGCCCGCAAGCAAACCATCAATTTCAGCAGAAACAGTTTTTCCAAGAATCTCAGAGAATTCATCCTTCAAATCTTTGGTATCTATTTTGTCTTTTTTATCTAGAATAATCGCAAAACGATCAGCCTGATCATCAGCAAATCCAAAGTGTTTTGCGAGCGAAACCAATAGTCTTCGATCGTTTATTTTAAGCTCAAAATCTTTCGCACCAACTCGAGCTACGGCATGTGAAACCGCTTGAATGACCTCAAGTTCAGCTCCCCCGCCTTTGCTACCTACGATATCAACATCACACTGGGTGAATTCTCTAAATCTTCCCTTTTGAGCGCGCTCGGCTCTCCAGACTGAAGCAATATGATAAACCTTCCAAGGAAAATGAATTTGACCTCGATATTCGGCCACCATTCTTGAAAGAGGAACCGTAAGATCAAATCTCAAACCAAAATCACAGTAAGAGTTTTCATCGTCTGATTTCGCTTGAAGGGCCGATTTAAATTTTTCACCGCGCTTTAAGACTTTAAAAATAAGTTTTTCATTTTCCTCGCCACCACTTCCCTCGAGAACATTGATGCTCTCAAAAGCCGGTGAATCGATCGGAAGAAAACCAAATGATTCGTAAGTTTCAGAAATAAGTTTGATGAGTTGAGCTCGTCTTAAAGCCTCTTCAGGCAAAAAATCTCTAAAGCCAGATGGTGGTTGTGTACTTACCATAAAAAAACCAGGCGCTTGTTCAGCGCCTGGGCAATATTAAATGCTTAATCGCCCTAAAGTCTATGACAGACCTCAAGTCTCTTAGGCAACTACTTCAAAAATAATATTTCTCGATACTTAGGAAGCAGCCAAAACTCATCTCCGACAAGAGTTTCTGCATCGTCAGCATAATCTCGAACCCTAGTCATTGCAGGCAGAACCTTTTGGCTCAAAGCTTCGCTCTTAGCTTCTTCATCTTTAAGGTCACAGACCGTGGCGTATTCAGACGCTAAACTAGCTTTAGCCTTAAGAAGGTTTTCGTAGAGAGCTTTAATATCTTCAAGCCTCTCAAGCGAAACCATTTTACCGGCTTCTTTTACGGCCGCCACCATCGAAGCTGTTCTTTCAATTTGCGCTTCAATAGCCGGAAACACATGAGTTTGAACCAGTTCAAGAAGAGTCGCAGCTTCCATTTCGATCTGCTTAATATAACGCTCGACCATAATATTGTGTCGGGACTTAATCTCATCCCATGACAAAACTTTCTGCTCGACCAAAAACTTCATCGCTTTTTCATTGTGAAAGACTCGAAGTGCTTCTGGTGTCGTCGTCAAATTAGGCAAGCCACGTTTTTGAGCTTCTGCCTTCCACTCTTGAGAATAGTTATTTCCTTCAAAACGAATGGCTTTGGTTTCTTTAATAACTTCACGAACTAAGGACATAATAGCTTCATCTCTGACTTTGGTTGTCTGAAGTTTCTTTTCAAGACGGTCAGCCATTTGAGAAAAAGCATCAGCAGCAGCAGCATTCAAAATAGAAATCGGAACAGAACAATTAGCCGTCGAGCCTACCGCCCTAAATTCAAATTTATTTCCGGTAAATGCGAAAGGAGAAGTTCGGTTTCGATCGGTATTGTCTTTTGATACCACAGGTATTCGAGAAACACCGAGGCTGAGGATGGCTTCTTCGGAGGTATTTTCGATAGCCGCCCCCGCCTCGATTTTATCTAAAATACTGCTTAATAAATCGCCTAAAAATGCGCTGATAATGGCAGGAGGAGCTTCGTTCGCACCAAGACGATGATCGTTTCCTGGCGAAGCAATTCCTATGCGTAAAGCATCAGCGTGATCATGAACAGCTTTAAGTACAGTAACTAATACAGCTAAGAATCGAATATTTTGATGAGGAGTTTTACCTGGCTCCAAAAGATTCTCACCTTTTTGAGTCGAAAGCGCCCAGTTATTGTGCTTTCCACTTCCATTAATGCCTGCAAAAGGTTTTTCGTGAAGCAAACAAACAAGATCGTGTCTCAAGGCAATTCTGCAGAGAGTATCCATCAAAAGTGCATTATGATCTGACGCCAAATTGGCATCTTCAAATATTGGAGCAATTTCATATTGGGCAGGAGCAACTTCGTTGTGTCTTGTCTTTACGGGAATTCCCAATTTATGAAGCTCTTGATCCACTTCTTGCATATAAGCCAGCACACGAGATGGAATAGTTCCAAAATAATGATCTTCAAATTGCTGCCCTCGAGTTGAAGCTCTTCCTAAAAGGGTGCGACCAGTCATCATCAAATCCGGACGCAAGCTTACAAGAGCACGATCGATCAAAAAATATTCTTGTTCTGGGCCCAGTGTAGAGCTCACAGATGTGATATCAACATCGCCAACAAGTTTTAAAAACCGAACGGCCTGCTTAGAAAGCGCTTCTGTCGAACGAACCAGAGGAGTTTTGGTATCGAGTGCATCTCCATGATAACTTAAAAAAGCTGACGGAATGCACATGGTTTTTCCGTTGGTGTTTTCGATAATAAATAAAGGACTGCTTGGATCCCAAGCGGTGTAGCCTCTCGCTTCAAATGTGCTGCGCATTCCGCCACTCGGAAATGAACTTGCATCAGGCTCTGATTGAATGAGAGAAGATCCCGTAAATCTTTCAATCGCTTGAGTCTGACCGTTATCAGACCAACGAGTTTGAATAAAAGCATCATGCTTTTCAGCAGTGAGTCCTGTCATCGGATGAAACCAGTGACAGAAGTGAGTGGCGCCTTGAGACATTCCCCACTCTTTTACAGTATTGGCAATTTCATCAGCCGCCTCTTTTGGAAGTCGCTGACCTCTTTGAACGAGAGCGAGCAATGAACTGTAAGCATCTTTTGAAAGTTTTGCTTTCATTTGGTCGATACCAAACGTAAGGCTTCCAAAATATTGACTAACAGGAAGAGGATTTCCTCCGGCATCTACGGGACGATTAATTTTTCGAGGTTCGCGTGAAGTAGAAGCACGAACTGCTTCGTGACGTGCTGACATCTTAAGTCTCCTTTACATCTATCAGAAGTAAACCCTCTGAAAAACGTCATAGGTTTGACAACTCGTACAAGCACCATACCTGGACGAATTGTTAGTGACACTATAGTGCCCATTATAAATCAAAATCAAAGATAATATCAGCGGGCTTTTGCACAAGGCGTCATAGATCCGACATAAGGCAGTTTAAACTGAAGCTTGGTAGAATAGGCGAATGGGCGCAAACCCTAAATTGAACCCTGCCGATACGACTACTCCGTCAAAAGAGACGTATTTTCCCCTGCCGATTCATACCTATAACGAAGGCGATATTATTGATCAGAAACTCTACTTCAAATATCAGGGTCAATTCGTATTCTTTCAAGAAAAAGGACAGAAGTGGCTCAGTGCGGACTCAAAGCGTCTTAAAGATTTTGGACTTGAAGACCTTTATATAAGAGCTGATTCTTTAAATGTTTGGCATGAATTCATGGATTCTAAAATGCCTAAACTTTTACAAGAACCAAAAATGAGCATGGCTGACAAAGGTAAGATTATTTATCAGACCTGCGTTTCAACAGCTGAGGCGGTATTTAATAATCCAAAATCTTCAGAGACCGCTCAAAAATCTACCTCTTTCTTAAAACATTGCATCGATTTTTTAAGCCAAGATAAATCTTCATTTTACGAACTTTTTAAAACTTCTGCTCTCACGATGTCTGAACATAGTCATGGTCTCCACGTTGCCGCTTACGCTGTTACGCTCGGAAAAAAAATGGGTTTTACCAAAGAGCAAGAGCTGGTGACTCTCGGTGTAGGCGCCCTTCTTCACGATCTAGGAAAAACAAAAATTTCTCCTGAACTTCTGGATCGAAAGGGTCCAATTTCAGATGCAGAAAAAGAAGAGCTTAAAAAACATGCAAAATATGGATACGAAATTGTATCTCAATACGGAACAGCAATTCCTCAGCTTGCTAAACGAATTATAGTTGAGCATCACGAAAGAATCGATGGTTCTGGATATCCAAAAGGTTTAACAGGCGGACAAATTCATATCTTTTCTCAAATTGTTGGGGTCTGCGATGTTTTTGATTCAATGACTTCGCATCGTCCTTACAAAGATAAAGCTTCTCCATTTGATTCTGTTTCTGAAATGCTGACACTCGATCAAAATAAATTTGATAAAAATTTATTAGTCGCTTTTATCGAAATGATGAAGCCCTAGAACCCAAGGCAGACCTATGGGTTCGAATGCTTTCGCTCATAAATCACATAAGAACTATGCGAATATTCAGGTGTTAGAAATTCTTGAACAACAGAATAACTCGATCTGAGCGACTCGCGAATTTGCTTTTTATCCTCATTTAAACTAAGTTCGGTTGAGTTATCTTCGATCCACTGCTCAAGAGCATTATTTGGATCTTCGGCAGCTCGCCTAAAAGTAACAATATATCTAAGATGAGGATCACTTAGTACCTCAGTAAAGCTCTTTAAAATAATTTTTCTATATTTAGATTCAACTGGGGAACTCGCATAAATAACGGAAGGTTCAATAAATTTGTAATTTGGAACTGTTTGAGAACCCATTAAAACGCCCATGGTTTCAAAGTGAGGCGCCAATATAAACTCATGAGGTAGAAGAGTTCCACCTAGAAAAGATCCAATTTGAGTACCCACTAAAAATCGAGGTTGTGGATGTTTGTCAAACCAACCTCCTACAAAAAAAAGAGCAAATGTCGGAGCTAGTACACAGATCGTTCTAAACGTTAAAGTTCTAAAGATTTTAAAATCCGTTAAGTAGAGAAGGCTATAACCAGTGAGAAGTCCCAATGTCCATTGAAACGGAAAAAGTTGATAGCACCACCCTTTACCTTGCCAATAGTACTGCAGAAGACCTGCACTCATTAAAAGCAAAGAAGTATAAATCAGACTTAAAGATCGGGGTAACTTGCGACAAAAAACAGCACACACACAAACCAAAATAGAAAAAACGGTTAGAAAAAAAACTGGGCTTGCAAACGCAAAACGACCTAAGAAAAACAAGCCAAACTTATAAAATAAACCTTCAAAGCTATCTCTTGAAAGAGCATAAGCTTCCGAAACATACCTCAATGCATACTCACTAAACCCAGGCCAAGCATCTACCATCAACAAAATTAAAAAGGTGAGAATGAAGCATCCAAAAAAACCAAAGGCAAAAGAAAAAAAATATCTTGCACTTTTATAGCCATTTAAGCCACTCGCTAAAATAGCTGCCAAAACAAAAATACTAGAGGTCGGTTTAACTAAAATGGCTGAGGCAGTAATAACCCCAGATAAAAATAAAATTCGATATCGAACAACCACATTCTGAGCCAGTAGCGGTGCCAAACCTGCGACTAGTAAAGGCAATTGCAAACCTTCTCGCTGAGCCGTTTGCTCGTACCACTGCCCAAAATACAACGCAATATAAGGCGCAATACAGACAAACCTATAGGGCCAATTCAATCCCCACGACTTCAAAATTGAACTCGTACTTACTGAAAGAATGAACAGTAAGGTGCAGTCTAAAATTCGCAGACCCATTGGATCAATTCCACTAATAAGATACGCAATAGAATGAAGAATGATGGTCCCTGGCCAATGAAATAAAATGAAATCCTTATATGGAATCTGTCCTTCTACAAATCTAAACGCTGAAACATGAAAAATCGCCTGATCATTCCAAATAGGCCAATCCTTATAAAAAAAGTAAAAATAGAAAAATAAAGCGAGAAAACAGAGAACGATATCAAAATTACTAAAAATAATATTTTGAGTTTCTGAAGCAGTCTTTTTACTCAAAACTCTCCCCTTAACGGCTCACCGCCTCCGAACTTTTTGCAAAGTAAAGTTCAGAAAAACGCTCTTCTGCCTTACTCAAAGCATATTCTGATGAGACAAGTAGAGTCCACCTCTCCTCTGAATCTCTCGCTAGAGTGGTATCATAACTCTTACCTAACTTATCAAGATTCTCTTCAAACTTAGTCTTAAATTCAGGCTTAGGAAAAATCCAACGAGCTAATTTAAACGAACAGTTTTCAAAGATAGCTTCGGCTCCATACTCGTGTTCTAAGCGAAACTGAATCACCTCAAACTGCAGCTGCCCCACCACCCCCACGACAATATCATTCGAGTTGTGAGGAAAAAACACCTGTGAAGCCCCCTCTTCGCAAAGCTGCTGCAAGCCTTTGCGAAGCTGTTTTGATTTAAGGGGACTTTTAAGAATAACTTTTTTAAACAATTCTGGAGCAAAATGCGGAATTCCAAGAAAAGAAAGCCTTTCTTTTTCAGTCAGGGTATCTCCAATGCGAAAATTCCCTGTATCATAAAGACCAACTATATCACCGGCTACAGCCTCTTCAACTTGAGTTCTTTGAGAAGCCAAAAACTGAAACGTATTACTAATTCGCATCTTTTGGCCAAGTCTTACATGAAAGACATCCATACCTTTAGAAAACTTTCCTGAACAAATTCGCAGAAAAGCGATTCGATCTCGATGCCGAGCATCCATATTCGCTTGGATCTTAAAAATAAAACCTGAAAAATCTTTTTCTTCGGGCTCCACAACTCTTTCGAGAGTAAGTCGGGGCTGAGGCGCAGGCGCACTTTCGCAGAACTTTCGCAAAAGCATCTCAACTCCAAAATTATTTACAGCACTTCCAAAAAACACAGGTGTGATTTCACCATGCAAGAATTTCTGCAAATCAATTTTTTCAAAACAGCCCTCGACAAGCTCGATCTGCTCAAAAAATTCCTCCTTGAGATCTTGCTCAAGCCATTCAGACCAACGCGAATCTTTTAAACCATCAACTGGAATTTCTTTGGGTCTTTCGGCGCCGACTTCAAAAGGCGAAAAAATTTTAGATTCAATATGATAGACACCTCTGAAGCTTTTTCCACTTCGAAGTGGCCAAGTTACCGGTACCGGCTTTTTACCCAAAACTTTTTCGATCTCATCGAGTAAATCCATCGGATTCTTACACTCACGATCGAGTTTATTAATGAAAGTAATAACTGGAATTCGTCTCTGACTACAGATTTCCATTAATTTTTTTGTCTGCTCTTCAATCCCCTTGGCACCATCGATTACCATCAACGCAGAATCAACCGCGGTGATCACCCTATAAGTATCTTCAGAAAAATCTTTGTGACCGGGAGTATCAAGCAAATTCAATCGGCAGCCGCCATAATCAAACTGAAGCACACTCGAAGTAACCGAAATTCCTCTTTGCTTTTCGATATCCATCCAGTCGCTTGTCGCATAGCGTGCGGCTTTACGCGCTTTAACGGTTCCTGCAATTTGAATGGCACCACCAAAAAGCAATAGCTTCTCTGTTAAAGTCGTCTTACCGGCATCGGGGTGCGAAACGATGCAAAAAGTTCGTCGAGTCTCCATCACAATTTAAGTGATTTAACACCTTCTTCTACGCTTGCAAACTTAAGCTTAAGGCTTAATTCATGGAGAGTTTTTGTTGCATCGACTATCTTCGAGGGCCGCTTAGAGGGAGGACCATTGACCTCTTTAAGATCGTAGTTTTCTTGAAAAATACGAATGAGATTTCTCCAGCGATAGGGCTGAGAATCAGCCGCAATATAAGAAGCGCCTCGACTGCCTTTTTCTGCAGCCGCTATCAAAATATTTATTAAGTCTTCGATATGAATAAAGTTTACGAATTTTTCAGACGGGCCAACCAAGCCGTTTCGGACCCATTCGATTGGGTTTCGAGCGGCACCATAAATTCCTGCAGCACGAACGCAAATACCACCACGTTTGCAAATTTCTTCTTCTCCTTGAACTCTAGGCTCGCTCAAAAGCAGAGGTGAAGATTCCTTTATTATTTCTTCTTCTTTATCTGTTCTAAATGATGAGGTGGTTCCTATCACGACGACAAGGCCTAAATTATTTGAATGCGAATCTAAAAACTGTCGGACTAATTCGACAGGTTGAGCTGGAAATGTCCAAAAGGTGCGCTCTACTTGAGGTAAGTTTTTCCAAGTTTCTTCTCTTGATAGATCAAAATCAGATCGATGGGTTTCAGTAACCTTCGCTTGCGGATATTTTTTTTTAATTGCGCTTGCCAAACGCCCCCCCGTGTATCCCGCTCCTAATATAAGTGCCGATCTCATGACACCTAGCGCTAACAGATCTTATTCACTTTGTCTTTAGAGTGAGTGTTCTTCAAAAAAATGCTCTCTCTTGAAGAATTAAACACAGTCTGAGATCCTGATGACGATGTTCCGAAGACGAAATTCTAAATATTTATTTATTTCATTTTTTTTCAGCACTTTTCTTCCTGTCCAAATTTGGAGCATGTCTACCGCTTGGCAAACCGGCAGAGGAGAATCTTCTGAAGTTCGGATTATCTTAGACACTGATTCTATCAAAGCGGGCGATACCGAAATTCGGGGATTGGTCGAATTTAAATTAAAATCAGGATGGCACGTTTACTGGAAGAGTCCGGGAGAGATTGGCCTTCCTCCTAAGATCACCTGGCAAATGAACTCCAACTGGGTTGCAAGCGAGTTAAAATTTCTACCACCAGAACGAATTGAATCTCAATCGAGTCTCGTTAGCGATTCGTTCGGCTATAAAACAAAAGCTTTCTATCCTTTTATTCTAACAGGTAAGGGCTCTCTTTCTGCCAAAGTTCGCCTCGACTACTTAATATGCGAAGTTCAGTGCATACCTGAAAGACTTCTTTTTAATCTCGTTCTTCCCGAAGGTAATAACGACAAAATAAATTCATCGGTTGGCGAGATCTTTAAGAAAATTCCAGCAGAAGATTCACGTGCAAGACAGAAAATCCAACTCACTTACCTGCCTCAAAATAAAATAGTCGTTAAGTCAGACGAACCTCTGCTTGATCTCTTTGCTTCTGCAACTGAACAAGAACTTGTTCGAATAAAATCAATAAAGATAGGTCCTCATGAATGGCATCTTGAGCTTCCCAAAGATTTGCCCGAACTCGAATTTACATTTCTGAAAGAAAACGAAGTCTCTTACTCAACGTACCAACTTCACCCCACGAGAACAAGCCAAGCGAAAAGCGAAAGCTTTTGGTGGGCTTTGCTTTTCGCTCTGCTCGGCGGACTCATCCTCAATCTCATGCCCTGCGTACTTCCGGTCTTAGTTTTAAAAACAAATTCAGTTATCAAATGGGGGGGTCAGACTCGAGAAGCAAAAAGGTCATTTCTGCTGACGACTTTAGGAATTCTTACCAGTTTTCTTACACTTGCCTTAATCACTCTTAGTTTGCAAAAAATCGGACAAAAAATCGGATGGGGATTCCAATTTCAGAACTCAGGCTTTGTTCTCTTAATGATTCTATTTATTTATTTCTTTGCACTTAACTTATTTGGTTTTTTTAACTTCGAGATTGGAACCAAAGCGACCACTCGACTTGCCTCGGTTCAGGGGAGCTTTTTTGAAGGGGTCTTTGCCACTCTTCTTGCGACCCCATGCTCGGCTCCTTTTTTAGGAACAGCTTTGACGTACGCTCTTCAGCAATCTGCCATTGTTCTTATTTTATTTTATTTAGTAATGGGACTAGGTCTTTCAACTCCCTATCTGGCCATCTGGATTTGGCCGAATGCTCTTAAAATGCTCCCCAAACCAGGGCCGTGGATGAATCGGCTATCTCATATTCTAGGATACAGTCTTCTAGCCACCTGCCTTTGGCTTATTTATGTTTTGCATCAGCAAATTGGCAGTGCACCAATTTTTATTTTACTCTTTGTTCTCATTCTTATCGCGCTTATTCTTTCTGAAGTACGATCAGTTTTGAAATGGTCACTTATTGTTCTGCTTCTCATAGCAAGTTTTATTGGAGTTTTACCCTCGGCTGAAAAAAAATCAGGTTTTCACTCTGTTTCACCTTATTCTGAACATCTTATTCCCGAAAAAATAGCGCAGGGCAAAACTCTCTTCGTGGTCGTTACAGCGGATTGGTGTTTGACCTGTAAATACAACGAAAAGCTTGTGATTGAAACCGAGTGGTTTCGTGATTTTCTAGAAAGAAATAATGCTGAACTTATTACCTTTGATTGGACTCAGCGAAACGAAGATATTGCTCGGTTTTTGAATTCATATAACCGAGTTGCTATTCCGTTTTCGGCCTGGATCAATAATGATAAGAAAATGGCCCTACCCGAAATTTTAACCCGATCTGTGGTCGAAGAATCTTGGAATGAGTTTCAGAAAAAATAAGTAATGCAGCAAACTCTTTGGCTTAAGCAACTAATTCGATTTATAGGCATCGGACTACTCGCAGTCCTTATCGATGCATCTCTTTACTCTCTTTTTCTCCATTTATATTGGCCGATTCCTCTGTCGAAAGGATTGGCACTTATTATTGCTTCAACTACTGCTTATTTTGCGAACAAATCTCTCACTTTTAGATTTAAAGAGCCGCGTGGCTATTTCTCCTCGCTCAAATACATTCTTCTTTATATCTGTACTTTGAGTTTAAATACCGGGCTCAATTCTCTCTTCATTCTTTTACTCACCGAAAATGAATATAAAATGCAGATCTCATATATCGGAGCGACAGCGACCTCAACGATCACAAATTTTATTGGTTTAAAATTTTGGGTATTCAGAATTAAAGGCGAGACTGAATAGCTTTTTCGTACTCAATTAAAGAAGCAGAGCCACCCAAATCTTTGGTTAAAGATTTGCCATCTTTAAGCACATTAAAAATAGCACCTCTTAACCGTTTCGAAAGATCTGATAACTCTAAATAATCGAGTAGCATACAAGCCGAAAGCAGAAGCGCTGTAGGATTTGCCACACCTCTACCAGCAATATCGGGGGCGGTTCCATGAACAGCTTCAAATATTGCAGAAGACTCGCCGATATTGGCTCCGCCGGTTACCCCTAAACCACCCACAAGCCCGGCGCAAAGATCTGAAAGAATATCGCCGTACAAATTCTCGGTAACGATAATATCGAACTGCTCGGGTCGAGTAACGAGTTGCATGCAAGCATTATCGACAAGCATTTCTTTGGCTTCGATCTCAGGATAATCTTTAGCAATCGTTCTAAAAACTTCGAGAAATAAACCATCGGTAAGCTTCATGATATTGGCTTTTTGAACACAGGTGATTTTTTTTCGTTTCTCACGTCGAGCATAGTCAAAGGCGAACTTAACAATTTTTTGAGAACCTGCTCGAGTAATTGTCTTAATACATTCGGCTACATCATCTGAAACTTTTCGCTCGTTACCTGAATAAACATCTTCGGTATTTTCACGAACAATCACGAGGTTAATATTTTCATAACGAGTTTTTACCCCCGGCAGATTAAAAACCGGACGGAGATTTGAATAGAGATTAAGTTCTTTTCTTAAAGTGACATTCGCTGAGCGATGCCCAGTTCCAATCGGAGTTCCGGTGGGGCCTTTTAAGGCAACTTTAAGCTCTCGTAGTTTGGTCAGAGTTTGCGCAGGAAGAACTGCTCCTGAAGCCTTAATGCTCTCTTCTCCGCAAGCGAGCTCTTCCCACTCGATGGGAGCTTTAAGTGCTGCAAATAAGCGAACGACTGAATCCGAAATTTCTGGGCCGATGCCGTCACCTTTTAAAAGTCCCACTTTCATTACTTAATCCCCTCATTTTGCTTTTTAAAAAGAATCGTAGACATCAAAAAAGATGAGAAAAATGTTTGGACAGCAAGAGCAATCAAAGTGGAGCCGCGAATAAGGTTGGCCAAATCAAATTGATTAAACAAATAAATACCAACTCCCGCTAAAATAAAAGAAACTAAAATGCCATATTCAAGTTTGAACCCCTGAAGCAAAGTTCCCATTCTTTTATCGACAATGAATGAATCCTGAAGCCATAAAAACGCTTTCGCCAAACAACCGAAAACAAGGGTCTGAAAACTCACAATCAAAAGTAAACTGCCAAATACGTTCCAACCAAAACGAGTTGATGCCTGAAAATACGCACTGATTGTCGTTCCAATAAGCGCAGGCAAAAAGAAAAGGGGCCAAGGCGCACAAAGCAAAATAAATCTTAAATGCCTCCAGCCATCGCGAAAGGTTCTGAGCTTGGCTTGACCATGATGACGTCGGTAATAACGAATCGGAATTTCAGCAAACTTTAGTCCAGCTTTTTGAGCGTGGATTACCATTTCACTCGCAAACTCCATTCCTGGACTTCGAAGGCGCAACCGCTCAATGCACGAACGGCGAATCGCTCTTAACCCACAGTTGATATCGTGAACATTACTTCCAAAGAATTGATTGAGAATCCAAGTAAGCACAGGAGTGCCCAGATGCATATGCAACCAGGGCATTGCACCAGGATCAACTTTGCCATGAATGCGATCTCCGATCGCAAATTCAGCACCTCTTTTAAGTTCATTTACAAGGAGAAAACCATCTCTGAAGTCATAGGTATTATCGGCGTCACCTACGACGATAAATTCCGACTTGGCCTCTCTCATGCCCGCAAGAATTGCAGCCCCATAACCCTTGCGTACCTCGTCTATTACTCGTGCCCCCGACTTAAGTGCTAGCTCTTTAGAGCGATCCGAAGAGCCATTATCAACTACAAGAACGTCTAACTCAGCTTCAGAAGCAAAAGCCTCTTGAACAAGACGAACGCATTCTTGGATTGAACCTTCTTCATTAAGACAGGGGATTATAACTGTGACCGACATTTGTAAGCTTAAGGATCTCATCAGTGAGGCCCCGCGTCGAAGGAATTTTCGGGCATCTAAGGGAGACAATTTTTGTCAAGAATTGGCGCAGCGCGTCATAAGCGACAAAATTTGCTTCATCTTTTCACTTTCTGCGGGGTACGATTATGTTAGAATTTTAAGAGATTTTCGTAACTTACAGCGCAACGGGCTAATCAATGGGGGTTGGCACGATTTATGCTCAGTAAGTTGAGGGCGGCAGGAAATACCTGTCGGACGATTCACTCGAAAGGGTGGATGGGCCTGAGAATCAAATCATAACTTTTTTTGAGGAGGACTTCATGAAATTAACAAACCGAAAAGGGTTTACCCTTATCGAGCTCATGGTCGTAGTTGCGATCATCGGTATTCTCGCCGCTGTCGCCGTACCTGCGTTCTTGAACTATGTGACCAGAAGTAAAACCGCCGAGGCTGCGACAAACATCAAAAGTTTGACTGAATCAAACCTCGGTTTTTATACACGACCAAGATACAACACAACTTCTGGTAACCAACAAAACCCCTGTTTCTTAGCGGCTTCTGTTGGTCCTTCAACGGCTCCAACAAGTACTAAGCGTGATTATGTTGGTTCTGCCAACTTAAACGCTCTAGGATTTGCTGTTGCTGACTCAGTTTATTTTAGTTACGGCGCTCACAATTCTGCGACCGCTCCTGCCACAAACAACTTTTCTGTGACCACAACTGCCGCAACTGCCGTTTGTGCAGCAGCTACTGGAGATCCTTCTGCAGCAGCTACTACTGCGAGTGGTAACGTTGCTATGTCGATCGTTATTGGTAACTTGGATGGAAACGCTGTTTACTCACAATTTTATCGATTGATGGGTATTAACGCTACCAACGCCAATCTTCCCAATACGAGTGGCGTAATCGTTGTTAACGAACTTGATTAACGATTCGTTCGATTTGTTATAGTTTTATAACTGAGACAGGGTTGAGAAAATCTCAACCCTGTTTTTTTTAGACAAAATGAGCCCTTCTAGTCTTCAAATCTTAAAACATTCAGCCACCAAGATCCTCTTACTCAGCATTCTTTATTTTAGTTTTTACGGCCAGACCCTCAAATTTAGTTTTGTCTGGGACGATCGCGCCTTAATCGACACACCTACCTCTACTCTTAAAGGATCTCCGTGGGCGGGATTTTATTTATCCGGTAATGATATGATCTCAACACTTAAAACTGGTGAGGTTTTTGCACCGGCCGCATTTCAAGATAGCTTTAGGCCTCTATCATATCTCTCATATTGGATGGACTATCGCTTTTTTGGGAATAATCCAAAGCCCTTTCATTTTCACAATCTAATACTGGGCTTTCTTTTAATTCTTGCGTTCTGGTTTCTCTCGTTTCGATGGCTACAAAGCTCAGGGGGAGCAACAGCGACGAGTCTTGTTCTCCTAGCAAGTCCTCTATTTGTTGAACCAGTATCATATATTACGGCACGAACGGATCTTTTGGCTGCGTTCTTTTGCCTTCTATCGACTCTAGCGTTTACGTGGCAAAGAAAAAAAACATCCCACTCGATTGAACTTATTTACCTCTCTTTAGGTTACATTTTTTTTCTATCGGCACTGCTAAGCAAAGAGTCTTCGATCATATTGCCTATTGCGCTCGTTCCCGCATTCTTTTTGCTGCGAGTTCCTTCTCCTATAAAGAAAACGGGGGCGCTTCTCGTTGCCATAGGCGTTTATCTATTCGTTCGAAACAAATTTGGGTTTAAATCTGATATTCATCAAGCCTTGGCATTTCTGCCCTTTGCTTTTCAATACTATGTCGACTATTTAAGGGTCTTGATACTTCCTTACGATGTATCAATCACGCGTCTTCCAACAGCTACTTTTACGAACGCAATTGTCTTATCGGCGGCGTTCATACCCTGTCTAGTTATACTAATAACTGCCGCTTATCGAAAATCGATTCAGTACATATGGCTACTACTACCTTTTTTAATTCTGGCAGCCTGCGTATTTTTATCGGCGTCATTTATAACATTCTTTGCTTCACTGCCAGATCGATATATTTTTATTCCTCTTATTTTTACCATTTTATCTCTGTCTTGCTTCATGAAGTTTATAGCTCAAGAATTTCAAATAAGTTCTAAAATGCTTAAATTAGGTCTCGTGGCCTATGCTATAACCGTCGGAGTCTCCCTCTTGAAGTCAGATTCATATATTCCGTCATGGCAGAATCAAGTAAGCCTTCTTCAAGAAAATCTGCGGGTCAACCCGAACAGCTTTGTAGCTTATCATTATGCTTCGACACTTTACCTGGAGGTAGGAGAGTTTGAAAAAGCAATACCTCTTCTCAAACAATCACTCACTTTAAATTCTCGATACCCGAGGGCTTTACTCGATTTGGCAAAAGCTTATTACGGCACTCAGAACTATCAAAATGCTGAAACAGTTTTAAGCTTCGCAATCTCAAATCGAGATTTCACAGAACCATTAAGCGTATTTTTCTATCTTGGAGCCTCTCAGCTTAAAAGTGGAAAAATAAAAGAAGGTTGTGCTTCATTAGAGGCTGCATTCAAATATGGAACATTTAAAATTGATGATCCAGATCTCGCTCGAAGAATATCTCAGTGTTCGAAAAAATGATTATTAATCAGACCATAATCTCAACATTTGCCTGTTTGAAATCTCAGTATGGCGATTAAGAATATTCCGCCTCCAGATCGCATGCCATCTTTTCGATGTAAAGAGACGGCCTTGAGTAATCAGAATAATATCATCATAAAGACTTCGAATTTCTGGATCTTTAATTAAGTTGCGATTCTGCATCAACGATTCAAGATAACCCTCAGGAGGTTTACGAGCATAGTGTCCAATAGACCAAGCGCCATTTGTAGGAAGATGCGCTAGCAATGGATCTCCTAGTGCAACTATATCGACCAGAATCTTCTCAGGACCTAAACCATATCCAAGGTATCCAACTCCAATATCCATAAAAATTTTGGAAGACTGCTGCCGTTTTGCATAGCCAGCCAAATGCCACTGATGCTTCGGATAGATCTCTTGGCCCGTATAGTAAATGAGAGCCGAGTCATTCCAATAACTCCCTCGCTCATCGACAATATCTTTCTCACGTTCGTAGAAATGATAAACAGCCGATAATCCCCTCCAACCACTCGATGGCCAAAGAATTGCGTAGAGCAATAAAATAGAAAAACCAGCCGATCTTAAACTAAAAATTGAGGTCATCTTGCCATTCAAAAAATCTCTAAAATTTTCATTCAGAAAAAGAAAAAGAAGGCAGAAAAGAAATGGGACCGAGAAAAATCGACCTGTCATAAAATCGCCGCCCACCTTGAGAATATAGACAAAGTAGAAAATTACCCCCAAAAGAATAGCAAATACAAACTTGCGATCCTTACTGAGGCTTGCCTTTCTTCCCATCGATTTCATAAAAAATAATGCCGTGGCAGTGATTACTGACAGAGTGATTGGGTCCCACCTCAAGCTATTCCAGAAATATTTTACCCCATGCAAAAGCAAAACCATTTGAGGAATACCAGCTTCGACCTTGGCATAATAGGTATTGGGCAGAGGAAAGCCATAATAGATAACTGAAAAAATAGACCAAGCAATGAATGGAAGGCAAAAAGCGAAAATAGATTTTACCGATTTTGATCGGTTTAAATAAATGATGAGTCCATACAACGGCAGAATAAGTAAAATTAAATCTAACCGAGTAAGAAGTAAAAGACCCCAAAAGACCGACAAACGCCGCAAGCATTCTTCCTTAGGCGTCTCTGAAAAGTAAATACGATTCGCTTCAAAGCAACCTAACGCAATCAAAAGGTATGAAAGCGGATTCTCTAAGCCCGAGCAAATATAGTCGCTGAAAGCTTTCGAGCTAATCAAAAGCAGAAAAAATAGGCACACAAACTTGATATCTCGCTCAAAAATTTTAAAGAAACAAATGCAGAAGAAGGCGATCCAGCAGGCAAACGACAACAAAATGAGAGAAAGATAGGGGTTAGCAAAAAATCCAAAAATAGGGATAAGGAGTAAGAACCAAAGAGGGTGCGAAAATGTTTGTACTCTTTCGTGAATATTCCATCTCAACCCAAAATCATGAAAAAAATTATCGATAACGCGCATGGTGATAAACGCATCATCCCCTATCCATGCTGACTGAAAAAAAATAGCCGAAGCGATAACCAATCCAAGAATAAAAACTAAGTTATGAGAGCGCCCCTGTTTTTGAAGCAAGATGAATTCCCCTCTGTTTGCCATCCCAAAGGCTAAACACTCCAAAACACAAAATCAATCAAGACTCACGCTAAGACTCCTTGGTAAACTAAGTCGATGACTCATGCCTTAAGAGAATTTGCTTCATTAAGAAAGCATTGGGCTCTTTATCTCATCTTCACTGGGGCGATTGTTTTGCGATTATTCTACTTTATGGAGTATCAAGGTCTGCCCTTCTTTACCAACCTTAGGCTCGATGACCTCCTCTATCACGAAACAGGAGTCAGAATTTCAAAAGGCGATTGGGCCTTAGGCTCAGAAGTATACCTGATGAGTCCGCTCTATAGCTATTTTGTTGGATTTTTATATTGGGTATTTGGAGTGAATTTCTTTGTAATTCGAATTGCTCAGGTAGGCTTAGGGCTCATTTCGACCGTTCTCATTTCAAAGGTAACAAATGAATTTTTCGGTCGAAGGATATCTATTGGAATAACGGCTTTAAGTGCGTTTTATTTACCTCTTTATTTTTATGAAATGCAGTACTCGGTTGCTGCCATTGGCTTCTTTTTGACAAGCTTAAGTTTGTATTGGATATCAAAACTCAAATGTAACCAACAGAATATTAAAATATGGATCTTTCTTTCGCTTACTTTAGGATTTCAAATTCTTGCGCGTCCTAATATTGGAATTCTGATAGTTCCACTTCTTTATTTTTACATTCGCTATTTTGCAGATAAGAAAAATATCTTTCAAAAGACTCTTGTACTTCTACTATTTACTTTGCTTCCGATTCTGCCCGTCTTTTTGAGAAATGGAATTGTAGCCCATCAATGGACTCCTGTGACTGCTGCCGGTGGAGTTAATTTTTATCTAGGCAATGGCCCTGAGGCTATTGGCACATTTACGGTTCCATCATTTCTACCCGAAGCTGTAAACGCAGAAGCACAATTTAAAGCATTTCATTCGCATGCCGAAATGAAATCAGGGCAGACGCTTACTCAAAGTGAAACTGATAGATATTGGTTTCGCGAATCTTTTGAGTCAATTTATAAAGATCCCTACAAATGGATTAAACTTTTATTTTTTAAACTCAGATTATTTTTTAATCACCGCGAGATAGAAAATTCTCAGAGTTTTGATTTTCATAGACGGATTAGCCAAATTTTAAGCCTCCCCCTCTTTGATTTTTCATTTCTAAGTGCCCTCTCTCTTATCGGAATGATTTCGCTTTTAATGAGCGCAATCCCAATTTTTCGTCTGATTGGAGCAATGGCCGGCGCTAGTATCGTTGCAAATATTCTTTTCTTTATTCTTTCACACTATAGATTTCCAAGTATTCCCATACTCTTTTTGTGCACTGGTATGGCGATCCAAAATATTTCAGAAAAGTTAAAGAACAGAAATTTTCTAAAAATTCTTTCAATTACAATCGTGCTCATTTTACTCTCATTCGAATTCTCAAGGCCTCTTGTGCCCGAAACTTTTGACGATGAATATTTTAAACTTGGCTATTCTGCTACAGTTCAAGAAAAGTTTGCTCTTGCAGATTGGGCTTATAAAAAAGCTTTAGAGATCAACCCTAACCATCTTTCAGCACATAAAAACCTTGCTGTGGTTTACGAAGCCTTTGGGCAAAGGGAACTTGCCTTGGAACATTGGAAGGAAGTTTCACGCATTTCGACGACCGGCAACCAGCTACAATTTGATTTTGCACAAAAAAAGATTTTAGAACTTACTAGATAAGAGGTTTGTCGGTCGCTTCAAAGGTCTGCCATCGCATCACTTGAGAAGTTCACACCAGATCAATGGCACCTTGGTACAAATGGCATCGCAATGCTGAGCCAATCTCTTAAACTGAGAAATCTTCTTGATTGAACCAGTGTGAAGCTCCGGAGAGACAAGACAGATCTTAAATCTATCCTTAAGGCTTCTCATAGCGGCGAAACTTAATGGTCGGCCGTTAAAACAATCAAGCCATACCCACTTAACCTTACCCTCAAACTGAAGTGCCATTTTCACATCTTCATACTCTGAAACGCGAACAGCGAACTGCGAAATATTCATCTTTAGGCTAAGTCTCACAAGTGTAGGAATACTTGTGTCTAAGAAGAAGTAATTTGAAATTTTATACTTTTTCATCATAGAAATAATTTTTTCTTCTAAACCGTCTTCCTTAGTATTTAAAATAAGTGGGCCCTTGATTTTTCTTTTCTTATAGACCTTCAGCCATTTTTCAAATGAATCCCCTTTGCTCCAGGCATCGTGAGCAAGATAAATAAATCCGTTGGGGAGTGGACATGATCTTAAATCAACCTCAACTCCGTTCTGAAAACTAACAGAGTTCAAGTCTTTAATTCGATTAACCCGATGTTGAATAAATTGAATCAAGCAAATACCTCGTTAAGCTTCAATTGTTCTCGCATACAAAATGGTAAGTAAAACTAATTGTGAAACACCCTGGTCATCAGCAGAAAAATCGGGCGGCTTTCGTCCTCGCGTAAGAGTTCTGAGCTCAGGAAATAATGTATTAGCTATTTTTGAGATCTCCTCTGCAGAGATCTTGCCTTTAAACGAGAATGAGACACGATCGATATCGTCTTTTACTAAATCGATATCTACCGAACATTCTTTTCTTAAATTGAGCTCCTGAATAAGAGAAGTGAGAGGCACATCGTTCCAAAGAATATGTTTTACATAAACATTGGGTAGAGTGCCTTTTAGAACTTCGTCTTCGCTAATTGCATCCACAGGCAAATACTCTATAATCCAATCAGCTTTTTTATACTGTGGATCAATATGATTAATTGAGTCCTCAGTGCGGGACTTCAAATTCTTTAAAATCTGCTGAACATCTTGTCCTCGCTCAATTTGATCACGCCTGATCTTCCATGCAAGTCTCACCTTAGGATCTGGTGCTAGATAAATTTTAACATCAAAAAATCTACGCATGCCCCTTAAATAAAGGGAGTGTAACCCCTGAACAAAAAGAATTCGCGCCGGCTTAAATTCTTTCACTTCGGTGAAGCGCCCGGTTTTATGATCATAAGTTTGTCTTAAGACTTCACGTCCGCGCTGAATGAGTTGGGTATGCTTAGCCATCGAGATAAGGTGATTGGCCCGAGGATTGAGGTGAGTATAATTGAGCCATTTAGTATCACCCCTCTCCCACTTATGATAATCATCTCCTTCAAGAACCAGGCTCTGCGACGCATGAAAAAGCTGAATAAAATGGGAAGTAAGAAAATTTTTACCTGAACCAGAATCTCCCGCAATTCCAACAGTCATAGGGCGGTTTCTTCTTTCCATAGGAATTTCAAATTTTAAAGCAAGAATCCAAAGACTAATAAGTGAACCTAAAAGTGAAGTTTGTAGAAGTGTAAGTGCGATACCTCGGTAATGCACAGGCATTGCATCCGATATAACTTCTCCCACTCCAAAATAAAGAAAGTAAGTGATGATAAGAGCCGCATATAAAATACGAGGCGCATTTCGATACGCACTATAAAAAAGAGCAAGCGAAGGAACAATCCAATAATACCATCCGGGGCGAGGATCGGTTGCTAACAAAAGAACGCCCAATAAAAATCCGGTTCCCAGTAATAGGCCTTCAGGAGAAATTCTTCGCGATAAAAAAAGACGGCCCAAAGTTAAAGTGACAATAACCAGTCCTAGGTAAAGAGCATGCCCCTCAGAAAACTTTAGTTGGGCAGCAAATAATCTAAAGGCCTCGGGAGAAGAGGCACTGGCATAAAGAGCTTGCCCTGCCGAAAGCAAAGGCCAAAAACCTAAAATCGACAACGATAAGGTCATGCAGAATAAAACGGCTAATCTTTTGAGCGCATCTTTAGCAAACATCCGATTCCAAATGAAGTAAGCAAAAAATGGCAAACAAATCGTCACATGAAATTTACAGAGAATGGCAGCTGAAATAAAAACAGCCGTAAGAAGAATTCTATCTTTAAGAAGAAAGTACATCGAATAAAACAAAAACATCATGGCAACCACATCAAGTTGCCCGTGAATATACGTGATAAAAATGAGAATAGGATTGAGCCAGAAAAAAAGATAAATACTTTTTTTGTTTTGATCTTCACTTACCAAAAGCAAAAGACGAAGAAAAAAGATTTCGATTATGAGAAGAGGAGCTTTAATCAAAAAAAGTCCAAGCGCTCCCGCCCCTAAAGCTCCGGGCCCCAATAACCAATAAACGAGCAAACGCGGAATGGCTAAAATCGATAAAAGCACACTACCGTACGGAAAATACTGCGGATCAAACTGAGCATACGGATTAGAGCCCAAGTTTTGAGTCGTAAAATCTAAAAATGGAATAAAGTAATCGAAAAGAATGGAGGAGCCTAAAATAAACAAGAGAGGAAGCCGAATGCAAATGCCTAGCCAAAAAAGCTTTTCTTTTACAAGTGCTTTCACTCTATCTCCGCCCCTCTTTATAAGCTAATTTGAACATATATCCGATCATCTTAAAAATAGTTTTATAACGCATTAAGAAATGGGCGGCCCAATTTGAAGCTCCATGAACTCGTGCAGGAAACAGAACTCGAATACTTTGAATCTTCCAATTCTTTTTTTGAGCTATAAAAAGCACGTAAAGGTCAAAGGCAAAATCTACTGGGGGATTACTGATTTCAAAAAGCAGCTCTCTTTTGAAAACTTTTGGTTGAGCGTTAATCTCTCTCACTTTAGATCCGCAGATAAAAAACGAAATAAATTCGAAGAATCGACTAACCGTCCAATCCTTCCAATTTCGTCCAAAGCGATGGCCTTTAACTAAGATCGGCTCTGCATTACTCTTCACTATTTTATAAGCTTCTAAAGCGTAAGCAGGATCACACTGCAAATCTGCATGCGACCACCCAACAATTGGAGCAGATGTAGTTTTTAGCGCCTCATAGAGGCCATAACCATATCCTTGATTCTTTGGAATGCGATAAATGCGAAACCATTTTGCGTATGGACCCCTTTTTAGGTCTTCCATTACTGCGAAAGAATGATCCAGACTTCCGTTATCGACCAGAACGACTTCAAACTCCCCAGGTTGAACACCAGACTTATCTGCTGCGTTCGCAATTTGATTTACTAAATGAGGAAGGTTATTGGCCTCATTGTAACAAGGCAAAACTAATTCAAACTGAAGTGAATTTGTCATTGCACTCCCGGGTATCTCGAGCGAGCCGACAGCTTATGCCCCGTCATCGCCTCTTCATAATAAAGAGATTCAGCTAAAGAATCGGCATCTCCCCAGTTGATATACCCATCGAGGGGAATAATTCGAACATTGAGTCCCTGAGCAATGAAATAATTAAAAATTGTATCGAGATAAAGTTCTGAACCTTTTAATTTTTCTGATTTAAGAGCAGAAATCCCATCGGCGAGAAGTCTTTTATTCTTAAACCAAAATGTGCCAACTAAAAGATGTTCTGATAGGGGTTCATTCGTAAGAGGCCTCTTTAAAGAAACAGATTTAACCTCAGCAAAAATAGACGAGTCTTCTCGCACGTCCACATAAGAAAACGATTGAGGCGATCGCTTGACCTGAGGAAAACCTCTGACCGTAAAAACAGCGGCATCGCAATTCTTAGAAAATTTTGAATTAAATTCGCTCCAGACTTTAGAATCTAAAACAATAGCATGATCGCAAGCACTTACAATAATCGATCCATTCTCTGATAATTCTTTAAGACCAGCCTCAACTGTAAGTGCCTGGCCAGCTGGAGTTTCTTTTAAAGATAGTACTGCAATATTTGGATCACAAATTAAAGAGCTTACTTCTTGAGTGGTAACAATGATGGGCTTTTGATCAGACTGAGGTAAACTTTTTAAAGCTCTTAAATATATTTCAGTTTGTTCAATCTTAATAAGAGGTTTAGGAAGCGAACTTACTTCTTTAAGACGAGTTCCCAAGCCCGCCATTGGCATTAAAACTTGATTGACCTTCATTTGATGAGGAGAGAATTTTAAGAACGCGCTAAATGTCTTCTCCCAATATTCAAAAAACCTTAAATCGTCAGGAGTCCCCCATTGAAAAAAATAAGGAATTTCAAAAACCTTCACTTTTGAATGAGGTTTTAGACGCAATAAAGCTTCAACAGTAAGACTGGTATAGTATTCCCCACTGATTTGTAGTTTTTTTTGAATCTGAGCGTCGAGGGCTGCTAATAAATCCATTTTTGAATTGAAATAATACCCGCCAGACGAGGCATACTCAGTCTCTCGATTGGATGTGAATGATTCCTTTTCACGAACTTCTTTTACACATCCATCCACAACTTTTGAATAAGCATAGTTCGTTTTAGAAAGATAATGCGCATGAAAACCTCGGTATGAAATAACGCATGCATCCAGCTCAGAAGTAGAAACAAATCTTTCAAATGCTTGTGCATCCCAAATCATTCCATAATCACAGTAGCTAACAAAAATGCCTTCTGATGAATCAACGTTCTCGAGTCCTTTTTTTATGGCGCGAAGGGGCCCTTCGGTATGTGGCTCAATAAAATACTGAGTCGAATTTGGTCTTATTTTCTTTAGAATTTCGGGCAGATTCGTTTTGCGGTGATTTTCAGCCATTACAAAGGTTGTCTTCCATTCTTGAGGAAATGACTGAAGCAGTCTCTCAATCATAGGGGTGCCAGAGACCGGGATTAGAGGCTTAGGATCTGTATAACCTACAGCCCGATAGCGAGTGCCTTGACCGGACATAGGAATAAGTAAATGAATTTTCTTCTTCGCCAAAGCGGTCATATCTTAATTCTGAGCGGTGCGAACCACTTAAGTCATCTCTCGTTTTCGGATTTTTTCAGTAGGCAAACGAGGAATAGCGCTTGCTAGGGATCGAGAGAGCTCTGAAAGCTTTGGATTCTCGGTATAAAGAAGAGCGCAAGCCATTAAAAGCTCTAAAATTGAACGAACTTGAGTTTTGTTAAAATTGGTGTTTTTTGATTTAAGATAATCTGAAATCTCTGCAAAGCTCACCGCAATATCCGGAAAATAAATCTTAAGCGGACTTGTCTTCAAATTTCTTAAAACATTTAAAGATGCCTTCTGTGGCTCAGAGGACTTTGAAATTTGCTCTAAAGTCTTAAGAGAAAACACTTTCATTAGCTGAGATTCAATCTTCTCCCAAACTTTTAAAATACTTAGACTATCCCCCTGAAGAATCACTCCGTGATTTCTTACCAAATAAATATCACTTTTACTTTGCTTAGCTAAGAAAACACAGAGATCAAAACCTGGCTTGATATGATCGATCATCCTGAATTTGAGAGAAGGTGGAATGATAGCTCTTATTTTTTTTGATAATTTTTTATCCAAAGCCGCATGTGCTGACAAAATAGCCACTAGGGAATGGAAATGAAAAACATATTTTTTTGGAAGTACCGCGTGAAAACCCGCTTCCATTGACGGGCGAGAAAATTGATCTACTTGAAGGCGAGATGAATGCAGAACTTCTGCGTAAATTTGCTCTCGTTTTGACTCTGAAATCTTTAGTTTCGATAATTTCTTTAAAGCTGTCTTCATTAGCCTTAGATCGAGTAATGATAAATCCTGTGCCCCCGCAACTTCACCTAGGCGCTTTCCGGTGGCTTTAATCAGCAGATTATTTTTTATTTTAATAGAAATATTTCCGCCTGATGCTTGAGTCCAAAGAGGAATTTTGCGCCCCACTTTTCGGGAAACTGAAATTAAACGCTTTAGATCTTTTTTCACCGCAAAAGACTCCACAACTCATCAAGGGCTTGAACTTGAAGAATACCAGAATTTAAATCCTGCTTGCCTGGCGAATTTTTAGCTTTACTAAATTCTTTTGTCCAAACCGCATGAATACCCATTTTGAGGGCCGGCAAGATGTCGAATTCTAACTGGTCTCCCACTATCAATAAATTCTCAGCCTTTGTCTGCATTCGACGCAAGGCCTCATAAAAAATTTTAGGAGAAGGCTTTTCTTCGCCTACTTCCTCAGAAGTTACTATCATTTTAAAAAACTCAGATTGAGGGTCTAACGCCCTTAGCTTAATCAATTGAGTACGAGCAGTCTCGTTTGTGATGATACCCATCTTGATGTTTTTTGCCGAAAGATCAGAAAAAAGCTTTGCACGTTTAAGTTCTCTCCATTGCCTTTTAAAATCGGCCTGAATTTGAACTTCGTATTCATCTATTAGATCTAAAATAGATTGCGCACTAAACTTGCCAGCTTTTTCGAGCATTGCTTTAAAATAGAGGATCCGACTTCTTGCTGATGGTGATCCCTCCCCTAATCTTTCTTTAACGACTGATCTTGCATCTACATACCCAGGATGATCTTGAGATAAATGAACTGCACGTAGGGCCTTCTCATAGGCTAAATCGGAATCCACCAAAGTATTATCCAAATCAAAGAGAATAGAATGTATGTTTTCTAAAGGCATTACTCCATTCTTTCGATTACTTTATACTTTATTGAATTTGAATTCCTTTGAATGGATAAATTAAGAACTTGCCTACCCTTTGGAATATAGTCCTGATCTAACCACCTGCGATAAGCCGTATCTGCCAAAACCTTTGATATTCTTTGAGCCTCTGACTCAGATGGGTCCCATATCATTTGCAGTCGATAGAGCCAATTTGAGTCGCTATCTAGAACCAGATACTTAATTTTATAACGCTGAAGTAATGCTTCAAGATCTAGATCTGTCTTGGCAGTGCGCATAAGATAATCTTTCTCTAAACCATTTAAAAAAAATGAATCTACAATGGCCGCCGCCCCCAACTTATAACGAATGAGATGTGCAAGATCAGGATGCGAAAAAAATCCCGAACCTTTAAAACTCTTAAGACCCAAATTACTCCAGACGACATGATCTGCAATATTCAGCTCCTGTTTTAAACGACCAACCATTGCAAATTGAGCTTTTTGTTCTGAAGAAAGTTCCGGGCTAAATCCGAGATGAATACTCGGTAAAATCATAAAACCTAAAAATGCAAAAGGAAGAATCTTGCAAACAAAGACTGACCGAGCTTTTAAGACTTCGAGAGACATTTTTAAGAGCCAAATAATATAGATGATATAAATACCCAAAAATAGATGCGTAAATCGACTCTGAGTAAAACAAAAAATACTAAGCACTAACAGGAAAATATGCAGAGCTCGTTCGGATACTTTTAAAAAATTCCATTTATAGAGACCGACTATAATCATTGGCAAAAGGAGAACTAAGTATCCTAAATTTGCAAATACATATCCTAAAGTGAAATGCCCATCATAAAAAAGAGGTGATTCAACTTCTGCGATTCGATTTAAAATCACTCCTCCACTGAAAACATAGACGAATGCATTCTGCAGATGAGCAAGAAAAGCCTCGGGCAGAACAAGATAAAGAACAAGTCCTAAAGCCAAGCTAATGCCTAAAATTCTCATGCTCAATTTAAAGAACCTCCCAGCAAGAGTGATGATCGAGCATAGAATCACGCAAATCATATGAAAAAATGATGGCTTAACGATAGTCATCCATTGATGCGATAAAATCGTGTAAGCCAAGAGAAAAAGAATCAGAACCGAAGTAACTTTTAAAGTTTGTGATTGAAATCGACGATGATTCCAAATTAAAGCGATCACAAAAAAAGATGCAAAGATAACAAATAAGCCTGAGCTTGAAATTAAAAGACAAAACGAAAACCAGGCGCCAAGAAGATAAGCCGACAGTTTATCTTCGTCGATAAACGTTTTCATCATCAAAATTAAAGCAACAACAGCAAATAAGATCTCAAAAATGTGGTGGTCAAATTGTCCAAAAGAAGAGTGAGTCACCAATAAAAAATTAACAGCAGAAATAGCCAAAACCATCAAAGCCAACTTTTTATCTTCTAGAACTCTAAGACTTAAAATATAGATTAGACCCATCGTAAGTAGACCAATCAAAACAGTTTCGATATTTAGCGCCCACTCCATCGCAATCGCACTGTTAATCCCCAAAATTTTTAGGGGAAGGCCCATGATGAAAATAAAACCTTCTGGCCAAGGTACAGAAGATCCCTCAGGCCAGCTGAGCATCGGATCAAACGACATCGCGTCCGGAAAATTTTGGAGAAAATAGACCATGCGTCTCAGTTGATAAAAAGCATCTGGTCCATAAAAAATAAACGAGCCATCGGGACTTAAAATTTGAGGATAATTACTGATGCGGACAACAAGGCCTAAAAGCATCAAAAGCAAAAATAGAACTCGAAAATACATTTGCTTTTAAATTCTCTGCTAAAACAAAGACTTCATCAATAAGCTTGTCAGCTTAGTCAGACATAAACTGATAATACTATAATTTCTCCCGATCTTCATTTCATCGGAGCGAAAAGCCCTAAAGCTTCAGCCTCTTAAAAAGTTCTTCAGGAATATGGCGAATGATAAAAAGAATAAAAGCCCAGAATGGAGGAATATAGGCGACATTTTTCTTCTTCTGAATGGCCCGATAAATCCAATAAGCAGCTACTTCAGAATTTGTAAAAAGCAGATTTTTTTTTATTGCAGCTGTCATGGCTGTCGAAATAAGGCCGGGTTTTATAGTAATCACGTGAATTCTATGATCTTGGAGTCGATTGCGAAGCCCCTGCAAAAAAACACTAAGCCCACCTTTGGCTGATCCATAAATATAATTACTTTGCCTTCCGCGATCTCCAGCTACCGAACTCCAAACAGCAATCGTTGCCTCGCGACTCTGTCTGATCAACGCATTACTTATATAAGTCAGCAAAGAAACTGGAGCGACATAATTACTCTGAATTATTCTTTCCGCCTCCGAAAAATCTTCTTCGGCGCGCTTCTGCTCACCTAAAATCCCCTGAGCTACTAAGACGAGATCAACTGCCCCCTGTGAAAATATATTAGCAATCCTATCGTGATGCACTGCTGTATCAGAATGATCAAAAACATTGATATCAACAATTTTTGCACCACGAACAAGCAAATCATTTTTTATTGCGGTTAATTTATTTTCATCTCTAGCACATAAAACAAAATGACAATGATCAACAGCATAACGCCGGCAAACAGCCTCTGCCATATTCGATGTTGCCCCTAAACAAAGTATTCTCATTGAACCCCTTCGACTCGTCTCCAAAAACTTGATGAAAACTTTGGATCTATAAATTTTTTAAACTCATTTAAATTGGTATAGGATGATCGAAACTGAGTTGCAGTCATAAGCGAATCTTTCGCCGGATAAATTCGCCCGCCCGCAGATACAACTAAATCGGTTAGTTTCGAAAAGAAATCGATTTGCTTTTTATCTTGGTAAGCAAAATCCATCGCCAACGTAATGCCCTCCTGAGGAAACGAAAGCAACCCAGGCGATTTCACAGACCCAAATATTTTAAGAACACTTAAAAATGAGGGCATTTTTGCATCCGAAATTTTCTTCATCAGTAAACTAATAGTTTTCATCTCAGATCGTGGCAAAACAATCTGAAACTGAAAAAAACCCCTCTTGCCATAAAGTCGATTCCAAGATCCTACGGAATCAAGAGGAAAGAAAAAGTCTTTAAGATTTTGAGTAGTCTGAACTCTATCTCGAGAAAGTCGCCTAAAATAAAAGGAATTAAAAAGACCAATGGTGGTTTTATTTAAAAACCAATTGGGAAAATCAAAAGGTATCGAAAAAGTAGAAGATTTTTTAAAATAGTCACTTTCTAAAGTCTTTGCCTTCGAATGATTACCCTTCATAAAAATTCCACGTCCGGGAGTTAAAGAATCAATCCACGCCACTGTGTATTCGCCAGTTTGATCTGCTTCTTCAGAAAGCTGCAAAAAATCATCCAAATTCTTAAATTTAATAAGTTCAACATCAATCTGCGCGCTCGCAATGGGCTTAAGTTGAATTTCAGCCCATAGAATCAGACCAGTAAGTCCCAAGCCGCCAATGCTCGCCTTAAATAACTCGGAGTTTTGATCTAATCCGCAGATAATTACCGCTCCATCAGATCTTTTAAGAGCAAACTTTTTAATATGACATCCAAAAGTGCCAGATCGATGGTGGTTCTTTCCGTGAATATCATTCGCAATGGCCCCACCCACGCTTACAAACTGCGTGCCAGGAAGAACAGGAAGAATCCAGCCTCGAGGAATACTGAATGAAAGTATCTCACTCAGCGAAACACCTGCCTCACAAATGAGACTGCCAGTTTGCGAGTTAAATTCGATATATCGATTAAGTCCTGTTGTCAGAAGTAAATAGCCATTCTCATTCAGACTCGAATCACCATAACTCCTTCCAAAGCCATGAGCCAAAAATGAGCCGCTCGAAGTAAAATCAATAAAATCTGAAGTAAACTGTAGCGGCTGAATCTGGTGCGAAAATCTATGCATTCTTCCCCAAGAAAGAATTTCGTTCGAAACCACGGACTTCATCACTCACTGAACCCTTCGTTAATAAGTAGCCATGATAATGATAACGGCAATCAATGCTAAAGCCACATACGAGGACTTCTCCTTCGCGGCAAAGACAACCGTATCAGAATGAATTTGTCCCCGTCCCGCCATGATCCACATTTGCCCAATCCAATAAATAAGAACTGGGCAAATTAACCAAAGTCTTAAAGGCCATAGATAAAGTAGGCGAACATTATCGCTATGAAGATAAAGCGCAAAAACGAGTACAGAGAGTAATCCACTGCCGATACCCAAAATATGCATAGTTTGTAAATCTTCGACTCGATAACCACGGCCTCGAGATCGCCGTTCTTCATGGTGTCGAATCGTTTCAAGTTCAGAAAATCTTTTAAGGCAAGCAAGATTAAAAAAGAAGAACATCGAAAATGCCATCAGCCATTCTGAAATCGGTATGGTCGTCGCCGCTCCTCCCGCAAGAATACGTAGAGTATAAAGACAGGCTAAAACGACGATATCCCACAAAATAAGTCGCTTCAAAAATATAGAGTAAACCGTGCTCAAACAAAGGTAGAGAGCGATCAAAAATCTAAAATCAGGCGCAAGCAATTTACCAATCGATAAACTAGCTAGCAAAAGTAAGACAAAAGTAAAAAGCCCCTGTTTGATTGTAAGAGATCCACTTGCAAAAGGCCGCCTTCGTTTATCTTGATGTCTTCGATCAGCCTCGAGATCAAAAAGATCATTAAAAACATAAACGGCCGAAGCACCCATTGAAAAACTTAAAAAGCCCAAAAAACTCGATCGAAATAGCTCCATTTCGTAAAAACGATGTGCAGCAATGAGTGGAATAAAGATAAGGATATTCTTAAGCCATTGGTGAGGACGAATGGCTTTCAGAAAAGAAGAAAGATCCAAAGAGATTTGGCTTAAATATTCTACATGAGAATTTATCTCTTTAGCAGCTGCTAATATTTTTTGATCACCAACAACAAGAGCTTTACGAGCCACCTTCCAAACCGGCAAATCGGCATCGGAGTTTCCAATATAATCGAATTTTTTATCTCCAAACTCCTGAACAAGCCGGTTGGCTTTTTCTTCAGCTTTTAAATTAAGAGTCTCAGAACTTCCAAAACTTCCATCAAAAAGTTTGAGAGCATGGGCAACTCCGTCAGCCACAAACTGCGGAGAAGCTGTGACCAGATAAATCTTTCGCCCTAGATTCTTTTGCTGCTGAGCAAAATCGATCACCTTAGAATTATAAGGCCAATGTTCAAAATCGAATCGAGCATTCAGAGCAATATGCCATTTAAAATAACTGCGCCCTTTTTTTGACCAGGATAAAAGAGACAAAAGAGACCGCGGAGATTTTTTAAATAAATTCAAAATTCCTTCGTCTAGCGAGTCAGTCTTGAGAAGCGTCCCATCGAGATCAATACAGAGCGGAACTGACTGGTCTAAACTCAAGATTTTCTCCCGAAATCGTCCTGATAACGAACGATATCGTCTTCTCCAAAATAAGTTCCCGTTTGAACTTCAACAATTGAAAGACTCTCTGCAGTTCTATTCTCAAGCCGATGTTTAGCTCCAACAGGAATATCGATATGCTCCCCCTCTCGCAAAGTAATCTCGCGCTCGCCCAAAATAACAACCGCTTCACCTTTTACAACCGTCCAAGACTCGCGTCTTTTCGAATGCGACTGGTAGCTGAGACGCTTATGAGAATCGACCTCTATGATTTTTACTTTTGTAAAATCAACGTTAAGAAGATTTTTAAAACGCCCCCAAGGTCGCTCTTCAGTCCAATCCATTTAATAAGATCAACACGGAGGCTTGGGGCTTGTCGAGCTTCAAATACTCTCGAGAAAGTCTTTAAGTTGTGCAGACTGTGAAAGTGGCATCACCAAAATTTGAGATCCTTGCTGAATAACCGCTAAATCTTCACATCCAAAGACATTCACCTGAATTGACGGATCACAAGATATAAGAACACTCTTAGATTTCACCTGCACTCCGGTTTCACCCGGGCCACGTCCAATCAATTTATACCAGTCGCTCCAAGTGCCTAGATCTTCCCAACGCAAAGATAAAGGAACCACACGAACATTTTCATACTTCTCAAAAATGGCCTTATCGACCGGCATCCGAACCAAATCTTTATAAGAAAAATTTCTATCGAGAACCTGAGGATAATATTTCTTAAAGGCGGAAAAAAATGTTTCATAGAGTCCAAAAAAAATTCCCCCATTAATGAGCCCTTTTGATTTTCTCACTTTCTCAAGCTTTGCACCTTTAGGCTTTTCGACAAAAACCCTAACCTTAAAGCTCTTTGATCCTTTTTCATACTTCGGCACAATCCATCCAAACTGCGAATGAGATTTTTTCTCTTTCGTCTTTTGATCAGATCCCGCGACAAAAAGAGAATTCGGATAAGATTTAATCTCTTTCTCAACCGCATTTAAGAATTTATGAAATTTTTTTGTTTCAGGAACCCAATGATCGGCACTCAAGACCGCAACAAAATCATCCGGAGAAGCTTTCAACTCTCGAATTCCAAATCCCACTGCTGCAGCTGTATCTCGCCCCTCAGGCTCGATTAAAAAGCGAGGCATTTTTGCAAAATTCTTATTTAATAAATAAGATTTAATTTTATCCGCGATGCCTTTATTCGAAACGATGTAGACTTCAAAATCCTTAAGCCTTTCAATAGCTTGCTCCAAAAGTGAAACGCCATCAATTTGAAGCAAAGGCTTTGGATCTTGAACAGGAAAAAGTCGTTTGCTTTGACCTCCGGCGAGAATCAAACCTAATTTCTTACCCACTTTAAATCGCTCTCCTTGACAAGTTTATAGCGAAGGTTCACATGAAGGGCCATGTCTCTCTTATTAATAATTATCTCAGCGGTAGCCACGATCCAGGCGCCTTCGACCGACAAATCAACTTATATTTTAAACACAAGTTCTGCAGAGATTATTTCAACCGAAAATAATATTTTGACCGATACAGATGCAAGGCTGTGGCTTAAATCAATTTATAAAACACTGCCGCTTCCTGTTCAGCAAACCAGGGCAGATATGATTCATAAAGACGGCCGATCTTTAGAGAGCTTGATCAATGAGCTTACAACCGCGCTTCTCAGCGTGGATTCCACCTTAGCCGACGAATCATTTAAGTTGGCACTTGAGCTGATCTCTGAGCAGCCCCCTTACTCTAGTCTTTCTGACGACCTTATTGAAATGAGCGCTCTGATGGCTGGCCGAGAACCAGAGAAAATTCTTGAATCAAATGAGCTTCCTTATTTTTTAGCATGGCAAACTGATCCCCGCTTTCTTAGTCGAATTCCCACTAAAGCCAGAGACCTTTTAGGTACTCATTCCGCTCAAAATCTTGAGATAAAAAAATCTCCGGTTTCAGGTGAAAGGTTATTTTTACAAGGTAGTGAAATTAAATTTCCTCTTAAGCTTCAGACCGGACGATATTTTATTCAGAGCCTCTCAAACGGTATATTGAGAAATTACTGGTGGACTCTGAGCCCCAATGCTTCTTCTGCTCAACTCGTCTTAGAAAGATCTATTTGGAGTTACACTTTTCGAAAAGATTGGACTTCAATTGTTTTCGCTTCAAAACCAAAATCAGTTCAAACAAATTATGTTCAAGTAGTTTTTGTCGATAAATATAAAAAAATATCTCATATCCAATATGGGTCTAGAGATCCGTCTGGCGCTACATACAATAATTATAAAAACCCATTTGCAGATATATTTAAAGATCCCCCTGAAGAAGAAACTAAAACCTCAATTTTAAAGTCTCCTTGGTTTTGGATTGGATCAGCTGTCGTTGCCGGTACCGTAGCATATTTTGCCTACGATGCCTCTCATGAGCGAGTGGCAAAAACTCCGTAGCTTTTTATTTTAACCGATAGCCTCTCACGAGGTTATAAAAATGTGCTTCGTTCAATTTGATCGAAAAAAGCTGTGTAAATCGCGCGGAAGTGTTTTCATTTATCAAAAATCTTACCCAAGCTAATTTTTGAAGCTCAGGCATTTGAAAAACAGTTCTCATTTTTCCGTTTAAAGTTTCGGTTCGAACAAACCGCCCAAACGGAAGATCTCGCATTCGATATTGTAGTTCGAAAAATTGCCAGTCATCTTGAACAAGAAAATAAGTAATTTTATTCTCGTTTAAAATTTTAAGAAATTCTTCATCTTTTTCGGCGGTTCTCAATTTAAACTCCAAATCAAAACTTGATCCGTGATAAAAGCTGTTCGTCACCGTTCCGTAACCGGTATAGTACATAATCATATGTCCCATATTAGGATTGAGCCAAATACCATCAGCTACGGGAAGTTTTCCACCCAGTCGCTTCCAAGCCTCTTCTTGATTGATATTTAACTTTTCTAAAAACGCCCTGCTCGCAGAAAGGTCAACAATATCTCGCGATGATCCCATAGGCGCGAATTCAGACTGAAAAAGAGGGGCTAGCATTCCGGTTATAAAAATCAAAATTACTAGATAGTAGTGCTTTAAATTTCGATCTCTTAAAAAATTAACTGTTAAATTCAAAAGCCAAACCAGAAAAACAAGATAAAGACCAACTATAATGTGGCTAAATCTTTTCTGAGCAATCGCTGGCGCACTGAGCAAGGTTAGAGAAAGCAATAAACACTTCTCTTCAACTGCTAACTTCTTCCAAAAAAGAAGTGCAATCCATGATACCGGCAGAAGCCAAATGAGATATCCAAAATTAATATGCATGAAGCCAAAGGCAGGTCCATTATAGGAAGCATAAAGCGGAAAAGCTTCAGACACATTCTGGAGAACTCCCCCCTTACCAAACACATAGGCAAAAGCTCCATTAACTGGTGCGACAATAACTTTTGGCCAATCTAATAAAAAAAACACCGCCAAGACACTCGAAATCGCCCCGGCAATTGGCCATTTTCTTTTTTCATAAATTGAAAAAATATAAGTCGACGCAATCATTAATGAAACAATCGCAATATGAAAATAAGAGGGAAACGTCACACTATAAGAGTCGCCCCTTAAATAAACACTCCAAACCGAAAGCGGGACGAGTAAGGCCATAAACACTGCAGAAATAATAAGAAAAGGCTTTCGGTTATCACGTGAAGAAAAACACAGTGCGTAACAAATAAAAAAAGAAATCACAGCAAAAAAGCTTGAAGAAGAAATCGAAAAAGAAAAAGCCAATAAAAAACCTAAGAAGAAAGGTGACCACTTGTCTTTATCTTCAAACGATCGAAGCGAAAGATAATAGAAAGCCGGCGCAAAAAAAACCTCCATAATGTGATGATCTAGTTGCCCAAAACACGAAAAACGGACCAATAAAAAATTACAGGTTGCTAAAAACAAAACAAGCATTCGCATCGAAAAATCTTGAACGAGACGGACCGAAACTTCGAAAAGCAAAATGCAGGTAAGAAGACCCAAAACCAGCATAACGATTGTCACGCCAATCTCTAAACCCTGATAACTTTCGACGCCAAATAATTTAAGAGGAAGACCCACAAGCAGAAGAAAACCTCCTGGCCAATCGACTGCTGAACCTGTGGGCCAATCCATCAATGGATCAAAAATCATCACTTTGGGAAAATTCTGCAAAAAATGGGCGAGCCAACGTAAATAATAGTAACAGTCCGTATCTATAAAGTTGAGATGGCCCGTCATCGGGGCACGAACAAATTTAAAATTTGAAAGACGGAGTACTGCTGCCAGGCAAAGGCATGAGAAAAAAATCGAAAAATATAGAAAGCGCCGACTAAACCGGCTCAATTGATCGGACATCTATTTTGCTTCCACAAAAGATTCATAGGTCCGTCTTAGACCAAGATCTAAACCCGTAACTGGCTGCCATCCCGTAAGATCTCTGAGCTTAGCGGAAGACAGTGACGATCTTAATTGTTCCCCCGGTTTCTCTCTCTCAAATTTTGGCGCATACTGATACTTCGACACTGATGATAATTTTTGATGCAAAGTAATAATTGAAGTTTCAACTCCAGTTCCAACATTCAGCCCGCTAAAGCCCGGAAAATTTTTAGACTCAAAAAGTCCTTCGACCTTCAAATTCACCGAAACAATATCTGCAACATATACAAAATCTCGAGCTTGCCGGCCCGATCCGTAAATCGTGGTCGAATCACCAGCCTTCATTCGGCTGCAGAAAATCGCAACGACACCCGCCTCACCCTCTGGATCTTGCCTTGGCCCAAAAACATTCGCGTAGCGCAATGCGATACACTGAAACCCCCACTGCTTTACATAAAAATCCATATAAAGTTCAGATGTGTATTTCGAGACTCCATATGGTGAAAGGGGGCGTTTAGGGTGGTCTTCTGATGCTGGGAAAACATCTTGTTCTCCATAAATTGCTCCACCAGAACTTGCAAAAATAACCTTCCTGCACTGAGTCTCACGAGCCGCTTCTAAAAGATTGAGAAAGCCCATGATATTTATATCGGCATCTTTCATCGGAAAGTTCACTGAATCTCTCACACTTTTTTGAGCAGCATGATGATTAATTAAATCAGGGTTTTCTTTTTTTAAAATATCTTTGACTTCAGGTGATTGCAAACTGACCTGATATAACTTAACGCCATTTGAAAGGTGATCTTGGATATTATTTTTTGAACCAGAACTCAGGTCATCAATAATAACAACCTCGTCTTTTCGACTTCTATACCCATCAACAAGATGTGAGCCAATAAACCCAGCACCCCCAGTAATTAAAACCTTCATGCATTTTTTTTAGCGGTTTTAGAGAGGCAATACAATAAATGAATAATCAGGGGATTATTCTAATTCATTACAATAAATGATTGATGAGTCATCCACGGCACTGACAATGTTTGAAGCAACTCCATCTCCATCTAAGTCTCCGCGAGCCACCAAGACATACCAATTTGAGGCAGAGCCATAAATGGTACTTGGAATTAAAGCCGTTCGAGGATTAACACAACCGAATGTCTGATCCATTGTAGAACTTAAGCTATCCCCAGCAGCGCAGGCTCCAGCATTATAACTATTGGTGGCATAAACTTGGTATTGAAATCTTACTGCCCGATCGAGTCGTGTGTTTGGAAGTAAGGCATTCCATGCAGCTGAGTTATTGGCCCAGGTCGTACCACGACCATTTTGAGGAATGGTCGAAGGATTTGCTCCGGTATTGATATAACATCCTAATAGGGTAAGCGAAGATTCTTCTGCGCTTTTAAGTGCGGCGAAAGATGACGAAATTTCACTTAAATAAGAGCGGTTGATATAAGAGGTATAAGCTGGAATAGCAATTGCCGCTAAAATCGCAATCACCGCCACCGTGATCATGAGCTCAATCATTGTAAATCCCTCAAACTTATTCTCTCTCTTCATAATCAATCCCTTTCTTCTGAACCCCCATTACCCCAATTTTTTAGGGTTTGGCGCACTCCCACCTCTGAGGCATCCGTTAAGGTTAGTGTATCATCTTCATCATCATATCCGCCAATACCATGTTTCTTTAATCTATAACGCATCGAGCGAGATGAAATCCCCAAAAGTCGAGCTGCTCGAGAACGAGATCCGTGGGTTTTTTCTAGGGCCTTTAAAAGCCATTCTTTTTCAAATGCATCCACTAGTTGATCCAAAGCTAACTGCCCTTGTTGAAATTTTTGATCCGCTTCTCTCAGAGAAAATTTTTCAGCGATAGGTTGGGGATGAAGAACATTTCCCGGCAACGAAGCAGGTTGAATGGCTTGACCAGATTCTAGAGCCACACTTCTTTCTATAATATTCTCCAATTCACGAACGTTTCCCAAATAATTATAGTTCATCAAAAGATCCATCGCCTCCTTACTAATGCGACGAATATCTTTTCCAGTTTCACGGGCATATTTTCTTAAAAAATGTTCAGCCAAAAGAGGAATATCTACTTTTCTCTCGCGAAGTGGAGGCAAATGAATTTGAATAACATTCAATCGATAGTAGAGATCTTCTCTAAAATTACCCTTCTTGACCTCATCCTCGAGATTACGATTTGTTGCAGCAATGAGTCGGACATCAACCTCTATAGGTTCGGTAGACCCTACTCTCAAAAAACTTCTCTCTTGAATGACGCGAAGAAGCTTAACTTGCATCGATAAGGGAAGCTCGCCTATCTCATCTAGAAAAATGCTTCCTTTATTAGCGACTTCAAAAAGACCTTGCTTTGAAGAGGAAGCTCCCGTGAACGAACCTTTTTCGTGTCCAAAAAGTTCGCTCTCAATCAGCGTTTCTGGAATTGCTCCACAATTTACAGTGACAATCGGCCCCTCACGTCGTGGTGAATTAAAATGAATAGCACGTGCAGCCAATTCTTTTCCGGTACCTGATTCACCATAAATTAATACATTTGTTCGAGTTGCAGAAATTTTCTTCATCAGACTAAAGACATGCTTCATGGGCTCGCTATCTCCGAGAAGATTAGCAAGATCATATTTTTCTCGAAGTTCTGTTTTTAATTCCTTGTTTTCAACTTGTATGGCTTTATTCTGAAGAGCCTTCTTGATAATGACTTTTATTTCTTCAATTTTAAAAGGCTTACTAAGGTAATCAAATGCACCAGCTTTCATGGCTTCAACTGCCGTATCAGTTGTGGCAAATGCCGTAACCATGATGACAGGAGTATCGACTTGCATCTTTTTTGACTCTTTAAGGAGATCCATTCCATCTCCGTTTTTCATTTGAAGATCAGAAATAATAAGATCAAAGCTTTGATCTCGTATAAGTCTGAGCGCGTCGTGGCCATCTTTTGCGCCGACGACATCGTATCCTTCCTTTGCTAAGAGAATTTCAAAAAACTCTCTGACACTTACTTCATCATCAACAACAAGTATTCGTGCGCTCATATATCTCCTTTACGCGACAAATGCTTCCTCTGTCTGAATCTTTGGGCCACGCTTAAAAAAATCCACCCAAAAACAAGTCCCCTTACCAAGTTCACTTTCAACACCGATTGATCCACCGTGGTTCTTCACCATTTGATAAACCAACGTAAGACCCAACCCAGTTCCGCCAGTTTTAGTCGTAAAAAATGGGTCAAAAATCTTCTTTCGAGTTTCAACATCCATTCCAGCGCCCGTATCTCGAACTTCTAAGCGAACAATATCTTCGCCATTATGAGATCTTTCTTGCGCTGTTAAAAAAACTTCTCCCTGGCCGGACATTGATTGGGAGGCATTTAAAACTAGATTCCATAAAATTTGCTTTAATTGAGAAGGATCAGCGACAAGATGAAGGTGAGCAGGAACTTGAGATCTAATCTGCACTCCCTTGGTCATTTGTTGAGCTCCTCTTGCAAGCGTAAGCACATCACTCACAAGGTTAGATAAATCTACGTCTTCTGCTCTTAAATCATTCGGTCTCGCATAAGAGAGAAAACTGTGCGCTAGATGATCGAGTCGATCTGTTTCTCTTAAGACAATATTCATAAGCCGCTCAGATTCTGCATTAAGAGTGAGCTCAGATTTAAGGACTTGAATTGATCCGCTTAAACTCGCCAAGGGATTTCGAATTTCATGTGCAATTCCCGCTGCCAGTTGCCCTAATGAAGCTAGTTTTTCTTGAAGCGCAACTTTATTTTCTAAATTTCTAAAAGCAGTTACATCTTGAAAAACAATGACTGAATCTTCAGTAGGAAGAACAGTTCGATGATGTCCAAATATTTTCTTCTGATTTCCGATAAAAACCTCTGATTCAAATCTTTCTTCTTGTCTCAATAGAGCCGATAGATTCGTCGTTTTAATATTTTTATGAATCCAGTCTCCTCCCAGCATTCTTACTGCTGATGAATTCATAAACTGAATAAAACCTGCCGCATCAATATAAAGAATTCCCGAGGGCACATTTTCGACTATGGTTGAATAAAGTCGGCTTAAATCTTTAAGACTCGATTCAGCCTCCCGCAAGCTCACTGCCAGATTCTCACGACCCCTAAAAAAGCCAGCGACCGATCCGCCAAATAAAAGCAAGAGGCTCTCCACGAGCATAAATCGAATTAAAAATCTTAGTTCAGAAAGATTTTCAACGCCAATTTGGTTCGAGGCAATCGCCAAGAATCCCAAAAGAGCTCCGGCAGTTGCTCCTAAAGCCCCGCGGTACGAAAGAACAGCGGCCGCTGTAAGAATTTGTAGTGCCAAGAGGATTACAAATGCCGAGTAAAGCCCTCCCGTTTGATGAACGAGAAAACTTGTGTAGCCGATGTCCCAAATAATTTGCACCCATGCCAGGGCATGAATGCTTGTTTTTGGCAGCCAATAGAGAGCAGCGGTGGTGATAAGACAAAATAAGATGCCAACAACCAAAGAGGCGATTAGCATCTTTGAAAACGACTCTCCATAATGAACATGAAGAATTGTGGCCGAGACTCCCATCGTCAGCAGAAATGCTGCACGAATAAGAATCTGCCATTTTATTTTGTCTGAGAGTTCCACTGCTTTAGCTTTCTTCTCTTGTTTTTGGTTAATGTGATTTCAAACTTCCTGCCATATCGAAGATTGGCATATACATCGCAATAACGAGACCCCCGATAAGTCCTCCGAGAATTACCATCATCGCAGGCTCCATTAAGCTGGTAAGACCTTTGACAGCCGAGTCAACTTCGTCGTCATAAAAATCAGCGATTTTTCCAAGCATCTGATCCATTGCACCAGTTTGTTCACCAACACTAATCATCTGGCAAACCATCGAAGGAAATACTCCACTTTGAGCGAGAGGCTCAGCGACGGTTTTTCCTTCAGAGATACTTGTCCGAGCCCGAAGAACAGCTTTTTCAACTGTTCGATTACCGGCAGCTCTGGCCGTAATATCCAAAGCTTCAAGAATAGGAACACCCGAAGAAATCATGGTGCCAAGAGTACGAGTAAATCGAGCAACCGAGACTTTTCGAATAACACTCCCGATAATGGGTGCCTTAAGAAACCAATCATCAGTGAGATCTAAAGTTTTTGGATTTTTTCTAAGCCATTTCCAAAACGAAATGAGCCCAGCGATGCCTAAAGCAACAAAAATAAAATTATGCTGCATCCATTTACTTAAATTAATAACAATTTGGGTAGGTACTGGAAGCGCAGCTCCCCCAAACTCCTTAAACATTTTCTCGAAGATAGGAATAACGAATAGAAGCAAAACGCTGACCACGCCGATCGCCACACACAAAATCGAAATCGGATAGACCATTGCCGATTTAACTTGCCCTTTAAGCTTCTCGGCCTTTTCAAGATAAACAGAGAGTCTTTGCAAAATAACGTCCAAGATACCACCGACTTCTCCGGCTTGAACTAAGTTGACATAGAGAGAATCAAATATTTTAGGATGTTTTTTTAAAGCATCGGCAAATGTACTTCCCGATTCAACGTCGGCTTGAACGGCTTTGATCACTTTTTTAAACGCAATATTATCTGATTGATTACCGAGAATATCCAAGCATTGAACCAAAGGGAGACCGGCATCAATCATCGTAGAGAACTGTCTTGAGAAAATAACGAGATCTTTGGCCCCTACACCAGTACCAAAACTAAATCCTCCGCCACCTCCGGCAGCCTTGACCGATTTAATTCTTTTAGGTCGAATTTGTTGAGCCCGAAGAAATTCTAAAATCTTCTGCTCATTTGGAGCTTCGCGAGTTCCAGCTTTAACTTGACCATTTCGTGCAATACCTTCCCAACGATAAAGTGGCATACCTTACTCCTTATTTTCTATCGGCCTTCATCTCTTTTTAAATTTCGTCCTCGCTGAGAATCGCCATTTTGAATAATGACTCTCAACTCTTCAGGATCACTACTTGCCTCAAGGGCTTGCTCTAAAGAAATATGACGTCTGAAATAAAGTTCTCCGAGAGATTGATTCAGAGTCACCATTCCGTGCTTGCCCTGTCCAATTTGCATCTGAGAATAAATCTGATGAAGTTTGTCTTCGCGAATAAGATTTCGAATCGCCGCATTCGGAATCAAAATTTCAATCGCCAATGCCCGACCAACACCTGATGACTTCGTCAAAAGTGTCTGAGATACAATTCCCTCCAAAACAAATGAAAGCTGCGCTCTCACTTGTGGCTGTTGATGAGGAGGAAACACATCTATCAATCGATTGATGGTCTGGATTGCACTGCTTGTATGCAGAGTTGCAAAGCAAAGATGACCTGTTTCTGCAATTGTAAGTGCAGCTTCAATTGATTCTAAATCTCGAAGCTCACCCACCATCACCACATCAGGGTCTTGCCGAAGTACATACTTCAGTGCTTTTTTATAACTTTCGGTATCTGAAAAAACCTCTCTCTGATTAACGATGCAACTTTTGTGAGGATGTAAAAATTCAATCGGATCTTCAATAGTAAGAATGTGCTGATTCGTCTCACGATTAATTTTGTCAATGATAGCCGCTAAGGTCGTCGATTTACCGCTACCTGTTGGGCCAGTCACAAGAATCAGCCCTCGAGGCTTCATCGAAAATTCGCTCACAATATTGGGCAAACCAAGTTCATTGAAGTTTTGAATTTTAAATGGAATTTGTCGAAACGCACCAGAAACAACTCCTCGTTGAATAAAAATATTTGCTCTGAACCGAGCTAAACTTTTTACACCGAAAGATAAATCCAACTCGTGCTCTTCTTCAAACCGAGATTTCTGAGTATCGGTAAGAATACTGTAACAAAGTCGCTTACAATCTGTGGGGCTTAAAGGTGGGACCTTTAAAGTCATTACCATCCCATCGATACGAATGGCGGGAGGAGTTCCAGCGGTGATATGCAAATCACTCGCCCCCTTATCGAGCATGGCCTTTAAAAGTTGATGTAAACTTAAACTCGAATTTTCTGTGCCTTCATAATCATCCATTGTTTTGTCCTCAATTTACATCGCTTGCAGTTGTTCGAACTGCTTCTTCAATTGTTGTTACGCCATCGCGAATTTTATTAATGGCTGCCATACGTAAAGTTTGCATTCCCAAACGAATTGCTTCTCTTTTGAGTTCTGCTGTACTCGAACCATTCAAGATGAGCTCTTTAAGTTCATCTTTCATCACCATCACTTCGTACAAAGCGACACGACCTTTGTAGCCCGTATTATTGCAAGCCGGACAACCCTTGCCTTTCTTTGGTTTCATCGAAGGAGCAAGATCAGGATTAACTCCAATATCAAGCAGGGTTTGAATGGGAACTTTTTCTTCTTCTATACATTCGGCACAAATTTTTCGCGCAAGTCTTTGAGCAACGATCGCGTTGAGAGCGGAGGCTACCAGAAATGGCTCAATACCCATATTAAGAAGACGACTAACAGTGCTAGGCGCATCATTCGTGTGAAGCGTCGAAAGAACCAAGTGACCAGTTAAAGCGGCCTTGATCGCAATTTCAGCAGTTTCAAAGTCCCGGATTTCCCCGACCATGATGGTATCAGGATCTTGCCGCAAAAAACTTCTAAGCGCGGCAGCAAAATTTAACCCGATAGATTCGTGCATCTGAACCTGATTGATCCCTGCGAGGTTAAATTCAACAGGATCTTCTGCAGTCGAAATATTATCGGTAATCTGATTGAGTTCAGAAAGAGCTGAATACAAAGTCGTCGTTTTGCCAGAACCAGTAGGCCCAGTGACGAGCACCATTCCGTAGGGTTGATAGATAGCATTCTTAAATGATTTAAGAACTGCTTCTTCAAAACCGAGCTTAGTCATATCCAGTTGCAAATTGCTTTTATCCAAAAGACGAAGAACGATTTTCTCACCAAATAGCGTGGGGCAAACCGAAACCCGAAAATCCATTTCTTTTCCTTTGGCATACTTAAGTTTGATACGACCGTCTTGTGGTAGTCGTCTTTCAGCGATATCAAGCGACGACATAATTTTAAGACGCGAAGAGATCGCGTTCTTTAGTTTAAGAGGAGGCTTCATTTGTTCCTGAAGAACACCGTCCACGCGATAACGAATACGCAGAGATTTTTCGTAAGGCTCTACGTGAATATCTGAAGCACCCTTCTTAACAGCTTCCATCAAAATAAGATTAACGAGCTTAACAACAGGTGCATCTTCAGAAGCTTTTTCAAGATCAGCAAGATTAACGTCTGAATCCTGCGCGACAACTTCAAGATCATCGTCTTCAAAATCAGCCATGACGTCGCTAAACTTCATGGCATCACTTTCGTAATATTTCTCTATTGCCTCTTTAATGGCCTGCTCCGAAGCCACGACAACTTCGATATTGTATCCCGTCAAAAACTTAAGATCGTCGATCGCAAAAATATTACTAGGATCACTCATCGCAACGATAAGATTGCTCCCCACTTTATTAACCGGAACAACCATATGTTTTTCAGCAACATCTCTCGGTACGAGAGCAACAATTTCTTGATCAACCTCAAACGACGATAAATCGATAGAGGGAACACCGAACTGCTTACTTAAAAAGGTCGTCAGTTCTTGCTCTTTGATAAAGCCAAGTTTGGTAAGGTTATAACTTAAGCGCCCACCATTCGCTCGAGAAGCTTCTTGAGCTTTCATCAACTGAGACGCAGTGATAACACTTTCTTTGACGAGTAGCTCGCCAAGTCGATTGGATCCACCTCTGGCACCCATAAATCTGGTCTCCCCCTAACTGATATAGTTTAACGCAAGGTCGACAAAATGTGACGACTTGCGCCAATTTTTGGTAATCAGCGATAAAACATGGGGCTGCGCAGCACAAAATTAGAACGAAAAAATTTTCATCAAATGGGGATCTGGGTATGAATAGTCGCTGTTTAGCGAAAGCGGCGGCGCGTCATCCGTAGTACGCAAGAAGTTTACACTATGAAAAAATTCCTTAGTAAATTGAATATCTCGAACAAGCTGAGACTTTAGATCATCGACGGAATCAAACTTCATTTCATCTCGAACATACTTCATTAAATAGAGGCGAAGAGATCTGCCAATCAGCTCATCTTTAAAATGAATCAAATGCGTTTCAATTCGAATACCCTCTCCATTAAATGTTGGCCTTGAACCAATATTAGTTACTCCCGCAAAAATTTTCTTTGTCGCCAAATCTTCGACATAAGAAATATAAACGCCATTTTTAGGAAAACAGTCTTTTTCTGATTGAATATTAGCAGTGGGAAAACCTAATTCTCTGCCTCTGCCATCACCAGATACAACTCTTCCTGAAATAAAATACGGATAACCCAGCATTTGATTCGCGCGCTCTATTTCTCCATTTAAAATAAATTCTCGAATTCGCGAACTACTGATTTTCTCTCCCCCAGATTCTTCTACCCCTCCTAAATGGAGAGTAAGGCCTCCAACTTTTCTAAAGTCATCGGCTGAACCCTTTGCACCCCGTCCAAACCTAAAATTCTCTCCTACAAAAATATCTGTGATGCCTAGAGATTTTTTAATGACTTGATTAACGAAATCTTCGGGTGAGATTCTTGAAAATTCTAAATCGAATTCTTGAAACAACAAAAAATCAAATTCAAATACACTTAAAAGCTCCGTCTTTTCTTCGTGAGTTAAGAGCAATCTAGGTGCAACTTCAGGTCTTAAAACTTTTAAGGGGTGAGGAGAAAAAGTAAAAACCATTGTCCTTAAATTTTTTTGCAATGCGGCAGCCTTACAGGCCAAAAGCACACTCTGATGGCCACGATGCACGCCATCAAAATTACCTAAACACACGGCAAGACTCCCTTTTGCTTTTACGTCTTTAAACTGACTGAAGACCTTCGAAAATTGCGACACGGAATATGTTATTCTTTAATTTGGGGGTTCTGTCCACGTCATAAGTAACTAACGATAATCAGCTGAATTAAATCAAATAATGGAAAAAACTCCTACATTTCAGGTCCAAGCGTTCGGCAATTACTACTTGCTTGAACGCATTGCTGTGGGCGGAATGGCAGAGATTTTTAAAGCCAAGCAATTTGGCGTCCGAGGTTTTGAAAAAATTCTCGTTATCAAAAAAATTCTCCATCACCTCAGCGAAGATCCCGAATTTGTTGAAATGTTTGAAGACGAAGCTAAAATTGCAGCTCAACTTAATCAGGCCAATATCGTTCAAATTTATGAACTCGGTGAAGTTGATGGAACGCTTTATATCACCATGGAATATGTCGAAGGCAAAAACCTTCGCGATATTACTCGTTCCTGTAGTCAGCAAGGTTTCAATTTAAGCGTTGAGCAATCGATTTTCTTTATGATTGAGGTTCTTCGAGGCTTAGATTACGCCCACCGAAAGACAGATTCTGACGGACAACCTCTGGCTATTATCCATAGAGATATTAGCCCTCAAAATATTATTGTCTCTTACGAAGGCGAAGTAAAAATTCTCGATTTTGGAATTGCTAAAGCCGCCTCAAAAATTTCTAAAACTGAAGCCGGAGTACTCAAAGGCAAATTTAGCTATATGTCGCCTGAGCAAGCGTCGGGAAGATCAATCACCCAGACAAGTGATATTTATGCTTGCGGCGTGATGCTTCATGAATTGCTGACCTCTGATCGATTGTTTCGTGCCAAGACTGATATGGAAACTCTGGAGCGGGTTAAAGAAGGTTACGTCCCTGCCCCTTCAGAGAAAAATCCAAAGGTTCCAAAAGAACTCGACGCAATTGTTCTTAAGGCGCTACAAAAAAATCAAGCGAACCGGTACCAAACCGCCAACGAATTTCTTTCGGATCTCACTAAATTCTCTCAAAAGGTCGGATTCAGATACAGCACTCAAGAACTTTCTGCCTTCATGAAAACTCTGTTCTCCTCCACAATTGATGAAGAACGAGAAAGACTTAAACAAACTTTAGGCAAAATTCCATCGAATGCTCAGGAACTTCTTACCGATATTGACACTCATATCTCATTCAAACGATTGCCTACCAATGCCGCTGGAGCACAAACCTCAACAGAGGAAAATCCCGATGAAACATTTACAGTAAGCAAGCAAGTCTCCCCATGGAAGAGCGCAAAAGCTCGTCGGCTGTCGTTTTTTGCTCTTGGACTAATTGGCTTAGCTATCGTTGGCTTTTTAATCGTAGCTAAAAATCCGGAACAACCTGAGCAGCCAGCAGAAATCTCGAAACAGACACCTGCTGAGGTTTCAATTGCTCCTATTTTACAACCCACAATCAAACCTTCACCCTCTAAAGAATCGATTGGAGATGTTTTGTCGACTGTAAAACTTCCGCAACCTGAGTTAGAAGAAGAAACGCCAACACTCGCTCCAACTCCTAAGAAAGTAAAAGCTAAACCGAGCGCAACTGCCACCCCAGAGCCAGCTGCAGTAGGACCAGGAACCATCGATATCATTGCACCTCCAGAGGGCTTTGCTCGAGTTTTTATTGATGGAAACGAATGGGGAATCGTGCCAGGCCCAAAAGCGAGAGGGATATCAATTGAATCAGGTACTCATAAAATTCGCTGTGAGGCCGCAAAAAAAACATACGAAGGCTCAGTCGAAGTCGCAGCCGAAAGTCGTCTTACAATTCGTTGCGAAGAACTACGGTAAAGTGAAATTAACATTTGCTTTAGTCGGCGGGCTATCAACGACCAAAAAGTAATAGCTCAACGAACCTGCTGTAATAAGGCTTCCGCCGAGCACGGTCCAAAACCACCATTTTTCCCAGAAGGGCTTTTTATCTCCGCCAATTGATGCGCCCCCAACCAAAACTCCCGAAGCAACGTCTGACGGATTGAGAGCAAATTCCTCCTGAAGAGATCTACTCGGTATACCTACTCCGCCGATTTCTTGAGCACTTAAAGGCGGCTCTAAAAAATCTTGTGGGGAGTTATAAACATATCCTTCTCGATCTAAATAATTCATTACCCGAAACACCAGATTATCTAGAGCAGCAATTTCATGGATCTTAAAAACCGTCGATTCTATTTTTGAAAGCTGATCAATCCGGTTATCAAAAAGCTGTAATTCTACTTCGAAATCATCGCCCACTGGCCGCAAAGATCCTAGTCCAACAATATCAATGGAGTTTTGCTTACAAGTTTCTTGCAGATACTTCTTTTGAGCTTCCGGCATAGTCTCTTTAGCAGGTTTATAAAATTGTTTTCCGGGATTAGGCCCTAAATTAAATGCCTGAATCGAAGAATCTCCATAACTTTTTGTATATTTATTAAATTTCCTTCGCAGCTGTTGCACAATACTTTCTTCAATCGAAGGGTCTACAAATTCTGTCGCCAAACCGAGAAGAGCGAAATTCTGAGCAGTTCCACGAAAATCCTTTAATTTTTGCTGAGCAAAGAGAGGAACGGATTGGGTTAAAAAAAATCCTGCAAATAAAAAATATATTGCTCTCATAAATAATCCCTCCAACTCGCTAGTTTGCAGGTCCTGAGACCCCAAACTTATAGGAATCTCCTGGTCGCACCAGAAAATAAGTCCCAACACCGGCACCAACTAATCCCGCTCCAGCGAGTGTCCAAAACCACCATTTTTTATAAAAAGGCTTTTCAAGCGTTTCAGATTCGTAAGAAATATTTTCGTTAGGAGATAAGGGAATTTCTAAAATACTCCCATCACTTGCCACATAGGGCATCAATTCTCTAATCATTTGATCTACTGCCGCATTAATTTTTTCATTTTCAACTTCGATGACGGCCGAAGTTCTTCGAGTGGGACTTTCTAAAAATTGTCCCTTGACCTGCCAAGTATTACTAGAATTTTTTGCGGCAGATCCTAAAAAAACAACCGACACATCAAGCCTTTGAATGATGGTGTTCAAAGCCGGAGGTGGCGTTTTACTGCCAATAGGAGAAAAAAGGCCTGCCGTTGAAATTTGTTTATTCTCTAAACTTTGAAATTTGACCAACGGAGGAAGAGTATCGAGTGTATACAAAAGGGGAGCAAAACCATCTTTTACTAAAACTAAACTTTCATGGCCTAATACAGGGTGTTCCAAGGGAAGCTGCAGATTGAAGACTGGTTTTGTTCCACGCACCTCTAAAGCGTTCCCCATAAAAAAAGCTCTAAAGCCTTCTTCACTAGAATCAAAAGTCCATGATTGTAGTTTAAATCTCGGTTCCGCTTTTACACTGGAAAAAAGATCAATAAGCGCAGGAGGAAATTGCTCTGAACTCATTTGAGCCTGAGCATTCAAATCAAGAAGCGTTCCCATATACATTTTTGACTGAGTTTCTTGTCCTAAAAAAAAATGACAAGCAGAGAGCAAGGTTAAAACCTCCACAACCTGGTCAGACGTAAGCGACAAACTTGCGGAATTAAATTTAGCCAGAGCATTTTGAAGAATAGGCAAGGCTTCTTCGAATTCAGACGAAAGATAGTTTCGACGGGCCTGATCTAAAAGACTGTCGAGCTCAATCTTTTGAGTTAAATGATCAGCATTTAATCTCTCTGTATCGAGACGCACAGTATTTGACTGCGAGAGTCGATTTTCGATCTCAGATCCACTTAAAACCTGAAACTTGTTTTTTGACGAAATTCGAGATCGCACCAATTCAATATAAGATTGTTTTTCAGCAGGTTTAAAAACTTCAGAATCTAAATCCACAACCGCCAATCTTTTTAAACTTTGAGCAATCGTTACCTCAGAAAGTAAAAGACTACTGCCGGTTATAAAAACGAAACAACTGAATAGTCCCCTAAAGTTCACGCACCTTCATCTTTGCGGTTTTCGTTATATTTTTCTAGCTGTTTTGCGATTTGCCCTTGAACCCGCTGCGCCAATGCCCCGCGATCGTCTAATTTGAGATTCTCAGTCAAAATAGGTTCACCAATATGCACTCGAATCACGCCCCGACGGGTAATGAGCGCATTTTTGGGGCATAACTCTCCCGAATTATAAATAGTAATCGGAACAATGGGCACCCGGTTTTGTATCGCAATAACAAAAGCCCCTTTTTTGAAGGGAAGAATTTTTCGATCAGCCGATCGAGTCCCTTCCGGAAAAAGTAAAATATTAATCTTTTTCGATACCAAAAAATCAAGTCGATTGATCGACTCATCTCGAGCACCTTTTGAGCGATCAATAAACTGCGTACCTACCACCTCAGCCGCCCACCCAAAGAACGGAATCGAACGCAGTTCCTTTTTTGCCAAAAAAACAGAATGAGCCGAAACTACTAAAGAGAAGACCGGAATATCCAAAGCACTCTGATGGTTAGCTACGAAAACGACTCCCGAAAGTTGTTTAACTTGCTCCGCAAAAGGGCCTTCTTTTTTTATTCGAACTCCAAGAATTAAAAGAACAAGCCGACAATAATTTTGTTTGATCCAAATTCCGCCAGCCCCGAGTTTTCCTGCTTTAAAACGCGATTGCTTTTCAAATGAATCAAAAATGCCCGCTAAAACCGTAAGAAAAGTGAATACTATCGTGAGCGTTACTATAAAAATCCACGAATAAATAAAAATTAATGCCTTCATTTCATCTCACCTTTTCATTGCCAATCGCCATGATTGTATGCCATGGATTGGCTTTGATGAAGCATCGGTAAAGGAGAATTTTATGTCAGGAGTAAATAAAGTAATTCTTGTTGGTCGATTGGGAGCTGATCCTGAAATCCGCTATACCCAGCAAGGCGTCGGAGTTACAAATTTTAATATTGCAACGTCTGAGAACTGGGTTGATAAATCCGGCGAAAAACAAGAACGAACTGAATGGCACCGTATCGTTGTATGGGGAAAAATGGCAGAAACCTGCTCCCAATATCTCGCTAAAGGCCGACAAGTTTTTGTTGAAGGACGACTTCAAACAAGACAATGGGAAGATAAAGACGGTCAAAAGCGTTATACGACTGAAGTCGTAGCTCAGACTGTTCAATTTTTAGATCGAGGCGATCGCCAAGGAATAGCCACATCGGACTTTCCGGGTGGACCTGGCCCTGAATTAAATGCTCCGTCAGTCAGTGCTGACGAAGATATTCCCTTTTGATTTAATTTCCTAAAGGGCTGGCTGTATCTACAAGCCAGCCTTTTGCTTTTTGATCAAATTTCCATAAAAATTGCCTTCTGGCGATCTGAACCGAAGCCGAGCCTTGGTTGTAAAATTCCATCAGCAAAGTGACCACGGCAGATTCCAACTTTTCATCCGGACTCACCGATTTAAGCTCAACGTGCGAAATAAACAGTTCTTGGTCGATACCCTCAGAATTTTTTGCAAATTCAGCCCTTTTTTCGGGAACAACATAAGACATTGCCACTTCGGGCTGCCCTCTTCTTAAAGCTTTTACATATGTATCAATTGAATCTTTAAGAACGTCTTGCCGAGCAGCCGCACAAGAACTCAAACCCAAAACAGACAAAAAAAGCAGATGAAAAGGCATTTTTTGACGCATAATGTAATTCCCCTTTTCTTTTGACTATACCGCTCTTCAGCCGAGCGGATAAAGTTAAACTATGATTTCATTTGGATATAGCCCCGAACAACAAGCCCTTAAAGATCTCGCACACGATTTCGCCAAAAACGAAATTAGACCTCACGAAAAGCATCTCGATGAAACCGGAGAATATCCGCATGCCATCGCTCAGAAAGCGTTTGAAGCAGGATTACTTAATGGACATATTCCTCAAGAATATGGTGGCCCGGGCCTTTCAACAGTCGAATCTGTTTTTGTCTCTGAAGAGTTTTCTTGGGGATGCTCAGGTGTTGGAACTGCAATTGAAGCCAATAATTTAGCTGCCGCTCCTCTCGTGGTTGCTGGCTCCCATGAACAGAAAAAGGAATTTTTAGGACAACTCACCTCCGAACGATGTCACGCCGCTTACGCCGTTACCGAACCTGGAGCCGGCAGTGATGTTGCCGGAATTAAAACTAAGGCCGTAAAAAAAGGCTCCGAATACGTTTTAAATGGATCAAAGATGTGGATCACAAATGCCTCCGTCGCAAGATGGTTTTTTGTGCTGGCTGTGACTGATGAAAAAGCAAAACATAAAGGCCTCACAGGATTTGTTGTTCCTGCTGATACAAAAGGAATTAAAGTAGGCAAAAAAGAAAAAAATCTCGGACAAAGATGTAGTGATACAAGAGGTATTACTTTTGAAGATGTCGTCGTGCCTGAAAAGTATCGCCTCGGCCTAGATGGCGATGGATTTAAAATTGCCATGGGTGCATTTGACCATACTCGTCCTCTTGTAGCTGCAGGTGCCGTTGGAGTCGCTAGAGCAGCCTACGAACATTCAGTTCAATATGCGCTTCAGAGACAAACCTTTGGAGTCCCTATCGCCCAACATCAAGCTATTCAATTTATTTTGGCTGATATGGCGCGCGATATTGAAGCTGGGCATTTGCTTTGTTTGAAAGCAGCTTGGATGCTCGATCAAGGCCAAAGAAATACTCTCTACGCCTCTTACGCCAAAGTTTTTGCAGCTGATGCCTGTATGCGAATTACCACTGACGCCGTTCAAATCTTTGGAGGCTATGGTTACTCGACTGAATATCCCGTTGAAAAACTCATGCGTGATGCCAAGATTTATCAAATCTATGAAGGCACATCACAGATTCAGCGAGTGATTATCGCAAGAGAAGTACTTAAAGGCTAAAAAAGATATGACCGAATATATTAAGAATCATAAGAAGAGCTTAAGCCTGCTTATGATTCTTATTCTATGCTATCTGGGCAGCAAAGAAATGGCTGATCTCAATTTGCGAGGGCGTAAGCAGATTGATGTTCGCTATTTACCGAGCTCCGATATCGCTGAGTATTTAGCCATTGGCTATCGCCCGGCTTTTGCCGATCTCTATTGGATTGAAGGTATTAATTATTTTGGAGATCAACTCAGCCGGAAAGATCGCGATCTTAAATATCTTTCAGCTTATACCGATCTTATCGCCAGACTTGACCCCTATTTTGTGAGTTTTTATGACTGGGCATCAACAGCCTATATTTATAATGGGATGCCCGTCACACGCGAGAATGTGATTCAGTCGACAAAATATGCCAATATGGGAATTCGTAAGCTCAATGAAATCTACCGCTACAATTCTCAGATCATTTTAAAGTCCGCTTTTAATTACGCAATTGAAACCGAAAATCGTCTTCCTTCTGTAGCTTATTTTGCTATGGCAGGAAGAGCGTTTCCCGAACTCAGAGATAATCTGCTTCTCGGCTCTGTCTATGCCTTTACATCCGGAAAAGAAGCTCTCGCAGCTGAACTCAAACTTGAATTTTTGGGAGCAACTGCTTTTGAGGCACAATCCAAAGAACAGCTACAGTACGCCTATAATGTTATTTCATCTCCTAAAATGAACCTCGAATCTTCTCAGTTCACGCGGGCCTTGAGGCTTAAGCTTGAAACTGATGAGAGCGTAAAAAAAGTAATCGCTGCTCGACTCAAAGAAAGCTCTGCTCAGTCTTCAAAATTTAATCAGGCAGAATATATTCCACTCGATCAGAGGCTTGAAAATACCTTATCGATCGATTTTGAACGGACTTGGATTCCCGCCGAACTTCATATTCTTATAAGTCTGTAGATTCTTAATCAGCTCTTACTAAAATAAGATTAAGCCAAGTTGTAGCACGACCCAGAGTATCTCCAAGCGATAGAATGATCTTCAGAATTTTTAATTGGGGAACAAAAGCCAGGACCTCTTTTTTAAATGACTCCTCTGTATAATAAGTAAAAGGCCGCCCCTCACTGTCTGATCGAGTCTCGCCCTCGCCAACCTTAAAGTTGATATAGATCTCACCATTTTTCTTAAGAGCCTTGGCATATTTAGTGATCTGCTCAACCATTTCACTCTTATCAAGATGCAGAAACGAGGCATTTGCCCAAATTCTGTCGTAAATTTCGGCTTCGGGCTGAAAACTCTGAATCGAAGAGAGAACTAAGTTTGCTCTCTCTCGCCACCTTAATCCAAATTTTTGATCGAAAATCTTCTCCGCCTCTTGTTTTTGAGAAGCACTGATATCGATGCCGTCGAGTCGGTAGCTTTTTGACTCATTAAATATTTTATGCAAAAGAAATTCAAATTCGACAGCTGGCCCAAAACCCACATCTAAGACTCTAAAGCCATCAGAAAAACCATTCTCCCACTCGATAAGATCAGGCATTACCGATCTCATTTTTCGAATCTTATTAAAATATTTAAGAGCTAGGTCTGAATTTTCGTAATATTCTAAAATCGGTTTGACCATTCATGCACCGCTTCAATAAAAATCTGGACGCCTTCTTCGGGAATATCCGGCACTATGCCGTGTCCGAGATTCACGATATGTCCTGGGCCGCGGCCATAAGAATCTAACATATGAAAAACTTTTTCGCGTAATTTTTCTCGAGGAAGACGCAGTGAATAAGGATCGAGGTTTCCTTGAAGCGCAATCACTTGAGGTACTCGACGTCTCACTTCTTTAAGAGAAATTCTCCAATCAACACTTAACCCCTGCGAGCCGACAGAAGCAGCTTGGTCCAAAATTCCGGCAACCCCATTGATATAATAAATATTTGGAACCGTCACCATACTCAAAGTCTGACGAGCATAAGGAAGAGCAAACTCTTCGTAGTCGGCTGGTGATAGAGCCGACGCCCAAGTATCAAAAAGCTGAACAGCATCAGCACCTGCTTCAGCCTGAGCATCCAGGTAGTTTCCTAAATTCTTGGTTAAAATCTGAAGCCATCGATGAACTTCGGCTGGCTCTTCAGCCATCCATCTTTTCATCACAGATAACTCCTTGGTTAGTTTACCTTCTAAAAGATAAGCGAGCATTGTAAATGGAGCTCCAGCAAAACCAAGAAGCGCTTTTTCTTTTGAAATTTCTTTTCTTAATAATTTAAGAGTCGAAAGAATAGCAGCTGTATCTCTATGCGGATCAAACTCAGTTTTTAATTTCTTAAGCTCATCTTTATTTTTTGGAGCACCTAGTACCGGCCCTGAATCGGTAAAATCAAGAGAAACCCCTAAAGCACGGAGGGGAAACAAAATATCCGAAAAAACTATCGCAGCATCGAGCTCAAATCTCCGTAACGGCTGAAGTGAGATCTCAGTTGCAAGTTCGGAACTATGGCAAAGTTCATCAAAAGAATACTTCTTTCGCATTTCTCTAAATGTCGAAAGATATCTTCCGGCCTGTCTCATTATCCAAACAGGTCGGCGAGGAGTAGGATTTAACTGAAGAGCATCAAGTAAAAGCATAACAATCTACTGAACTATACACCCCATCCACTCACCTTTAAAGGAAGTGATTTGTTTCTTTACTGATTCTGGAGTTCCAACAAAAAAATTCTCAGATACTTTTGAAAGTTCCTTGGCCAAAATGATGGTTGTCTCAGGCAAAGATTGAATCAACAGATCTAAAGTTGATTCAATCCGGTGAGGAGACTCCATAAAGACTAGAGAAGAATTTGAACGCTGTTTAAAAATCTCAGTTCGATCTTTCGCCCGCGGAGGAAGAAAACCGATAAACTTAAAGCTCTCAAGTTCTCGCCCCAGGCCCGAAATAAAATAGGTGAGCGAACTTACACCCCCAATTATATGAACTCTCTGACCAGCCTCACGAATATAAGAGACTAAAAATTGTCCCGGATCCGAAATACCAGGCATGCCTGCATCAGATACCAAGCCAACAGACTCTCCCGCCTTAATTCTCTCAGAAATCTCGGCCGCCACATTCTTTTCTTTAAAATGTGGGCACTGCTTTAAAACCTTTTTTATTTCAAAGTGGTTGAGCAATTTTAAAGTACGACGAGTGTCTTCGCAGTAAAGCACATCAATATTCTTAAGAATTTCAATCGAACGCAAAGTCGTATCAGAAAGATTACCAATAGGTGTTCCAATGATATAGAGAGCTGGCTCTAGAACTTCGGTATTCACAAACTAAATGCATCCCAGTGAGGCTGTATCTCGGCACCGATAACACTCACTAAATGAAGTCTGGGCGCTAAAGATTGCGCTTTAATGTTCGTGGCCAGGTAAATCTCAGCTGCACGCTTAAACTGATTCTGCTTCGCTGATGGAAATAGATTCATAAGGGGAACTTCTTGAGTGCGAGATCTCACCTCAAAAAAATGAATTTCCCCTGATTTTTCGGCCACGATATCAATCTCACATTGAGGCCTCTTCCAATTGGTATCCACAATCTTAAATCCATTTTTCTCTAGATATTGCGCAACTAACCGTTCACCATCAACTCCCACTTCTTGGGCCATTAGTTTCTTCAGAAAACTTTTGCGATGGAGTGAGCAAATTCCCAGACGCTGAAGAGCTTCTAGATGGTCTTTTGTTCCATAACCTTTATTACATTCAAATTTATATCCGGGATATTCAGTTGCGGCCTTATCCATCAAATTATCGCGATAAACTTTAGCAACAATTGAGGCTGCAGCGATTGATTTAGAAACAGCATCTCCTCCTACGATCGGATGCTGCCTATGTCTCACGAGCGGAATTTTCTGATTTCCATCGATAAAAATACAATCGATAGGAGATTTCTTTTCGATTTGCTCGACGACTCCCCGCGCCGCTCTAAAAGTGGCCTGAAGAATATTAATTGAGTCAACTTCTTGTGCAGTACAAAATTTGATATCGATAAATTTAGCATTTGAAATAATCAGCTGAGATAAACGCTCTCGCGCTTCGGCTTTTAATTTTTTTGAATCATTAATTTCTTCGATCCAGGGTTCAGAACTTTCCCAGATCTCATTCGAAAATAAAACACCTGCAACAACAACAGGTCCAGCCAAACAGCCGCGACCGACTTCATCGATTCCCAAAATATGAGTGAAACCACTCTGTCGCTCCAGTCGAAAGGAGCAAGACGAAAGAACCTTAGGCTTGAGCTGCTTGGGCTTTGATTTCGTCAGCATCGTTAGCAACACTTGGTGCTGCGTTCGTTACTTCCTGATTAGGAGCGTTTGCCTCATCACCAAATACGAGGTCTGACTTAATACGAGCAGATCGTCCGCTTAACTCACGAAGATAATAAAGCTTCGCACGGCGAACATCGCCCTTAGAAATCAAAGTAATTTTATCAATGACAGGTGAAGTGGCTTGGAAAATTCTTTCAACGCCAATGCCGTAAGAAATTTTTCGAACAACGAATTGGCCACCATTTTGTCCCTTGAATTTTGCAATCACAATGCCTTCGTAGGCTTGAATCCGAGTCTTCTCACCTTCACGAACTCGGCAATGAACTTTAATGGTATCCCCAACTTTAAACTCAGGAAAATTTGGGGCTTTGGGATGAAGGCTCTTGTTAGCCTTACTCATTAACTTGGTTGGATCAAATCGGCGCTTCATTCAGGGATAACAGCCAATGGCCCCCTGTTTGTCAACGCCCGCTAGATTCTTTTTCCAGCTATTCTATCGAGGTAAATAGATACGGCCGACCGCACCGAAAGATGGTTATAGGACCCCGGCCCAAGAATGGGAGGAAGCAAGAAATCTAGGGAACTAAGCCATTCTAAGGTAAGCCCATAGCCCGTTCCAAAGACCAAAATAACGGGGGTGTCCTGAGACAGTTCACGACACTGGTCAATGGAAAGCGATCTTATGCCCTCAGGCCGAGCGCTTGTGCCCACTGTTTTCGGTTTTTTTCCGGTGAGCTGCTGCACCTTTTCGACCACCTCACCAAAATGCGAGACGAGCTCGATTCCATCTAGTGCGTCAGAGCGAGTCGGATGAACCTCTTTGCCATAGCCGGTCGCCCAATGACCAATGATCCGCCGATTTAAAGCCTGCTCATCAGGCGAAGGATGTACCACGAAGTAGCGCTCCACCCCGAATGTTCGGCAGCTTCTGGCAATATCATGAAGGTCAAGATTAGTAACGGAGGCGGTGATCAGCTGACCATTTCGGTCAACAACAGGGTGATGCATTAGTGTAACAAATAAACCCATAGTCCCCTAAGCGATGCTCTTTTTTTGAGCCTTGAGACTTCGCCAATCTGATATTTTTTTATGGTTCCCGCCAAGTAGAACGTCGGGAACTTTATGGCCTTCGAACTCGGGCGGTCTTGTATACTGGCTATATTCGGTTTCTAATTCGTTTGAAAAACTTTCTGCAACAAGAGAGGTAGGGTTTCCGAGAACTTCAGGAAGCAGACGCGAAACCGCTTCGACAATTACACCTGCGGCAAGTTCACCACCCATTAAAATATAGTTGCCAATTTTCAGCTCTAAATCGGCAAAATTCTCAGCCACTCGCTGATCGATTCCCTCGTAACGGCCACAAATTAAGACAATATGATCGAGCGATTTAAAGGACTCAGCCTTCGCTTGAGTAAATTCTTCACCTGTTGCTGAGAGCACAATAATTTTTGTATTTTCTTCGGACTTAACAACTGAGCGAAGTGCTCTCACAATCGGCTCCACCTTAAGAACCATTCCCGGTCCACCGCCATAGGGCTTATCGTCGACACGAAAATGCGGAGCATCGGAGAAATCGCGAATATCTATGATATTGAGCTCGATCGCCTCCTTAGAAATCGCTTTTGAAAGCAATCCGGCTGAGGCGATACCATCAATAATTTCGGGATGAATTGTTAAGATAGAAAATTTCATGAGTCCGTCTTCAAAAATATTCGGAGCAAAAACAACTGCGCCTCATTCTTGATGAGGCGCAGTAAATTCACAAACTCGAGAAATGAATCTTACTCAACTATTTTGAGATCAGATCCGACTTTGTATTTTCTCGATGCGGCACTTAAAATGGTGCGCATGGCAGAAGCGGTTCGACCCTTCTTACCGATAACTTTTCCAAGATCAGTTTTGGCAACTCGCAGCTCGAAAGAAACGATATCACCAGCATCACCGACTTGTTGGAGTTGAACTTTTGTAGGTTCATCAACAAGAGCATTGATCATTTTTTGTAAAAGCCCTTCAAGCTCTTTAACGGCTCCGCCGCTACTTACGCTTGAAGAAGCTGAAGATGAAAATAAACTTTTAAACATTTTATGCCGCCTTTGAATCAAGCTTGAGGCGCTTGAGAATTTTTTTGATCGTAGGACTCGTTTGAGCACCAACGCCTAACCAATATTTTAAGCGATCGGTTTTGACATTAACGATTCCTTTATCTTCTTTTTGAGAAGAATTTTTTGGAATCGAGATATTCATAGGATCATAGGTTCCGAGGATTTCAATATTTTTACCGTCACGAGGGCATCGCGAGTCGCAAGCAATGATTCGGTAAAAAGGACGTTTTGTAGTACCCATACGGGTTAGACGAATTTTAACAGCCATGAGCATCTAAATAGGCCAAAACCGCCCCAAAAGTCTCGAAAAAAATCAAAATCTGAGGCAACTAGACCGGATAAACCTTTAGAATCCCGTTTTCAGTGACCTGCGTGGCGGAAGAAAGGCCTACGGCCCCGGGCCACGCTAACGCCCGTTTAAGTTAACCTGGTACCTAACCGGTTTAAACTTAGCGTCCCAGCATGCTCGCCAGGCCGCGCATTTTTTTGCCAGATAGGCTCTTCATCAGCTTTTTCATATCGCCGAACTCACGTAAAAATTGATTAATTTCTTCGACTTGAGTGCCACTTCCTTTGGCAATTCGGCGTTTGCGATCTCCGTTGATGATATCGGGTCGGAGTCTTTCTCCATTGGTCATTGAATTAATCATGGCATCTACGCGCTTCATTTTGGCTTCGATCTGCTCAGGGTTTATTTTGCTAGCCATCTGACCCATGCCGGGAATCATTCCCATAAGACCACCAATGGAGCCTAGCTTTGACATCATCTTCATCTGCTTTTGAAAATCCATCAAAGTGAGATCGCCTTGCACCATGCGTTTGGCTTCGTCCTTTGAAGGGCCACCCGTCTCTTCCATCACATCTTGAGCTTTTTCGAGAAGAGTTTCGATATCTCCCATTCCTAAAATTCGCGAGATCCAGCGACTCGGAACGAAAGGCTCAAGAGCATCGATTTTCTCCCCAGCACCAACAAATTGAAGAGGAAGACCTAAGGCCTCACGAATTGAAAACGCAACCCCGCCCCTTGAATCACCATCTGTCTTTGTAAGTACAACTCCGGTCACGCCAACTCGCGTGGCAAAACCTTCGGCAACACTTAAGCCTTGCTGACCGCTCATCGCATCAACAGCGTAGAAAACAAATTTAGGACTGAGATTCGATTTTAAAACTTCGAGCTCTTGCATAAGAGGCTCATCAATAGAAAGTCGACCAGCCGTATCGATGATTAAAAAATCAAGACCATAAGTTTGAGCATATTTAAGTGCGGCCTGTGCTCTTTCAAGCGGAACCTGGGTAGGCGGATTAAAATAATCGAGTTTCGCATCTTTCGCTAATCGCTCAAGTTGCTCAATGGCTGCCGGTCTAGTCACATCAACACTCACCAACAGCGGACGACGTTTGTGCTTTTTTCGTAAATATAAAGCAAGCTTTGCAGCAGAAGTTGTTTTTCCTGTTCCTTGTAATCCCACCATCAAAGCGACCAGAGGTGGTTTACCTGAAAAATCGAGAGAAACTTCGGACCCTAAGACTTCGAGCATTTCTTGAGAAAGAATTTTTAGGAACTGTTGATAAGGGGTGAGACTTCTCTCAACTTCAACGCCGAGAGCGCGAGTCTTCACTTTTTCTAAAAAGCGATTAACAACCTTAAATTGGACATCTGCTTCAAGGAGACTGGTCTTAATCTGACCCAAAGCTTCTTCGATATGAGCCGGCCGAATCTTGGCCTGGCCAGAAAGAAATTTTAGCGTTCGTCCAAACTGATTCTGCAAGTTCTCAAGCACAGACGAACGCTAAGAAATTCTAGATCAGAAATCAAATTCCATTTGAAGCCCGTTTTCCATGGCTCCAGCTGCCGTTGAAACATTGATACGGCCGGTGCCGAAATCATTGTCCATTCCTGGCTCACCCAAATCTTGAGTGGTCTTACTTAAAAGCTCTCTCATTTGAGCTACTCGTAAGTTCGGATTAATTTGATACAGTAAAGCCACGGCACCGGTTACATGAGGAGTAGCCATCGAAGTTCCACTCATTCGTGCGTACTTTCCACCAGGCATCGCTGATAGAATTTGCGCACCTGGTGCAGAAACATCAGGCTTAGTGAACTTTATTTTTTTACCATTCATCACAAGTTCAACAGGGCCTCGCGACGAAAAACGTGCGATCGCGTCTTCTGAATCGGTTGCTCCAACAGCAAAAGCAGGTGGAAGACCCCCAGGAGATCCAACAGTTGATGAGCCGGGTCCTGAATTACCTGCTGCAAAGCTTGGAAAAATCTCAAGCTGAACCCAAGTTAGAGTCGCTTGGTAAAAAGGATCTTTCGATGGCTCGGTATCGTTCATTCCTCCGCCCCATGAATTGTTCACAACACGAGGTCGACCTTTTCCATCTTTAGCTCCGGTAGGATCAGTAACCCATTCCATAGCTCTCAAGAGAATACTTAAACTTGCCCCGCCACGAGCTGAAAACGCTTTCGCGATAACAAGTTCAACTTCGGGCGCAATTCCGATTTGAGTACCACTTACACCTAAGCCTGAAATTGTCCCGGCCACATGAGTGCCGTGACCGTTATCGTCGTAGGCTTCCTCTCTATTAGAAATGAAATCTTTAAAGGTGATCTTTTTTCCTTCAAACTCTGGATGTTTTGGATCAATACCAGTATCTATAATTCCAACAACAACTCCTTTACCTGTAACCTCCCCGTGGTGAGTTCGCAGTTCAGGAACTCCTATTTTTTCGAGTCCATACGTCCAAGGCTCTCCGCTAAGTTCATCTTCTATTCTATAATCACGCTCTAAAAAAATTCTGCGATCTAAAAGAATCGCTTGAACATCTTCACGATCAGATAGTTCAGCAATCATATCTGGAGTCGTCGTGGCCATCATAGCATTCGTCGTCCAGAAAAATTTGTGCCGAGTAATCACAGATTCTCCGAACAAACTTGTATCCGTCATCTCCCCAATAAACTCTCTCATTGGAGCCTGAAGTTGATCCATGCGTTGCTTAATAAGTCCCTGCCGCTCATTGATCGTGAGCGAAACAGCCATCGCCTGAGGAATATAGGCATTGCCCACCATCATCACAACAACAGGAATTGGCCCTTCGGCCTGATCTAAATATCGAACGAGATCATCGGAATATTTTTCAGGTCCCGCATAAACCGAGCCTGAAATACTGAGATACATTCCCGCTACAATAAGACAGTAAATTGCTTTTTGAGTTACAACGCTCTGCAAATTGGCAGAGCTCCACCACTTTGAAAATGATTTCATGAATTCTCCCCCTGAAGATGAGTTTACTCAGAAAGGATTGAAAACTTTAGGAAAATCAATTGGGCGAGATATTTTTTTCGACTAGAATTAGCCTTGGGGGTGGATTTCATGTCAAAGTTTGTCAACACACTAAGTCAAAGTTTTTGGGTAATTGCTTTATTTTTTTCGCTTAACTCGAATCTATCTGCGGATGAAATTATTGAGCGAACACAAGAGGGATCTAAGGCCCGAGCTTCGATTACGAAACCAAATTTAGAAGATAGTGGCCGAAAAATTCAGACGATACAAATTCCTGATTTAAAACTTAATTTTCAGTTTTCAAACTTCACAACCAAATGGTTTTTTTCTCAAAATGAATGGAAAAAATTCTGGCAGAATCATTCTCGATCTAAAGAGACTGCTCCTGCCATTAACGTCGATTGGTCATCAGAACAAGTTCTCGCCATCTTTTGGGAAGGCAAAGATTCGTGGGTAAAGAACCCTTCGTTTGCTGGAGTTCAAATTCAAGACGATCACGATATCAGAGAGATGAAACTCTATTTTAATTTAAATTATCCATGCTTTGGAATTTACACTGATGTTTCACCAGTTCAGTTTTTAGTGTTGGATAAGAATGTTATTGATATCGATCGATTCGTGATTTCGACAGAGAATACTCGGTCTATGAATTGTTATTAAGAAATAAGGGCAAGAACAGAAGTATAAAAAAGCGCCAGTTTTTCAACTGGCGCTCTTCACCAAATAATTTCTTTGACTGTCTTAAGCTTTCGCAGATGCGATCGGAGCTACAGCAGCAGGCGCCACTGGAACAAATTTGTCCATAACAGCTTTGTTAATGGCTCGTTCTATTTCGGGATTATTCTTGAGAAATTCAATGACATTCTCGCGTCCTTGACCGAGCTTCTCTCCTTTGTAAGCGTACCAGGCGCCACTCTTATCGATGATTTCTTGTTCGGTTGCTAAATCAACGATTTCTCCTAATCGAGAAATCCCTTGGCCAAAAAGAATATCGAATTCAGCGCGCTTAAATGGCGCAGCCACCTTGTTCTTCACCACTTTCACTTGAGTTCGATTACCAATAACTTCTTCGCCTTGCTTAATTGCTTGGGTGCGTCTGATATCGAGACGTACTGAACAATAAAATTTAAGAGCGTTTCCACCCGTGGTTGTTTCGGGATTTCCGAACATTACACCGATCTTCATACGAATTTGATTGATAAAAACTAAAATGACTTTTGATTTTGAAATTGTTCCAGTCAATTTTCGAAGAGCTTGACTCATCAAACGAGCCTGAAGACCCATATGACTGTCACCCATATTACCTTCGATCTCAGCCTTGGGTGTAAGAGCTGCCACTGAGTCGACTACAATCATATCGACCACGCCTGAACGAATCAAAGCATCAACAATCTCGAGAGCTTCTTCACCCGTATCAGGTTGAGAGATCAGAAGATCTTCGACATTTACTCCCAATTTACGAGCGTAGCTCACATCAATCGCATGCTCGGCATCGACGAAAGCGCAGATTCCACCCTTTTTTTGACATTCAGCAATCGCATGCAAAGTCAGCGTTGTCTTTCCTGAAGATTCAGGGCCATAAATCTCAATAATTCTTCCGCGAGGAAGCCCCCCGATACCGAGTGCGATATCAACACCCAGAGATCCAGTAGGCACAACTTCGCTCGAGGGCACGAGAGCCTTGCTCTCTCCTAATCGCATGATAGATCCCTTACCGAATTGTTTTTCGATAGAGGAGATAGCGGTTTCTAATGTTTTTAATTTATCTGGGCTGAGTGTCGGCTTTGCAACTGGAACAGCTTTGCTCACTGCTGCTGGTTTCGTATCAGTATTCTTAGAATCAATTTGTTTGGTTGTTGGTTGGGGCACGATTATTCCTCCTTAAAGTCCGATGATTCAAACCCATAAATCGAAAATAAGCCTGTTCGATGGAGGAATGTAAAGGTTTGTTTTTCGTAGAGAAATTTCTTAAGTAAGCTGTCTTAAAAGACGCGCTGCGGCAGGTTTAACGATCGTCAAACTCTTCTTCGTGAAAGCCTTCGCCCAAGCCATCTTCATCTTCGTCATCATCGCCATCGTCGTCATCAAGATCGTCTCCTGAATCATCAACCATACGATCGTCGCGATAATCATCTTCATCAAGATTACTATCTTCATCGAATTCTGGCAGTGGACCTAACTCGTCTTCCATATCAGTACGTTCTTCGTACCAAATCTGCTGAATGCTCTCTAAAACTTCCGAATCGACTTTTGCGGGACCAGAGAAAGAAGTTAAACCGGTCACACGTCGTTGAATGTCTTGCAAACTTAATTTAGTAGGATCGATCTGGGGATACTTATCGATAAGTTCGAAGGCAATATCTTCAGTGTCCGACCATTTGATCTTTTTCTTTGCCATACCCCACTCCAATAAATCCTAATTTTTCAGAACACAACAAAAATTACTCCGGAAATCGAACCGTAATATCACCAGCTTTGATGCGGCTTTGACAACCTAAGCGAGCGTTAGGCTCAAGTTTATCTTGAGCCTCAAGTAATCCCTTCTCGTCCTCTGACATAGGGGATAAATTGGGCAAGCCTTTATCTACCCAAATTTGGCATGTCGTACAGGCGCAGTTTCCACCGCAGTCGTGTTCAAGAGGAATATTATTATCGACGGCAACTTCCAAAATAGAAGTACCTGAAGGAACCTCAAATGATTGACCCGTATTTGCAAAAGTAATTTTTGGCATAGTAATAAGATACCACCAGAGAAGTGGCACCTAAAAATATTTTTTAAACTTCAATTTGTGACGCTGAGAGTCGCGTCAAGTTTTTGGTTCTCAAGACGGGCTTGTATACTTTTATTCAAAATTATTCGAGCCAGCTCCTGGGTCAGCATATCAATTTCTTTAATTCTTACCGAAATTGTATCAGCCGATGCTCCTAAAAGATCGGCCTTAAGAGCTTTTACATGTGGATCAATTTTTTGACTCTGAAGGGTGCGAGTGGCAGCATCTAAAAGCGGATGGGCCAATGATTTCTCAATGGCGCGAATAAGAGCTTCTGCCTGATTGCGCACCTCTATCTTCTGTCGCTCTTTAAAATCCTCCTCAGCATACGTCCAAGCATCTTGAAGCATCTTCTCAACTTCTTGGTCGGTCAGACCAAAGCTTGGTTTCACCTCAAGCTCGGAACGAAGATTTGTTTTTTGATCAATGGCTTCTACTTTTAAAATACCATTTGAATCCATCAGATACGTTACCTTGATTTTGGGCACACCAGCTGCAGCAGGTAGAATTTTAAGGCGAAATTTTCCAAGACTTCTGCAGTCTTTAACAATTTCTCTCTCCCCCTGAAGAATATGCAAATCCACACCCGTCTGGTTATCGACAGAAGTTGTAAAAAATTCAGAAGCCGAAAAAGGAATAGTCGAGTTTCGAGGAATAATTTTGGTCACTACTCCTCCTAAAGTTTCCAAGCCAAGCGAAAGTGGAACCACATCTAAGAGGAGAGTATCCGAAATATCCCCCGATAAAATCGATCCCTGAATAGCGGCACCCAAAGCAACAACCTCTTCTGGATTAACCGACGTGTTCGGCACTTTTCCAAAAAACTCTTTTACAAGATCTTGCACCAGTGGAACGCGTGATGAGCCGCCCACCATCACAATTTCATCGATATCACTCTTAGAAACTTGAGAAGCTTTAAGAGCAGAATTGGTAAGCTTAAGAGTTTTATTAACGATTGGCTTCATCACTTCGTTAATCTCTTCACGCGTGATCTTGCCGGTCCACTGAATGGCGCCATCAAAATGCAAAGTAATATCGAGCTCCGACTCCACTGAAAGGGCGATTTTAATTTGTTCAACAAGAGCGCGAACAGCTGCAGCTTCGTCATTACTCGAAGGCATTTTTGCAATCTTTCCAATAAGCCATTGATAAATCGCTTCGTCTAAATCATCTCCACCCAAAAGCGTATCACCATCTGTCGAAAGAACTTCAAAAATTCCATCGGTAACTTTAAGCACCGAAATATCAAACGTGCCTCCGCCAAAATCGTAGACGGCAATTTTTTTACTTTGGCCTTTAGTACCGAAACCGAATGCAAGAGCGGCAGCAGTAGGTTCATTGAGCACTCGAATGACTTCGAGCCCAGCTAATCGACCCGCCAGAAGAGTTGCCGATCTTTGCGCATCATTAAAATAAGCGGGAACGGTAATCACCGCTTTTCGAACCGGATATCCCAGTTGGTTTTCAGCCACAAATTTGCACCTTTTAAGAATCTCAGCACTAAGCTCGATTGGGGTATAAGTTTTGTTTCCGAACCGAAGACGAATCATCTCATTGGTGGATTGAGAAAAATCAAAGGGCAGTTCTTTAGAAATTTGAGTGAGATCGTTTTGCCCACGTCCCATAAGGCGCTTCACCGAATAAGCGATACGTTTTGGATCTACTGCTTTTAAAGTTTTTGCGCGCTGGCCGACAGCCCGTATTCTACCTGCTTCATCAAAATAAATTACCGAAGGAATAAGAGCTGACTCTCCATCCTTGATGATTCGAGATCCCCTCTGATCGGCGATGGCCACAAGAGAATTAGTAGTTCCTAAATCAATTCCTAAAATGACGGGCGCTTGACTCATACAGCCTCAAGCTTCTCTTCGATATCTCTCATCATCGACGATATATACTTATTTTCGACGACCAAGTCTCGAATCAGTTGGAGAGTTTCTGCTTGATCAAGGCCTCGATCATAATGCGCAAAAGCCCGACTTAACCTCATATCTAAAATCTTGCGATCTTCTTTAAGCCTAAGATGAAGTCTAGCTATTTCATCCCTATCTTCGGCCTCTTGAGCTTCGAAATAAAGTTCTGAAACATGTGATGGAAGCTTAGAATTGAGATTAAGATTATTAGATCGCAGCATATACTCGGCACGGGCCCAAATATTTTTCAAAGTTTTATATGCTTGGTTGAGCTCTGCCGCCTTTTGCTGAGTGAGATTTCCGCCCTCATCAGCTTTGCGATCAGGATGGTCACGCAAAGAGGCTTGATAATATCTTTTCTCTAGCTCAATAAGATCGAGATCTAAACGGGGCGGATGGATTCCAAATATTTTAAAGTAATCCACGCTCCAGCCTCATACCACTAGGCCGAAAATGAAGTGCCACAACCACAAGATTTTTTGGCGTTAGGATTTTGATAAGTAAAACCAGATCCATTGAGGTCATCAACATAATCGATAACAAGTCCGCTTAAAAAAAGAGCGGACTTAGGATCAATGGTGACGGTAAGGCCTTGTTGTTCAAAAACTCTATCGCCGTCAGCAGGTTTCTCTTCGAATGCCATTTTATATGACATTCCGGAGCAGCCACCACCGACAACTGAAACTCTTAAGATAGACCCTGCTTTTTGCTGGCGATCCATAAGCTTGCGAATATGCGCGCCTGCATTTTCGGTAAGTTGGCATACAACCGCAGCTGACATTTTAAGCTCCTCCTACTGCGAGTGGAATCTCTGCTGTCATTTTCTTTTTATAATCCTCAATCGCAGCTTTAATGGCATCCTCCGCTAAAACTGAACAATGAATTTTGACGGGCGGAAGATTAAGTTCTTCGACAATCTCAGTATTTTTAATCTGAAGTGCTTCTTCAACATTTTTGCCCTTCACCCATTCGGTCGCGAGAGATGAAGAAGCAATGGCTGAACCACAACCAAATGTTTTAAATTTGGCTTCTTCAATAATATTGGTCGTGGGATTCACTCGAATTTGAAGCTTCATCACATCGCCGCACTCGGGAGCGCCGACAATTCCTGTTCCTACTTGCGGATCTTTTGTATTGAGAGAACCAACATTTCGTGGCTTCTCAAAATGATCAATAACTTTATCTCCGTATGCCATAAGTTTCTCCCTAGTGAGCTGTCCACTTAACTGTGTTCAGATCGACTCCTTCTTTCACCATTTCGTAAAGAGGTGACATCTCGCGAAGACGATTAACTGCCTCCACTACCTTTTCAATCGTATAATTAATTTCTTCTTCGGTCGTAAAACGACCCAAACCAAATCGAATACTTGAATGAGCTAAATCTTCTCCAAGGCCAATTCCCTTGAGAACATAGGAAGGCTCTAAACTTGCTGATGTACAAGCAGATCCCGATGAAACAGCAATATCAGAAATGCCCATCATCAAAGCTTCGCCCTCAACAAATGCAAAACTTAAATTTAGATTATTGCAGAGTCTCTTTTCACGATGACCGTTGATGTGAATATGATCAATCTTCTCAGAAATTCCTTTATACAGTTTATCGCGAAGAGCCGCCAATCGAGCAGGTTCAGTTTGTAAATTGGCGAGAGCAAGTTCAGAGGCTTTACCAAAACCAACAATACCAGGAACATTTAAAGTTCCACTTCTTAATCCTCTTTCGTGTCCACCACCAAACATAATGGGGCTTAATCGCACCCGAGGAGCTTTACGTCGAACATACAAAGCGCCAATTCCCTTGGGTCCGTAAATTTTATGCGAAGTTAATGAAAGTAAATCAACTTGCCAGTCTTCAACATTCACAGGAACTTTTCCCAAAGCTTGAACAGCATCAGTGTGAAATAAAATTCCGCGAGCTTTTGCAAGTTTTCCAATTTCGGCAATAGGCTGAATGGTTCCTATTTCGTTATTGGCAGCCATGACCGAAATTAAAATTGTGCGATCAGTAATTGCCTTCTCAAGATCTGAAATTTGAATAATACCAAATTTATCGACCGGCAAATAAGTCACTTCAAAACCTTGAGTCTCTAAATATTTGGCAGTATCTAAAACGGCTTTATGTTCAATTTTTGTGGTGATGATGTGATTGCCTTTTGCTTTATGCATTTCGGCTACACCACGAAGCGCAAGATTGTTTGATTCGGTTGCACCAGAAGTAAAAATAATCTCTTTAGGATTCGCTCCAATTAAACGAGCGATCTTTTGCCGGGCTTCTTCAATTGCTGCTTCAGCGTCCCAGCCAAATTTGTGATTTCGACTGGCAGCATTTCCAAATACATTGGTAAAAAAGGGAATCATGGCCTCCAAAACAAGAGGATCAACTGGCGTGGTGGCATGATAATCTAAATAAATCGGTTTATTCATATACTAGCCCAGAAAGTCAGCCTCGAAACCGCGGGGTTTAGTTTAAATGCGGAAATAGGCCTATTTTCAATTGCAATTTGACTGCTGTTAACGTGAACGTCAAGTCCAAGATAACATAAAAAACACAGCTCATAAATGGGTTTAAAGGCATTTAAAGTAAGAAATGCCTTAGTCTGACTAAACCAGCTTGGATTGTTGTGTTTTACCCCGACTTACCCAAAACCTGTTGCAGCGCTGCACTACAATTTAGGGGCGTATTTTTCACATAGGTACGCCAGTTACGGCTATCTAGATTCTTCTCGCTAAAATCGAAATTCTTTTTCATTTCAGTGAGCGAAAGGTTCTCTTGAGTGAGCACTCCATCAACCGTCATAAATTCCAGTGTAGGCTGATGGTTCATCAGGGGCTTATCACCGACCTGCAAAGATTTTCCGTCTGCCGCAAGAGGGATAGTTACATAGAGCCTTATGGCTTTTCCTGGAGGAACAGCTGAAATCGCTTTAATAAAAGCATCCAAATTAGGCGTTGGAAAATTCTCACCATCAATTTGAATCGCCCAAATAAGACTGCCAGGAATAATCTTCGTCATCTGCTCAGAAATAGAAAGAGGAATACTGTCCGTTACGATAATTCCGGGCTTGCCCTGAGCTAAAACTTGGTGCTCGGACGGAGTCATATCTTGAATAAAAAGGCCCGATACAATCGCGTATTTATTTTCTCTTAGCTCTTCATGCTTTGTCAGATCTTCAAGTGGTACATCTAAAGTTTCAACTTTGCGAGCTCGCAAAACCTGGACCTTTACAGTAGGTGATTTTGAATTTTGAGTAAGCCATAAAAGTTTTTCAATTTTGTCACCAATTGGCTCTCCTTCAACCCTCAAAAGAATATCTCCAATTTTTAAAGGTGAGTTATCATGATCGCTCTCCACGATAAAAAAGCCTCGATAATAATCGAAAAAGCCATGAATTTCGGCCGCAACAATTTCTCTTAAATCTTCTAAATCAAGCTTATCGACGCTATTGAGAGTGAGTGAAGCTCGAATGTGATTGATGGGTCGACCAAGTCCTGCAGATTTGTGAGCTTCCCACTCTTCAATGAGAGGAAAAATAGGTGTCGCAAATCCCAAACCGTCAGCATTATCCACTCCGGCAGTGTTAATTCCAATGACCATTCCGCTTCGAATATGCACCAAAGGTCCCCCAGAGTTTCCAGGATTAATGCGGCATCAGTCCGAATAAAAGTTTCTTCGCCCCAGAACATTTGAGCTGAAATATCCCAATCAGAGCCGAAATCGCGATTCGAAATCGCCCCAAAGGTCGCATTATTCGAAAGTCCATAAGGATTTCCAAACGCCATCACATCTTCACCCGACTGAATGAGATCAAAAAATTTTTTACCCGAAGCCATGGGTGCGACAGTGAGGAGGCCATTTGCACGTTTTAATTTTGAGGGATCAAATTTAAGAACAGCAAAATCATAGAGATGGCTTTCGTGAACAATTTCGGCCCGTAAGGTTTCAGGAACACCTTTTTCACAATTAAATTGGAGAGAGATTTCTTGAGCTTCCCTCTGTTCTCGATCAATCACATGACGATTGGTAAAAACAATGCCTTCGGTTTCTGAAAGTGAATAGATAAAGCCAGTGCCCGATGCACCAACAACTTCAGGAACTAAAAGTTGGGATGTTTTTGAAACAATTCTGACTGAATAATGATTAGCTTCGGCTGCACGAACAGCACGAGATGCTTTTTTTGGTGCTGCATTTAAAACTGAACTCCCAAACCCAAAAATAAAACAAAGATAAACAAAGTATCTTCTAAACACCCACTTGAGCATCTGCTCCTCCCATTTTTTTTCACCCAAAACTAAAATCTTAACCCTTTAAGAAAAGAGAATCCTAGAGAAGCAAAGTATTTGGGTTTGGTCAATCTTGCTAAAACAGGCTCAATAAAATTTTTGTACGAGAGGGACTCGGCGGCCGATTCCAAAAGCTTTAGAAGAAATTTTTAGACCTAATGGCATTTGGTTTCTTTTATATTCACTACGGCTAATCCAACCAAGAATTTTCGTAATCTCTTCGCTAGGATAGCCCTGAGCAAGCAGCTCATCTTTAGACTGACATTTTTCAATAATGAGCTTTAAGATTTCATCCAACCGCTCATAGGGGGGCAAAGTATCTTGATCTTTTTGATTTGCCCTAAGCTCTGCCGAAGGTGCTTTAGTAAAGGCGCTTTCGGGAATGCGCTGAGAACGACGATTTGCTTCACGCGCTAAATCATAAACCTGGGTTTTATAAATATCCGAAAGCGGAGCTAAACCACCGCACATATCTCCATAGAGCGTGCAGTACCCTACAGCAAGCTCACTTTTATTTCCGGTGGTTAAAAGAAGGTGTCCAAATTTATTTGAAAGAGACATTAAAATAAAAGCTCGAATGCGCGCCTGCATATTTTCTTCTGTCACATCAGCCGCCAAGCCTTCAAAAGCTTTACCCATTGTTTTAAGTCCAGCCTGAAACATCTCTTCAATCGAAAAAAGGTGAATAGGATTTTGCATTGCTCGTGAAAGTTCGATGGCATCGAAATTACTTTGAGCCGACGTAAATCGAGACGGCATTAAAACTCCAACGGTATTTTCAGCACCAATGGCATCAGCCGCAAGACATGCGACAAGTGCTGAGTCAATTCCCCCACTCACGCCCAAAACAATTGACGTAAAATTCTGCTTTTCACAATAGTCACGAATGCCTAAAAGGAGAGCGTCATAAATATTTTTTGTGTCGTCTATGGGAGATAAATTCATCGGTGGAGTGCTTTCTGTATCTACCATCAGCAGGTTTTCTTTAAACGCAGAACCTTCAGCAAGAAGCTGCCCCGATGCTGACCAAACATAACTGCGGCCGTCAAAAATAAGATCGTCATTCGCTCCAACTGAATTGGTATAAACTAAAATGGCCCCATGTCTTTTTGAAATTCCTTGAAGCATTTCGCGTTTGGCATGAACTTTGGTGGACTCAAAAGGTGAAGCTGAAAGATTAATGATAATTGATGCACTACTCGAATCTTCTAATGGATTTTGATTATAACGATTATGAAGTTCGGTTCCGCTCTCGCCGCCCCAAATATCTTCGCAAATAGTGAGCGCTAACTTTTCACCTTTGAAATCCAAAAGGCAGGGCGTTCTCGCGGGCTCAAAAAATCGATCTTCATCAAACACATCATAAGTAGGAAGCAACCGTTTAGCGTAACGAGCAATCAGCCTTCCATTATCGGCAAAAAGCGCCACATTCCAAAACGGTTTTCCACTTCCGGTATTTCGCTCTATATTTCCAAAAATAAATGATCTTTCATTTTCAGTTTCAATCAACCGCTTTGAATAGATTTCAGCTTGGGCTGCAAAACCGCGATAGTCGAGAAGGTCGCGCTGAGGATAACCACAAAGAGAACACTCCGGAAAAACAACTAAGTCGGCATCTCTCGATTCCGCTAAAGCTTGTCGCATTTTCTGAAAGTTACCTTCGAAGTCCCCAATAGTGGAATTGATCTGCGCTAAGAGAATTTTCACCTCCATCCTTTTACAGGAATCTGCGTTCGGTGAATAGAATCATTAACCAAAAGATTCTGAGAAGGTCTCGCGAGTCTGCTTATTGTAAAGGGCTGCAGCATATCCGCCCTTTTTAACGAGCTCAGTATAAGTTCCTACCTCAACAATACTTCCATTTTTAAAGACCACCATGCGATCACAACGTCTGAGCGTACTGAGGCGATGGGCGATAATAAAAGTCGTCATCGATTTAAAGTCATCGTGCCGCCATAGTTTCTCAAGAGCTTCTTGAACAACGCGTTCTGTTCGACTGTCAACATAGGCGGTTGCTTCATCAAAGATAAGAATTTTTGGCTTTCTTACCAAAGCTCGCGCCAAAGAGATTAGTTGGCGTTGGCCAGACGAAATACTTGTTCCTCTCTCAGATAAAACCTCATCAAGCCCTCGAGGTAAATCTCTTGCCCATTCTCCAAGCTGAACAAACTCAAGAGCACTCCATATCTGCTCATCCAAAATATCTTGAGAATGAAATCTAATATTTTCACGCAGACTTCTTGAAAAAAGAATCACGTCCTGAGATACCCAGCCCATCTGAGATCGCATTGAGTCGAGAGAGAACTCTTGAATGGGAGTGCCACCAACTTTAATAACGCCTTCTTGCGGCAAATAAAATCTCATCAAAAGTGAACAGGTTGTCGTCTTACCCGAGCCCGTTTCACCCAAAAACGCAATCTTCTCGCCCGCTCTCATATTAAAATTAATTTTTGAGAGCGCGGGTTTGTCTGAGCCTGGGTAAGTAAAGCTCACATTCTCAAACGAGATATCGCCAGGAGTATAAATACGCTCGGCTGAATCTACTTCAATATCATGTGATGCTAATTCGGAAAGTCGCTCAACCGAAGCCATGGCCTGTTGAAACACAGTGTATTTTTCAGCAAACTCTCGAATCGGATAACCAAAATGAGAAGCATAAGCCAAAAATGCCACCACATCCCCAACGCTCATCTCGCCATGAATAATTCTCCAGCTTCCATACACCAAAATAATAATATCCATGATCGAAGTCGTGAACGGAACCAGCGGGTTATAATAAGCGTATTCTCGAACGGCCTCGATATTTCGATTCTTTAGTTTAAGAGAATAGCGATCAAATTCTGCTAAATTTTGTTTATGGGCTCCCAAAACCTGAATATCGCGACTTCCTGAAAAACTTTCTGCTGAAAACGAATTCAAAAATGAAACGGCTTGTCTCATAAAACCAAAACGACGGCGAATACGATTATGAAAAATCAAAGTAGCCCCCACAAGTAGAGGAACGATGAGTAAACTCGCTAAAGCAAGCTGCCAATTAATTAGTAACATTCCGATTGTCACTCCCACCAAAAGAACAAAACTTCCTAAAAGCGGAACAAGTGCTGAAGAAAACAGTTCTTGAAGCGAATTGATATCACTGGTGAGTCGCGTGGTGATTTTACCCGAAGACATGCGATCAAAAAAACTCATGGGGTACTGAAGAATTTTTTGTAAAAGCTGATCTCGATAATCCACTAAAATTTGAAGTCCGAAAGCACTCAAACAGTAGTTCACCATCAAGCTTGCTAAGAATTGAAAGAGTTTTGAAAAAAGAATAAGCCCACCTAAAAGAAAAAGCGTTTTCTCATCTCCCCCTACAACTCCCTGATCAATCAGTCTGCCGAGTAAAAAGGGGCTCCAGACCGTAAAGTAGGCTGGTAAAAAAGAAAGAAAAATACAAACTACAAGTTGCCAGCGATAAGGTCGCAATAACTGAAGCAAATCGAATAGAGCCTTACGCATAAAGGTACGCATCTCTTTCTTGGTTTTGAATGCGCTTTAAATCATCGAAAAATTGACTCTTACCGGGCAGCTCTTCGGGACGACCTTTCGCTTCAATTCCATTTTTGCCTAGAATCAAAATTTCATCACAAAGATTCAGGGTTTCAATTCTTTGAGAAACCAAAACCACTAGTGCAGAAGAAGGAATTCTCATTCTTAACCGCTGAATAATTTTAGCTTCTGTTTCAGCATCGATATGCGAAAATACATCGTCAAAAAGGTAGACTTCTCGCTGCCGAGCCAATGCTCTGCCTAAAGCAATTCTCTGTCTCTGACCCCCTGACAGATTTAAACCACGTTCGCCCAGCCTAATTGAAAGCCCACCGCGCTTCTCTAAATCTTCTCGTTTAAAATTAAGATCCGTCAAAATACTCGACAGAAATTCATCATCAAGATTCTGTTCGATACCAAGACCAAGATTTGTTCTTAAAGTGCGCGAAAATAAAAAGGCTTCTTGAGGAACATATAATATTTTTTTGGCAATCTCTTCAGATGAGAATTCTTTTAAATTAATTCCTCGGAATAAAATCTCTCCCGATATTGGATCACGCTGCCTTGATAAAAGTTCAAGTAAAGTTGTTTTACCCGCACCAACTGGGCCAGTGAGCCCAATGAAACCAGGCTTAGTGAGTACAAGATCAAGTGGCCCCAATAAAAACTTTCGATTCTTACCAAAAGAAAACCGAATATTCTTGAGTTCAAATAGTAAACTTCCATCACCTCTCATCAGGGCTTTTTGAACAAAAAGCGGATTTTTATGCTCAATGATATTTTGCACTCGCTCTTGAGATGCTTGAGAAAGACGATACATCTGAATAAACCATCCGATCGCCATCATCGGCCAATCCATATTGGCTAAATAAAGTTGAAACGCGACGAGATTTGAAAGCGGCATTCCATGATGAATGACCTGCAACCCTCCCCAAACAAGAACAATGCAAAGAGCAATTCCTAAAGCAAATTCTAAGCCCGGAGCAAAGAGCCCCTGAAAGCAGGCAATTTTTAAAGAGGAATCTCTTAGTTTCTTACTCTCTTCTATAAATTCATCATGAATTGGCTTTTCATTTCGAAAAGCCTTTATCACTCGAATGCCCGACATGATTTCAAAAGCTCGTCCGCTTAAATTGGCGGTGATCTCTTGAACTTGTTCGTAATATTTGGCGAGTCGATCACTTAAAATAAGAGCCAAAAATGAAATTACAACTAAAGGCAACATCACCATCAAGGTAAGCTGAGAGTTCAAACGCCATAATAAAATCGGAAAAAGTACAAAGTTAATAGCCGCATCGATGATCATTAAAACTCCAATGCTCATCGTCATGCGAACATTCTCGGTATCAGAGGTTAAAGCTGAAAGCAGATCGCCGACTTTTCGGTTGCGATAGAACTCACGATCAAGATGCATGATGTGATCAAACACATATCGACGCCAGTGATGAAAAATTGCAAATGTCGACCATACCAAATGAACGCGCCACCAATATCGAATAAAGGCAATCATGGCGTTCATCGCTAAATAGATGAAACAAACAGAAATAATAAATCCGAGCACCGGAAGCTTTTGATAAAAATCTGGAATCCATTTTGGAAGCGGCTGATTTTGTAAAAAATCTATACAGACTTTAACGAGAAGAGGAAGTGCGAGCACTAAAAAATCCACGACCACTAAACAAAGCGTTCCCTTTAAAACATTCCTTCGGTTTTCCCAAAGCACTCTTTTATGTGTAAATCGCACGTCCATATTTTTAAGATATATTCTTGAAAAATTCCTCGGAACCCAAATTAGGGGTTCTGAAGATATTGATAAAGAGCAGGAATATCCGACTTATACTGCGGAAGCGCAATCATAAGCTTGGTCGTCCGCTTGGGTTGGTAGCCCTGCGGATATTCTGCTCGCAAAATTCTGGCCTCTAGTAGTTCGAGGGAGGCCCCTTTTACGAGTGGACCAAGAGGTCCATCGACGGCCGGATTCGAATTATGGCAAGCAATACAGCCTGCCTGATAGACAGCTTTTCCCCTTTTTATGAGCGCAACTTCTTCAGGCGATTTTGAAGAGAGATTCGAATCACTTTGAGGAGTACATCCAAAATTAATTGAAAGGCCTGATATACAGGCCCCCCATAAAACAAAATTTAAAAAATGAAGCTTCAATTTTTTATAGCAAGGTCACTGCTAAATACAAAACAACCGCCAGAGCAACACCACAATGAATCACTCCGCGGACTGTTGTAAGTGGACCAGTCTTTCCTTTAATTGCATTAAGTTCCAAAGCTAAAAGAATGAGGGCTACAACTAAAGCCATCGGCTTTAGACTTTTTTCAGCATCAATGGCTAAAGGAAGATGACTTGCAGCGCCCATGAAAAACAACATCGGAATTGAAAACAGCGTATTTGTTCGAGAAGCTACCAATGCGCGCGCGCCCTTTGCGGCAGCTTGAGGGTCAGCTTGTCCTCCGGATGCAACTGAGTTTGCCGATGCAATCACAACTTTCTGACAGGGCCAAATGATGAACCAAACATTTAAAAACATAAGGGTCCCAAGTGCGGCACCCACCAAAATCCAAACACCCCAAGAGGTGAAATAAATATCGTGTCCGGCTGTATGCCCCTTATGCCACAACATCACGACACCGCTTAAGAAGGTGAACATCGCGCCCCATCGAAACCAGTAGAGAGCTCGAGGAACGAGCATTCGAACAGCACTTGATTTTGCTCCAGCATCGGCCTCAGCGAAATAGGCCCCTTGAACGAAATTGAAATAATAGAGAAGACCGATCCAGACGACTCCCGCCATATAGTGGATCCATCGCAAAACCATATAAAAACCGTCTGCACTTAAAATCGGACTTTCCATATTTATAAATTCCTTTCGTAACAGGCAAAATTTCAAAAACTTCAAATTTATTGAAGCTGGGCAAAAACCCCTGATAGACCTTAGCCAAACAAACTTGCACTGCCAATTTCTTAAAGTAATAAATTATTAAGTAATTTCAGGTAGTTATAATAGGATCCAGAATTAAAAAAATTTACGATTTATTAACAGAAAAACTCAGCCACTTATGGTAATCCGACTTTAGGCTTAGAAGAAAAACTTAAACGCGGGCTGGGCGCATTTGAGGATGAATTTAGGAAAAGTATTTCTCCTATGGATTTGGACTACGTTCTTCATTCCATTCATCGTGTGGCCACACGATAAGGATACAGTCGCATCAACTATCACCGTCGAAGAAGCTACTGAAAACTTTAAGAAATCTCAGGTGTTACTTGAGAAACCCTATCTCCCCGCCAAGACCTACGAATCTGGCGAACAGCAAAATGCGCTAACTATTGCGTACTTACACACCGAACCCTCAAAAATTAAGCCCTCCGCCGCTGAAAATTCTGAATCTAAAGCCATTACGATCGAAGAAGCTGAAGTCTTCTCTAATAACTCAGTCAGCCTCTGTATCGACCTCATTCAATATGGAAAAAAATTAGAAAAAGAAATTGGCCATGAAACCTTCAAAGAACGACTCGATGATGGCTTAATTAAGTTAACTGAAGCTGAGTTAGGCAAAGCAGAACTTAATTCTGTCGATGAAATTAAATTTCCTCGTATTGTGGTAAACGGATCTGAATCTTCGGTAGTCTTTTTAAACGAGGACTTAGTTCACCCAGATAGCCGCCATCTCCATCGCGTGATAGCCGGCCAACACATCAATGGGGGGCGCAGTCGAAACGACGGTGAAATAGGTCGCAATGTCATAGTAGCATGGTACAAAAACGGGAACGATCAAGGTTTTTCTCGAATCACTAAGGCAGAATTTTTTCCTCGTCATAAAAGGTTCTCAACGGAATGGTGGAGAGATTTTGCTCTCTATCTCGATAATCCATTTAAGCGAAAAAACTGGATGGATCATGTTTTGTTTATGGGCCTTACTTTTGGAGGACTACTGCAGGCGGATATCACCGCAGGTGTTCGGCTCCTTGAAATGGGAATGAAAGATAGTGTTAACTCCGGCGCTGAAAAAGTTTTATTCACTGCGATTTTTGGCGCTACCTTTGGAGTCTTTTCAACTCAATTAAGAAGAGCCGTCACTCTACCTCAGACTGATTTAGGATCTGCTCTAGTTCATGCAGCAGTAACGAGTATTCCATTTGGAATTTTCTTTAAAATTCTTGATCCTGAGCAAGGTTTGGCTGCATTTGATTTTTCTCGCAGTGTCGGATGGAAGACTGCTCTTGATCTTTGCTCTATCGTTATCATCACAAACGCCGCCCGAGTGGGGCCGTACAAATGTGTCGCACTATTAAATAAAGAGCGAAAAAACACAGGTAAATTCATGGGAACTCCAAAAGCCGATTGGCAAACTCAGATGGCAAGCATTTTTATTTTGATGCCTCCTCGCCTTCTTGATTTAGGAACTTCATTTGGTTTCACCCTAAGTATAGGAGCAATGGCTCTTGGTGTATCAGGAGGAAAACTCGTATTGATTGCACTTTGGCCAACTGGAAAATATGTTTATACGCGACTCGCTGAGGCTCTCAATGCTGAAGAAGCCAATAAAATTCGAGCAGATTGGGAGAAAAGTATGTTCGGATTTTTCTTAGGTCTACCGATTGGAACTGGCGTGGATACTTTGTTACTTCCATTCCAATACGAAAACCGCCTTGCAAAAATGAAAGATCGATTAAACCGACAAAAGCACGCGCCGCTTTATCATAGTGGTCGAGTTGTTCGCTTTCTAAGCGAACTTTTCAAAATGAGTGCGCCCAAATCCGACGATGAAATCATTCCAACAACAAGACGAGCTCGATGTGCACTCAAACTCGCAAGTCTAGCTGATAAAATGCAGGCTCCATTTAATCGAGAATTAGTAAAAATTGCTGCACGTGGTCAGAAATCTGGACCAGCGACCGATGCATCTACTCAGTAGACTTTCGCTTTCTCTCCGACACCTCGCACCAACCCTGTGTCTTATCCGATAATAAGGAAAGAATCGTTCGGGGGTTTAAGCACTCAAATGTCGTCGTGTCCCAAATGTGAAACCAGTCTCGTTGCCGATGCTCATTTTTGCCATTCGTGCGGTGTTATGGTTAGACCATTCTGTATTGTTTGCAGAATTACTCTACCGGCAAATTCTCACTTTTGTTATAAATGTGGGTTATCGCTAAAACAATTAAATAGCGAATACCTTCTTGCTGATTCAACTCAGTCAACACTTCAAAATTTACCTCAGATACGAAAAAATTCCATATCGACTCCGTATATTCCGAAAGATCTCGAATCAAAATATCGATCGGCTCAAAAAGCTATTTTAAGCGAGCGAAAACTAGTCAGTATTGTCTTTGCAGATTTAAGTGGCTTTACCTCTCTCAGTGAAAAACTCGACGCTGAAAGAGTGACAGAAATTATTAATCAATGTTTTAAGCGACTCGGAAAGATCGTCTACGCTCACGAAGGCTACATCGATAAATTCATGGGTGATTGCATTATGGCCCTTTTCGGCGCACCGATCGCTCACGAAAATGATCCAGAGTTAGCCATTGAGTGCTCTCTTAAACTACTCGATGAGCTTAAAGCATTTAGTGAAGAAGTAGGAATTGAACTAGGAATGAGCATCGGAATTAATTCTGGAATGGTGGTCGCCGGTGGTGTCGGAACTGATCAAAAGCTTGAATATACAGTTATGGGGGATGCAGTAAATATTGCTCAAAGGCTGCAAAGCGCTGCGAAGCGGGGACAAATTTTAGTAAGTGCTAATATTCGAAAAATTTGCGAACAGAAATTTGATTTTGAAACTTTAGAACCAGTTAAAGTGAAGGGCAAAGAAACTCCGATCGATATTTTTTCAGTCATCGGAAAAAAGAATAGCGATCTTAAAGATCGCGGAATTCAAAGTGGGTTTTCAAAATTAATTGGCCGAGAAAAGGAATTGCAGATTATTGATCGACTTCTGGATGAAACAAAAAAATCTCAAGGACAAATTCTGCTATTGTCAGGAGATCCGGGCGTTGGAAAAAGTCGGCTTAAACATGAAATTAAAAAGCGAGCAAATGAACATTCTATTCGTTGGATAGAATCAAAATGTGACAGTCTAAATCGAGAAACTCCCTACTATGCGATAATCGGGTTAATTCAAATTTTATATGAAATTGATTCTAAAGAAGAAATTTCAACACAAAAAGAAAAACTCTCTAGACTGCACGAACTTGGCCTTGAAAAAACAGCGGAGAGCCTAATTTACGATCTGCTTCATCTGTCGTCTTCTTCTAACGAAGTGCTTACTCTTTCAGCAGCTCAAAAGAAAAAGGCTCTCTTTGTAGCTCTTAAAAACTTGTTCATCTCGATTTCAAAAATTTCTCCAATCGCACTCTATATCGAAGATTTGCATTGGCTCGATCCAATTTCAAAAGAATTTCTAGATGATTTTATTGAGCATTCAACTCAATTACCGCTTATGATTTCGGGGGGATCGAGGCCGGAATTTAATTCTGCATGGAATGGCAAAAAGAATTTTACCCACATACACTTAAGTGCCTTAAGCAACGAGCAAACCCTACTTTTAGCAAAAAGTATTTTACAGCTTGAAGAAATTCCAAAAGCGCTTGAAACACTTATTCAATCAAAAGCTGATGGTAATCCCCTCTACATTGAAGAAATTATAAAAAGCCTGATTGATTCGGGAAAAATATTTAAAACAAACGATAAATGGCAGATTTCAAATGATATTCAGTCAGTTAATGTACCCCCCACGCTTCAAGGAATTATTGCTTCTCGTATTGATAGGCTAAATGAGGGCGATAAACTCATTTTGCAATATGCTTCGATTATCGGCAGAAAATTTAGTGATAAAATTTTGGATCGAGTAACTGGCCTCGGTTCTAGTCTCTACGAAAGCCTCAAAGGACTTCGAAAAAAAGAACTGATTTTTGAAATGGCCTCTGACCACGAAGAAACGACCTATATTTTTAACCATGCACTAATGCAAGAAGTGGCCTACCAAAGTATTCTTCTAAAGACACGAAAAACCTACCACGAACAAGTCGCAAATGCCCTTGAAGAGCGAATGCCTCAAAATCAGGACGAAGCAACAGATGATTTACTTGAAGCTTTAGCACATCATTTTGTTGAAGGTGCCCAAGACGAAAAAGCTGTTTTTTATCTTACTGCCGTTGGCAAGAGACTTGCACAGAATTTTAATAATCAAGGGGCTATTAAGGCCTATCAAAAAGCACTTGAACTTATTGGCTCTTCTAAGAACAAAAGAGATCCTAGAATTTTTGATCTCTACTTTCTTACTTCGGAAGTTTATCTACTTATTGGAGATTATGATTCTGCGGAATCATACTCATGGAATCTTCTTGAATTTGGAAATGCAAAAAATGATTTGCCGCACCTCGCAAAGTCATTTCGAAGACTCGGCGATATCGCGACCAAGCGAGGTCACCTCGAGAGAGCATTAAGTTTAATGCTTACTTCTCTCGATTATTCAATTCATGCCGAAGACATTGAAGGGCAGATTCGAACTTACAAAGGAATCGCAAACATTTGGCAGCGCCTTAATAATTTTGAAAAATCTCTTGATATGTTTGAAAAAGGAATTAATGGCGCAAAATCTTTGGGTAATCCACGACTGATGGCCGAATACCTAAATGACCGAGCCACTGTTTATATTGAGTTACAAAAACTTGATCTCGCACAAAGAGATCTTGAATCTTCAATCGCAATTGCCAAAGAAAATTCTAAATTTAAATCAATATTGATCAGTTCCACATTGAATTTAGGAGTTGTCCAATATTTTTCAAAGGATCTAAAAGGGGCTCTCGACAAATTCAAAGAGACCGCTTTAATGGCCGAGCAAATTGGCGATCTGATGAATCGAATTATTGCAAAACACAATATTGGCGAGATGCTTCTTGAGTTTGGTCAACCTGAAGAAGCTTATAAAGAATTTGAAGATAGCTATAAAGTTGCAGCTCAAATCGGAAACGATATGGAGCGAATTAATAATTTGATGTTAATGGGACATACAAAAATCAAATTAGGCGACATCAATAAAGGCAAAGAAATTCTCTGTGAATCAATTGAGGAAGCTCAGTATCGAAAATTTTGGAGTTATTTTTGTAATGGTTTAGTCTATCTCTCAGAATTTTACATTGTTACACACGATACCACTCAGGCCATTCAAACTCTTGAAGCTGCACTTAAGAGGGGCAAAGAACTCAATAACCAATCAATAATTCTTAAGTGTCAGTCAGAACTTAAAAAGCTTCAAAACCCAGACAAAATCATTCAATTCCCAAAGCGTGGAACCTGAGTAAATTACTTGCGCTCAGACATTGGAATATATTTACCATTCACTTCACCAGTGTATATTTGGCGAGGACGACAAATTTTCATTCCAGGATCTTCAACCATTTCTTTCCACTGAGCGATCCAACCAGGCAGACGTCCGATTGCAAACATCACAGTGAACATATTGGTTGGAATTCCCAAGGCTCGGTAAATGATACCCGAGTAAAAATCGACATTGGGATAGAGCTTACGCTCAACAAAGTAAGAATCTTTAAGAGCTTCTTCTTCCAACCCCTTTGCAATATCAAGTAGAGGGTCATTAACGCCCAATTTATTAAGAACATCATCACAAGCTTTCTTAATCAAACGAGCACGAGGGTCAAAATTCTTATAAACACGATGACCAAAACCCATCAGTCTAAAAGTGCTATTCTTATCTTTGGCTAAACTGATGAATTTTTTGTAGTCGCCACCATCAGCTTGAATCTGTTCGAGCATTTCTAGAACTTCTTGATTTGCTCCACCATGCAGAGGTCCCCATAAAGCGCAAATTCCTGCTGAGATTGCTGCAAAGAGATTTGCCTTCGCAGAACCCACCATTCTTACGGTTGAGGTTGAACAATTTTGTTCATGATCCGCATGTAAAATGAGCAGCAGATTGAGTGCTTTTGCCGCAACAGGGTCAACAGTATATGGTTCCGCTGGAACAGCGAACATCATATGTAAAAAATTGGAAACATAGTCGAGATCATTTCTTGGATAGACAAACGGATGCCCGATTGATCGTTTATAAGCAAATGCCGCTAAAACACGCACCTTTGAAATCAAACGACAAATGGTCTCATCTCGCTCTTCAGTAGTTTGATCGGGCTTTAAAAATTGAGGGTAGTAAGCCGAAAGCGAACAAACCATCGAAGATAAAATCGCCATCGGATGAGCATGGCTGGGATACGTATTAAAGAAGCTCTTCATATCTTCGTGAATAAGCGAATGATATTTTATTTTTTCTCTGAATTTGCGAAGTTCCGCTTCAGTAGGAAGGCGTCCATAAACTAAAAGATACGACACCTCTACAAAGCTCATTTTTTCTGAAAGATCTTCGATCGGAATCCCGCGATATTTCAAAACTCCATTTTCTCCGTCGAGAAAAGTAATTTTTGAGGTACAAGCACCGGTATTCATATAACCGGTATCAAGAGTGACGTACCCGGTTTGAGCGCGAAGTTTAGTGATATCAATCGCTTTTTCGCCAGCTGTCCCTTCAATAATAGGAAGCTCGAATGACTTACCCTCTAGTTCAAGTTTCGCGCCTTTAGCCATTGGTGCTTTCTCCTTCAAAAGATTATACCACTTGGGCAACGCATCAGGAATTTCTTATTCCATAATTTACCCAGTGCTCGTAGAAAGTTTGAAGTTTATGTTAAGGTCTCTAAATGGCTCAAGTGCGTTCACTTTGTATTTTTTGTGGTTCCAATTCAGGATCTAACCCGATTTATAAAAAAGCGGCTGTTGAATTAGGCGAACTTTTCGCTGCGGAGCGGATTAATCTTATCTATGGAGGCTCCTCAGTTGGATTAATGGGTATCATCGCTGACGCCTGTCTTAAAAAAGGTGGCCGAGTGATCGGAGTTATTCCCAAGGCTTTAGAACTCAAAGAAGTTTCGCATCGCGGCCTTACCGAATTGCATGTCGTTGATTCAATGCACGAACGCAAGCATCAAATGTTTGAGATGTCGGATGGATTTGTGACAATCCCTGGGGGATTGGGAACTTTTGATGAACTGACAGAAATGTTGACCTGGGGACAGTTGGGCTTGCATCAGAAGCCTTCTGCCATTCTTAATGTTAATGGCTTTTATGATTCTTTCATTGAACAGCTGAATCGCTGTGTAACCGAAGGGTTCATACGCAAAGAGCATCGCGATATGCTACTTATTGAAAACGATATGCATAGTTTGTTAGCAAAGTTTAGATCGTATTCTCCGCCTACTATCGAGAAATGGATTGATCGAGCTCAAAACTGATTTTACCCTTCGAAAGTCGTAAAACTAGCATCTTTCAGAAATTCTGCTAAAAGATATTCGGTTTTGACGTATGGGGTTTTTAGCTTGAAGTTCATTATTTTTAGTTTATTTTTAGGCCTCGTTTTAGGTGGTCAACAGTCGTTGAGTGCAGGAGTTTGCACTCAACAAATCCGCCTACTGTCTGAGTATAATAGAGCTAAAAAAACTGACCATAGAGATTTAGCCGCCCACAGCTTCGTTAGTTTGCTTCTTGAAAAAAGAGACTTGCTCTTCTTAACAAAAGCACAAATTGCTTCGCTTAAAATTTCAAAAAGAATTTTGAGCGATCGAACCGGAAAGACCCCTTGGTATAAAAAACTGTCTGAGAATATCTCAGATCTCGCATGGGGCATGGGACCTTTTTTATTCAGAACCACCTTCGGCTTTAATCGAATGAAAGTTGCTCGAGAACTTGAGAAAGTTTCTCGAGTCTTTGATGGTGAGACCGGAAAAGCGCGTCTTCAAGTATTGGGCATTGAACAAGATGAATATTTTGAGCTCATTAGAGAACTTTATTTTCAAGATACAAACGGCATTCAACTCGCGCTAAAAAGTCATCAGAATAAAGCAACTATCCGAGCGGTCTTTGTAGCGATTTTACTTACTTTCATGGGGCTTCATCCGGCAGATCGCATGCTCTATTCGGATACATTGAAAATTCAAGAGGCTCAGGCCAACAATAATTTTAGCATTCCTATTGCTAAGTATTTTAATCAGATTCAAAAGGACTTTTTAGTCTTCGATTCATCAAAAAAGATGATTCTACTCATGGAAGAAGCAGCACTTTCTGATGCTGTTTCTGAAAAGCAGTTAGGTCGATTTATTGAAACAAGAGACGGAATCAAAGGAATCGAAGAGATGAATAATCTTAAAACTTTGTTTCCTAATCTCGAAACTCTTAATTTTAAAAATGCGGAAGAACTCAATCGGATTCTTGTGGAAAATAAGGGCCGTTACGATGTGATAATGGTTTTTCTACATGGCTTGGGAACAATTGATAAACATGGAGCCTCCTACGCCATAAGAGGAGAAATGATTATTGGTCACGAACTTCTTAGTCAAAAGCTAAATGTTTTTGAAAGCAGTGTACTTAAAAATAAAAGCTCTCTTATTTTTGTGTCGTGCGGTGCAGGCAACAAAGTTTCAAAAAAAATTCCAGAGAGTCGCGAGACTTGGATTAGTCTGACAAAAATTTTAGCCGGAACAAATCAAGTTTTTGCTTTTGCCTCTTTAAATGACCTTAATTACCACCCTCGAGTTCGTGATGATTTAAGCACTTCTGAAAAAGAAGAATTAGCCAGGCTCTGGCAAGAAGATCAAAGGAACGAAAAAAAAGCTATTCCATTATTTCCATCCGATTTTGAAAAATCCACTCCCGACCTAACATTTGCTGATTTTGAAAAGAAAATGGACGAAATTTTAGCCCGCGCTTCAGAAACTGTAGCTCATTTTTTTTCAAAGGGCGTATTTTACTCACAATCAACAGCTCTTATACTTCGCTATTTAGTCTCAGACAATTTGCCTGAATTTTCGGGAGTTTCAGGTTTTCGAACCTACGATTCAAGGACCCAAAAAACCACCGTCGAACAAATCAGCCCATACGCATTTTCAATCGCTATTGAAATTCCACAAAAGCCTTAACTGGCTGTAATAACTAAGAAAATTAATATTCATCCTGGGTCTTCCCAGTCTTATCTTGCCCTGCGACAATTAAGTTATGCGTATCGATGCAAAAATCATCGCGGGAGCAATTATTGGAGTTTTATCTTTTTCTCTGAACGCTGAGCCTATCGTCTCGCAAACAGTGCAAAAGTTTGTGATTGAAGGAAAAATCTCTAAACGTCTAAAAAAACAAATGAGTGAAGCTCAATCAATTCAGAATTTAGACGGCACCATTCTGCCCACATCGACGTGGGCAGTCAGATGGAACTACGATTTCGAAGAAAAAAATAAGAGCTGTAAACTGTTTTCTATTCAAACCAAAATTGAAATCGCAAAAATTGAGCCAGTTTGGAGAAACGGCGAAGTTTTAACCGAAAAACAAAAGGAGCTTTGGGACCTCTATTTAATGCAGCTACAGAGAAATGAACTCAGCCAAAGAGAAGCTGTTTATCGAGCTGCGAAAGAAATTGAAAAATCCAGTCTTAAACTTAAAGCTCGTGATTCTTGCGAAGAACTCAGTAGTGCCGTCAACACGTTAGGGCAAGGCATTCTTGCCAAACATCGTGGCGCCGAAGTCAGAGAAGATTTGAAGATTCGATTAGCTTCAATTGACTAGAAGTTAATTCCAAAGAAATTCCGCTTAAACCGAAAGATTTCATGATAGGGGTCCGAATAAATAAGTGAAAATTTCTTTTTACTGAGCTCTAAATCGAATGTCCCAGCACCTAAAATTAAGTAATCACACTTCTTCATTTGAATCTCAAGTTTATCTACCAAACTCTTTCGATACGCCTTTATTTCGTCTGCATCAGGAGTAATCCCCTCAATACCAGACAAGAGAAAAACTTTTGGTTCAGAAAATGAACAAGCACTTATAAAATCTGATAAATCCGATTTTATAAAATACGATCGAAATCCATCCTGAATACAAAATTCATCTCGAAGGACTTGTTCACGATTATGAATCAAATCAACCCCGATATAAAACTGAGATCCATAAAATTCAGCCAAAATTCTCGGAACAGGTGATTTCTCAATTTTTCCACATCCCAAATCAATGAAAATCCGGTTCTTAAAAATCTTTCTAAAAATTCTTCCCATTTTAAGTGGGCGCCTAGCGAACCAGTGAAGTTCCTCTTCTTTGATTATAATCCGCTGATCAGATCTCTCTAAAACCGAAGTTAAATCAGGAAGACCTCCTAAATGAAATTCATCAGGATCAACCAAACCTACTCCCCAGGCGTAAGCCATAAGCCAATCAGAAAGCGTATGAGTATCTGCCTTATCGAAAAAAAGGGATTGAACTTGGGGTGAAAAAGGAAGACGAGGAAGATGCTCTCTCCGCAATTCTTCGACTGACTGGGCCTCGATCATTAACGAGCGATACACCAACCTACTGAATATTCGAAGCTTTCTTTAGCGGCAAAGCTCATCGACACTCGAATCATTCTTCGCTAAGCATTTTGACTCATGAAGCTTAGATCTCGATTAGTCCTCTTTTCGTCTTTCATTATAGGGCTCTGCCTTGTTTTATTTTTTCCTAAACCCAAGAAAGAAAATTCTGCCGATCCGTTGCAAACGACATCCCTCAGGCGTCAAAGTCGCGCCCTGGCATTAGAACAAAAATTTTTAAAATCGACTCGGCATCCTATTTCAACAAAAACTCAAAATGACTACAAAAATGAAAATGAAATTTCGTGTGCTGAGCTTTGGAATCAGCTCCAAATTGTTGACCTCGAAAAAGTTGCCTCTGGATCGGACGAAAGTACACTTCCACACGCTCTTACCTGCATTCCTAGCGATCCCACTCTTAAGGATCTTCATAATGAGTATGCGAAAGAATGTGCTCCGCTCTGGAGTATCCAAGCTAAAAATCAGAAACCGACCGCCGAACTTTTAAATAAATGTATAAGTACAGCTATTCTCTACAGAGCTTTTGCCAATGATTTTCGAACACAAAATGAAGAAATATCTTCAATTGATGATCGCATTTTACTTCTCGATAAATTGCTTTCATCTCTGACCATAAAAAAAGATTTTACGAAGGGCTTAGAGATAGCAGATCGCCTTTTAAGGCTGGAGCCAGATCTCTATCTGTCGGCCAAGGCAAAAGTTGTGGCAACATTTATGCAATCACTGGCTCAGAATGAAAATCAGCCTTCTGATTGGAAGAAAGTTGAAGAAGCTTTAGCTGATGCTAAAGATTTTGGCTTTGCCGATACCGACCTTATTGACCTTGAATTTTTTTTGAAAACTAGAGGTCTGCAACTTTCAGAAGGTTTTAGACCCCTTGCTCAGCAAATTCAGAATGAAAACAAAAATCTTGGGATAGGTGAATATTATCTTTCAGCCATCGAGTGGAAGCTTGGCAATAAAGATATTGCTCAAGATTATCTGGCACAAGCTCTTAAGAAAGAACCCGAGAACGAACGATATCGGACAACCCTTTCAGAAATGAAAAAAGTCGCAAATTCAAATGACCCGAGCGAAGCAAAAATATTTTCATTTTCTCTCGGATTTTCTTATAAAACTCCTGTGACTTCTCAAAAAGAAAATCAGCAATGAGTATCGAGAAAGAGACGATTCAGGTCATCGGCGCCGGTCTCGCAGGCAGCGAGGCCGCTCTAGTCCTTGCTCAACGCGGATCAAAGGTAAGAATTTACGAACAAAAGCCCAAAATAACTTCTGCCGCCCATAAACTCAAAGGGGCTGCAGAATTAGTCTGCAGTAATAGCCTAAAATCCCTCGAAGTTCAGTCTTCATCGGGCCTCCTTAAAGAGGAACTCCGGTTGTTGGGGTCTCCGGTTTTAGAAGCTGCATTTGAGGCTCGAGTTCCAGGAGGAAAGGCTCTTTCAGTTGACCGAATTAAGTTAAGCGAAATTGTCACTCATAAGCTTCAAACCCATCCGAATATTGATTTCGTCTGCGATGAAGTAACCGAGATTCCCTCAGGTAAAACCATTATTGCTACTGGTCCGTTGACATCAGATGATCTTATAAAAAACATTTTAAAACTTTGCGGAGATGATGGCCTTTATTTTTACGATGCAACTTCGCCTATAGTAAGTCTTGATTCTCTTGATCTTTCAAAATTCTTTTGGGCTTCGAGAAACCAAGAAGGTGAAGACTATCTCAATCTTCCTTTAAACAAAGAAGAATATCTTCGATTTCGAGAAGCCGTTCTAAGTGCAGAAAAAGTTGAAAGCCATATTGCAGGCGAAGATTTAAAGTTTTTTGAAGGTTGCTTACCTCTCGAGGTTTTGGCATCTCGAGGTGAAGATGTTATGGCCTGCTCTTGCATGAAACCTTCTGGGTTTGGCGAAAAATCAAATCGAGATGTTTATGCAGTTATTCAGTTTCGACGAGAAAAGGCTGCCGGAGAACTACTGAGCATGGTGGCTTTTCAGAGTCGAATGAAATGGCCCGATCAAGAAAGAGTTTTTAGGAGCCTGCCTGGAATGCAAAATGCTCAGTTTGCACGTTTAGGCGCTATGCACAGGAACACTTTTATCAATGCTCCGTTACATCTTAACGAACGTCTTCAATTTAAAGGCAATTCTCAGATTTTTTTCGCAGGGCAAATCACTGGAGGTGAGGGATACTCTGAGGCCTTGGCTACTGGTCATTACGCCGCGCTCTCTCTTTTAGATCTTCCCCTACTACCTGAATCGACGGCGCTTAGAAGTTTAGCTCGATATCTTGTGAACTCAGATCCCAAATATTTTCAGCCCATGAATTTTAATTTTGGGCTTTTACCTCCAATCGACGTAAATAAAAAAACTCCTCGACCTCAAGGAGTAAAGCTTAAGCCCTATATCAATTCGAAAAGAGTCGAACGCAGTCTGCGCGATCTCAACGACTGGATTAAACAATATGGCCCTTCGAATCTGATTCATCGAGAAGCGTCTTAAGCTGCTAATCAACGCTTGCCTCGCCTGCGTTCTTTAAGCCAATCTGTGCGCATCAGGGAGGGAAGTTCATGAAAAACTATGTTTTAGCCATTTTTCTCACAGTTGGAATGAGCATTCATTTGCAAGCCGACGATTCGGCTCCAAAGTCTGAAATCGATCTTGCTGAACTTGAAGTAAAATTAAAAACAGAAGGTCTTGAAGGCTGGATTCATGCTGCCAATGCTGCAGCAGGACTTTACGTCTTTACGTGGAGAAAACCTGGAGATTTTTTCACCAATATTCAGTTTCCGTTAATAGCGCGCAGTCAGACTTTGCGTGACGAAATTAAAAAATTAGACCGACACGATAAAATTTGGGTTCGAGGTGAATTTATTCAGCATGAAGCGCCCCAAAAACATATTGAGGCTCAGGAATTCAAAATTCTAAAAAAATATGCTCCCGAATGGGAAAAGGACTATGGAACGGCATTTCCCGAAGAACTTAATGATAAAACTCAAATTCGAGCCATTGTGCATGCAATCGCCAATGAAGGCCGAATTATGGTCATCGAATACAAGGACTCTGTAATTCCTGTCTTTGTAGATCGCCCAGAACTCACAAAAGGTCTCTACAGAAATGACAAAATTGAAATCATTTATCGTGTACGAAAAAATCCAAATCGGCCGAAACATTTAGAGCTTAACCTAGAATCTTCTGAGCCGCTTAAAGTCATTGAACGGATTGTTGAAAAGCATGCACAAACAGGAAGCCTTGAAGGAAGTCTCATTCGTTTTCCTGCTAGCCCCCAGGTTCTATTCGATGTCTTTGCCATTGAAGTCATTGATGCCGATGGTCTCAAACGAAATTATACGTTGGTCAATTTTGACGATCCGGAAGTCTTTAAGAAAATACGCGAAAAATTAGGGCAGATCTGGGCGACAGATTCTCAACAAGCTTCGTATGCCCGAAATAAATGGGTCAATCGCAATATTCGAGTTAAGGCAACTGGGGTCTTTAATATTCAAGATCCAGGTCAAGCGAATGCTCAGATTCTATTGACGGGTCCTGAGAGTTTAGAGTTCTCAAAACTCATTTGCGAATGGCAGAAACTATAAAAGTCCGCAGGATTTTAAATCAGCTTCAAGGCCTTCGGGATTTAAAAAATGATGGCCTTTAAATCCCTCGTTCTCTGCAGCGACGACGTTTTCTTTTTTATCGTCAATAAACAAAGTTTCAGATGGATTGAGATTAAATTTTTTCTGAGCCAACTGATAAAATTTAGGGTCAGGTTTTAAGAGCTTCTCATCACCCGACACCAAAATATCTTTGAAAATTGAGAAAAATTTAAAATGAGCTTTAGCTTTCGGAAAAGTCTCAGAAGACCAATTAGTTAATCCGTAAAGTGGAATTTTTGAGAGATGAAGTCTTTCAAGTACATCCACCGAACCTTGAATGGGCCCCTTAATAGATTCGATAAATCGATCCAAAAATACTCGAGCTAATTTTTCCAATTCAGGCTTCGTCTTTTTAATGTCTGAAAAAATAGATTCAAAAGATTCGCCGTGATCGGCCCTTAAGTTCCAAGAATAAAATTTAACCTCATTCAAAAATTCCTCGGTTTTCTGTACATCTCCTTCAAATACTTTCAAATAAAGGTGACGGGGATTCCAATCAACAAGAACTCCTCCGAAGTCAAAAATTATGTTTTTTATCTGATTTCTTTTCACGTTTACTCATGTCTTTCTTGAAGTGTGATTCGTTAATCCAGTAGCCTTTAGGTATGAAACCTTATTTTCTAAGACGTCGGTTTATGACTCACCGATCGGTTCAAGCAAAATTCGCAACCTCACTAACAGTCTGGTTTATCTTCTTTTTACTCTCATTTATCTTTGTATTCTTTACGAACTATGCCATTTCATCCGAAAAAACTGAATTGATGTTAGTTCACGATCAACTTCTTACAAAGTCTCTGCTTCTGCAACAATCTAAAAACCTTCTGCTTTTATATGGATTAGCCGCTTGTGTATTTTTTGTTCTAATGTGGTTTTATATCGTTATTTATAGCCATAGGCTTACGGGACCGATTTATAAACTAACTAGAATTCTTGAAAAAGCCATAGAGACAGGTGAGCTGCCCCATAAGGTTTCGTTTAGAAAATCAGACGCCTTTAAAGAGCTCGCCCATACTTTCAATGTGTTTATTGAAAAAGTCGACAAGATGAAGCATCGGCATCATAAATAGTACCGTATAAAAAATTTAATTTAATTTTTTAGAAAAATAATGTGCGGTCTTAATTAAATCGTATTTAAGATTCGTATAGTATTCATGGGTCGATGTTCTTTTAATATTGGTGCGGATAATAACCTCTTTAGCGCCTTTACTTTTCACCCAGTCTTCAGCCGCTTTAATCAGTTTGGTTCCAATTCCTTGGCGTCTAAATCCCTGGCTGACAACTAACGCAGAGACTTCTCCCTGATGGCCGTGTAGAATCGAGCGATCAATACGCGCTTCTAAAAAACCAACCGAAAAATCCTGCGAATCTGCGCAAATAAAAAAAGCATGATCGTCATTGGCTGCGAGAGCTTTAAAATGACTTCGTAGATCAGCGATAAAAACTTCGTACCCCATTTCATGACAAAGCCCAACTAGACTCGGCAGATCAGCTTCGGTCATTCGACGAATATCCATTCCTCTGAGATTACTTGTTTTGAAAATATTTCACAAAAGAAAGAAGCCCCCTTTGGAAAGGGGGCTGGGCTTACTATTAGTGAGGACTAATAAGGGTTTGTGGGGTTAGAGATTCCTACTTAGCCTCGATCTCGTCACGATGATCCTAACCAAAGTCTAAAAATTAAAAAAATGTATCGGCTTCACAAGCCTTAAGTTCAGCATACCTCGACTTTAGTTTTGTCGACTCAGATCGACTCAAAACTTCTTCGGCGAGTATGGAATGAAGCAAATAGAAGAGTCGTTCCCACTTTGCCGATAGATGACTTAGATTTGAAAGCTGCCGAGCTGTCCTCTGACTGACCATTTGATTTTCAGTCAGCGTCGAAAAAAGTGAATGATTTTCAAATGCTAGTTTAGCTTTTGCAACTAAATCAGAATCAGGATTTCTAAGATTTCCCCGATCAACCCCATAGGCCGTTTTAAAAATAGGAAACTTCGTCTGTAAATCCACAAGAATCATTCCTCTGACATCCGAATAAAGTTGAAAACTTTGATTGTTCAAAATTTCCGCCTTCGCAACCTTAGAAGTAAGCCTCCCAATCATTGTCTTCAAAAATAAATAGGGTGCGGAAGTGGCACTGAGATCAATTTTTAAAGTTTTTGAAAGACTTGAGACAATTTGTTTTTCAAGAGGATCTAATCTCTCCTCAAAAAATCTCCAGGGCTGAGATTTTAATTTAGCAGGAATGGCGATTACTGTTTCTCTCAAAAATTCCGAAGATGTGGATACTGGCACATCGGCCGCATTTTCATTCATGATCACATACGCATGCGCCTCGTCTGAGCCCACTTTTCCATCTCCATTAAAATCAGCAGAGACGAGCTCGCCTTTTTCGTTCTTTCCAGAAACGGCAGCAAAGAAATAGGGGCTATATTCTTCGCGAATTTTTAAGTCGGGCGTGCAACCTGCCGCTGTACGATCGCGAACCTGAGAAAAGAACCCACATCGAGCGGCAGAAGAAACACCACTCTCAACATCTCCTCCTCGAAAGTTCATTTGAGCAAATCCGCCAGAATAACATTGCACCATCACAACTTGAGTTTGAGTATCGGGCCTTAAATTATCGAGTGCACTGACAAACTCATTCACGTTGATATCGTCTTGCTCCCACATATGAAGAGTGTTTTTTCGATAGTCATTTTTATCTGAATTTGAATGTCCAGCTCCTCCATGACCTGTGAAATAAATTCTTAATTTAGCTGGAGATTTTATTTCCTGAGCAAACTCATTCATTCTATTTAAAACATCTATCTTTGTAGCGGGACCTGAAACATTTTCGAGTGAATTGGGGCGAATAATGCAATCAGGTTCACGATCTGCATCAAATAAATCTGAAAATAAAGACTCAACATTATCCAAGCCATTCTCGACTTTTTGAATAACATCACAAGATCCTTGTTTAGATCCGGCGCCAAAATGAATCTGTATTCGTTCAGCGGCCGCCTTAGTTTTCTGAAATTGGGCTTCAAAAAGTTTAATATTAAGCTCAAGCACCGCTTGAGAATTATAGGGAGTTCCTCCGCCGCCAATGCCTAAGAAATAGGAGGCAATTGCCGGTTCTTGAGCAAAAACATTCACATTTAAAAGATTAAAAAGAAGAACGAACAAAAAAGACCTGCCACGCATAGAACTCCTGTTGATGAGATATTTATCAGTAAGCCGAATTCGGATACCACGAAGTATCTGTCATTTCAAGCAACGGATAGGACTGCAAAAGAATCAAATTCCTTGGCGAGAGCTGAACTTACGGCACATAATACGAAGGTGAGGGCTCAAATCAAAATGAATAAATCACAAAATATTTTGCTACTTTTTTGTTTCTTAATTTCTATTTGTCTAAGTCAAAAAGTTTTTGCACAAACTGAAGCAAATTATACTTTTAGTAATACGACCTGTTCGGGTTATCAAAATATTCGGGGAGTTTGGATCGAAAAGGATTTTTCTGATTGGACTTTAGGAACCGAACTTAAAGGTAAAATTGCTCCAGAGCGCCCTGACTTCGTCATCACACAAAGAGAAGGAAGATATTTTGCCATTCCATTGAACTGTTTAAAATCGACAGTAGTTGCAGCGACTCCTTCAAATGCTCCCCTCAGCACTATGGCTCCAAGCGTCGTGAATAATGCGATTACTGCTTCACCAATGATGAGTGCAAATCCAATGATCAGCACAACACCCATGATGACGGCTGCGCCCGTTGTTATTGGCGAAACATCTACGCCCTCAGCCACTCCGACTCCAACAATTACTCCACCTATATGGATAGAAAGTCCAAGTCCAACGGCAAGTCCATCGATTACACCGACCCCGTTTCCTACTGTGACGCCCTGGATGACGCCCGCGGCCACGCCTACACCCACTCCAACACCTCTAATGATGACTCCTGCTCCTAAAGTTTCATCGTCGGTCAGAAATTCTTCTCCCAACAAACTTCACTCTTTTTATGCAACTGCTGGGTTTTCTTATTGGAGCGAAACGAACAAAATTAAACACTCCTCTGGAAACTCTTACGATCTCGATACCACCATTATGGCAACATGCTTTGGTGGTTTAGCTGTGCAACGATGGCATCAAATCTGGGGAACAAGTCTTGGTGTCTGCGGGCTACTTGGAATTACTGACGCAACAGCTACCCCCCCGACTCGCAGCTACAAAGCTTCTGGGTACGCTGTTTATGGCGCCGTCGCTACACCGTCTTTTATTTGGTTTACTCCTATTGAAACTCTATCTGCCGCTCTTTCTGTTCCTCTGATTTATAGGACGGCTCCATGGCCTGCTCCAAAAAATGAACCTGACTATACAATTGATGGGGGTTCATCATTTTTGCCGGCACTTCAAATTCAGGGCCGATATAATCAGGGGGGTCTTTATCTTGCCCCCCAAATAGGGGTTCTATTTAAAGACTTTAGCGCTTTAGTTTTTGGAGTTGAACTTGGCTACAAGTTTCACTAACGTGCCTCGGTATAACAGTCGATATCCAAGTAAAATCGACTATTTAGCTTCTGGGCGATTTAATACATTGGACGTAGCTATTTAGACGCACTCATGATACCGAAGACACTTAAAAAATAGGCAATAACGCCTTTCTGCATTGAACTATCGAAAGCGAGCTACACTTGAATTCATTTGAAACGTTTGGACTGCCCCAAGAGCTTAACACCGCATTAACGAGAATGCTCTTTAAAGAGCCAACTCCTATTCAGAGCAAAACTATTCCGACAGCTTTGACCGGAAAAGATATTGTGGGACAAGCCCAAACAGGTACCGGTAAGACCGCTGCTTTTTTAATTCCTGCTCTATCTCGTCTGATTGCCAATCCTGAACTCAAAGTGCTCGTACTTGCTCCAACTCGCGAACTCGCCATTCAAATCGATCAAGTTTTTTTAAGTCTTACTGAAGATTGTCAGTGGATGAAGTCGGCTGTTTTAATTGGTGGAGCTTCTATTGGCAAACAACGCAATCGCCTTCAAAAAGGTGTACATTTTGTTATTGCAACTCCCGGTCGTCTAAACGACCTACTGCGAAATCGCTGGATCGATCTTTCAAATTATAAAATTTTGGTTTTAGATGAAGTAGATCGAATGCTTGATATGGGTTTTCTGCCTCAAGTTGAAGACGTACTTGCAGCGATGCCCTCCGATAGACAAAATCTTTTATTCTCGGCAACTCTTCCTAAAAATGCTCAAAAACTTATTCAACGAATTGCAAAAGACCCCGTCTTTCTTTCGGTTGGTGAAACTCAAAAAGCAGTTGATCGAGTTACTCAAACTCATATTGAAGTAGCTGGCCCCCTCAAAAATGAAACCCTCGTCACTGAACTAAAAAAGCGTACCGGTACAACTCTAATCTTTGCGAGAACAAAAATTAGAACTGATCGACTCTCAAGATTTTTAAAGGACAATGGCATTAAGGCTTCTGCTATTCACGGCGGTCGAACCCAAAGACAACGTGAAGAAGCTCTTGATCGATTTCAAAGTGGGCACTCCTCAGTACTCGTTGCAACAGATGTAGCCTCAAGAGGGCTCGACGTTCCTGGAATTAATCTAGTTGTTAATTTTGATTTACCTGAGACACGTGAAGATTATCTTCACCGTATCGGTCGAACTGCCCGCGGTTCAGCCCACGGTGAAGCTTTAAGTTTTGTCACTCCCGAAGAAAAAAGACATTGGGCGCAATTATCCTCCGATAAAGAAAGACAAGGCGGAGACGATTATCATCACCACAGATCACGTCGACCGAGCGGTCGACGTAACAATGGTGGAGGTGGTAACAGCCGCTTTGGTAGAAAGTTTAAATCGTCGAATTCTGAACAAGGTGGCTCAGAGCGCCGTTTTAGTAAGCACCGAAAGCCAAAAAATCGTTTCTTTCGCCAGCAAAAGGCCGGCTAAGAGCTCCTCACACTTTGATGGATAAGCGGTCTTTTGATCTCTGTTTTTTAAATCCTCCCTGTATAAACAATGAATGAATTCAGTGGGTTAATCCAAAGCTAGAAGTCAGGTGCCTGAGCATGGTTCTTGCACTTAAGACATACATGAGGAGAAACCCATGATCTCAATAAAGAACAAGAGAAAATTATACAGTGGTCTTATTCTTGTGGGAGCGATCTCATTCGCAACCCAGCCAGCTACCGCTGGTTCCTTAAAACGCCTGGTCAGAGATTGCTTGGGTAAAGTAAAAGCGCTTGGTAATAACGCTCCTGTGGCTGAATCAGTCAAACCTCGCACTGAAATAGATTTTTCAAGACCACTTCAGCAATTTGCCAGCATCGAAGGAACAAGTGATGCAGATTTTGCAGCATCGAAGAAGCATTTTCCTCGTGGCTCAGCGGTAATGACAAGTTCTGGCAAATTAAAAGAGAGGGGGATTGTGGCGATTATTCATGCCGCCTCAGGAAGTTCCGCCGAAACCAACAACAAATTAAATCCGAGTTTAAGGGGCGTCGAACTTTCAGTCGATAATTCTATTAAACTTGCTAAAGCACATTCCGTTTCTAAAATTGCGGTGCCATTTATTGGCGGAGCTATTTTTGCTCAGCGCATTGGAGTGCCTAAAGAAATCATTGCCGATCGAATTATGGAATCTGCTTTAACTTCTTCTGCAGGTCACATTGAACTCGTCTTTGTAGCATTTAGTACTGAGGATGCAGAAATTCTTTCTGAAGCCCTCAGCCGCGCCCAAAATAAAGTAGCGAATTTAACGAAGGCCAGTGTCTTAGTTGGTGATATTACCGATTTTAACCTTCACAAAGCTCCGGTTATCGTTAATGCCGCAAATACTGAACTTCGATTTGGCGGTGGAGTTTCTGGCGCTATTGGTAAAGCCACACACGATATTGTAACGATCGATATGCAGGCTCAAAAAATTCGGGAGGCCTTTGAACAAGCTTCGATAAACAAATATTCTTCTCAAGTATTTAAAATTGATTTTAATCGACGTCCTGAAAAATTTGTAAGCGCTATCGGAACAGAAGAATCCCAAGTAGAGGCAGCAAAAATGAGACAATTTCCTCGAGGATCAGCTGTTCTCACCACATCGGGTAAATTAAAAGACACCGGAATTCTTGGTATCATTCACGCTGCCAGCGGCACAATGGCCGGTAGCCCTGCTCTTGACCCAACACTCGACAGCGTCGAAAATTCTGTCATTAACTCGATTAAACTTGCTGAGGAAAATCATGCGCCCTCCATAGCCTTTCCATTTATTGGCGGAGCTATTTTTGCTCAGCGCATTGGAGTGCCTAAAGAAGCTATTGCCGATCGAATTATGGAATCTGCTCTTTCTGCTGCATCCATTAACCTCGAACTTAAATTTGTTGCGTTCGATGAATATTCCGCCGAAACCCTTTCAGCTGCACTTAAGCGAGCTCAAGCGAAGAATGATAAAGCTGTCAAAATAAGCGTTCTTGTGGGAGATATAACTGATTTTAGAGTTCATCGCGCGCCCATTATTGTTAACGCTGCTAATACTGAGTTGCAATTTGGCGGCGGAGTTTCGGGTGCGATTGGAAATGCCTCGGGACGGCGAGAAGAAATTGAACGCGAAGCGATGCAGATTCGAATCGCTTTTGAGAAAAGAGATAAGAAGTAAATAACAGTTTTCATTTAAGGGGATATAAGGGATGTCAAAAAATTCAATTCGTCTGGTCATTTTCGGTTTTGCGTTTCAATTCATCAGCACTTTAACCTACGGACAAGATGATAAAATTTGGATTGAATCTTATAACGTTGAAAACTTATTTAATCCTGACCACCAAGAAGGAAAAGACGATTTAGATTTTACCCCCAATGGCAAACTCAATTGGACGCCCGAAAAACTTAGACTGAAATTATCTCAAATCAGAAAAGTTATAGAACTAAAAAATCCTAAGCCCGATATCTTGGGAATTGTTGAAATTGAGGATGAAGTCGTAGCTCGAATGTTGGCCCAAGAACTGGGCTACGCAGAATTTATTATCTCAGAAAGTCCTGATGAAAGAGGTGTTGATGTTGCACTTCTTTATAATTCCAGTGAAAAGATAAAATTTGTTTCAAAGAACGAACATATTTTGGTGGACCCCACTCTCATCAAACCGACAAGAAATATTCTCGAGGTGAAGTTCAAAACATCGGCAGAACAAAATCTAGTCGTCTTTGTAAATCATTGGCCCTCACAAAGAAGTCCTGCAGCTACGCGAATTGCGGCCGCAAAAGTTCTTAAAGAGCTGGCAGATAAAAGAATGCAAGAAGATCCAGATGTAAGAATCGTATCTTTCGGAGACTTTAATACTCTCGATAAAGACCATCCACATCCTTTTTCAAATATTCTGTTAGTTCCAAATGGCGGATCTCGTCTGCACGATGTCCACGAAGAATTCATGAAATCGGCCTCCGTACCGCGGTGGATGCAATTAAAGCAACCCCTTGGCACCTATTTTTATGCGCCGACAATGGACTGGAATGTGCTAGACCGATTTTTTGTAAACTCTGCCCTTTTGTCTGGCCAAGGTCTTCACATCGATTTACCCAGCTACGAAATAGTAAGACACTCTAGTATTTCAACAGCTCACTTTTATACTCATGAAGGAGATGCTCATTTTGGCTCAGTCGTTCAGGGGATTCCAAAACGCTATGACCATCTTGCTACTGCAGCTCACAAAGCCGGCTATAGCGACCATTATCCTATTCGTATGTGTCTGAACATTCTTGGACAATTGCTTGTGAATAAGTAAAAATCTAGGCACCTTGATTAAAGGTGAGGACTCAGAGCGCAGCTCATAAAATCAAATTTGAAACCAGTTTTGGTGATGACCAATTTGGTCGCGAGCTAAGAGACCGAGTTTCAGACTATTTTGATTCACGCCAAATTTCAGACAAAGCCAACGCCCTCATGGTGACTAAATCAGTTCTTTATCTGGCTGCATATTTCGTAATTTATGGTCTTATTATTTCAAATACTTTATCTGGCTGGTCCACGATGTGGCTTTGGGCTTCTCTCGGCTTTTTAACTGCTGGGATAGGATTTAATATTGGTCACGATGCCCTCCATGGAGCCTATGCACATAGGCCCTGGCTTAATAGCCTACTAGGAAATTCCTTTGTTCTACTTGGTGCAAATACTCGCATCTGGAAGATACTTCACAATCTTATTCATCACTCGTTTACAAATATTGCAGGTGCAGATGGAGATTTGTATCCTGTAAAAGCATTGAGATTTCATCACTCTACTGAAAAAATTTGGATGCATCGTTTTCAAAACTGGTATGCACCCGTTCTTTATTGTTTCACTTCACTTGTATGGGTTTTTAGAAAGGATTATTCGCATTTTTTTAAGTCTGAACATTGTGGTCAGAAATACCCTTCGATCAAATCTGGCGAAACCCTTCAATTATTTATGTTTAAGGGACTGTATTATATTGCATTTTTGATTATTCCACTTTTGGTGGTGAATCTTGCCTGGTGGCAAATTCTTATAGGATTTCTTTGCTTACATGCGGTTGCAGGATTTAGTTTAGCTATCGTTTTTCAGCTGGGGCATCTGGTTGAAGGCCCAGATTTTGATCAAGATCCGGAGACTCTAATTGAAGGATCATGGATGGTTCATCAGCTTAGATCAGCAGCAAATTTTTCAACTAACAATAAATTGGCCACCTGGTTTTTTGGTGGTCTCAACTTTCAAATTGAGCATCATTTATTTCCGAAGATTTGCCATATTCACTACCCTGCACTAGCTCCCATCGTGCGTGAGACGGCGACAAAGTATGGACTTCCCTATCACTCCTTCGACACTTTTTTCGGGGCCTTAAGATCGCATATAAGATTGCTTAAAAAATTAGGCCGAGACTAATTATTTTAAGAAACGACTTGGTAGAACATTGTGGTGAACTGCAGAGAGCGCATCGAATGAATGATGCCCGTCACCAACAAGAAGAATCTCAACTCCTAAAGCTTGCCCGACTTCGTAGTCATGAACCGTATCGCCAATTAAAACAGAATTTTGGGGGCTAATTTTATGATCTTTCATGAGCTCATGACCCCGAGCAATTTTTGAATCAGCTCGCGCATTCGCTAAACCATAAACTCCTTCAAAATAATGATGAATCGAATGATGTTTTACAATTTCGTGGAGATGAGGTTCGGGAGCTGCAGATAAAATAAACTGTCGCTTGCCAGCAGATTTAAGTGAGTCAAGCATTTCACTTACTCCTTCAAAAAGTGGGACTGTTCGCACCAAACCCTCATAAATAGAAAGCCATTCTTCAGAAATTTGATCGTAAGATACTTTCGAGAAATCAAATCCCATATTTCGATAGTATTTCTCAATCGGCATACAGAAATTTTTTAGACGCTCTTCGTGAGTCTGAACTTTCAAACCATAGCGGCGAAAAAGCTCCGCTTCAGCATAGTACCCAATATCAGCATCGTTAATGAGGGTACCGTTCCAGTCCCAAATGACCGTATCGTAATGACTAATTTTGCTAAGTACGAGCTCTGCCATGAGAGGCATTGTTTATGCATTGTAGCCTTCTAAGGTCAATAATATTGAATTTAAAACTGAGAGAGCCGACAACCGGGATTTAACCGATTTCGCGTGCCCCTAGACCGAAGGATTGCACGAGTGTTAGCCTTGTGTCTAAGCACGACCATACGTCGTCTCGCCGGCTCTCTCAGCGTCATTTGCCCCAATATTTACTGAATTTTTTTAATATTATCTCGATCTTTAGTTAGGCGAAGCAGTCTAACCTTGGTTCGGTGTGGTAATTTGGCCTATGCACTAATCTCAGGTTGTATTCGTTATTAGCCGGCCAAAGGAGACAACAAATATGAAAAATATAGCAAGAGCTCCCCGTACTAAAAAGCAATCTGATTTTATTACAAATATTCAAACGATTCGTGACCGTGCTCGACAGCATGTCTTAAAAGGCGCAGTTACTAACGACTATTCGTGCGATACCGAGACCGCCGTCAAGATCTTGAATGAAGCTTTAGCGACAGAACTTGTTTGTGTTTTAAGATATAAATCTCACTACTTTTTAGCAGAGGGACTTCATGCAGAATCAGTCAAAAATGAATTTAAAGAACATGCCGCAGAAGAACAACTGCATGCGGATAAGATTGCTCACCGAATTAAGCAGCTCAATGGCACTCCCGATTTTAACCCGGCACAGCTTCTTGAACGCAGCCATTCAGAATATAAAGAAGGTAAGAACCTGCTAGAAATGATCAAAGAAGATCTGATTGCCGAAAGAATTGCAGTCGAAACTTACCGAGAAATTATTCAATATTTTGGCGAATCCGATCCAAGTTCTCGTCGACTTATGGAATCCATCCTTGAAAACGAAGAAGAACACGCTGACGAATTAGCCGATTTACTTAAGACCATTCCT
>CAZRLF010000008.1:107113-120269 GCA_964601045.1 uncultured Bacteriovoracaceae bacterium
TAACGATATACTTATCGAGCATGAAAAAGAAGTTTAAATATGTTGATGGCTTTATTATTCCCGTTCCAAAAACGAACATTGCTGCCTATAAAAAACTGGCAAAAGTCGCTGGCAAAGTTTGGATGGAATATGGCGCCGTAGAATACGTCGAATGTATCGCCGATGATACCCCCATCGGAAAGATCACATCTTTTCCGAGAAGCGTTAAACGAAAAAAATCAGAAACAGTTTTTTTCTCATGGATCACCTACAAATCAAAAGCAGATCGAAAGAAGATTTTAAAGAAAGTCATGGCAGACCCTCGGCTTGCTAAAATGCTGGATATGCCTTTCGACATGAAGCGAATGATTTGGGGCGGTTTCAAGCCCGCCGTGACATTCTAAGCTATATCAAAAAACTAAACGTGACTTGTTATATGATCTTAGACTTGTCAAAATTCACCCATGTCGTCACCTCTTTCTACTGATTCATCGCCTGCGCCATCTCGTTCATTTTTCATGAATCAATATATCCGAATAAACGAAAAATTTTGGCATTGGTTTATTTTGCTCTCACTTGTTTTAACGGTAGTAGGTATTTATTTTGGAACCCGAGTTAAATTAGATACGGATCTTTCGCGTCTGCTTCCTCAAAACTCAGAAAGCGTGAGAGAATTAAAGATTCTGCAAACTAAAGCCGGTGGAAGTTATGATCTAAGATTGGTGCTTGAAGGTGGGCCACTTCAAAATCGTCTCGATGCCGCCGATGCCTTTAGTAAAAAGCTCCAAGGCATGCCTGAATTTATACGATCGGTTAAATACAAAACCCCCAAGAACTTTTTAGAAAAATACAAATACCACTTGGTTCCTCTCGAATCACTCGAAGCCATTCACCGTCGAGTATTAAGAGAGCGCGAGAAATATTCAGATCTTACAGACCCTCTGGGACTTGAAAGTTCAAGCGAAGATAAGCCTGCCCCATCAAATAGCTCTTCTGGGACCACAAGCTCTGAAGAAGAAAGTGAAAAAGCCGAGGTTGATCGAGCCAAAAATCTGATTGCTCAACTTGAATCAATGTCTCCCTATTACCAAACAAAAGACGGAGATTTTTTGGCCATTCGTGTAGTTCCAGCAGTCGATAATTTGGATATCGAGAAAAATCGAGCCATCCTTAACCAATTTAAAGATATCGTTAAAAATTTCGAATTCGCAAAATTTCATCCTGAAATTAAAACATCAATTTACGGAAGCATTCCCGAACATATTGCTCGCTTTGATTCTATTTCATCTGATGTTCAATTTGGGGGCATAGGAATTCTTATTATATTGGTCGTGGTTGCACTTTATTTCAGAACAATATGGTCTCTTCTAGTCTTAACACCTCCACTTGTCACAGGTTTAGCCATGGGTTTAGGGCTGACCTTTCTTTTTGAACACACCTTAAATTCGATTACTGTTTTTCTTGTTCTGGTTGTTTTTGGAATGGGTATCGAATTTGGAATCCATCTGTGGGCCAGATTCTTAGATGAACGAAAAGCAAGCTCAGCGCATGAATCATTATTAGAAACCTGGAGAACAACAGGTCGCGCTACTATCACTTCAACTCTTGCATTATTCGCCGGGTACGGATTACTCACTATCAGTTCATTTCAAGGCTTTGCTCAATTTGGTCGGGTCGCGATGATTTTAATTAGCACTGTTGCTCTAAGCTTTTTAGTCTTTATGCCGAGCTGGATTTTGTTAACTGAAGCATGGCGTGGTCCAAAAGCTTGGCCTCAAACTCTCTCAATCTATCTTCAATCTTTGCTCACTAAATTCAACCGTCCCACTTTTGATTGGTCTAAAAAATTGCGTTGGCTTTCGGTGGTGCTCGCTATTTGTGGAGCTCTAACGAGCGCTATTTATTTGCGCTTTGATTATGGATTCGATGACTCAGTTGCTCAAAAAAATGCTCGACCCAAATCACGCGAAGCTTTAGGACAAATTTTTACAGAGAGATTAAAACCTTCGGCGCTTGCGGCATTTTCTAAACCTGAGGACGCCGCAAAATTCATTGATTATTTTGAACACCATAAAGCAAAGTATCCAGATATCCCGCTTATGAGTGGGTTGAGCTCCTTTCTTCCGAGTGACCAAGATAAACGGCTTGAAGTTCTTAACAAAATTTCTGACGATATTGAAACGCCTTGGCTTAAAAGAATTGAAGATCCAACTATTCGGCGAGCACTCAGTGAGATAAAAAACTCTGCATTTGAATTTACGCCCATTTTAAAAGAGGATCTTCCAAGTGAAATGAGAGATCCATTCGTTGCAACCGACAAGTCAGGCGACTCCCTCGTCTATCTCTATGATAAGGGTGGAGATACTGATGGAAGAAAAGCAATAGGGTTTTCAGATGCCGTTTTTAGATTTGAAAAAGACTCAGGACTTAGTCCTATTTTATCAGGTCAAGAAATCATATTTGCTGACGTCGTAAGAAGAGTTATTCAAGAAGGCCCTTGGCTTGTTTTAGGAATGCTTGTTTTTGTTTTTATTATTTGCTGGCTCGACTTTCGCAGTTTTAGACATGCATTCTCAAGTATGTCTCCCGTGCTACTTGGATTTTTGATGACGGGGCTCGTTCTGGTATTGAGTCATGTGCAAATTAATTTTTATAATATGATTGCATTGGCTTCTTTGGGATCAATGGTGGTCGATAATAGCATTCACCTCTATCATCGCTTTCTAGAAAATAGAGAAATGAAAATTAAAGATGCCGCAATGCAAGCAACGGTAAGCGTAAGTCCAACGGTAATTCTTTGTACCACCACCTCTATTTTAGGATATGGCGGTATGCTTTTTGCAAACCACAAAGGAGTTGCATCTTTAGGATATGTCGCTGTTGTCGGGCTTGTTTGCTGTCTTTTAAGTTCGGTTGTCTTCTTATCAGCCTGGCTTATCCACTGGGAAAAACGAGCCCCATCACTGAATCATGAGTAAAGCCTAGGTAGTAATTATGAACGACTAATTAAGTAAGCCTCAAGCTTATCGAATGAACCCGTCCATCCTTGCGTCATTCCACCCTTCGACTTTATGAACATATCGATTTCTTCGCGAGTCGCCTTGCCATGAACTTCCCAGGTCACAGTGACTCGAGTCTGATCGGTGCCCTCTTCGGCGAAGGTGACTGTCGTCAACATCGTCTCTGGCCAAGTTGAAGCTTTAGGATGACGAGATATATTCTCATTCTCATCGCAGAACTGCTGAGTATAGACAATACGATGCGTAGGTTCTATTTCTAAATATTTCGCTCGGCCAAACATCTTCATCGAGCCAGAATCTTCGATCATCATATAAAAAGTCGAGCCACCTGGTTTGATATCAGCCCTCATAAATTTCATCGAAAATCCGGTGGGAGCAAGCCACTTAGAAAAATGTTCAGGCTTCGTCCACATTTCGAAAACTATTTGAATGGGAGCATCAAAACTGTGATTGATAACAAACTGTTCTTTATGAAAAGACTGCTTACCCAAATACTCCGCAAGTCGATCCCAGGTTGCATTTCCCCCAGCCTTCTTGATGAATTTTCTAGTTTCATCAGCAGCTTCAGGAGTCGGTAATGCCATTGTCATATCAATTTCTGTTTTGCCATTTGTTTCGCTAAATAAAACAGTCACTCTAAAAAGTGGAGGGCGATTATCATTGCCGCCGTGGTCGTAAACAAGTTTGGCATATTTTTCGACTTCCAAATAAATGGTCTTGTTGTGATAATCAACTCCATCGGGACCATGCATCGTGTAGTCCCAAAACCCTCCAGGTCTTAAATCTTTTTTATGTGTTGTGATCGTAAAACCTCGAGGGCCCCACCACTCAGCGGCCTGAGCGGGATCTGCCCATGCCTCCCAAACTAATTTCACAGGAGCGTCATAAATTCGCGTAATTTTAATTTCGTTCGATTTGCTTTTGGCGGGCATTGTTCTCCCCTTTCATTTTCTCTGAAGCGCTTCTTATTACTCAAACAATTTCGAGTTATTGAGACATTTCTCAAGCATTTGTTTCATTAAACTTTGATACGGAATTGATTTTGTTTTTGATAAGGCTTTTAGCTTCGCTAAAAGCCTTATCGGCAATCGAATACTAATGAGTTTAGTAGGGCCCTGATTAATTTTAAGTTGAGCATGAGCCTGTAGAGTGCGGTATTCCTCAAGAAAACTAGCGATTTGTGTTGGTGAGGCCTTACGTGTTGATTCTAAATACTCGTCAGAAAAAAACTGAACTGGTTTCATTTAATTTTTTCCAATGCTTTTATATCTTCAAGATCTTGGGGCCGACCCGAAGCTCTTTTTATTTTTATTAAAGATGGAATACTGAGAAGTTTAATTGTATTATTTAGCACCCTCTTTGTAACCAAAGTATACTTTGAAATATCATCGAGAAGCAAAAGGTCGACCATTCGAGTGGGATCTTTTGGGTCAACAAAGCCCCAAGCAATAAGATTACGCTTTGAAATATATTCTTTTCTAAACTGAGAAATTTCGACGTGAGTGACAGGAATTCGAGAAGTTAGGCCAACTGATTTTAAAGCTACTTCAGCGGCAGCTATATGTTTTGGCTTTAACGAAATAATAAAATCGATATCCGAAGTTCCTCGAATAGCTCCATGCAAAGCTACTGCATACCCCCCGGCTACAGCATAAGGCACTTTTTCTCGATTTAAGGCGTCAACAACCTGAAGAAGAAACATATATACAGTATATACACAGGTGGTTAAATGGCAATATGCCCGGGCTGATGCCCGTATGCTAAGAATCTACCAAGGCAGATGGCTTCCATCGTAATTAAAAAACTCACCAGTATCTTTGTGACTAAGTCGATGAATAATTTTGAGCATTCCAGAGACAGAGGTTTCAGCAGTGATTTTGGCATTCTTTCCTCCCATATCTGTTTGAACCCAGCCAGGGTGAAGTACGACAGAAATCAGATCGGGATGATCCTTACTAAAAGACTTGTTAAACATATTAAGAGCGGCCTTTGACATTCGATAGGCATAATACCCGCCACTTGAATTATCGGTGATCGAGCCCATTAGACTTGTGATATTAGCACAAATAGGCTTCGGTGATTTTTTAAGCAGAGAAAGAAAATATTTGCTCATCTGAAGCGGAGCAATTGAATTCACTAAAAAAGAGCGATTGAGAGCTTCAAGAGAAACAGAATCAAGGCTTTCTCCCCCCTCAAAAATTCCAGCGTTGCAAATAAGCAAATCGAGCTGAGAGAGAAATTTTAAATCGATTGAGAGATCTTTAATGCTTTTCTCTGAACTCACATCCAAATTTTTGAGATACAATGCACTTCCGTATTTTTTGGAAAGAGTTTGCAGTGGTTCATTTGCTAAAATATCTCGTCCACAAGCTATGGCTTGGTATTTAAGCTCTAGCAACTGACGAACAAACTCTAAACCTAGGCCACGAGTAGCCCCTGTAACTAACGCAATTTTCTCTGACATTCCCTATTACTGACAGATCAAATGCCATTAAAAAACTTAAAAGTTTCAATCCCAAAACGCATTCCCAGTTGAAAACTCGTTTATGCAAAGAATGGCCTGTATACGGGAGCACCAGTATATAAAGACAAGCAAAACCAAGTTCAGCTTGAAATCGGAACCAAAACTCACTGATTTATTGGGCATTCGACTCTAAGCTTGTTAAGCTGCGATCGTGATTTGGCTTGTTGCGCTCAGTCTCATTTCGGTAACCCCTATTAAAATTCTGTTTGTTGGCGACAGTATTACGGCCGGCTATGGCCTTAGAGAAGAGCAAGCGTACCCTGCGCTTATTCAGGATAAATTTTCAGATAAGGGCATTTCTGTTCAGATTTTAAATGGAGGAGTTTCAGGCGATACGACTGCAGGGGGGCAACGCAGACTTGGATGGATGCTTAGAAAAGCTTCTGCCGATTGGATTGTCATCGCTTTAGGAGGCAATGATTTTCTCCGAGGGCTCCCCGTTTCTAAAACTAAATCGAATTTAAAAGCGATGATTCGTGAAGCAAGAAAGCTCAATATCCAAGTAGCCGTTCTGGGAATTGATGCCCCCGCAAGCTTAGGCTCAAAATATGCAAACGACTTTAATCGAATTTTTGATGAACTTAAAAAAGAAGAAAAAATTCCCATCATGAAGAATTATATTCAGTCTGTGGCGGGAAAAATCCCCCTCAATCTTGCAGATCGAATACATCCCAATGCTGAAGGACAAAAAAAGTTAGCAGACGAGATCTTTAAGTTTCTTTACCCGCTGGTTGAAAAAAAGAAGAGGAGTCTGCCATGATTCGTGCTCGAGGCCTTTGGAAAATTTATACAGATGCCAAACAAGATTTAGAAATTTTGAAAGGCATTGATCTTGAAATTGCGCGAGGTGAATTTGTTTCGATTATTGGAAAATCAGGAAGCGGCAAAACAACTCTTCTCAGTTTACTCGCAGGCTTAGATCGCCCAAGCCGAGGAACAATTGAACTGGACGGAAAACGAATTGAGGATCTTTCAGAAGAAGAACTTGTTCCGTTTAGAAGAAAATCTTTGGGTTTTATTTTTCAGGCCTACCATCTTATTCCTACGATGACGGCACTCGAGAATGTACTTATTCCCTTTCAACTTGCTGGTGGCTCCAACGGAGAAGAAAAAGCTTTCGCACTTTTGAAACGCGTGGGCCTGGCCGATCGAGCAACTCACAGACCCCATCAACTTTCGGGCGGGGAGCAACAGAGAGTTTCAATTTGTCGTGCTCTTATTAATGATCCTGAAATTCTTTTTGCTGACGAGCCAACAGGAAATCTTGATGTGGAACATGGTGAAAGTGTTATGGACCTTTTACTTCAGATGCGCGGCGAAAAAACTTTGGTTCTCGTTACTCACGATATGACTCTCGCCGCTCGTGCTGATCGTCAAATTCCTATTATTGGAGGAATAATTTCTCATGTGGAACCTACTCAAAACCGCATGGCGTGAGCTCATTCTGGGACGCCGACGGCTGGTATTACCTGGCATTGCTCTTACTATTGCAATAGCAAGTCTATTTCTCTTTCGGTCATTTGAAACTTTAATTGAAAAGCATCTCGATAGCGAAGGACGCTCTCAGCTTGGAGGCGACTTATCTATTGAAGCATTTAAAGATTTACCTGAGTCAAGTTTAGCTGCAGCGAAGACGAAACTTCCGCCTAAAACTGAAATTTCAAAATCAATGGAATTTAATACGATGCTTCAGTCGAAGAAATCGAAAGAAAGTCGATTTGTGAAATTGATGGCGGTTGATTCAAATTTTCCCTTTTATTCAGATCACAATCTTTCTCATGACAAAACTTATCAGGATTTAGATTCAAAAGACCCTTCGGTAATTATTCCTGAAGATTTAAGCCTATTACTCGGCCTTAAAGTTGGCGATTTCGTGCAAATGGGTGAAACCACTTTCAAGATTGTTAGCCTACTTCTGAACTCTAAAAACTCACTTGGAAGTTTCTTATCTTTTGCTCCCACCGTTTGGATACACGAACGGCATTTGAGTTCAACTCGACTTCTCAATCGTCCAGGGCGCGTAAGCTATGAATATCGCCTTAAACTCAACGAAAACACTATTGACCCACGCAAAATTCGAAATGATTTAAAAAATGAAATTAATGATTTGGCCTACAGAGTCAGCACCTATAACGAAGCAGAAAGAGGATTTCAAAGCATCTTTGATCAGGTTAAACTTTTTGCGCAGCTCGTAACGGTCGCAGCCCTCTTACTCTCAGGATTTGCCGTCTTTGGAGCATTTCAGAACTGGCTCTTTGAAAGGCGCTATCTTTTTGCTGTTCTTCGCTCGGTTGGCGCGACCCGGCATCAGATTCAATTTTTTCTTTTGAGTTCCGTCGCTATCTTCTCTTTGGTCTTTTGTGCTTTGGGTCTTCTTACCGGCTATTTTGCTTTCGACTTTTTGGTTCCGCAAATCTCAGCTCTGCTACAACTTCATCTAGAAGGCCGACCAAGCACGGGCACATTTTTATTTACTGCATTATGCGGTGGAGCGGTGCCTTTTCTATTTTCATTCTTCGCTTTACTCGGAACCAATGATTTTAAACCAATTTTGTTGCTACGAAATCAGGAGCTCTCCTTAAAGATAAATAAGAAATACATTCTCCTCAGCTTAATTATTTTATCTGCGCTCTGGTGCTTCCAGTTTTTTATTTTAAAAGATGCTTACCAGGCTATTACTTTGACAGCGGCACTCCTTATTCTACTTATTGCTGGCTCTTTATGTGCTTGGGGAATGCTGGCAACTTTATCTCGCCTTCCCCTTCAGAAACTTAATATCTCAATTCTGTTTCCTATTCGAATGCTTTTAAGAGAACGCCCAATGAGTATTTTAGCGGCTACTTTATTTTTTGTCTTAGCTTTAATTCTGGGCACAATTACCTCTCTTGAGGGTGAACTGCAGTCGGAATTTAAAGTTGAAGATTCGGTAAAGCAATCGAGCATCTTTATTTTTGATTTGGGAGAAACAGAGAAAAATTCGGTCGATGCTGTGCTCGCAAAGAAGGAGAATATTCGAATCAATTGGGCTCCCTGGGTGCGAGTTCGTTGGAAAAAAATTAATGGAAAAACTGTCAATCCAAATCAGCAAAAAGAAGATGACCGGTTCAATTCTGAATTTCTAGTGAGTGAAGCAGTTTCTCTTCCTGAGCGAGAACGCATAGTGCAAGGCGATTTTTGGGTAAATGAATATAAATCAAAATCAAATGCTATCGCTGAAGTCTCATTAACGCGAGAATTTGCACGGCGATATGACGTAAAGATTGGCGATCGACTTGGATTTGAAATCTATGGTGTTCCGTTTGAAGCAAAAGTGAGTAACTTTAGAATTGTTCGCTGGACTGAGTTTCAACCCGGCTTTCGAATCCTCTTTCAAAAGGGAGTATTTGAAGAACTCCCCTTTTCTTATTTAGCAGCTATAGAAACAGAGAGCTTAAAAGATCGACTCGATATTCGAGAAACTCTTAATCGTGAATTACCAGCGGTGTCAGTTGTTGATATTGCGCAAGTTAAAAGCGATCTCGTTCGAATTCTAAAAAATCTTTCGGCTGCCTTAAAAGGTATTCTAGCTTTTCTTTTGCTTCTTGGCGTTGCAATGATTGCCGTTCTTGCGCAAGAAAAAGTATCAAGCCGAGAAAGGGATTTTGCGGTGCTTAGATGTGTGGGCGCGAAAGCGGGTCAGTTGCAAATTTTTCTTATTCTGGAGCTTGTGATACTTGCATTCATGCCTTCAGTCGTCGGAGTTTTAGTAGGTCTTATATCTAGCAAATTTCTACTCTTTTACTTTTTTAATATTGAAGGCGGCGAATGGAGCGCTTCTTTTGGATACATCCCTGCAGGAATTCTTATACTTGTCACATTTGTCTCTTGGATAGCCTCCTATAGAAGCCGGCGCATCCGCCCTCGACAAGCGTTTCAAGAGGTTTAGTGAACAGGTCTGACACTAAAGCTAGGCCAGTTCGATTGTTGGAGGCAAAGTTTTGCAAGATCGAGTGATTCAGCAATAACAACGTGCATATCTAAATAGCGATAAGTGCCTAGTCTTCCAATAAATGTAACGCCCTTTTCTTTATCTGCCTGCTCAACATATGTGGCTAATATGCTTTTATCGTGAGCCAAACGGAGTGGATAGTAGGGAATGTCTTTGCCCTCAGCTAGCTTGCTATACTCATAAAAATAAACAGATCGATCGTGAGACTCCCAGGGAGTAAAATGCTTATGCTCAGTAATTCGAGTATGAGGAATATTAAAATCACAATAGTTAATCACAGCATTCCCTTGAAAATCTTGGGCTGCCTCTTTTCTTTCAAACCTCAGACTGCGATACTGTAGCTTTCCAAATTTAAAATTAAAAAAAGCATCTAACGGTCCGCTAAAAAAGAGATGATCATAATCTTTTGCATCTTTCGGATTAAAAACCGTGTTCAAATGCACTTTAATTTTAGGATGATCTAAAATACGCTCAACAATATCGGTATAGCCCTTTTCAGGAATTCCCTGATAGATTGAAGAATAATAATTATCATCGTAATTAAACCGAACTGGAAGGCGCTGCAAGATTGATGCAGGAAGCTGACTTGGCTCAACCCCCCACTGCTTTTTTGTGTACCCATAAAAGAAATTCTCATAGAGCTCGCGTCCTAAAAATTTTAGCGCTTGTTCTTCAAAATTCTTAGGCTGTTCAATTGTTTTATCGCCAAGCGAAGCAATAAATTCTTTTGCCTCTAGGGGAGATAAAGTTGTTCCGAAAAATTGATTTATAGTCATCAGATTAATTGGCAGAGAAAAAATACCCTTCGCTGTAATGGCCTTTACCCGGTTCGTAAAAGCGCGAAACTTTCCCCATTTATTAACATAGTTCCAAACATCTTCGCGGCTTGTGTGAAAAATATGGGGGCCGTACTGATGAAGCATAATGTTCGTCTCAAGATCTCTGCTGGTGTGACAATTACCAGCAACATGCGACCGTTCATCAATAATAACGGCTCTATACGAGCCGTTTTCAACTAATTCCCGAGCTAAAACTGCCGAAGCAAATCCGGCCCCAACAAAACCAATCGTTTTTTCTGCACCCATCTATTCCATCGTTTATATGTATAAAAGAAAGCTGTCCAGTTGAGTATACAATGGTGGCAGAAGAGAAAATTCCGCCTATTATGATGCTTATGAATCTTCAGGTAATGACGAGTTGTTTATGTTTGGCATTATTTCTCAGCTGCACCAAAGCAGCAAAAAAGCCTGCTAACGAAGAGGTTTCAGAAATTTTTCGACGTCCGCTTATCATTGGCGCAAGTATGAGTGCCAATCACAATGGTGTTTCAAATCCTGCGCAAAAATTGGCTGAAAAAATAGTAAGCACCCCTGATATCAAATCAAAATCTCGAGGGGGGAGTCGCTCAACTGAAATTATTGCTCAACTCGATGATGAAGCCATCAAAGATAGAAGTATTATTGTAGGACTCGATTTATTTTTTTGGGATTCAACCGATGCAACTTGCACAACCGCTCAAACTCAAATGACTACTCTTGTTGATTTGGCAAAAAATTCGAATATCCCTTTAGTCATTGCAAAGGTTCCCAGACTCAATTCGGTTCTTCGTCAACCTTGTCGTAATTCTATCAACGAAAACATCGAACAATATTGTTCGGCAGATAAACGCTGTTATATTTTAAATCTTGAAGAAATTTACCAAGAAATTTCAAAAGCGGGTGGCACTGAAGTTTTAGGAGTTTTTCGCAAAGCGCAGGAGCTGCTACCGGATGGACTTCATGTGAGCGATATAGGATCAGAAATGCTCACGGTTAAACTAAGAGAGTTGTTTAGATAGAATTACGGTAAACCTTATATCTGGCGGCTAAGTTTGAAGAAATATTCACCAACTTACTCTTTCTTTTACTTTTCTCGTTTTAAAATTATACCATCAGCCTTATTCATTACTTAATTAAAGGATAAAATGATCTTATGGCCATCAGTTTATCCAAAGCTCGAACCCAGAATATTCTAAACCCACAATCGGATCTTATCGAAGCAGTGCAAGCCCTTTCATCTGCGCGTGATATGAATACAGTGATGGCGATTGTAAGAACGGCGGCGAGACGGATTACAAACTCTGATGGTGCAACATTCGTGCTCAAAGACGGCGAATTTTGTCACTATGCTGATGAAGATGCCATCGGTCCGCTTTGGAAGGGACAGAGATTTCCTATGGAACTCTGCATAAGTGGCTGGGCCATGAAGCATTCAAAGCCTGCGGTCATTGCCGATATCTATCAGGACAACAGAATTCCGATGGACGCTTACAAAGTTACATTTGTAAAAAGCCTGGTTATGGTGCCTATAAGAGTTAAAGAGCCAATTGGTGCAATCGGCACTTATTGGGCAACTCAAAAAAATTCTGAAGAGTATGTCGAAATTCTGCAAGCACTCGCCAATTCGACTTCGCTAGCGATCGAAAACATTCAGCTCTATTCTACGTTGCAGAAAAAAATTAGTGACCTTGAGCAGTCTCATTATGATCTCAGTCGATTTACTTGGATGGCATCACACGATTTTAATGAACCCCTTCGAAAATTAAATTTATGGTCGGATAGATTAAAAGCTGAGCTGGGAGCTGAAATATCCGAAGAGCAAGAAATAGCACTTAAAAACATTTTATCATCTTCGACTCAACTAAACCGAATGATCGATGGCTTGCTCACTTACTTTTCTGTTCAAGACGTAAATCAGAATTTCAAAAGAATTTATTTAGAAGATATTATTCTTTATGCAACTGCTCAAGTGCGTGATTTAATTGATGAGACAAAAGCAGAAGTAAGTTTTGACAAATTTCCATATGTCTATGGAGATCCGAAACTACTGGGGACTGTATTTCAAAATTTATTTCACAATGCCATTAAATTTAGAAGCGATAAGATTCCAAAAATTTCGATTGGCTGTAAAGAAGATGAACGAGAGTGGATTTTCTCTGTCACCGATAATGGCATTGGCATTCCCGAAAAGAATCTAAAACGAATTTTTGAATTCTTCTATCGTCTGCATCCTCAAGATAAATACCCAGGAGCCGGAATTGGTCTCGCCATCTGCAAAAAAATTATTGAGTCTCATCAAGGGCGAATATGGATTGAATCGACCGAAAACGAAAAGACCACGGTGTGTTTTACTCTCCCAAAGACTTTGCTTTCGACCACACCTTCTGAGAACTCAGCACGATGAAATTCTAGGTCTGCGCATAACGCTAAAACTTACCCTAGCTCTTGAATGTCGATGTTCAGGTTGTCGGCAACGCTATCGCGTGCCTCCGCAAAAAACCTTGGCGCCTTCGGCGCAAAGGGAAAAAGAGTAAAAGGGACAAGGGCTACTTGAGGGTCCTCACCGGACGAAACCCAAGAAAGTCGTAGCGATTACCAGGATGAACGTAGTTGCGCTGAGCGGAACGCAAATTCCGAGCATCGTTGTCCCAGGAACCGCCCCGTGCCACACGGAGAGAGCCAGTATCACCTACAACAGGATCTGTGCCCCCTGGAAGAGACGCTTGATACCCATCCTGCATCCATCTCCAAATAAGTCCGTGCATATCGTATTGACCCCAAGGATTTGGGCGCTTCTCAATCACTTGATGACTCTTGCTTCCAGAAT
>CAZRLF010000009.1:0-100536 GCA_964601045.1 uncultured Bacteriovoracaceae bacterium
TCTCTGAAGGCTTGGGTGCTCAAGTAAGAGGAACCGCTCAATCCATCCGAAACGCTAATGATGCTATCGGATTCTTAAATACCGCTGAAGGCGCTCTTGCTGAACTTACAAATATTACCCAACGTTTAAGAGAGCTTGGAATTCAAGCTTCAAACGGAACCCTCTCCTCCGTTGAACGGGGATATCTCGATTCAGAAAAAACTCAGCTGCTTGCTGAGTTTGACCGAATTGCTCAGCAAACACAATTTAACGGCGCCTTTCTCTTGGACGGATCATTCACCACCACTGACCTTCAAGTTGGGGTTCAAAAAGGTATGACTATTTCGTTCAATATTGGAAACGCTCGTGCTGCTTCTCTTGGTGGTCTGGCCACACTCTCTGGATTAAGAAATATGATCTCAACGGCAGTGAGTGGTTTGATTATTAATGGATATGCGATCAATAACTCAGTCGCAGCTGATGATACTCTTTCTTCAGCAAATAATTCTTTTAGCGCGATCGCGATTGCAAAGAGAATTAATGAGCAATCAGGCCAGTCCAGAGTTTACGCTGACGTTCAAGATACTATCGTCAAAGTAAACAATATGGACTTTACTCTTTTTACAGGCGGAGATCTTTCAACTGATAATTTTAAAATCAATAACGTCTCGGTTCTTGGAACTGGTATCACGAATGTAAACAGTTTTATCTCAGCTGTTAATAATTACTCTGGTACCACTGGCGTAAAGGCGAGACTGCAGACAAGTAGCACCAACTCAATCGAGTTCTATGCTGACGACGGAAGAAATATTCAAATTTTTTGGAGCTCGACGGTGTCGACGGGAGTGTTTAACGCGTTTGCTAACTCTGCAAACTTTGTTTCTTTCTCATCAGGAACAGTCTTTTCTGCAACGAACCTGTCGGGTGGTATCAGCATTGCGTATGCATCGGGCTTCACAAGAACAGGAGCTATTAAGCTAAGATCTTCTTCAGCTATTTCGCTTACAAATATGTCTTCGGCTGCTCTTGGTCTTACGTCAGCTAATATTTCGGTCGACTCTTCTCAAGGTTTGAGCACTATTTCTCTGCTTACTCAAGACACTGCTTCAGACGCCTTGAGCGTAGTTGATGCGACTCTAACGTCTTTGAACTCGCTGAGAGCGGGTTTGGGAGCCACTCAAAGTCGTCTTGATTCGGTCATTAATAGTTTGGGTGTTACACTTGAAAATATCTCGGGTGCTCGCTCGCAAATTAGAGATACTGATGTTGCGGCAGAAACTGCAGAGCTCACGCGGGCGCAAGTTCTGCAACAGGCCGGTGTTGCTGTTTTAAGTCAGGCGAATGCCTCGTCTTCGACTGCATTGTTGCTGCTACAGGCTATTTAATGGTTTTTCTGGGGGATGAAGCTCCTAGCCGTTTAGACTCTTCTATTTGACAGACGCAGGTCTGGTCGTTAAGTAGATCAGTTATAAACGGCTAGGGTTTTCGTTTGGGCGATAAAATTTTATTAAGCTTTATTTTTCTTTTTTTAGGTTTGCATTCTCTTGGCGCGACTGCATCTGATCTTTGTCGATCTCAACTTGAAGATATTCGAAAAAATTTAGCGGTTCGCCCGGCAGAAATTTCTCTCAATTTAGATTCTGCGCGAATCAAAGGTGAGCCTGAAGCTACAGATGAATATGCTTATGCTCGTGAGGCTTTAGCCGCAAAATATTTTGCGCTGCAGACGATTAAAACAGGTCAAGATCAACAAGGTGCGGCCATTTATGAACTGATTCTCATGGGAAAATCCGCAAAAAAATTGGTTTACCCCTTGGCGGGAAGATTCTCAGAGTCTATTCCCGATTATCGATCTGATCGATGTCCTGATATCGTCGCCAAAAATAAATTCAGCGGAAAATTCAGTTTAGCTGAAGCGAAGGGATCGCAGTTTTTAGATGCCGTTCATCAATTGCAAGATGCAGTTCGAGCTTTGGGAGGTCTTCAATATATCGATGAACTCGTTATAGTTTTATGTCGACTTGTCCGCTGTAAAGGCGAACTTACTGAAGATGCATTTATAACAAGAGATAAAAAAACGATTTTAGGTTTGGCAGAAGCTGAGGGGCGACTAGAACTGGTTTCAAAAGAAATGAACGCAGAATTTGAGACCAAGAGGTTTGTGCCGATTCGGATTGTTTATGCAAATCACCTTCAGGCCAATCCAAAATATAGCCAATAAATTAAATTGATTCAAAAGGCCGCCCTAAAAAGCAGGGTTCCATTTTTCAAAATTCTTTGGCGAATGAGCCTGAAGTTGAAAGCGAGATTCAGCATCGGCTATTCTTCCCGCTTCTGTCGGTGTGGCGATTGATATGCCACCGTTCATCATTGACTCAAGAGATCCAATTTTTATTTTAGAGTCAAAAAGTCCGATCTTTGCATCGACAGCTGAACGCTGCCAAAAAAGGGTATTGGTACGTATAGTTTTTACATATTTTTTTTCAATTTGAATCCGAGTTTCAATGTATTGACCAGAAGGCGCAAGACTTACATCTGTGACAGATCCAATTTTGAACCCGCGATAGTAAACAGGATCGCCTGTATTAATTGAGTCAACAGAAGGGGATCGTAGGTAATAAGTCACAGTATGAGAAGACGTATCACTTGCTTCAGCCTCAAGTCGTCCAATAAATTTCGTGGTGGGTTCGCCACGACCTTGAATCGCTCGAATATAGGATCCTCGAAACAGAGTTTCGAGTCCTCTCACGCCCTGAAAATCAACTTGTGGCTGAATGATTGAAAAAACAGTACCTCCTACCGCCAAATCTTTTGCTTCTCGAGATAGACGAACAAAAACGACAACCGCTTTTTCGCTCTCGAGCAAATCAACTTTTTCAACTTTGCCAACGACAACACCTCTAAATTTTACCGTTGTTTTCTCGGGTTCAATTCCTGTTGCATCATTGAATTCGATTTGAACGAGTGGGCCGCGATGACTCCAATAGTTGTAATAGAGAAAGCCGGTTGAAATTAGGGCTAGAGTAGGAAACAGCCAAATAAGCCAAGTAAGAGAGGTGCGATTTTTTTGATTTTCTGTCGTCATATTTTATTTTTCCGTTTCCAAATAAGTCGAGGATCAAAACTTGAAGAGGCAATCATGGTAAAAATCACAACTAAGGCAAACATAAGAGAGCCGATCTCTGCTTGAACAGATGTCCATGGCCCGAGTTTCATGATCGCAACCAGAACCGCCAATAAAAAAATATCGAGCATCGACCAACGTCCAATATATTCGATGGCGTGATAGAGCTGAGTTTTGAAAATGCGGTTCGATTTTTGGCTTGCTGTAAGAGAGAGATAGAGAAGAACAATAAGTTTAAGAATAGGAATTAAAATGCTTGCTAAAAAAATAATAATCGCGATGAACCAAGATCCTGTCTCTGAAAGTGAAACGACCGTACTCCAAATTGTTGCACTGGTACGGGTTCCGTACATTTCCATCGTTAAAAAAGGAAATGTATTGGCCGGAATATAGAAGACGAGAGCAGTGAGGGTAAAGGCAATGCAGCGAGAGAGCGATTGAGAAGAATCCGAAGTAAATTTATGTCCGCATTGTTCGCAAGATATCGACGATATTTGGAGGTTTGTTTCAAAAGGCATCTGATGACTGCAGTATTGGCAAATGAGAAAACTATTGGAATATGAAGAGGTCGACGTGTTCAATTCTTAGAGTTTATAAGCTCAGAACTTTCGATCAATGTCTATTCGTCAACTAAAGTTAGAGGTCAAAAACCATTGAAGAATTTTTTACTTGCGCTACCTTAGTGAGCAGAGAATTTATGGCTGAGCGTAAATAAATAGAAGATGAGGCGTATCGGATTAAAGACAACTCGGCTGCACCTTCGGCCCTATCGGCTCTCCGACTTTAAAACATGGCAGTCAGCCTATGTTGACAGATTGCCGGCGCAAAATCGTTTTGATCGCGGACCTCTTTCTCAAAAAAAATGTAGCATTGCTCAGTTTAAGAAATTGATAAAGCGTCATGAGCTGCTTGCAAAAAAAGATAATATTTACATTTACGGAGTTTTTGAGAGGAAAACTCAAACCCTCGTTGGTGCGATTGATATTAAAATACTTTATCGAGATATTTATCAGATGGCGAATTTTGGCTACCAGGTTCACAATCGATTTTGGAAGAAAGGAATCGGAAAAGAATCGGCAAGAGCTGGCCTCGTCATTGGATTCACTCAGCTTAAATTGAATCGATTAGAGGCTGCGATCGATTTAGATAATCTGGTATCTGTTAAATTAGCCAAGTCGATTGGAATGAGACGAGAGGGAATTAAGAAAAATTATCTTTTTGAAGATGGACAGTGGAGAGATCAAATTATTTTCGTAGCTAATCCGCATGATCTAGGACTTAAGCCTACTCAGCCTGCATAAATTGGCGACCATTTCTTAAAAAAATCTGAAGCAGAACAAGGGGGTCCCCTCGATATTCAGTTGGTATTGTGACTAAATGGGCTTTTGCTCTGTCTGGGAGAGATCTCTGAATAGTCTAGAAATTGCAGACACGGGCAGAACCTCGGTCTTCACCAGAAATAAAGTTCCTAATTATTACGGCGAGATAGGGGAGCTGACGGTGGCCGTATAGACGGTCTTACAGTTCCAGCAGAGAATTAATTATATAGATGGACAGCCTATTCGCCATAGGAGCTGCCCTCGTTACCTTGGGGGTGATTCAGTTTGCCTTTGGAGCTTTTTGCTTAACGAGGGCAAGCCGGCAAAACCTTCTTCCAGTTTATGCTGGTGGTACGACACTTACAGTCGGATTTTTCTGCTCGACCATTGGAACGGCTTATCTTCGTGCCCACCTCGGTCTCGATTACGCACTTTATTATCGAGCAGGTTGGGTGGGGTGGCTCGCGATTCCGTTTATGTTCAGTATGTTCAATACGATTCGTGGCGAAGTCTCCAGACTCATGTCAATTTTTGTTTGGTGCCTCTATCCGCTTTGGGGTGCGATTGCCTATCTTACAATCACCACGAATTGGATCGATATGGAGCCGAGTTCTTTTATTCCCTATGTCGATCAAGGTGGCCCGTACGAAATGCCAGCTCGGCAGCTTGGAGCCTTTTTACTTTTTTGCGTTTTGATCCTGATGTTTAGACTTCGAAAAGAAGTGACAGGGCTCCGTCGCCAACAGGCGAACTATCTTTTACTGGGAGCAACATCGTATGTGGTCGGTGGGGGGCTATTTGCAGGAGCCCCTGTCGGAAAACTCTACGTCGATCCCGGCCTCGTCGGATTCGCGAGTGTTACTTGGGTTGGCTTCACGCTTTATGCAGCCATGAGACATCGCTTGTTTGATATTCGAGTGATTGTGTCTCGATTAGTGACCGGAACGATCACTGTGGCTGTATTTACTTCGCTCGATTTTTTGGCCATTAAAACTCTTCAGGGTGTCGTCGGTTTAAATACAGGTATTATTTTTGGCGCCATGAGTAATCTAATCTTGGCTTTTGCAATGGTTGGCACACTTCGAAAGTGGATTGATCATTTTATTCTCAACAAAACCATTGATCATCAAACTGCTCTTAAAAAATCTTCTGAGGCTCTTGTTTCCATTCTTAACCTGGATGATCTCCTTCGAAAGTTTATCGAGATCTCGAGGAATACACTCGGAGTTTCTGACGCCGCTTTTTATCTCTTCGATGGAAAAGCTTTCACTCTAAGATCAATGGTTGGTAATTCTCAGGGGCTTTATACTCCTGGTCTCGCCCCTGACGGAGCACTCATTTCTCATTTGAACGAAACCAAGCTGGTTCTGGTTCGCGAAGAGCAAGTTTACAATCTTTCGGAATCGAAAATGAACCCCATTTCTGAAGATCTCCTTCAATGTCGAGCCGAGGCTGCCGTGCCCGTTTTTTATAAGGGTCTTCTCATCGGTGTTTTGGTTCTTGGACATAAAGCAAATAAGGATGCTTTTTTGCAAGAAGACATTAGCTTCTTAGAAACCATCGCCTCTCAAGCTGCCATTGCCATTGAGAATGCAAGACTCTTCGAAGAAGCCACAACCGATGGGCTCACTGGCCTCTATCATCATAAATATTTTAAAGCGCGGCTTCGTTCAGAATTTGAGCGCGCACGTAGACATGGCCACAACCTTATTTTAATTCTTGCGGATATCGACCATTTCAAAAGAATTAACGATACTCATGGGCATCTGGCGGGAGATGCAGTTTTGAAAGGAGTCGCAAAGATTCTACACAGCTCACTTCGCATTGAAGACGTTGTGGCCCGTTATGGAGGCGAAGAATTTGCGATCTTGCTGAACGAGCCTAGCGTTGTTGGGGCCAAAGATGCCGCAGAACGCATTCGAAAAAAAGTCGAACTGAGTTCGTTCGATCATGGAATTCGTGTCACCATTAGCATGGGCATGTATGTCTATGATAAAGAAAGTCGATGTACCTCTGAGATCGATCTCATTCAATTTGCTGATAAAGCCCTTTATCAAGCTAAAAATTCAGGACGTAATCGAATCGTCTTTTTCGAAGAAGTTTCAAAAATCAGACGGGTCAAATAAGCGGAAATTCATTACGATTTTTGACGATGTAAATGCTTTAGTCGCAGCTCAACGACCATCGTGAACCTACGAAACCTTTCATTATGATCTACGGCTTAAGCCTGTATAAATTGGCGCCCTTTTCTAAAGACAATCTGAAGAAGAACAAGGGTCGCCATCGAAATAAAAAATAGTAAGCAAAGATAATTAAGCCATTGATGGTCTTGAGCGGCACCCACAAGACTTGTACCCAAATAAGTGAGGACTGCACGTGGTGAGCGTATCCAGCTAAATAATTCTGCATATTCGTTTTTGGGCAGTCGAGATCGAAGCAACAAAGTGTTATTTACATGCCAAAAAGGTTCAATGATCCCAAATGAGATAACCGTAATGAGTAATATAAGGCTTCCTCCTATCGATAAAGCCAAGGCACTCAACAGCAGAAGAATGAGTACTGCAAAAGCGAGCCAGGATTGAAATCGAAGGCGATCTTCTTTTAAAACGGCGGGGAGTTTCTGATAAATTTTTGCACCGATCATATTTAGAATTGAAAAGCCAGAGGCGATCAAAGCAACCCACGAGTTTGAAATCGAGATGCTTTTGAGAGCAATGACTTGGGCATTATTAGCAAGCGAGTCAATGCTCAATGCAAAAATCCACATTCCAAGAATCGCGAGCAAAACGGTTTTATCTTCGACAAAATAAAGCTTGAGACGTTCAAATGAAGTTCGATGCTTTTCAATGTTTAAGTTTTTCTCAAAAACAGGAGGCTTCCAGAAGATCCAAATTAGAATTCCTGAGACAGCATAGGCAATAGAAGTTAGCTGAATTAACAGAAGAGGGTTGGCCACGAGCAATAAAAGGGCACTCAAGGCTCCGCCAATTACAACAGAAATGGCAGATATCATTTCCCAATGAGAATAAATATAATCTTCATCATCACTCAGTGAGGGCAGCAAATAGTGTGTGAATAAACTTTGGTAGGGTGAAAGCAGCGTTGCAAAAAGAAGCATTCCTGTGCCGGCGATCCATTGTAGGTTCTCGAGTTCGGCAAAGCAGAGAACAGCTAAGCTAAAGCTCATTCCGATGTGTATCATAAGGAGGAGGCTGCTTTTATTTTTTGATCGATCTACAAATCTTCCCAAAACAGGCCCAATGAATACGTGGGGAAGAGCGGTGGCGGCAATACAACTTGAAATGGCGAATGCACTGTAACCAAGTGCATGCAAAAATATGGCTATCGAAGAAAAGTACAAGGTCTGTACAGCACCTCCTGCAAATAGAATCCATAGAATCTTTGTAGAAGTGTGTTTTGCGTTCATGCTTTTTATAGATGCAAATATCATGCCGTGCCTCAATGACATTTAAGTGAGCTTGGTTTGCCAGGCTGTTGGAAATTTCCAACACTGCCGTCGGAATTTCTCGACAAGATCATATGCAAATTGGTTTTAAACGATATTCAAGGTGTTTTTACTTTGGCATCAATCGTGCAATGAGGCTTGTGCATGAAAATGCTGAACAAAATACTTTTGGGTGCGAGATGGGATGATGCAAGTCAGAATTCTCGATTTCAAAAAGCAGCATCCATGGAGCTCATCGATTATGTGGAAGTCAATTTTCCGATTGCTGCTGATGAAGATCCAGGGCTGATTCAAAAGCCAATATTTGCTCATACGAGTAATAATCCACTTGCCAGTGTTCGGGGAGTCAACCTGGCCGTTGCCGAAAAAGTTCGTAAAGGAGCAGATGCATCAAATAGTCCATGGATAGGAGAGCACCTTTCGTGGCTTGGCTTTAGTGAGACGGGCGCCCTGGGTTATGTATTGAGCCCGATTTTCGATAAAAAGTTTAAAGAAGTCGCTGTTGCGAATACAAAAGCGCTTCAAGACTATTACGGTCGCACCATTGCGCTCGAATTGGGGCCCCTTTACGGGCGAACCGGAACTTATCCGAGTGAAATGCATTTTTTAGGCGAAGTTGCTGAAGAAACTGACGCCAAAATTATTCTGGACGTAGCTCATTGGACAATCAGTAACCGAAATCTCAAGCGAGATGAGAACTTTGGTCTCGACGCGATTTCGACATCCCGAGTGATTGAGCTGCATGCCGCAGGAATGAGAAAAAGTAATTCATCAGATTATTGGCACGATGCTCATGGACTGCCTCTTGAAGATCAACTGATAGATAAAATTAAAAGTCTTCGATCTCGATTTTCTGAACTTAAGGCCATTACTTTTGAACATTCGATGGAAGGTAGTGAAGATGATTTTATTTTAAATCTTCGCAAATTGAAGGGAGCTTTATCATGAGCGCAATTTCATCCCAAAGCTTAAGAGGTCAGTACTCGTTCAGCGAAAAAGAAATCTTTGATTTGTGTGCGCTCCAAGAACTCGCTGTTCGATTGTATTTTTCGGATTCGTTAGTCGAGGAGTTAAAAAATAATGATTTTGATAAAATAGGGGCCGATTGGAAAAAATTACTTCCTGATCTCAAAAGCGAATTCTTTGCGGTTGAAAGCTTTGGAAGACGAGTGATGATTGCTCGTGAGTTGGTGCGTCGGTTCAAGAAAACTTTTGCTCTACTTGCAGGGGCAGAAGTTCGAGCAGACCAAATTGTTTCTGCGGACTTCTTTAAAGAATTTATTTCTTCGGATTATTTTTTAACGCCGTTTAAATCATTGCCTCATCCCTATGGACTTGGTGCTGGATATGAGAATGTTAGTAAGTTCTTCTTTTGGGCTCAAGATCGATACGACTTAAGGTCAGTAAAAATGCTTGAGAGGTCAACACAAATCAGATCCGTGCTTTATCTTGAATTTTCATTTCATCTTTTAAGTCAGATTAAGCACGCCACTGAACCTTGGTACAAAGATCTTGGTCGTGGGATTTTTTTTAGCGAATTGCCCAATGCAAAAGAAACCATCGTTGCGATTGACCTAGATTTTCAGGCGAAACGCATCGCAAGTGATATTTCGAAGAAATTGCTTGAGGCAGGATTTGTCAATTTAGATTCAATAGAAACTTTCGAACAAACAAACAAACTGAAGGGAAAATAAAAATGGAAAAACTATCATTAGACGTAATCTTAAACCAACTCGGCGTAAGCACTGAAAATATTGAAGGTGCTGAAATGACCCCTATTAGCGATCGCCCAGATCGAGACGTGGGACATTGATTGAAAACTGGATGAGTGTGGATCATTCGTGATCCGCACTCGATTTCAGTTGAAGGGTAAAAAATGAAATCAGATCTCACTTCAACATTTTTAGGCATGGCACCGGGGTCAGAAGGAAGAATAGTCGTTTTAGGGCTTCCATTTGATCAAGGCGCTACCTCTGCGTATGGCTGTGCGCAAGGCAGTAAAATTCTGCGAGTGAAATCTGCCTACCTTAATTTGAAGCAGGGGCATTTTTATCATTCGGGCACTGGGCATAAAATTCTCGAAAATATTTCAATTTCAGACGCAGGGGATCTAAAATATTCATCTCATACAGGACACGACAAATATTTTCAGAAAGTAAGAGATAGCGTAAGTGCTCTTATTTCTCATCGCAAAAAAATTTTAGTCTTAGGTGGAGATCATCTCATGACATTGCCCGTTATTGAGGGGATTTCTGAGCAGCAAGAGGCATTTCAAGTCATTCAAATCGATGCTCACACCGACTGTCATCGAGTTGAAGATTTAGATCGTCCGACTCATTCTAATTTTATTCATTTTGTCTCAAAAATTTCTCAGTGTGAGCAAATTCTACAAATCGGAGTCAGGGCTGCAAGTCGAGAGTTGCCTTCAATTTCAAAAAAAATTAAGTCAATTCAATTAAACGATTTAGCTTCTCATATCATGCCCGGAGTCCCTGTTTACTTAACGGTCGATACGGATGGGTTCGACCCTCAAATTGCTCCTGGTGTAGGTCATCCAGTAGTGCAGGGTTTGCTCTGGAGTGACCTAACTGCAGTGCTTAGCTGTATCAGAGAAGTTGGATCTTCGTTTATTGGCGCGGACTGGATGGAATATAATCCAGAATTTGATTCTAAAAATTTTATAACGGCGGCGGGAATTGTTCCAAGTTTAGTTCAGATAATTCAAGCGCTCGGCCGATAGAGGTAATGGATGATGAAGCTTTGTTTTAAATCGGATGTTGCGGCAGTTTTTGATGATTGTTTTTTTGATCATGAAGCAGATAGGATTGCAGAGAATCTGCCTTACGAAGAAAAATTTCGTTTTGTGCAATCTGGTTGCATGGATAAAGTTTATGCTATCGGTGATGGAAATTTTTTAGAAGGCGAAGGTTATATCTCTTCTTCCGCCAGATTCGGCAAATCAGCAATCGAGAATTCGTCTATTTCAAGTGTCGTGAAGAAGATTGAAAGTTCAATTGAATTATTTTCGTCATGCGTTGGTGAGAAGGGTAAAGATTGGTCTCAGTTTACGGCGAGGGCTTTCTGCTTTCCTAAAGGTACAGGCCTAACGTGGCATGACGATGGCAGCCAGAAAACTGGTGCTTATATTTATTACGCGCATCGGCACTGGGATGCCAATTGGGGAGGGGAACTTATGCTTTCATCTAGTCCGATGCCAAACGTTCGGGCAAGATACGCTGAAGAGTATGGGCATTTAAAGCCTGAAATATTTAATAGAAAGCGTGAAAGTGAGTATCTTCTCGAAACCGGATTCGGGCATTTTATTGCTCCAAAACCGAATCGATTAGTTGTCTTTAGAAGCGGGACTTATCACAAAATAAAGCGAGTCGAAGACGCGGCCGGCGATCATATTCGTATGAGCGTTTCGGGATTCTTTTTAAAATAGACCATAAGCCAAGTTCTTAAAATGACAAGACTTTTGCGATCTCTCACTAAAGCGAAATTTATCGACCTCTATAGACAAATTGAGCAACCCACGGTAAAGGCCCCCTGTGTTTACAAGCCTTAAAGAGCCTCTAAATCAACAAACTGTCACAGCTCATCTCAAACTTAAGGCTGATAGAGACTTCTCTCATATTATTGTTTGTGGGGCACCAGAGCGCGCAGAGTGGTTTTCGCAGCGGCTTCAAAGCGCTCAACTTATTGCCAAGAATCGAGAATATTATTCATTTTATGGAACCTGGAAGGGAAGATCTGTTGCAATTATCTCTCATGGAGTCGGTGCACCTGGAGCGGCAATTGCGTTTAAGGAATTGATTCAATTGGGTGCAAAAAAAATAATTCGGATTGGAACCGCGGGAGGCATTCAAGAGAATTTAGGACAGGGTGATATCGTTTTGGCTCAGGCAGCCGTTCGCGAGGAGGGTACGACCTCGCAGATGGTTCCTTCGATGTTTCCGGCTACTGCCGATCTGTCGATGACTTGCCTTATTCAAAGAAAAATGGAGGAGCGCGGCTGGAAGGGACGTCCGGGAATTATTTTAACGCGCGATCTTTTTTATTCTGAGCTTCTCGATGTCAATTACGAGCAGTGGAGGCGGGCAGGAGTTCAGGCCGTTGAGATGGAAGCGAGTGCCCTTTTTGTTTTGGGCTCTCTTTATAATGTTCAGACCGCGGCGGTTTTTGTTTTAGATGGTAATGTTTTGAGATGGAATCAAGGCGATTATAATCCGGATCCCCGTGCTCTCGAGAATTCAATGATAAAAGTATTTGAATCTGCTCTTGATGCTTTAACTGAGCCTGAGGATGAACGATGAGTCGACGATCGGCTCAGATTGTAGAAAACTATAATTTATGGTCAGATTCGTATGACCTCGAGAAAAACTTTCTGATTGATCTTGAAAGAATCTCAATAAGTCCTCGCTCACGAGCCATTGAACTTTATTTAAAAGACTATGAGTCGGTTCTCGATATTGGCTGTGGAACTGGAAGACATTCTCAAGCACTCTCCGAAAGATTCAAGCGTTATCTAGGTATTGATGTTTCAGTGGGAATGTTAAGTAGGGCGAAAGAAAAAAATCCTAAGATTGCAAAATCATTTCTAGCTAAATCTTTTTTTGATGTCACAGATCATGAATCTTTTGATTTTCTTCATTCATCGCTTTCACTTATGCATTTCGAAGATTTGGATCATTTTTTTAATCGGGCCTTTGAATTGCTTAAGCCCGGTGGCGTTATTTATATTGTTGATGCTGATCCTCAATTACTCAACCTCGGCTCTTCTCCTAATTTTGATCGTGGAGATTTTCATTATGAAGTTCCGTTTTTAATTCATCAGGCTTACGAGATTCGATCGGCCATAGAAAAATCTCGACTAGCTTTTCGAGAAGACTCAGCAACCTATTTTCTTCATTCGGCTATACTCAATGAGACTAAATATGATCGATACTTAGGGCTTCCTTGCTTGCGACATATCGTCGCGCAGAAAGAAGTTTTATGAGCTGGCTTCTGTGGGCAGTTTTGTCGGCAATTTGCACGGCTCTTGAGAGGGCGGCCAATCGATTCTCACTCGCTAATCGCAGTCGTTATGTCGATTATATGTTGGCGTACAATATTGGCGCGATTCTTTTTGTCACTTTTGCAGGAAGTCTCGAAGGCTTTCAGCTCCCGAACAATGCGACTCAAGTGGGATGGCTTGCTGTTTCGGGTCTGCTTTGGTTTTTCGGGTGCGTTTATAGTTTTAAAGCCGATCAATCAGCCGAAGTCTCACTGACGGCTCTTGTATCTCAAATGAAATTGCTTTTTATGTTTGTGGCCGGTGTTTGGATTTTTAATGAGACAATTTCATTCTCAAAATTCTTAGGTGTTATTCTTGTTTTAATAGGACTGATTGTTCGGCTTCAAGTAAGAGGATCTTTCAATCGGGGGACTGTTTTTAAAACTTTGGCTGTGATTATTACTTCGGGTGCTACGCTCATCGATAAGTCTCTTTCACAAAGTGTGAGTGCGGGAACATTGGCCATCGGAGGGTATTTGCTTCCACTTGTGTTTACAGTGATTATGGCCCGAAAGCATTTGTCTTCATTTGTCGACTATTGCCAAAAAGAAAAATTGCGTCCTTTGCTTATTGGTGTTTTGAGCGGTATCGCACACTTCGCCTTGATTAAGGCCTTCACGGGTGGCCCGCTTTCAGTCGTAATTCCTATCTACTATTTGCATATTGTTTTTGTATTTATGATCGGTATTTTGTTCTTAAACGAGCGACAACATCTAAAGAGAAAGGTGTTGGCCGCCCTATTTGTTGTAGCTGGCGCAATTATCATTCGGCTTTCGGTGACATAAATGAAAAACAGTCTAAAAATATTTCTATTATTTTTCGTTTCTTTGACTTCTGCCTCTGCAGCAGAAAATCACGTTGGGCTTAAACCAATCAAAGTCTATCTTGATTGGTTTCCAAATGTAGAGTTTGCAGGAATTTTTCTCGCTAAAGAGCGGGGCTGGTATGAAGAAGAAGGAATTGCACTTGAAGTGATTCATCAAGATCTGAATGTTGTCGATCATATTGTGCAGCGAGATGCAGACATTGGAATGGATTCAGCTCCCCGCATTATTACGAAAGTGCAAGAAGGCGCGCCCATCAAATCATTTGCCACACAATATCAGTTAAATCCCAATTCTATTTTGGCTGCTGATCGACCCAATATTAAGTCTGTCAGAGATTTGAAGGGAAAGAAAATCGGAATATTTGCCCCTCAAGATGTAGATATGTTTCGGGTGATGCTGGGATTTCATGGAATTTCAATCGATCAGGTTACTAAAGTTCCGATGAGATCTTTTAAAGAAATCGATATTATTGAGGCGCTTAAAACGGGCTATGTTGACGCTATTATTGGTTGGGAATTTAATTGGTCAGTTAGCTTTGCTCTTCTTGGATATAAAGCAAAATTATTTCCTGGTTACGATAGCGGATACAACTTTTATGGCACCACATTTTTTGCGAGAAATGATTTTATCGAAAAAAATCAAGATTTACTGGTTCGATTTATTCGCGTGACGATGCGAGGATGGAGGGCGGTTTACGAAGACACCAGTAGCGCCGCTGAGTTCGTTGTTAATCGGTATTTTCCGGCCGATCGGTATCTGGTGCAGTCAAAAGAACTTACTCAAAAGCAGCAAAAATTAGAATTAAAGTTGCGACTTCGATACTTTCGCGAGGGAGTAGGCGATTCTTACTGGGGGTATATGACAGACGAAAAATGGAGGATCGGCATTGATATCGCAAAAAACTATAAATTAATTCCTAAGGATTCAAGTCTAAAGCCGAGAGATGTTTTTGATGACAGAATTCTCGGTGTTTTATTTGCAGAGAAGAAAATTAAAAAATGAAACTTAGGCTTTATATTCTTTTCTTCTCTTTTATTGCACTTATCCTGGTGTTTACCTTTTCGTATTCTTTTTTGCGTTCTAACGTTTCGGATGCCTTCGATGATTTGGCAAAAGCGGAGCAGAGACAGATTCATCAAGTGACGCAATCTTTTTTGCTGTTTCAAAGAAAAAAACTCGAAAGTATTTTGGGACTTTTGGGGCGAGACGCTGATTTAGCCAATACTTATATTCTTGCTCAAGAGACTAGTGATCAACATTTACTTCAAAGTAAGTATAATAAAATCAAATCTCAATCTGGGTTTGATTTTATTTCGATTGAATCTACCAGTTCTCTCGATTCAGATTATTCGATAAGACAGCAGGGAGGGCGTATTGCGCTCATTACTCGTGCGCCCCTTTATCTGTATGATGAAAAAATAGGCATTCTGCGAGCCGGCTATTTCTTAGATGGTAAATTGTTAAATGATTTGCGAGAAATTTCTGCCCAGCCGAAAATTCGGTTAGCTTTAAAAGATGGGGAGCTTGTAACTGAGGATCTGAAGACTTCGATTCCTCTCACAGACTATCGTGAAACCTTGCTTCCGAAAATGTCGCTCAGTCTTTTGGGTGCTTTTTTGGTGTTGTATCTTTTGATTTATTTATTTTTTGATTTGGGATTTATGAGCGGGTTTAAAGAAATTCTTGCTCAACTGAGAACATCCGGACAAAAACTTCGTGAAGGGTCTATTTTTGATTACAACGGATCAGAGCATTTTATTAAAGAGCTAATTGATATTGATCAATCAGCAGTTAACTTACATCGAGCGCTTTTGAGTTATCGCGATAAACTTGATCGAAATGCGCAAGAGCAGCAAGAAGTAGAGAAGAAAGTGGCATTGGCTGATCTTGCAAGCCAGGTGGTCCATGATATTCGAAGTCCGGTGGCGAGTTTGAATATTATTATTCATAGTCTTTCAAAAGTTGATCCGCACGAAAAAGATCTCCTGGTTCGATCGCTTCGCCGTATCAGTGAAATCGCAGACGACCTTCTTAAGCGACGTAAGCAACTTAAAGACGAAGTTCAAATGAGGACTGAGCCGATTCTTTTGGCGCATGTGATTGAGAGTATTGTTTCTGAAACAAAAATTAGAGTTTCTGAAAATTCGATAACTTTTAGTGTAAAGGCGTCAAAGAAAGATCTTGTGACGTTTGTGATGGGGGAGGAGTCGACCCTAAAGAGAGTGTTAGCCAATATTTTGACCAATGCGCAAGAAGCTATCGCAACGAATCCGGGCAGAATTACTTTGAGTGTCGAAAAAGCGAATGGAAAAGTAAAAATTTCGATTCAAGATACGGGCCGAGGAATTCCCCCAGAAGTAATTTCTCAAGTTTTAGAAAAAGGTTTTTCATATAAGAAAGAGGGCGGCTCGGGTCTGGGGCTTTATTATGTTCAAGAGAATATAAAGCGTTGGGGCGCAGAGTGTGAAATTTCTTCTAATCCTGGAGTGGGGACAATTGTGAGTCTGATTTTTGACGAGGCTCCACGGCCAGCATGGTTACTTTCAAATTTACCCCCTCTCGGGCATAAAACCCTCGCCATTCTAGATGATGATTCAGCTTTTTTGGATGCTTGGAAGTATTGCTTAGATACCAAAGGTCAAATTTCGTGTTTCAATTCTGTTGCAGATTTTGATAGCCAAATGAGTAAGGCTGGTGGAAATCAATTTGATCTTTATTTTATTGATTATGATTTAGGCGATTCAATGACGGGCACCGATATTATCGAACGAAACAACTTACAAGGTAAGGCTATCTTGGTCACCGGCCGAGAACTCGATAGCGGTCTTCTTAAAAAAATTAATAGTCTTGGTGTTTCTGTGCTTCCTAAGAGCATTATCTCTGAAGTTATCTAAGAATTAGCTTGCTTTCGATCGCTGCAGCATGCGATTCACAGTCTGGGAGAATTCATATGAAAAGATTTTTAGCTATCAGCATTTTTTTTCTGCCATTTTTTGTTCAAGCATCGCCGCCTCAGTTTGATTCAACCAGAATGAGATGTGAGGTTTATTTTGGAGTTTTTTCGCTTATTAATGATGAGAACGTTTCTTTTGGTTCTTCAGCGTATGTTACAAATAAAACTGCCGAATTAAAATCGTCGCAAGATTTTTGGCTTGGAATGACTCCGAGCCGTGTTTATCAAAAAACTTTGGTGAGGACCAAAGAAGCTCAATTAAATATTCCGCTTAATCTGAAGGAGCAATTTAATGGGTATCAAGGTGGAGATTATTTCGTTGTTATTTCTGGAAGTCTCAGAGAGGGGAATATCGAAAGAGATATCAATGCTATTTTTGCTTATGATGTCTCTCTTATCTATCGAAATGAAAACGGAGAAGAGTTTGTTTTAGGAGTTGGATTTAACTCTAATGAAGGAAAGGGTGTTCCAAAGATTCCAGAGCCACAGTTTGGATATAATGGTTGGGCAAGACATGGCGAAACCAGCCCTGTTGAAATATCAAACTCAGAATTTTATTCTCTGCTTCGAAATAAAGGCATTAAGAAAATTAATTATCAAGATTATGGAAGATCCAATGCTTTCGCCGAGTGGGCTGAAGTTCGTGATCGAATTGGAGAAATGGGCAATTACAACACCTGGAAGACAGAGTTTTATCCAAAAGTTCAGGAATTTCTAAGAGACTCACCAAGCAATGTTATTCCTGGACGCGGTATTGTCACTTGTAGTCTGGAGAAGAACTCCTGAGAGAATGGTGGACGGTCTTGAGGCAGATGCAAAAAACGTCCTCCAACCAAAAACCGTCCTAATTTCAAGGATTAAGACTCGACCTGATCATCTTAATCCTCGCGTCCTCCATGAAAAATACATCATTCAGAAGCTCTCTTTAAGGCAAATTTCGAAAGAAATTTCGTCCTCCAAAGCTGCAGTTTTGGAGGCTCTTAAGCGGTTTCAAATTCCCACCCGAGCGCGTGGAAATTTCTCTGATCATCCTTCGAGCCCACCATACGGCAAGCGCTATCACAATAACAAACTCGTCGAAGATAAAAAAGAAGCTCGCGTAATCCACACCATAATTATTCCAAGATTTCAGCAAGGCGATACGCTTACTTCCATTGTTCAATTTTTAGATTCCAAAGGCATTCCAACGAAAAAGAAGGCCTCTAAATGGCATACCGAGATGCTTCGACAAATTCTTACACGCGAAGACATTTACAAAAGTAAAAGAAAACCTCGTGGAAGTGGGAAGGCTCTAAAAAATTTACACAAATCAAAATCAGAAACTGTAAAAAAGGATGGTGGAAAGTGAACTCCGCACTATTTCGCTCCGCTTGGCCGAAAGACAAATTGCCCAACACCGCGGCAAAAGAAAAAGACTTGCCAAAAAATAAGTCAAATTATCCTAGCTTCTTCCTGTTTTTTAAAAAGCGAGAAATCGTAATTGAAAAAAAATAGAGCGCCATGCCGCCCAAGAAAACTTTGAAAAATTGAACAAGCCAAAAACCAATCGTAAAATCCTTTGTATATTCTTCGAATGTGTAAGGAGGGTTATATCCGGAATATACCTTGTCAAAGTCGTCGCTCGATTTTTTAGATTTCCTCGAGTCCGTTACAATATCTGACAGCAATTTGACGGACTCTGACTCAGTAATATTATTCATATTATTTTCAATCATGTCCGCCACCCAGCGGCGTTCGGTTTCGCTCAGACTACCTAATTGTTTTTCAACCTCGTCAATTCTCATTCGGTGTTTTTGAAGCAATTCAGTTTCGTTTGAAATGTAATTATTAAGGGTGCCTTTATGAACTCGAAAGTCTTCCAAAAACGACACTGGAATGGCCAATGCAAAGATAACGAAAAAGATTTTAAGCGGGATCAACTTCATGATGAGGTGGAATCTTTTCTTAATCGCTTTTTCAACAATGTCTAAGGATAATCAATTTAAGCCAATCTGTCGTGAGTAAATTCTTGCTACATATTTGCAGCGGAGCATCACAATGAAATGGTTCTGATATGCTACCGTTGCAAAATATGGGTTATCAACCGGCTAACCCAAAGTCTAATCCGTCTAAAGTATCTAGAACTTTACCTCAGTAAACAATTATAAGAATACTCTGTAGTCCGTCTTAAAAGTCTTCGCCAACTTTTGAGCCATCTTCTTTCCAAGCGGTCGAGTTCCAGACTCCCAAGCTGAAATCCAAGGCTGAGGGCAATCAAGTTTAGAAGCTAATTCTGCTTGAGAAAGATTCTCTCGAATTCGGAATCCTCGAAGGGCAGTCCCTCCCTTTCCGTATTTTTCGTAGAAATCTTTGAACACTTCCGCTGCTGGAACAAAATCTTCCAACTTGTAGTCTTCTAAAAGAGATTCGATGCTTTGAGCTTTTTCTTTTGGGACTAAGTATAAAGAGCGCTTTTTTCCTTCGACGATTATTTGAACCGTATCAGTATGGCGCATTTTCATGGGTGCCGACATAATAGACCTCCAAAATTCGGATCCGCTTATCTAGAGCTTCCCAGCACGCAACATACGTTGGGCGTCCGGATTTAATGTGACAGTGATATCGATCACTTTGACCGCGAAGCTTGCCAAAATGCTTCCACTGCGGAAGCATTGGTCCCTGGCTTTCAAGATCTAACGTAAGAGCAGCGACGGCAGCTTGAATTTCTTCCGAAAGTTTCTTGAGCTGCTTTTCCGCCTTTCGGCTAAATCCGACTTGCCACATCGTTTAAGCCAATGATACCATTTAATGGTATATTAAGCAATAGGACTGGTATGGAAGAAAAAGAATTGTTTAAATGGCCAGAAGTCGTTCTGACTTCAAGAATCAGAGTAGTTTCAAATCGAAAGACATCGGGCCAAATCTTCAAACCTGTGGAGGACTAAAAGATTCGAGTTCAATCTACAAACGTCAATCCAACTCGAACCAATGCGTCCTCCAAAATCGAGTCTGCCGATGTAAGATCATCAAATTCTTCGATAAATTCTGGTGAGGGAGTTATGGCGGACGCGATTTGCACCTGCCTCGAAATGGTGGGCGATAGAGAACTCGAATCTCTGACCTCCACGATGTCAACGTGGCGCTCTAACCAACTGAGCTAATCGCCCTTCTTTAAAAAACTCGCAGGACTTCAAGCTCAGTTGGTTAGAGCGCCAAGCGCTCACTATTTATCTAGCGAGCCTCACAGCTCAACAACTGAACTAGTCGCCCTAAAATATCAAACAACGGGCCAAGCTTAACGACCTCATATTGGCTTGTCTACTACTTGCCCCTTAAGAATCGAGGCGGCAAACTGTGGGGATGGAAGATAATAATCAGTCATTTTCGGCGTTTTCAAATCGAACTGCGGATGAAAAAAAGTGGGCTGTTATTCTTCATTTAAGTCCGTTTGCCGGCTATTTAATACCTGTTGCAGGCTTTATTATCCCTCTCGTTATTTGGCTATTGAAGCGCACCGAATCCTCCTACCTCGATGCTCAAGGTAAAGAAGTGATCAATTTTCTAATCTCTTTTCTCGCTTATTGTGCGGTTTGTGCTCTGCTTTTTTTGGTTCTTATTGGCATTCCGCTCTTCTATATATTAGTCGCTGGAGCCATTGCACTCAGCGTGATAGCGGCCATTCGAACGAGTGAGGGCGTAGACTACAAATATCCTCTTATTTTTCGATTGGTTAAATAGATAAATTCTCTAGCGATTAGCGGCTACGATTCCATACTCAGGAGCCAGATCTCGTAGGGCTTGCGAACAATCTGGCACTGCCAGTTTTTGAGTTTTTTCAGTACGCTCATTGATATCATCAATCAAGACCGTCTTTCTCCAGTCATCAAAAATGGGATCCTGAAAATGATCGGCATTAAAAAGCAGATCCTTCATAAATAAATAGGAAGGCGATTGCCGATTTTCACCAATAAAATCTTTCAGAGTTGGAAGATAAGCCAGTACAGCTCGATTCGATTTTAACGATTGTAAAAAATGGTTAAGGCCTTTTGAATTTTTTGCAAAATATTCAAATAATTTTGCCGACGTTAATTTATATCGCGCAAGATGGGGGCTAGTTGCGATATTCTCAGATAAGACATGGAAATCCATTTCATGCTGAACAAAATCTAAAGAAAGAAAGTCAGCGATAGCTTCGTCTAAAATTCCATCTTTATCTTTTGAAAAAATACGCCTCATCCGTGAAAACTGTTCAGAAGTACATCGACTATAAACAGCTTCACGAATTTCTTTATCGGCCAAGATTTGAGCAAATTCTTGAGATTCACCTTCAAGAAGGCCGTTGAGTTGGCTGTTTGTCCAGTTTTCACGAATGCGTTTAATCATTAAAGGTTTAAATGTTTCTTTATGAATACTCGTGAGCAAATATTTTATTGCCCAACGTTCTAGATCTGTTTTAGAAAGGCTATTGTCGAAGGCAAAATCTTTTAGATCAAAAAAGGATTCTATAATTTTTTCTGATTGTTCGAAGCCTAATGTTCCAATTATAGAAAAAATTCGTTCAACGCTGACTGTAATCAAATTATTTACACTATTTAAACTCGCAGAGGTAAATCCATTTCTCGTGGCAAGGTTACGTGAAAAAAAACGCTGCTGTTCCATGTCAGATAGGTTATGGAGAGGAAAATAATTTGCTAGTTGCTGAGCAAGTTTTTCTGCTATCGAGGTGTAAAAGCTGGGAGATTTTAGAAGCAATAAATTGCTATCCAATAAAATAGATAGTGTTACGAGATCGCCGTTTGAAATAAGAATTTTAGTCAGCTCTGGATATCGATCAAAACTTGATGGATCATAAGAAACGAGCGCGTCTGCGGTTATTGCCGTCGCCAAAGCTCTATTTTCTGAATGCGATTGTTTTATAAGGTCGGTCAGTTTGTTAATCCATTCTTTCTCGTTGGCTTTAAGTTTGGGTATTATGACGTTGGTGAATAACGAAAGTGCGTCGATGAGGAATTCAATTTTTTTGGGGTCTTGAAATGTTTTTAGAACCTCATCAATCTCTAGTTCGGGTACCTCATTAAGGTTCATCGATTGTATGCTTCTTTTGAGTTTAAATCTCTGTCCTGTATCAAAAGATGAAATATCGCCTGTCATATAAAGTTGAAGCAAATTTACCGGAGTAATATTAATCGCTTCTGGAATAAGCTCGAGAGCTTCTTTATTTAAGACCACGATGTAAGCGTCACCATCGAAACTGGCGATATGAAGAAAGTCCGAACCTTCGCGTGCTTTGGGATGCATTTTAAATCGAATCGTGATTCCGTTTCCTACTGCACCAGAAGTTCCTTGACGCACATAGAACCCATCACCATGAAAAGCTCTTTCGCCAGGCTTATCTCTCCTCGAAATAAATGCATTAGCAAAACCCATATGCGATCGAGTGATAGATTCGTATGCAAGAAAATCTTTTGCATCATGGGCGACAATATTGATTCCTAGTTCTTTAGCTGTTTTGCCCAATCCTAAACCAAGTGTCTTGGAGGTTAGGGGAGCCTTTTGCATCCACCAAGCTAAGCTGTATTCTAGAGTTTCATTGTTTTTGTATCGCAATATATTTCTTAAATTATATTTATCGGCGTCTTCTACCGCATATTCAATATCGACGGCGTGTTGCAAAATTTTAGGACCATTTTTTTCGAGCCACTTGTGAACGTACTCATTGCTATGGGTAAGATTAGAAGTATTTTTAAAAATACTTCTAATCTTGGGCTCATCTTTGCTTCGAGTTTGCAGCTGATATTGATATTTTTTCGTAAGATATCTGATCGCTGCAAAAATAGAGGGATTTAATCCTGAGGCAGCTCGTTTGGTGTAATTATGTTTGAATGAATAATAAAATGAGATTTTACCCTCTCGTATATCATTAAAAAAAGGAGGGGAGTCTGAGTTCCAGGCCAGCGCGTCTTTCACGATACTCTGATCGCTTTTTGGATCAGTGATTTTGATAAGACCTGTGGAGTTACTATCGGTATGTTGATTCTGAAAATCCTTTTCTAATACTGATTCTTTGCCTTTATATGTTTCACGAAGAAGGCGTAACTCCCATACAGGCTTTTCACCCTGAAGATGGGGGAATTTATGCTGTAATACGTATGTTAGTTGATCAGCTGCATCCGCTGGGCCATCGACAATCAGATCAGCATCTTGGGTTGATCGATAAATATGTTCGTAGCGGTACGTAAATCGATCGGGCTGAAATCTTTTATCTCCTTTTTGGCGCATAAGGTCCCAGCGTACATAATGTCCGTACCCTGCGGCTGTTCCTCCAAAAAGATAAATATCAACTCCAAGCTTTTCTGCCTCGGCTTTAATAAAAGCGAACTCTTCAACTTTAGTTATATTCTCTCGTAGTGCTTTTTCGAATTCTTCGGCCGAAATCTCGATCTGGGGGGCTTTTCGATAGCTTTTCACTTCTTTGGCTCCGTGTGGAGTGAGAGCCAAAATCAAAAAAGAAAGCGGCCTGACTATAAAAGATCTGATTAGTTTGGGTAGAGAAAACGTCGCATCGGCGAACTCAAATGTGAATTCAAAGAAATTCGCTAAAGTTCTGGCGATCCAATACATTTGCATTAAAGAGTGCAAGTTTTGTGCTAGAAATAGTTTCGCATGACTTACATATAATGCTAATGATTTCAATAGATTAGCATTATATAGCGAAGGCAGGTTCGTAAAAACTGCGTTTGGCTTGCCCCAATCTGATTTCTAGTTCTTGCCGTCAATTCATGTTAGAAATTTTACTCTTAGGGTGGTTTAGATGTTGGGTTCTCTTTTTCTGCATTTCGCGCTATCGCTATTTTCTCTCAATACAGAAGAGCTCGAGTCCACCATTCAGAAAAATATTTCAAATGTTGCTGAGTTTGAATTTATTCGTGCAGAAGCCAAAAAAATGGGAATCAGAGTTTTTATTTTTGGCGGAACTGCCGCATCTTTCGCAAATTATGTTAAGTGGGATGTGCAACGACTTGAAGGCAATAACAAGTTTTCGGCTTTAAGATTCGATTATCATTTTTGCAGTATTTTTAGGCCTGAACAAGATATCGATCTTGTTGTCGATGGATCGCGTCTTCAGGCTGATCAACTTCGCGATTTACTCGTTAAAAAAGCGGAAAATGTTTACGCTGGTCGAAAAAGTAAATGGGATATCCGACTTTTAAACGGTAGATTCGAAGATCGTTACGGGCTGCTCGATGATAAAGATTTTCAAAATCAGCATTCTGACTCTCAATCGACGGGTCTTATCGAAATTTCTGAAACATCCAATCTTAATCCGTTTCATATTCGAGATGCGCGCGCCTGGGATATCCTGCCTGCGCCATTTTTAAACGACCTTGTCGCCGAAAAGAACACTTATTACTTCTCTCCCAGTCACAATCAAACGTCTCGTGCGCGTGAAGGGCTCAATCCACCGATCTTCTCGGTGATACGGTTTCTTACTAAGACTTTTCAGTTCGGGCTTAAGATTGATCCTCAAGATGAAAAAATTTTACGTGAAATTGTCGATTCATTTTACCCGGAATCGATTCATCGTGGTTCGTACGCCTGGAGGTGGATGAAAAAAAATATCACTAATATGATTTATTATTCGATTGATCTTGAAAGAACTTATCGCGTTCTCAAAGAGTGGGGCCTCGATCTAAAGCTGATAGATTTGGATCCATCGAGCGATGCTCAATCTTTAAAATATATTCTGGGCCGAGTTCCCTTGCCGTCTCTGCCGCTGGGAACTGAAGGTCGCACAGCTAAAGAATTACAAATTACTGAAGTCAAACATATGACAAAAGGCCTAGATGCTTACGATAGTATCAGTCGCTCTCCCCATTTAGAGGCAAATGTTTTTATCTCTCGTGTCAATCAAGCTCACGAGTCTGCGCTTTACGGAAGTGGATTTTATACTGCGATTAAGTCTGCAGAAATCGGTTTATTGAAAGGCACTGGGTTTGCTCTTTCGTTTAAAGTAGATCCTCAGGCCCGAGAAGGTAGAGATTTTTTTATAGCGGGCAATATTGTCCTTTTTAAAAATAAAACTCCATTAAAACTTATTCCCAAGGCAATGGCATTTACTGCTGCAGATGTTATTAATGCAATCGTTGATCAGTCTAATGAAGATTGGCTGAATACGGATGAAGCTTTTTCGAGTCGTATCGCAAGACGACTCGATGTTGATCTTACTCGTCTTACCTTGGCCGAAGAAATTGCTTATCGTAAGGCGCTTAGACGTCTAGGAGAGTTTCTCGCAAAATCTCAACCAGACCGAATGCGTTTATTTGAGAACTTAGAGCCTCTTATGATCAGTGAAAAATTAACCGCAGATATTGCCCGAGCCCTCACTGACTATCTTTTGCGAATCGATTTTGTGAGTGCTCGAAGCATCATAGACTCTGGTTTACAGCATCTACATCAATGGAATTTTTCTCTGTATGTTGCTTGGCTTAAGGATATTAAAAGTAAGTTTCCACTTTCAAAGAGTAGTGTTGGTTTGATTCAGAGTTTAAAACTGAGAGGGTTCGGTCGTCTTTTGCCGGATTACTTAGCAGATATCTCTAAAAATCTTGCATGGAAGCTAGACTCCGAATCTGACGCTATCGTTCAAAAATTTATTCAAGATACTCAAAAAGATTTAGAAAATCAGCTCCGTCAAGTCGCAGGAGATAAGACTCTGGCGGATAGGGAATTTATTTTGGATGGAACAAGGCTCGATATTCTTAGCGCAAGTTTAAAATACTCTTCAGCAATTAATACCATTATTCAAAACATACTTCCTCAGTTTCCTGCAATGAAAGTGGCCGCGGCTTTAAATCAAATTTTGCCGCTAGGGTTTATCCCTCATTTATGGACTTTAAAATTATTGGTTTCGTATGGTAGCCCTGCGGATTATGAGAGGTTCCTTTTGCATTTAGCACCGAACTTCCGTCCTGAAAAAATTTCAGCAAAAGAGGCGAGTCAAATATTTTTAATACTTCTCGAAAAAATAGATCGCGAAATATCATTTAGATCTATTTATCCTTTGGACAATAGTGACCCTATCAAAGAATTCGAAAGCCCCTATAGTTTAAGAAAATTTGAAGCTATTTATAATCGCATGATTAGCTATTTAGGTTTATCAAAAGATTCTCTCACTCATATTCCTTTTCTTGAGTCTATTCTTGAGCGAGCCTCCGAAAGCCTGCGCAAATCTATTTACCAAGAAATTTTTAGATTTGAGCAAAATCGAGCTCGATATGAAGGCCTGAGTCGATATTTTCAGAATTGGACGACTGAAGATCCTTCACGAAGAAAACCCGCCAATACACTTCAAAACCATAAGCGACTTATAGATTTAGATCTGAGAGAGCGTGATGATTTTATTTCATTTGTTTCGAAAAATAAGAATCACAACTCTTTGGTGGTGAAGGCGATGGCGTTGTTTCATAAAATAAGAGGGGCCACAGATCGAGATGAACCGCTCAAGCCAATGGCGATTAAGTTATTTAGAGAAATAGAATTGGCTCACCCATCGATTGATTGGTTAAGAGATTTGGTTCTGATTGAAGATAGGGAGATTCGAATGAAATTGATTGAAGAAACGATGCAAATGTTCTGTATTTCAACGATTGCAGATTTGGCTTCGCTGAAGCATTAATCTATTTCATCATTTCGACGAACTTAACGATCATTTTTCTTTCTTCGTCGGTCACAGCACATTCAAGCAATTCTTTGGCGGAGTTAAGAGCTCCTTTTTGATCTCGCCAGGGTCTTTTTGATGTCATGGCATCGAACATATCAGCGATACGCACTATTTTTGCGAATGGATGAATTCGCTCTTCACTTAAGCGACGGGGATATCCTTTTGCATCTCCTCGTTCATGGTGCTGTAGAACAATTGAGCGACTGATGGCCGGAATAATCTTGGCGTATTTTTCAGTCATTTCGTAGCCGTGCTGAGGATGTTTTTTAATTTCTGCAAATTCAGCGTCAGTAAGTTTACCCGGCTTCTCTAGAATTTCTTTGGGCACCTTCGTCATTCCAATATCGATGAGCATTCCACCAACGCCAATCGCCTGAAGATCTTCAGGCGATTCGTACCCGAGTTGTTTGGCGAGTGTAACGGCATAGGCTGAAACATGTAGGCCATGCGCATGTTGTACCGTATTCTGAGCTGAGGCGTTGAAGAGATCGTAGAATGCAGATCTGTCCTGATTTAAAAAATTAACACAATGTTTGACGAATGAAAAATTCTGACGAGCAAAATCGATGGAGTCCGGATTTTTAAGTAGGCCTTCGGTGGCGGTAACCGTCGCTGAAAAAACCAGCTGAGCCTTTTCTTCCTTAGGGATCTCACCACTGGTAATAATATTGCTCATTCGATTATCGAGATAATCGACATACTCTTTACGCGATTCGACTTTAATATAAAGGTGGGTAACATTAAAGTCGGTCAATTTTTGAGTATCGATTTGATCCCATTTATGACCAGATTGCTGAAATAAAATATAATTGCCTTGGTATAAAAGGTAGAGGTCTCTATCAATTTCAACGCCTTCTTTAAAAAGCGAAAGAGGTAGCGTCAGATAAGCAATTTGAAAGCTTTCCTGACCCTCTGGATCAGATTCGTTTGCCACATATCATTTTAGCAATTTTCTAAAGTGGAGCTACACACCGATCTTTTTAAGTAGCAGATAACAGAGCAGTTGTGTCATTCGAGTACGATCGTATTCTCTCACCCACGATTTCATCACCGGATCAGCATGATCAAGATTCTTTAGCAAAATGCTGTCGGAACCTTGAAGAGAGGTTCCTGAGAGAGGAACGAGACCATCATTTGGAATATTGACCCGGAGCATTAAGTCTCGCGGAATCCAGAGTAGAGTATCAATTTTAAATGGAATTTTGGGAATTTCAGTTCCAACTGCAAGGATTGGTATTTTGAGACTCATTTTCTGGATCTCCATATTGTGTTCAATGAGAAATAAGATTCTTTTCTGCTGAGATAAATCTGAAAGGGCTTCAAAATTTCCTCCTATTTTCTGGAGGAACCAGCGCGCAAACCAGCTTAAATTTTGATTTTTGATAAACCAGTCGGCGACCGGGCTGCCATGAAACGGAGCTTGAATAGAGATCCAACCTTTAACTTTCGAATGAAGTTCAGGATATCTAATCAGGCTGACAAGAATATCTATATTTCCTTTGCTGTGGCCGATCAGAATTAAGAGCTTCTGCGCAGCTTTTATACTTTGAGCAATAAGTTCGACATTAAAATCGGTCGAGTTTTCAGATTCGAGTTTAATTCTTTCTGATTCGATATTCTGCTTTTGAAACAATCTCAGTTGATCATCAAAGTACTCACCAAATCCATAGCGTGAAAGCAGAGAGATGTTTTTTGCCTTCATAATCGGGTTTGCAAAAAATCCAGGAACCAAAAGAATCTTATATGTTTGAAGAGCCACTAAATTAAATTCGGTAGATGAAGCAAATTCGCGTTCGAACTCAGCGCTTCGATCTTTGGCTAAAAGAGAGAAATTAAGATGGAATAACGAGCAGGTTAAAAAAGCGATAAACATAAAGACTGAAAATCGCTTTATCATGCATTTTAAAGTGAACATCTTAATAAGCTTTCGGTGTATTGGGATTTATTTTCATCTGCAATAAAGAAAGAGTCTCTTTAAGATGTTCGGGCGTTACATGTAAATATCTTTCGGTCGTTGAAATTCTTTGATGACCCAAAATTTCTTTAAGCGCCGCTAAGTTGGCACCACGGCTAGCCAGTTGAGTAGCAAAAGTATGTCTTAAACTGTGGGGTGAAATACGCTTTTCAATTCCAGCGCTTTTGGCCAGGCTTTTAATCCAAAGTTGCGCAGTTCGAGGCGAAATAGGTTCTCCTGTTCGGCCCGGAAAAATCCAATCGTTGTCGTTAAGCTCCCCCTCAGTTTTCCAAAATTTAATCAAAGTCTGAAGACTGGGAGAAAGTGGGAGTCTTTGTTCTTTACCTCCTTTTCGAATAATTTTGAGCCATTGATTTTCGATATCCGAAAACTTTAGCTGTAAAACTTCTGAAATTCGCAGCCCAAGATTGAGACATAGGCCGATCAATAATCGATTGCGAGAAATTTCTTTCGTTTTATAACACACCGCTTCCATTCGAAATGATTCGTCATCGGTCAAAAAGGTTGGCATTTTAGAGCGAAGTTTTGGCATTTTTATGCCGCTTAATGCTTCTGACCATTCGGGAGGAGTTTCTTTAAGAAAGGCTTTCCAGATCACCATTTTTCGCCACTGAGTTGCGACCGAGACAGATCTTAAATATTGCCGAATCATTGAGAGGTCAGTTGGGGTCGGCAATTTTTTCAAGAGATCATTAAGTTCCAATCGATACATTTTGAGAGTTGAACTCTGAAGCCGCTTTTCATCTGCTAGAGATCTTAAATATTCATCTAAATTTGATTTAAGCGGATGTTCCATCGTCTTATTTTGCTTAATAATTAATCATTTCGCAAAATAAATAATTTTGCGAAATGATTTTCGTATTATTTAACACTTAAAATATTACAAAATGATTGAAAAATATCGTTCTTGCGGAGATTGGCCTGAAAACGATTGCCAAGGAATTAATCAATATCAAATAATGGTATTATGAAATTAAAAAGTAGGCAATTTGAAACAACAAAATCTGAGAAGAAACTAAACGTTATCTCTTCGTGGAAAAGTGGAAAATCGATTAGTGAAATTGCCAAAGAGCATGCATTAAGTCGCCCAACTATTTATCGTTGGCTTGAGTTGGCCGATCAAAAGTTTGCATGTGATTCACAGCGAAAAAGAATTGTTGTCGATGAGTCTGTTCGATTTATGATTATTGAAGCCTTCGTGCTGTTAGGTGCTCCTAGCATGCGAAGGCTGTCAGAAGCTTTGCAAAACATTTATTTTATTCACCTCTCGCCATCACAACTCAGACGCTATTTACAAAAATGGAATCTATTTGAATATAAAACATCTCGAGTCTTTAAATCTCTTTTGCGTTATCAAGCTCAGCCAAAATCTGATTTAAAAAAGAAAGTCGATGGCACACGCGCTGAGGGAAGTTCTCATAAATCTTTTGAGCATTCCGAACGCGAAGACTCTGAAGATCTCTATACGTCATAAGGGGATTTGCGCGAATAAGCCTGCGGACCAATGCTTGATGTTTCAGAGCTTTTAATTTCGAATTTTTAAACGGCTGGTCGAGAAGAAATAAGGCTTTTCTTTGAAGTTTACTTCTTTTTTTAAACCAAATCTTGGCGTCCTCAGATTCGATAAACTCCAAAATGGATTTATCCTTGAATTTATTCCAAAGATTAATCTGAGTCTCAAGCATTTTAAAAAAATTTGGATCTTGCGGTAAATTTTTATTCCATTGTCGAATTATTTTTTTTGTCTCTTTGTCTTGCAAATCAGATTCTTCAAGTGGTCCATATAGTGAAAGTTCTTTTGCGAGCTCAATTTCTTTTTCATTTTGAAGCCATTTTGCGAGCGAGAATTGGCCACATTTTTTCTGCAGGAGGTCCTTGTGTCTAAAATAATACGAACGCATTTTTGGATTTTTCTGAATATGAAACTGAAAGAGTTTGAAAATTATATTTTCCATTTTTATAGAATAATTAAATATTCTATAAAAATGAAACTATAGTTTTATTTTTGAGGTTTAATGGGACTGTTTTGTAATTTTAGATCCTGTTTTTAGGGTATTATATTAAGTGTAAAATATATGGCGAAACGACTTAAAAATTTCAGTCTAAAATGAGGCCTACATACAGAAGACTTATATCTTTCGAAGTTTTGGCCATGCTAAAAACAAGGAGTGATGGACAGAAATCTTGCTTTAGAAACTGTGAGGGTGACGGAGGCCGCAGCAGTCGCAGCGGCAAAAACTGTAGGCTTGGGCGACGAAAAGCTAAGCGATAAAGCGGCCGTTGAGGCCATGCGAGGGGCTTTAAACCGAATTGATATGGCAGCTAAAATCGTCATCGGAGAAGGTGAAAGAGACGAAGCCCCTATGCTTTTTATTGGCGAGACAGTCGGAACTGGTGACGGTCCTGCGATCGAAATCGCGGTTGATCCTCTAGAAGGCACGACCATTTGCGCTCATGGAATGCCGAATTCAATTTCTGTCGTTGCGATGGCAGAATCGGGCGGACTTTTACATGCGCCTGATACCTATATGAAGAAAATCGCTGTTGGACCAGAGTGCCGAGGCGTTATCGACCTGAGCCAATCATGGATTTGGAATTTAGAGCGTATTGCAAAAGCAAAGGAGCGCGCTATATGCGATATCACCGTTGTGATTCTCGATCGCCCCAGGCATGCCGACCTCATTCAGGAGGTTCGAGCCAGAGGATGTCGTATTCGGCTGATTCAAGATGGAGATGTATCTGCGGCTATAGCTGCAGCCGATGAGGAATCAGGAATTGATGTACTTATGGGAATAGGCGGAGCTCCTGAAGGAGTAATTGCTGCCGCCGCTCTCAGATGCCTAGGCGGAGATTTTCAAGGACAACTTGTATTTTCAAAGGCAGAAGAAAAAGAACGGGCAAAAAAAATGGGAGTGAGCGACTTAGATCGGATCTATCGGCTCGAAGATATCGCCAAAGGGGATGTCATGTTTGCGGCAACCGGCGTAACCACAGGAACCTTTCTTCAAGGTGTAAATTTTACGCGAAATGGATGTACCACTCATTCGGTGGTGATGAGATCGGCCACTGGCACAATCCGCCATATTCGTGCCCGTCATCGATTTGATATTAAACCTTATATCTGGGGCCATACCTACGGCGAAGTATGATTAAGCGAAAATTTAAAATTAAGGCGCCAATCGCAAAAGTTTATTCAGTGATTCGTGATTTTGAATCTTATCCTGAATTCATTCCTTCGACTTCAAAAGCAAAAGAGAAAAAAGTAAAAGACGCTGTGCATGTGGATTTTGCAATTAATATTGTAAAAGACATTAAGTACACACTTAAGTTTGAAATCGAAGAGCCTCATTCTATTTCATGGGAGCTGGTCTCTGGGGATTTGATGAAGAAAAACTCAGGCTCTTGGTCGCTGAAAGAACTTTCGCCCACTGAAACCGAAGCCGTTTATTCAATTGATGTCGATTTCGGTTGGCTAGTGCCAAAAATGATTATCGAAAAAGTCACCGAAGTTCAGTTGCCCGAGACTCTCAATGCTTTTAAAACAAGAGCGGAAGAACTTGCGTGAAGAAACTTATCGAAGGAATCAAAGATTTTCGAAAACGAATTCTACCGAGTAGCCGCGAGAAATTTGCGCAGCTTGCAAAAGGTCAGAGCCCCGATGTTCTTTTTATCGCTTGCTCTGATAGCCGAGTGGCGCCTAATTGGTTTGCTTCTACTGATCCTGGGGATCTTTTTGTCGTGAGGAATGTCGGAAATCTTGTTCCTCCTGCAGGAGTAGGACCTAATCCTAAACTCATCGGAGGCTCAGTTCTTGCGGCTGCAGAGTTTTCAGTATTACGACTTAATGTGGAACATATTGTTGTTTGCGGTCACTCAGAATGTGGTGCCATGCATGCGCTTTTAGCCGAGAAATCTCCCGAAGATTGTCCGTATTTACGAACCTGGCTAGCTTACGCTGAACCTTCACTTGTTCGGTATAAAATTGAGGCTGCTTTGGATCCAAAATTATCTGCTGTAAATCAGCTTTCGCAGCGAAATGTTCTTCAGCAAATTGAGCATCTTAAAAGCCATGCTTTTATTCGCGACCAAGTCGAGAAGGGCAAGGTTCAGATTCACGGCTGGTGGTTTGATATCGCAAAGGCCGATGTTTATGCGTATAGCCATCAAAAGAACTGTTTTGAGTTGATTGAGTAGCTAGGTCTTGATGTGAAAAGCTTAAATCTGTCTTCAGTAAACTGAGGAACTGCCATCGCAATCTCCGGGCATACAAAATCCGTTAAGAGCCCAGTAGTCATAGGTCGATGCTATTGCATACCAAAAAATGAACATTGTATCTTTTGGTGTCGTGCCGCTCTGAATGAAATACATGGCATCCGTGGTTCCGCATTTGTGGCTTAGTTCATGAAGTAGAATGGCTGCCATTTGTTTTGAACTCATATTCCAAAAATACTGAGTGAGAAATATTCGCTTAGCAAAAATCCAGTAAGCTTGAGCGACTACATTGCGCCTCGTTTCAATACAAGAGTAGGGGATTTTTCCAATATACGATTCGGCGCAGTCGATCACTCCTTTGGCTCTTGATAATTTCTCAAGCTCTCGAGGGGGGATTTTCTTTTGATTGTGGATTTTGGTTTGTAGCGCTTCTTGAATCTCCGTCTTTAATTTTTTGGTCATCTTAATTGCATCAACTTCAACCGGTTTCATCTGTTCAAGCTGATCGGTCGTGCACTGTTTGCTATAAATTTGAGTACTTGTGATAAAAAATGATAAAACCAAACATCCGAGAATGTTTCTCGCCATGAATCCCCCTCCTGAAAAAATCAAATCCCCTTCTAAATTTCATCAGATGAGTAGAAATATCGTCAATCATTAGCAGAATAGGAGCGAAGATAAGTTAGTGAACTTTAAATTTAAGTCCGATTTCTGTGAGTACCGAGTCGCAAGGCACTTTCAGACTTCTAAGCGTAAAATCATCCACGCTCTTTTATTGGATTTAGAACTATTGAAGGCTAATCTATTTCTAATATGAAAGATGAAAAAGACTCGAAGTTGAAATGGGATGAGCTCGTTTTTGGAGCTATTGAAAAACTTGCTGCGGCTCCCTCCAAGCTGAAAGATCCCAAAGAATCGGTAGTTCAGGCTGTTGAATGGGTGAAAGGCTTACGAGACGATTTACAAGAGAAAGTTGCCGCAGAAGTTTCAAATAAACTCAAGCAGCTTGATTGGGATTCAACTGCAAAAAAGGTAGCAGAACATCTTGTTGAAAATTACGATATCGAGGTGAGTGCAAAGCTTTCGTTTAAACCCAAGAAGAAAGAGAAAAAGTCTTGAAGGGGCAGCCTAAGAAAAAATTAAAAGAAGGTTTAAGGCCCTTCAATCGGCGTGAACTTTCTTTAATGATTAGTGCTATTGAAAATCGAGATTCTCAAAGTATGAGAGAGCTCAAAAAATGCTTTCATTCCCGCTCCCTTGAAAAAACAATTTGTTTTACGGGACCTGCTGGGGTTGGAAAGTCCAGTCTGATTAGTCGCCTTGCTCAAATTAAATCTCGCGATCAAAAAATAGCCTGGCTTGCTTGTGATCCGAGCTCAATTCAGACTGGTGGCTCTGTTCTTGGCGATCGCATTCGTTTAAGTGGAAGCGAAATCTCCTCTAATCTATTTGTTCGCTCATTGGCCACGCGAAGTACCGAGGCTTTTCCTCACTGCATTCGCGATATTGAAATATTCTTAGAGCCTTATTTTGACGAAGTTTGGGTTGAAACTGCAGGTAGTGGACAAACCCAGCAAGAGGTGGGGCAAATTTCTGCGCTTACTGTTCTTGTACTTCAGCCTGAGACTGGCGATGAAATTCAGTGGATGAAATCAGGAATGAGAGAAGTGGGAGATCTTTTCGTCGTCCATAAGGCCGATTTAAAAGGCACCGATCTTATGATGCAAAGTTTGATTGAACAGGGGATCACACCGCAGAAGATCTTTAAGATTTCATCGAAGAACCAAGAGGGCCTCGATCGTTTTTTAGATGAGCTTGCCAGGTTTAGAAAGAGTCTTGTTACTTCGGCCAAGCTTAAGTCTCTTCATCTCTCTCACGCTCACGACCATTTCTTTGAATCTCGAATGAAAAATATTGAAGCTGAGTTTCAGAAGAAAAAAGCAAAACTCACTTTAAATCCCTACAATTTATAATTTTTAAGAAGCAAAATTAATTTTGCGAGGTCGCAAATGAAGGTTGAGAACTTGCTCGATCTGCTGCGTATGCGGAGGCTTTGCGAATTTAATTTTAGACGCGATCTTTAAAAGGCATCTGTTTTGAGATACAAACTTTTTGGTGGACTTTAAGGGAACAAGCTTAACGAGCTTTCCTTTTTTATTAATGCTCATTCTGATCTCAACGGTGATAATTTTTTCGCCCGAAATACTATGTGTCGAAGGCTTTTGTTTTTTTAGCAGGTTTGTATAGCAGCTTTGAATTTCTGTCGAATGTTCTGCGATCTGTGTGGTGACTTGGTCGGCCCAGTCTTCAAGATTAAAAGGTTCGTAGGCAGAGACCAAACTTGAGATGATAAAGCCGATGATTCCCGCTGTCATACGGTGGCTTTCATATCACGAGCCTCATGCGCCGTGTAGCCCCTCAAAATACACCAGTTATTTCAAATACTTAAAAAGAGCTCTGCGGTGTAAAAGCTAGTTTATTTAAGCAATTCTTTCTCAATCATCTCGGCAATAATAACTGAAGAATCTCGAGGAATTCCGGCCATGCCGTAGATATCACGATCAAGAGTATAACTATGTTCTCGAATTCTTGAGCGAGCAACGGTCACAAAATTCTCAGGACCAACGAGCTGTTTTGCCCAGCCCATTTCAAGAGCTAAATCACTATAGGCTCCAGCTCTTGAATCCAAATAAAGAACCGGTTTTCCTAAAAAGACCGACTGAACTCCTGCCGACGAGCGGTGAGTGACAATTAAATCAGCAATGATTGCAATTTCGTGAGTGGGGATTGTCTTATCAACAACTAGCATATTATTGGCGCCAACTTCTTGAATTACTGCTCGTTCAAGGGTTCCATCAACTTTAGGATGAAGAGAAATCAGAACATCGATATCTTTCATTTTGGCGGCCTCTTTAACAAACATTCTAAATGAGCTTTCGTAGTCTTCGCCATAGCCACCTGTATAGACAATTACAGGATATGTTTTGGTGAGTTTTAATTTCTTAAGTACTTCTCGCGCATCAATTTCGCTCGCATAGCGACGCCATTCTTCGAGAGTAGGCTGACCGACCACAACAACCGATTTAGTCGGATATTTTGCCACCACTGCTTCACGAATTGATTTGGAAGGCACCAAAATTTTGGCAAGACCAGAAACCATTGTCTGACTGACGCCATCGATGGCTTGCTTACTAAAAGAATCATAATAACCCCAAAAAATGCGGTTCTTTTTTTGAAGTGCAGTCACAGCTTGTTCTTGAAAAGTTGATGACATTCCGCTCACCACAAGTCCGGGATCTATACAGGCCTCAAGTCTCTCTAAGTCTCGCTGAGGCACAGAAAGTTCTTTAGGCCATTTGGCATCGATGAAAGATCCAAAATCACATTTTGAATAAATATCAAAATAGTCGGGGTTCGACTTTGCAATATCACGGGCCGTTCCGACAGCGATAACTTGCATAGGAACCTTTTTGTTTCGGAGATGAACAAATACAGGCTCCATCGCTTTGGTTTCACCTGCGTCATAAAGAATAAAGGTGACTGGTCTTTGTTTGACCTCATGAAATTTTGTGGCACAAGCAGTTGCTACAAACGCTAAGAAAATAACCAGGCCGGTGAATTTAAATTTTTTCATTGGTCTTACTTCTCCCTCATTCTTAAGACAGGATCCCATTTATCTCTGAGAGCGTCTCCCAAAAGATTAAATCCGAGTACATTTAAGAAGATACAGCATCCTGAGAAAATTGAAATCCAAGGATTTGTAGAAAGAAAAGTCTCCATTCCAGCTCGAATCATCGACCCCCATTCGGGAGCAGGAGGCGTTGCGCCAAGATTTAAAAAACTTAAAGCTGCTGACTCTAAAATCGCAGTTCCTAAACCTAAAGAAGTTAAAACCAAGAGAGGTGAGGTGATATTAGGAAAGATATGTCGCACTAAAATTCGAGTTGAACGAACTCCGAGCGCTTCAGCAGCTTTGACATAATCTTTTTTACTTTCGGATTTTGTTTGGCTTCGGGTGAGTCGCACAAAAATAGGAATCGAAGTGATGCCGACTGCAATCACGGCATTAATTATTCCAGGACCTAAAATCGCCACAATTAAAATAGCAATCAAAATGGCCGGAAAAGACATCAAAATATCGGTAGCTCGCGAAATAAAAAAATCAAATCGAGGATGGTATCCAGCCCAAAGTCCAAGAGGAACCCCAATGCTTGCTGCCAGCAAAACAGAGAGAGCTCCCATTACTAAGCAGTAGCGTGCACCGTAAATAAGCCGAGAAAGAAGATCTCGTCCAAGGGTGTCGGTTCCGAGCAAAAATAAATTTCCGTCATACGATTTGATACTCGGCGAAAGATTTTCAAAGCCAGGATGATCAAGCAGAGGATCATAAGGTGCCAGCAAAGGTCCAAAAATAGCGACAAGAACTAGCCCCAAAATAATCGCACCACCAATATAAAGTTGAGATCGTTTCATTTTATGACTTTGCTTTAAGTCTCGGATCGACTCTTGTTTGAATCCATTCGGTTAATGCCATGACGACAATAATGCCAGTCGCAAATACAAGTGTAGAGCCTTGAACAGCAGGAAAATCTCTTCCTTCCACAGAAAATACCAGCCATCTTCCCATGCCAGGCCAAGCAAAAACATTCTCAGTCAATATGGCGCCTCCTAAAAGAACTCCAAATTGAAATCCCGTCATCGTAATCACAGGAAGCAAGGCATTTCGAAAAGCATGAACAAAAAATATTTTCTTCTCTGACTGTCCTTTAGCTCTAGCGGTTCTAATATAATCGGCCTTTAAAGTTTCAATTAGCGAAGAGCGCATAAGACGTGCAATTAAACTCATTGGAACAGTAGCTAAGGTCGCCGCCGGTAGAATCAGATGCTGAAGTCCGCTTAAAAAAAGATCGATATCACCTTGCAAAAGAGAATCAACTAAAACAAAGCCGGTGATAGGTTCGTACGAAACCGAATAACTGATGCGTCCTGAGATGGGTAGCCACTCAAGCCAGACGCCGAAGAAAAGTGCCATCAAAAGTCCTAAGAAGAAAATGGGAAGCGACAGACCTAGAACTGAAAAAGCACCTAAGAATAAATCTACCCAGCCTCCGGGATGCCGTGCCGCAAGCATTCCTAAAAGAATTCCAAAAATTGTCGCAATAAAAAGAGCCGAGAGCGCAAGCTCAATCGTGGCAGGAAGGCGAGTGCTGATCTCATCAAGAACGGGATGGCCGCTTCGAATGCTACTGCCTAGGTTGCCTTGAGCAAGTCTTTTAAAATAATCGCCGAGCTGGTGAACGACGGGTTTATCGAGGCCGAGCTCAACCCTCACTTTTTCGATCGCTTCAGGCGTAGCTTTTTCGCCAAGAACAAGCTGGGCGGGGTCACCAGGCACAAGCTGAATCATAAAAAAAACTGCGATCACGGCAAAAAAGACCGTGATCACGTTTTCAATCAGAATTCGAATCATGGTTGTTTAGGGGCATCCTTAAATTGTACCGACGCAAACCAACGATTGCCCGCGATTGGGTCAATTTTATAGCCTTCAATTTCGTTTCTCATTGGCACAACAACAACCGAGTGAGCGATGGGGAGCCAAGGTTTGTCCTTTGCAAAAATTTCGATTGCTTTGCTATAGAGAGCCGCTCGTTTTTGAGCTTCTGTAATGATCTGAGCTTCTTTAATCAACTTGGTGAATTCATCGTTCATCCAAAACGAAAAGTTCTGAGTAGGAATTTTTTGGGCCACATCTTTAGCAAGAAGGGTATAGAGAAAATTATCAGGATCTCCATTATCACCATTCCAACCCATTAAAAGTAATTCGTGCTCACCTTTTCCGGCTTTATCGAGATAAGTTCCCCAGTCGTATGAAACAATGGTAGCATCAATACCAATCTTTTTAAGATCGCTCTGAATAAATTCAGCCATTTTTTTGGCATTCGGATTATAAGGCCGTGCCACTGGCATGGCCCAAAGATCGATTTTCAAACCGGTGATGCCTGCTTTTTCAAGAAGGGCTTTGGCTTTTACAGGATCATATGAAATTTCAGGAAGACGAGAGTTATAGCCAAGCACCATAGGAGGAATCGGATTGGAGGCGAGAGCACCCATGCCTTGATAAATTTCTGAAAGCAGGCGCTTGCGATCAATGCCCATCGAAATCGCCTCTCTTACTTCTAATTTATCGAGAGGTTTTTTCTTCATATTGAAGGCTAAGTAGCCCACATTGAGACCCTCGCTTTTTAGCAAAGTGACGTTGCTATCTTGAGCGAGTTTTGAAAGATCAGCTGGATTAGGAAAATCCATCAGATGAATCGAGCCGCGCTGAAGTTCTAAAACGCGAACTTGGTTGTCGGGAATCACGCGCACAACAACTTTATTGATTTTTGCTTTTTCTCCCCAATAATCAGCAAAAGCTTCAAGCACCATTGCGTCATCTTTCTTCCAAGATTTTAAAGTATAGGGGCCGGTGCCAACGGGATTTTGATCGAAGCCTTCTTTATGCTTCATCACCGCTGTGGGGCTGACGATTGATAAAAATGGCATTGCGATATTAGCTAAAAACGGAGCATTCGGTTGTTTAAGAATAATTTTTACGGTGAGGTCGTCGACTTTTTGAACTTCTTTAACAATATCGTCCATGCCGACATTGAGCCAATATTTATAAGGAGCACCAAATGCGTAAGCGGGATGTTCTTTCTTCCACTGACGTTCAAAAGAAAAAACAACGGCATCAGCATTCATGGGCGTTCCGTCGTGGAATTTCACATTTTTTCGAAGATAGAATGTATAGGTTTTTCCATCTTTGCTGATATCCCATTTTTCAGCGAGTCGAGGTTCAATTTTTGTTCCGCCAAGCTCAAAACCTGCCAAACATTCCAAAATATTGATGCCGATATTAATCGACTCGCCTTCATCTTGTTTCGCTAAGTCAAGTCCGACCGAATCGCCGGGCCTTGCAAAAACGAGAGCTCTTTCACCTGATACTCCGCTAGATTTTAGTTTACAGGCGTAAAAGATACCCAGAGCGAAAAAACAGAACAAAATGGATTTTAAAAGATTTTTCATGGCGCCATCATAGACGCGACTCCCTCTAAATTAATAGAGGAAAAGTGATCCCAATCCCCAAAAAAGTAAAATTCGATTGCTTGGGAACATCATCTCAACAAAACTGATGAATGGAGGGCGGTCCATGAATTTCATCTCAATTTTGGTTCTTTGCTTATTGGCTCTTTCGCTCAATAGCTGTGGCTCTGAAGGCGGGTCGGCCACCACTCAAAGTTCGATCAAAGTCAGTGCAAGTACAGTCGATGGTATTTATATGAAGACAGATTCAATCTCTATTCAAGTCACCTTCGATGAGGTCGTCACAGTAACCGGAACTCCCAGTCTTATTCTTGAAACAGGAGAAACAGATCAAAAAGCGACTTATACGAGCGGCAGTGGTTCATCGGAGCTAACCTTTACCTACACAGTTCAATCCCAGGATTATTCGGCCGATTTAGAATACGTATCAAAAGATTCTTTAAGTGCTGAGGATGGATCGATCAAAGACTCAGGAGGAAGCGATATAGCACTCACATTGCCCGATCCGGGTGAAGCTTATTCTCTGAGTGCGAGCAAAAGTATTCAAGTCGACGCAAGAACAAAGGTTTCTTTAGGGTACGGACAGACGGTCTGTGCTCGTGGACCAGCAGGAAGTCTTAAGTGTTGGGGAGATAATGCCGATGGACAACTCGGTCGAGGTGATACCAACGATATCGGGGATGGTCCGAATGAAATGGGAAGTCATTTAGCCGCAATTGATCTTGGCTCCGGACGAGCAGCTATCGATGTGAGCGTAGGTCTCGCACATGTCTGCGCACTTCTTGATAATGCGACCGTTAAATGTTGGGGCCTTAACGATGAAGGTCAATTAGGAAGAGGAAACACCTCGAATATTGGCGATGGTGCGAGCGAGATGGGAGATAATCTAGCCGCAATTGATCTTGGCTCCGGACGAACGGCTATTCAAATTTCGGCAGGTAAACATTTTACCTGTGCTCTTCTCGACAATGATTCTGTCAAATGCTGGGGATCCAATACTTACGGACAATTAGGGCAAGGTAATACCGCAAATCGAGGAGATGGCTCGAGCGAGATGGGAGACAGTCTTACCGCGATTGATCTCGGCAATGGAAGAAGCGCGGTGCAAATTTCTGCGGGCGGAAATTTTGTCTGCGCACTTCTTGATAATGCGACCGTTAAATGTTGGGGCCTTAATGATGAAGGTCAATTGGGTCAGGGTAATGCTAATAATTACGGTGATGGCGCAGGAGAGCTAGGGGATTCTCTCAGTGCTGTTGATCTCGGATCGAGTCGAACAGTTAAAAAACTTTCAGTGGGTGAGAAGCACGTTTGTGTCGTATTAGATAATTCGTCCGTGAAATGTTGGGGAGAAAATAATGCGGCTCAACTCGGGCAGACTACAGGAAATCTTGGCGATGGTGCGGGCGAGATGGGCGATAATCTTCCTGTCGTTGATCTCGGATCTAGCAGAACCGCTTCGCAAATTGCATCGGGCGACTCGCATACATGCGCTTATCTTGATAGCAAAGAACTTAAATGCTGGGGCGGAGGTGCTAGCGGTGAACTGGGTTTTCCCGCTTCTTATATCGGCGACGGTCCGAATGAGATGGGAGATAATCTAGTTTCTGCAGACTTAGATGGCACACTTATTTCTGTGAGTGCAGGCCTTAACATCACCTGCGGGGTCCTTACATCAGGTGCGGTGAAATGTTTTGGCCTTAATGACGAAGGGCAGCTCGGACAAGGAGATACCGATCAGAGGGGAGATGACCCCGATGAGATGGGCAGTCATCTACCTGCTATTGATTTGGGGACTGATTTTTAGTTTCTTATTGAACAAGGCCCATTAGAGGAAGGCGATCCCATCCCACAAACGAATTCGACTCTCTTAAAAAGAAGGAGCCGGAGTACTGTTTTGATTTAAGAAGGTTTACTTGTTTAAAGCTCTTAATCGCATCAAGCACTTCATCGTAAACTTCGATGGTATTAATGAGATTTGTTTTTCTAAAGGCTCTTCGAACGATTGGATTAAGCCCAGTAATTTTAAGGGCTCCTCCGTTTTGCCGACACTTATTAAATATAGAGGAGATGGCGACCATACCAAGAAGGCAGACTTCTTCAGTATCTGATAAGTCTAAGACGATATAGCGTTGTCCAAAACTAACAATCTGACTTAGTTTCTTCACGAATGCTTTTACTTTATTGGGCGTAAGATCGTCTCTTAACTGAAATATAGTGATCTTTCCCTCTTGTTTTGCTTCTCCATTGATCATGTACTAAGTCCTCCGAATTCCATGGTTTTCTTTCCCTAAGTACCCCCCGAATCTGGTGGGTCTTTCCTCTTGTTTCTATTCCTCAATTTGAATACAAAAAGTGTGCCAATCCACGGAGGCGCTTAGGTGTCGATTCGTTTGGTTTTTACGTGTCTGCGTGGCGGCATGGTCGGATCATTTTTTTGCCGATCGGCAAATATGCTCATGACTAAAGTTAAACGCGTCTGCGAAGGCGCATAACGTTATATTTAAGGAGACTATCATGTCGAAGTGGCTCTCTACTTTATCTCTACTGTTTGTAGCAGTGGCTCTTATTTCTGGTTGTACCAAGAAGAGCGAATCTAATCTTAAAATTGGTTTCATTTTGGACAATATGAACGAAGAGCGTTACGCCAAAGATAAAAAATATTTCGAAGATAAAGCGAAGAGTTTAGGTGCTGAGGTTGTTTTTGCTTCGGCTAACTCAGATTCTGCCGCTCAAATGAACAAAGTTGAGAATATGCTGGCTCTAGGTGTGAAGGCGATCGTTATGCAGCCTGTTGATTCGAATGCTTCTGCTTCAATGGTTGAGGCCGCTCGAAAAGAGAAAGTTCCTTTTATTGCTTACGATCGAATTATCAATAAAGCTCCGATCGATCTTTACGTTACCCAAGACTCCACTTTGGTTGGAGTTCTTCAAGCCGAAGCTGCCGTTAAGGCCACTGGTGGAAAAGGCAAGTACATTATTTTAAGTGGTCAAGAAGGTCACTCCGTAGCAGAAGCGATTACTCAGGGTGTTAAATCAGTTCTAGCTAAATATCCTGAAATCGAACTTGTGGTTCATCAATATCATCCAGGTTGGGATGCTCAGCTTGCTCTTAAGACAACTGAAAATGCTCTCACTCGATTCAATAATAAAATCGACGCTGTTTTGGCGAATAACTCTGGAATGGCTCACGGAGCTGTGCAAGCCGTGGCTGAACAAAAGCTGACCGGTAAGGTTTTTATTGCTGGTGCCGATGCTGATTTAGCCGCCATCAAAGATATCGTTCAAGGCAAACAGCAATTCGAAGTCTTAAAAGAAATTCGACCGCTGGCTGAAAAAGCTGCCGAAGCGGCAGTAGCCTTAGCGCAAGGCAAGCCGATTCTTCACGATAGAACTATTGAAAACGGAAGCGGAACGGAAGTTAAGGTGATCAATACACCTGTTTATCCCGTGACGGTTGAAAATCTTGACGAGAGAATTTTCAAATCTGGATTTCATGACCGTGCACTCGTATTTGGCGACAAAAAGCTCTAATTTAAAGTCACTTATTTGTGAATTTTAAACCAGTCGTTGAACTTGAAGGTATTTCTAAATCGTTCTCGGGAGTGAAAGCTCTTGAGAGCGTTTCGCTTAAAGCATTTGCTGGAGAGTGTTTAGGTTTAGTTGGCGAAAATGGCGCCGGCAAATCGACACTGATGAAAGTTTTAAGCGGCGTATGGCCTTATGGGGATTATAGCGGCCGCATTCTTTTAAACGGGGAAGAGCAAAAATTCCCTGGCCCAAGAGAAGCGCGAGACGCTGGAATTGCCATTATTCATCAAGAGCTTTCTTTGTTTGAAGAGCTTACGGTTGCCGAAAATATTTTTATTTCTGAATTTCCGCAATTTGCCGGCGTTCTTAAGATGAAAGAGCTTTATGCTCGAACTGAAGAGCTCTTAAAGAAATTTAATTTTCAAATCTCTGCTGAAAATAGAGTGAAGAATTTAAGTGTTGGCGAACGTCAGCTGGTAGAGATTGCACGAGCTTTTACGAAGCCGGTTAAGGTTATTATCTTTGACGAACCCACATCGGCTCTGACGGATAAAGAAGTCGATACTCTTTTTAATTTGATTAAAGATCTAAAGAAAAGGGGAGTGGCTTCGATTTATATTTCTCATAAACTTCCTGAAATTCGTGAGCTTTGCGAAAAAATCACCGTATTAAGAGATGGCAAGTCGATTTCTGATTTTGATTCGCGCGGATTTAGCGAAGAGAGAATTATCGAAGCGATGGTTGGCCGAAGGATCGAGTCGATTTTTCCGCCGAAGAGACCGTTTGAAACTCGGCGCGATATTATTCTTAAGGTTGAAGATCTGCATTACACTGATCGAAGAACCGGAAACCCCATACTTAAAGGGGTAAGTTTTGATGTTCGCCAAGGAGAGATCTTTGGAATTGCGGGCCTAATGGGCAGCAGGCGAACGGAGTTAGTTTCTGCGCTTTTCGGTTCACTTAATGCCAATAAAGTGAGCGGCAAAATTCAGCTGCATGGAAAAGACGTGAATATTCGAAATCCTCAGGATGCGATCAAAGAGGGGCTTGCTCTAGTGACCGAAGATCGAAAAGCCTCAGGGTTAGTTCTTGAGATGGATGTAAAGGGCAATTTGACTTTGCCTATTCTTAAAAAGCTTTCGACCTTTGCTCGCATTCGATCGATTGAAGAATCTGAGCTTGTGAAGTACTACTGCAAAGTTCTTCGCATTAAGACTCCTGATGAGCATTTTAAAGTTCGACATTTAAGCGGAGGTAACCAGCAGAAGGTCATTATCGGCCGATGGCTTTCGACGCAGCCTAAGATCCTGCTCCTGGATGAGCCCACGAGAGGTATTGACGTGCTTGCCAAGGCTGAGATCTATCATTTGATACGTCAGCTCGTTGACCAAGGACTCACTTTGATTCTAGTTTCATCGGAGTTGCCAGAAGTTGTGAGTTTGGCGGACCGATGTTTGGTTATGAGAGAAGGGAAGGTTGTGGGTCTTTTAGAAGGTTCTCAGATTAGTCAGGTCAGTATTATGGAGAAGGCTGCTGCCTGATGAGCGCTGTGCAACCACTTTTTCAGCCAGAACCACCAGCTCCTCAAGAAAGAGTAGTGCCCTTGTCACCTAAGACTATGCATTGGAGCAAGCTTGTTCCGATCCTGACCCTGATTATTGTTGTTATTGCTTTCACATTTGCAGAAGAAACATTTTTAACCGAGCGAAATCTTACCAATCTCTCTCGCCAAGTTGCCGTTAACTGCATTCTGGCTTTTGGAATGACATGTATTATTTTACTTGGTGCCATCGATTTATCGATCGGAAGTGTGCTCGCCTTAGGCTCTGTGACAGCCGGTCTATTGCAGGTAAATGCTGGTTGGAATCAATCAGGGGTTCCTGGCGCTCTACTTACATTTGGTCTGGTAATGCTTTTATGTGGGGGTGTGGGAGCTTTTACAGGTGGAATGGTTGCCAGATTTAAAATTCCGCCATTTGTCGTATCTTTGGGTGTTTTCGTTATTGCGAGAGGTCTGGCTTTGATCCTTTCGGGTGGAAGCAAGATTTCTCCTTTAAGCAATGACTACCGTTGGGTGGGAACTTCTTATATCCCTCCCTTCGCCTCGTTTGGTTTGCTTATGTGCGGCGGAATTGCAGCCAGTCTTAATTTGTATTGGTCTAAGGTCAGTAAGTTTTGGTGGAAGCTTGGGCTTGTTTGGCTCATCACATTAGCGACGATTCGCGTATTTTATTTTGATCAGGGGGTTGCAGGTCAGGGAAGAGGAATTCCTACTCCAGTGCTTTTAATGGCGATGGTTTTCTTAGGAATTTATTTTTTGCTTAATAGAACTACCTTTGGTCGATTTGTTTACGCAATCGGAGGAAACCCCGAAGCTGCAAGACTTTGCGGTATTCGAGTGCCATGGATTTATTTTTTCACTTTCGTAATTTTGGGCGTGCTTGTGGCTCTTGCGGCTATCATTGAAGGCGGCCGTATTGATGCTGGCGATCCTAATGCTGGAAACCTTTATGAGCTCGATGCTATCGCAGCCGTCGTGATTGGCGGAACTTCACTTCAAGGTGGGGTCGGGACTGTCGGCGGGACGCTCTTAGGCGCATTCTTGATGGGGACAGTGAATAATGGAATGAGCCTTATGAATATTCCCACCAATTTTCAAATGGTGATTAAAGGTTTAATTATCATCTTGGCTGTTTGGATGGATGTGATGTCCAAGAAAACGGCTCGATGATTTGCGTTATCGTTGGTAACGCCTTAACGCCATCTCCCGAAAAACTTCGAAAAGCCTGCGAAGATGCTGACTTTGTTGTGGCTGTAGATGGTGGTGCAAGGTTTTGCGCTGCGCTTTCGATTCTGCCTGATATGATCATCGGAGATTTGGATAGCATTCCTGATGTTCTGCTTAAAGATCTTCAAAAAAAAACCAAGATATATAAGTTTCCCAAAGATAAAGATCACACTGATTTAAATTTGGCTTTGCTTGAGGCAGAGCGATTGGGTGCAAAAAAGATTCAAGTGTTTTCATGGGCCGATGAAAGATTAGATTACTCTTTGGCCGCTTTAATTGATTCTGTAAATATCAAAGCCCGTATTGAATTTATAAACTCGACATCTAAAATTTTAGTACTCAATTCCTCAAATAAAAATCTAGATTTCAAAGAGAAACCGGGCACAAAAATTTCTATCTTCCCTCTCCAAACTCCCATCACAATCAGGACCTCCGGATTAAAATGGAAGTTCAATCTTAAAAAAGAAAGACGCCCCGTCTTTAGTCAAAGTAATGAACTTGTCTCGAACGCCAGAATCACCGTATCTGAAGGCGCTGTTTTTATTGTGGTCGCTGGTTAATTATAAAAAATTATGTGCTATTTGTTTTACAGACTCGGTCGCTTTCGCGGGCGATTGAGTCTATTTGTCCAATCAGATAAAGCATCGAGAAGCTGACTAATTTCTACTTTTTCAGGGTCAACGCCTGCGCCGACGATATCCAGTGGAAAATCACTCGAGAACAGAGGCTCGGAGATGGCTGACTGATAACCAATAAGAGGCTGAGATGAAATCAGTAAAAGCCTACCAGGCTTTGGATTTGTGTTCATCCAGTACTCGACACTTTCACCTGTGGGCGCACGCCCCTGAGATCCATGCGGAGTCTTAATACTCACTTTTGAAATTTTCTTCAATTTTTGTGATGCCTTTGAATATTCAAAAACAAATTCCATCAACTCAATTTCAGTTTGAGGAAAGCGAATCTTTTTCTTCTCGAAATCAACTTTATTTGATTTTAAGAATTTTTTTAAATGAATCCGTCCCTCAATGTCATCAACTAGTAAACGATCGGAGCCTAAAAATACAATCTGATCAAATCGAACGCCTTGATTCCAAATATTTGCTAAAAAGCCAATTCGGGTGTGAACACGAGAGAGAATTCCACCAAAAACAATCGCGTAAGCATAGTGGTTATGCGCAGGCATTTTTTTACAAACCAGCCCGAGGTCACGCAAAAGGGGAATGAAGGTTTTCTTTTGATCCTGAAACTTAGAAGGAACCTCCCAACGTTCAACTCCGAAAGGACGACCGAATTCCTTTTTAATCAAATATTTGATTTTCTCAAAGGGTAGATTCTGACTCCATGCGAGGGTGTTGGTAAGATTTTTGAGGGCAGTAGAAGGGGAGCCGTCTGCTTTAATTAGATATTCTGAGAATTTTAAATTCTTATCCTGTTCGCATTCTGATTTTAAACTGAGAGGGAGAAAGAAAATGAAACCGCTCAGAAATAAAAGTGTGTAACGGGGGGGTATCATGCCAGGTAGTTATTTTTTTAATTTACTTTCAGATTTATAAATCCAGTTCATCGCTATAGCAGCAGCATGACTGACATTGAGAGATTCTGCAAATTTCTCCATCGGGATTTTTACCAAAGTTTGACAGCGTGATTTAAGAGAGGCTGAAATTCCTTCGCCTTCAGATCCTAAAATCAAAGCCAGAGGAAATTCAGGAACCCAGTTAAAGAGCGAAACCGCTCGATCAGAAATATCGAGACCGATAATGTGTCGCCCGGCAGCCGATAGCTCCTTCACCGCCTCCGAAAGATGTCCGACTTTCATGAATTTTAAATGAAAAGCAACTCCCGCCGAAGCCTTCATGGCGGCAGCCGTGAGTTGTGCTGAATTTTTATATTCGTGGACAACGAGCTTTGCTCCAAACGCTCCCGCACACCGGGCGATCGAGCCAAAATTATGCACATCCTCAACTTCGTTGCACAAAACCACAAATGGAAAACCTCGCAAGTTTGTCGCCGAAAATGGAATATAAAACTCGTGCTCAGTCTCAAAGGCAATTCCCTGATGAGACTGATGTTTGACCTCGTGGGGCATTCCATTTTTTAAAGGGATGCTATTTTTCTTTACTGCCGAAAGAGACTCTGCAAACGACTGAGCGGCCTCAGTTTCACAGTAAATTTCTTTGATTTTTGCTTTAGCTGAAAGGGCCTCTCTTAAGACGTTCCGGCCAAAAAATAATCTTGATTCAGGCTTTGCCATAAATGTGCGATCTCATATCATAAATTTAATCTTCGCACACGAATTACTACTTCTTGACTCCATGCGTTATATCCTGGAATTTTGAGGAGCGTGAAGGGGAATTCGCTTATCTGTGCGGCTTTTTTTGCCGTATTACTAAATGCCCCGGTTGTTTCAGCCGTAGAGAAAATTAAGGGCCAATCCTCCTTCGTTGATGCGCTCTTTGAACCTCAGGCTCATCCCATTATTGCCGCCGATCTACTTCGAAAAGAACTGCGCCAAAGAATGGATCGAGTTGCAGAGCTGAAATTTATTCGTGAAATAGGCGAACGCAACAATCTTAAAATTTATCTCTTTGGAGGAACAGCAGCCGGTTATGCTCATTACGTCAATTGGGATCTAAGGCGCGAAGCCGGAGATTCTTCGTATCAACCTGATCGTTTTGATTACGAGTTTTCTAATATTTATCGCTCCACTCAAGACTTAGACATTGTCATCGATGGCTCTCAAGACGATGCGACTATGATTGAGAAAGAGCTCGAGAGTCATTTTCCTCATATTACTGGTTCAAAGACCTCCTGGGAAGTTCGTCTCCTAAGAGAAAAGCGCGGATCCAAACTCGCTCTTCTTAATAATCCGGACTTTCTCAATCAACACACAGATTCAAACTCTGTGGGACTTGTCGAAGTCACTCAATATGAACCTGATCATTTCGTCGTGCGCGACCTTCGTGATTGGGATAATTCTGAATCTCATTTCTTTAATGATATACGAGAGTCTCAACTTTCTTTTTACTTTTCACCCTCCCACGAACAAACCAGCCGCTCTAGGGAGGGGCTCAATCCGCCTATTTTTTCTGTAATTCGTTATCTTACAAAAGTGTTTCAATACGAGCTTTCTATTAAACAAGCAGACTTTGATGTCATAAAAAAAATAATCGATCGAACTGATTTCTCGAGCACTTACGGGTATTCAAATAGAAATTACTTAGATACTTGGCTTGAGACTAATGCAAAAAAAATGTTTTTGCATGCTGCCAATCTCGATCTAGCAGCAAAAGTAATTGATCTGTTAGGAATTGTAAAAAAACTACAAGAAAGGGAGGCTGCTTTAAATAAAACCTTGAACTTTTTAAATCGAGAACCTCTGCATCCTTTTGAATTAGGAAGAGGCGATGGAAAGACAGCTGCCGAATTAAAGATTGATACCGTCGCTCACGATACGATGGATTTTTTAGCGTATGAGTCGATTACTCGATCGCATAAAGGTTTTCCCAATGTATTTATTTCGCGAAACGGTAAGCGCGATGAAGCGGCTGCGTACGGAGATGGGTTTTACACTCGCATCGGGCGAGTCGGAGCTAAAGATACCGGAATTACAATTCGCTTTAAGTTAAAACCTGAAGCTCGCGAAGGATCTGATTTTCTATCTGTCGGGGATGACTACATTGTTGTGACCAATCGAAATGCGTTCGAAGTTATCCAAGAAACTCTTCATATAACGCCGATGACGTATATCCAATTATTTAAAGAAAATAAATTGGAGGCCTTCGATAAGGGCGTTCTCTATAAGCTTAACCAAAAAGTTAAATCGAGAATTGCAAGTCTCTCCAAAGAAGATCGAGCCAATATCGTCCAAGAACTTAGAGAACAACTTCAAGCTGGCCTCGATATACAACATCCTAATCGATGGCATCATTCAAAAATGCAGACTGAATTTATTCATGAACTGCTCAATTTTTTATCAGTTGAAAGGGGGTCTCTTCAGGCGGCTGATGAAGCCTTGGCCGATTTTATTGATGTTCAACCGACCATTGATCGAATGAAGTGGATCGTTCAAGTCGCCTTTACAAATAAATTCTCGGCAAATTTTCATCGTACGATGAAAACTCTTGTGCAAAAGGGAAACTTCCAAGTCTACCAGGAGATATTTAAGACCGTATTCACGGCACGTTATTCAGTTGCTTTTGCGCAAGATTTAAGAAGTATTTTAAAAAAGTATAAACAGAGCAACCGCGCACTAGATTTATCATTGGCTTCACTTGCGGGAGCCGAGCTTCTTTTGGTGCTTGAGAATAATGCTTTTATGTTTGTTGAACCCCTTAAAGCGAAGTCTATATTGGATAACGATGATCATCCGTCTCAGAATCAATATATTATTGAAAGCCGCCAAAAAGCTCGTAATCAGCTTTTAGATTCGTTTGTCCAAGTCTTGCAGCAGCCTTACTCTCAGGCCTTCGCGGGGCTTCTAGAAGATCTTCTTAAATTGAATTCTTCTGATTTCGATCAAGAATTAATTAAGCACGTTTACTCTCAGCTTCACTGGAATGATCGAGAAGATGATCTTCTCTACCTTCTTTCAAAAAAAGATGACCGAACAAGAAATGCTGAACTAATTTTAAAGCATGTTCTTAAACTAGAAGAAGGTAAAATTCTTAAAACCCTTATTCGAGATATTTTAAGTATTCGCAATCAGGGGTTGATTGCGAGTCTAGTTGATTATGTTTTTAATCGATTGAATTCAAATGAGTTTGACGACCTAATTGAAGACTTTTTTGAGGTGGCTGATTCTAAAAATCTTTCGAGTATTCTTAAATATTTGATTCGCTTCTCTCATGGTGAGAGCATCCTTAAGTTAATCGACCTCACGCTTAAACAAAAAGATCCGTCAAAACTCGCCATATTGAGAGCTCTGCTGGTTTCGGACCCAGGCTTTGGAGATTCAATTTTTGATCCACTCCGAGAAATTTTATTAGAAGCAGATGTTGAAACAAGGGCCGACCTTCATTTAGTTTATAATCGTTCAGATTGTCTCTCTGTGCTCAATCGATTAGCCTTACTGAGGAGATGAAAACCACACTTAAGAGTAGTTTTGTTCAGAGTATTTCTAGAAATTTACAGTCGGCGCATAAAAAATCCCTTCTCATTGCGATGCAATCTGAAAGGCAGCCCATTCATTCTGTTTATGGGGGAGCGCATCTTTTTAAATCTGATACTGCAAAGAAACTCGGCGAGATTGCTCTTCGATCTTTTCTTCTCAATGCTCCCGATGTACAGACTTTTGCAAAAACCTTTGATCTCGGATTAGATTCAAAGCTGACTCAAAAAGTTTACGATCGTGTAAAAGTTAAACTCGCCACCGAAGCTCTAGAGGATTTCAGAATTGATTTTGAAGACGGCTTTGGAATTAGGTCCGATATTGAAGAAGATGAATTTGCCGTAAAATCTGCAGCTGAACTTGCACTCGGACTTCAAAATAAAACCTTGCCGCCCTTTATCGGCATTCGCATTAAATCCTTTTCTGAGGATCACAAAGAAAGAGCCATCCGAACTCTCGATCTTTTTTTAAGCCAACTTTTAAGAGATTCAAAAGGCAGCTTGCCGAAGAATTTTGTGATTACTCTGCCAAAAATTACTTTTGTTCAGCAGGTGAGTGCCTTAGTTAAAATTCTCGAAGCTTTTGAGACTCTAAAAAAGCTCAAACGTTCGAGTTTAAAAATTGAACTTATGATCGAAACCCCTCAGGTGATTTTTGATCGAGAGGGAAGGCTTACGCTTCCAGCTTTGATTAAGGCAGGTAAGGGCCGTGTACGAGCGGTTCACTTTGGAGTTTACGATTATGCCGCTTTAAATGATATTGCGCCCCGGTCACAAAAAATAGATTCAGATGCTTCGAATTTCGCTCGTGAAATTATGCGTATTAGCTTAGCTCAGTCGGGGATTTGGATTTCAGATGGGGCTACTCCTCTGATTCCCGTTGGAGCGACCGAAGCAGTTCATCATGCGTGGAAGGTTCACTATCAAAATATTCGTCATGCGCTTGAGCAGGGATTTTATCAAGGCTGGGATCTTCACCCCGCTCAGTTCATCGCTCGCTATGCAGCTTACTATGCTTTTTTTCTGGAATCATCTGAAGAGGCCACTCTTAGACTTAAGAATTTTATCGATCAAGCAACCAAAGCAAGCCTGATAGGAAGCGTCTTTGATGATGCTGCAACTGCTCAGGGACTTCTGCATTACTTTGTTCGCGCCTATCAATCGGGAGCGATTGATGAGGCAGAGCTTGCCCACACAGGCCTCAGTCTTCAAGAGCTGCAAAGCCGCTCTTTCGGCGCAATCCTTAAAAGTAGGTTAAAAGTCGTTTAAAAGGCTTAAATTGCTAAAATTCTTTGCATCTCTCTTGTGCGACGGAAACCTTTTTCTGATTGAGTCTCAAATTGGTAATCATCCATTAGCCAATCTTGACCTTTAAGCATCGAGTATGCCATTTCGGAGGTAAGGGTTTACTTTCGCTGAATAGGGAGTGCGTATGAAGTCACCAATTTTTATTCTATTTTTTATCCTCGGATTTATTTCGCAATCCGATGCCACGACTACAATTCTCGAATGCGGTAAACCGAGCTTAAGAAATGAAATATGCATTTCACACGAACTTGAGACTTCAAGCTTTACTCTACTTCGGTTTAATAAGAATTCCGGCTCGTCATCTCCTGTTAAACTTACTCGCAAAGTAAAGCTTATTTTAGATGGCGATCGAATCGTTGCGGCCAGTGAAGTTTATACAGGCGTTGATATCAAGAAAAAGCAGCGCACCAGTTATCGCATTGTTGTCTATCAAAGCAATTATCAAGACCCTCGTACCAGAATGGCTTGGTATATGGAGAATGAGCATCGAAGCCCATCATTTCTTTTACTCAAGCAATAAAAGGCTAGCTCAAAGGGCTGTAACAGATCTTGCTTAAACCTTAATTTGCTCTTAACACCCCATAAACCACTTTAAATTGGTCTTTGGCCGCCATTGACAGGACTGTTATCCATGCTAAAAGTCGCTGGCAAATGAATGAGAACCCTAATTCCATAAGGTTTGGAGTTGGTGGGAAACTTAAGTCGAAAATCAGGAGATAAGGTAATTATGAAGATTAGATTTGTGAGTGTAGCTGTTTTAGCTATTACTGCCACCGGAGTTCAGGCTCAGTCCTCAACTGTTACAACAGGAGCACAAGGCGTTAATGCTCCAGCCCCTGCACTTTCAGTTAGCCCATCAGTTTTTACGGGAGCTCATGGAAAGCAGGATCGAAGCAATAAAAATGGAGAGTACATTTATGGTGCTTTCATAAGACCAGGCGTAGCACTTGGATATGATGTTCCGGGCCTTAATGTTGCTTTAAGTTATGAATTTGAAGCGACAGGAAATCGTGCAGCGGGTGCAATCGAAGCTAAAGGCATCTCTGATAATTCACAAATTCAGCATCACCCTGTTGCAAAGCTTACCGCTGGATCTGGTAATTGGAAGTTCAACGCTCTCGTTGATGGCCTTTTCACCTTAAGAACAAGCGCAAGCCAAAAGAACGATAACAACAGCGATATCGCTTTTCTTGCTGGTATGGAATATTCACTTTCTAAAACCACTTCTGTTTATACTAACTACAATTTAGGCCGTCTTACTAATTTTGACTCCGCTACAGCCGATAGCGGTTTGGTGAGTGCTGTAAAAGATAGAACTTCAAAAGCTTCTACTTCAGCCGAAAAAGCTGCTGCAGCTGCTGAAGCACAGAAATTAGGTGGAGCTAAAGCTGCCCTTGCCGGAAGCGTTGGTTCAGAGCCTGTAAGTACTCTTCATGCTGGTATCGTGGGTATGAAACATGCTTTCAGCGACAAACTTAAGCTTGATACTTATGTCAGAGCTGGTCGCATTTCTGCCAACTATGAAGATGGTGATTCCTATGCTTATCGTTTTCATGCTCACTTAGACTTTCCAACTCCTATTGCTGAGCTTTCTGGTTTCATTCGATACAGAATGAACGTTAAAGATAAAATTGGCGGTGAAGTTGTATATCAAAACTATGCCCTTCTTAACGCTGGATATGAGTTGAATAAATCATGGTCAGTAAATTTAGAAAATGAGTTTGCTGCAACCAAAGATACCACTGGAGTTGGTGGTAAAGCTTTGAATATTGCGAACGAAAACTACCTTGGAGTGACCTATAAGTTCTAAGGAAGCTTCACTTCGTCAGAAAGCTCAAATCGTCGAGTTGATGAAGTGAGATCTTGTGAAAAGCCCCCTTTATGGGGGCTTTTCTTTTTGCCTTTCTCTTAAGGCTACTTAGCGGTATGAAGCATTTAAAGACCATGAAAGAACGAGTTTTAGTCGCGATGAGTGGAGGAGTGGATTCCTCAGTAGCTGCTTATATTTTGCTTAAGCAGGGCTACGATGTTGTGGGCGTTACTTTTCAGCTCTACGACTACTCTCGCCAAAACCGAAAAGAAGGTAAGGGAGGCTGCTGCTCACTCGAAGATGTCTACGATGCACGGCACGTCTGCGATAAATTAGGCATCAAACATTACCTTTTTGATTCAAGAGAGAGATTCAAAAAGCGAGTGATGGATTACTTCGTTGATTCGTACAAAAAAGGTGAAACGCCTAATCCCTGTGTTGCTTGTAATACCTTTATTAAATTTGATGAACTCTCTGAATACGCCGATGCAATCGACGCTCCTTATTTTGCCACGGGGCATTATGCAAAAATTATTCGAGATAAAGATCAAGTCTATCTTGAAGCCGCAGATGATCCGGCCAAAGATCAATCCTACTTTTTAGTAGGAGTTCAAAAAGAAAAACTTCAAAGAATTATGTTTCCGGTGGGGGAGTATTCTAAAGATGAAATTCGAAAACTTGCACTAGAAGCTGGTCTTCCTGTCAGTCAAAAGCCCGACTCGATGGAGATTTGTTTTGTTCCTGAAAATAATTACCGCAAATTTTTAAAAGACGAGTATCAAATCGAGGACGCCCCCGGAAGTTTTGTAGACGAAGAGGGCAAAGTTTTAGGTCTTCATAGGGGTATTCATCATTTTACAGTCGGTCAAAAAAAGGGTCTCGGAGCCTACGGATTTACCGATTATTATGTGACGGCTATTCATTCGGATCGAAAAGAAGTTCAGCTTGGTATTGATCGCACTCTTTATTCGGAGGGGATGCTGGTGGATGCTCGGCACGACTTTGGACTTCAAAATTATATTGGCCGCTCCTTAACTGTGAAAATTCGTTCTCGTTCGCAGTTTGTTGAGTGTTCGGTGGTCTCCATTAACTCTCAAACCGCGGAAATTCGATTTCTCGAAGCCCAAAGAGCTGTCACGCCCGGACAATTTGCCGTTTTTTATGATGGAAAGCGAGTAGTTGGAGGTGGTCCTATTCGCAAGGCTGTGGCAAACTTTTTAAATGTCGCTTGATGTTCTGCAAACCAAGCTTGGAATTAAATTTTCTGACCCCCAGCTACTTGAATTAGCGATTACGCATTCATCTTATGTTCACGAAAAAAAGCTTAATTTAGAGCAAAGTAATGAGCGCCTTGAGTTCCTTGGAGACGCTGTTTTGGGGGTGTGTATCGCTGAGATGCTCGTGAGAGCTTTTCCGAATGAACCTGAAGGAGCTCTTTCTCGAAGGCGTGCAGCGCTTGTGAACCAAAAGCAATTGGCCCGTTTGGCTGAATCTTTGGCTCTTGGACAAGCTTTAAGGCTTGGAAAAGGCGAAGATAAGACGGGCGGAAGAACGAAGGCGAGTCTTCTGGCTGATGCCTTTGAGGCCGTGATTGGGGCTGTTTATCTCGATCAAGGAATTGAACGAGCTCAAAAGCTTTTAGGTCGTCTTTTTGTTGATTTGATTCCGGTTTCAAAAAAGGTCGAAACTTCTCAGGATTATAAAACTCGGCTTCAAGAGTATTTTCAGAAGAAATTCCAGAAGTCCCCTCGCTATGTCTTAGTGAAAGAGACAGGACCAGATCATTCGAAGACATTTGAAGTGAAAATTGAATTCTTGGGAGAAAGTTTGGCAGCGGGATCGGGGCGCTCAAAACGTGAGGCCGAACAAGATGCCGCTCGAGTCGCATTTGGAAAAATTGATGAGTCTGAAGTCACTCTCGAGAAAAAACGAGTGAGAAAGCAGGCGAAGGGAAGTACATGAAAAAAATTTGGTGCGGTTTATTTATAGGGGTATCTCTCATCTGGGCAGGCTGCAAAGTTAATACTGATGACAGTGGGGATTTAGGAGGAACTGACTCAACAACTTTTAAAAAACCGTCTGCCCTTCAGTTGGCTGCGCCTTCAGGTTACCCTGCTGCTACGAAACTTCTAACCGGAAATTTCAATGGAGATGATTATCAAGATCTTGTCATGCTCACGGAGTCGGGAGTTTTAGTTTATTTGGCGCAAAATGGAAGTTCATGGCAGTCAGCTCAATTGATTAGCGAAACTGCTTCGGCTCGGTACTCCGAAGGCATTGCCGAGGATCTTGATTTTGATAGTTCGGCAAATCTTGATCTTATCCTTTTTAAACAGCCCACTCAGGCGCAGATCTTTTTGAATAATGGAGACGGCACTTTTACTTCTCGAGTGGTTTTTCCGCGAAGTGCTCTGCTTAATTCTCTCGCTTATGCACCTGCAAAGGGGACCAATAAGAAACAGGGCCTTATTTATTTTGCGACAAATCTGACCAATCATAGTGCCGTTCAGCAGTCGGATTTTGTGTTTGGAAGCGATATTAGTTTAGATAACGCGGATATCAGCTCTCCGCTTAAAGCTCTTTCAGGCGATATTAACGGTGACGGTTACAATGATATTGTTGTGGTTCCTTCTTCTGGGGCCGAAAAAATTCAGATTTATCAGAATACAAATGACGCCACATTTAGTTTAGCGACAACACTTACACGCAATTATACTCAGGCCCCCCTTGATGCTGCCTTGGTTGATATGAATAAAGATGGAAAAAAAGATCTTTTGATCTCAAGTTCTCGGGGTATTGAGCTTTATTTAGGCGATGGCAGCTTTACGGGCTTTACCTTAAGTTCGGCTTTAAATCCGAGTACGGTCTCTGTTGCGGCCACTAGTTTTACGGTGGGGGATTTTACAGGGGATGGAAAGGAAGACCTTTTTATGGCCAGATCTTCAACCTCATTGCTCTATACTCAGAGCAATAGCCTTGCGTTCTCTAATATTACCGATACGGCCTTTTCAACCGGAAATCTCGCCTCAGGCACCAATAAGGTCTATAGCGCGGATATAGACGGAAATGGTGTTTTGGACTTGCTTGAACTTAAAACTGATGGTTCTGTCGCCGTGCATATCAATAATTTTAATAACTGATAGAACCTGTTTCTTTTATGATTATCGCCCTCGCCGGTCGGCCCAATGTTGGTAAAAGCTCTATTTTTAATCGCCTTTTGGGGCGTAGAAAATCCCTCGTTTGGGACCAAGAAGGGGTCACTCGTGATATCGTCTCGGGGCCGCTTAAACTAGGCGAAGAATTCGAGCCTTCGGAGGTTTGGGACCTTGCTGGATACGGCAAATTTGGCCTCTCTCTTCAGACCTTACCCAAAGAAAAAAGAGATCAGCTCGGACTCATTCTTTTTGTGGTCGATGGATCTGAGCCTCTTACCTCAACCGATATCGAATGCGCTCAATATTTAAGAAAACTCGAGAAGCCAGTTGTTGTGATCGTTAATAAGTCAGATAAAAAATCTTACGAAATTCACTCATCCGAAATTTGGAGTTATTTTACTGAGAATATTGTTTTTCTATCGGCCGAAGAAAAAAAAGGTCTTTCTGAACTTGAAACTGAGATGCTTAAGTTTGTTCCACGCATCGATCTCAATAAAAAGAAATCAACTGAAGCATCAAATCAAAAAACTAAGTCTTCAAAACGGGTGGCCATTTTGGGCCGCCCTAATGTTGGTAAGAGTTCTCTTTTTAACGGGCTTATCGAAAATACGATGAGCCTTATTTCGGATCAGCCTGGAACCACAAGAGATGTGGTTGAGGGAAGCCGAAGTAATAAAGGCATCGAATGGATTTTCTGCGATACGGCCGGTATTCGAAAAAAACCAAAAGTTTACGGAAGAAAAGCGGATCCCATCGAAATTTTTTCGATAGAGAAGTCCCTTAAAGAATTGAAACAGTCGGACTTTGCGCTTTTAGTTATTGAGGCTCGCAAAGACGGATCGCTTGATACTCAAGATAGAAAATTACTTCATCTTGTTCGCTCCAGTCTGGTGCCCACGATTTTGGTGGTGAATAAATGGGATCTCGTTCGAAAGGTATTTGCCGAAAAAGATTTTAGAAATTTGCTCAGGGACCAGATGGGTGATTTACAATTTTTACCTGTGCTTTTTACATCTGCTAAATCGGGCTACCGAGTTGATAAGATTTTTCAGATGCTTCGCGATCTCGATAAAGCTTGTCATAAAATTTCAACTCCTAAACTTAATCGCTGGCTTCAGGAAGTTCAGGAGCAAAAACCACCCCGTGTTGCAAAAAGGGGAGTGACCAATGCAAAGGTGAGAACGCGAACCCAGTATTTGCGTATTCACTATCTTGTACAGACTTCGGCTCGCCCGATGTCGTTTCAGTTTTTCTGTAATGCTCCACAAGCCGTGGCAGAAGATGATAAACGATTTTTAGCGAATCAATTAAGACGGTCTTTTAATCTTCAAGGACTTCCGATCCGATTTACATTTCGAAAAAAGGTTTAGATTTTAATTTTTTGATTATGAACCTGAGCCCGATCCTGAGCCTGATCCTGAGCCGGCCGCATCAATACATTTTCGGCTGGCGAAACTGACGCTGTCGACTTCAGTGTGCCAGATGGGTTTATTTTGAACACTGGTTACACCTAAATATTTAACACCATCCACTGTTGTATCGTTGAGAGTGGAACAAGTTCCGGAGCAAAGCTTAATAAGCCTCCAAGAGCCTGCAGATAGACTCGTTCGCGCAAAACCCAAACAAAAGTCAGACCCTGGACAGTCTGTGGCACAGGTCGATCCAACAGCGTAGAGATTGCGTTGAGTTGCGATTCCCATGCACCACAAAATCAATGACCACCAAAATTTCTTTGAGTTTTTATTCATCGTAAAACCTCCGCCTTCGTTCAAAAAAACTAGTATTGAACGCTGCTTAACGCTTCTTTCATGCTAAGGCTAAATGTACTTGAGGAGCCAATACTTTCTTTAAGATTTGAGTTTACAGAAAAATTCATTCCTGGAGGAGGTGATTGCAGATTATCTGCTCTCATTTCTAAATCAGTAAATCCTGCCGAAGCGATTTCCCAAGTATTAATGGTATGTTTTTGACTGGTATAAGTGGGCTCCGCCGTGATGACCATTCCGTTGATAAAGAGTTTTCCCAATGTACGTGGGTTTGAGCCATTTTCAGAGTTTACATCGTAAAAAACACCAGGAACGATAAATGAACCAATGCTACCACTAGCCATACAATTGGTTGTACTGGTCGCCGTCGGAAAAATACTGGCCTCTATATATGCACTGATGGTGCTGCTTGTATAGTTTGTGGTCGCTTTTTTAATTTGCTGAAGAGTGTAAGCTGTTCCACCACTTCCATTGATGCGCTGGTAATTTCCAGAAACAAGCAGGGCGTCTGATCGAAGACTAAAAACAAAAGCTTGATTTTGCTCTTTTCTATCTGAAAGCTTGATATTGCCTTGAGCGAAGAGAGCGGAGTTTTTGACTGGATCTCCCGAACCTCTAATGGAATTTCTGATAATCATATCTCCGCCAGCCATTAAAGTGACTCGTTCGCTCAAATGGCTTTCTTTTTGACTCGTTAAATCGGAATTGCTTTCCCAAGGCACCGCCGAAGTAAGAGGAGTAAATGGAGCTCCTACGCTGACTTCGCCTGGTAAGTAATAAGCTTTGCCAGCTGAAAGACTTACAAAATCAGTAAAGCCTGCACCGTCGGAAGCTCCATAGGTTCCTGCTTTTTCAATAACGTTTGTAGTCGTATTGGTGAGTGTCCACTGCCAAACTTCATTAAGTCGAATGCGCCCGTCATTAGTTATTTCATAACTCGATTTGCCCAATTGAGATACATCACAAACTAAATCGGGATTTCCCGCCTGCTGAGTTTCGCAAGCCGTCCAGGCAGCTTGTTCCTTGGCCGTTCGTTGAGTTGTCGTATCGATTGGATTTATAGTGAGCGCAGATGAGTGAGACATTGAATAAAATTGACAAGCCGATTTATTCACCACATCTCGTACCGTATCGTTGTCGCCGAAAGTTGCATCATTTAAGGTAAAAACTGCACCAGGCTCTTGAATAAGGTAGCGTTCGTCGGGGATATTAGTGGAAAGTCCTCGAGTAAAATTGGTTCCTTGAGGTGAGGTAAAATAAATTCCGTTAAATCCGACGGGAACCCCCGAAACAATTAAGGATGAGTCGACGAATATTCCCACCGCTGCAGAGAAATTCGCTTTGCCGAGGCGAATATCTCCTTTGGCATTGGTAATCAAATAAGAAAAGTCATTAATCTGAGCTCGCTGAATAAAAGACTCCTGCTTGATGGTCGAAAGAACTCCTCTTTCAGGATCAAGCTTTTGATAGGAGATTGAAAATATTTTTGGATCATGACTTCGCTTACGCGTGCAAAATTCTTCAGTCCCCGTTCCACTATCACCTTGTCTTACGCACTTAATTGAGACTTTTCCTGCATGCGTATTATTGTAAGCGGTTTCAAATTCCTGAATATATTCGGCGAATTTCGTAGGATCATTTACGAAAGGGATGGTTTCAACATCGACATCGATTGTAAGGGCGTTTGGCTGCGTATAGTCGTCGAGATTTTTCATAAGCATTTGTCGAACTCTTGCGATTTCGGCATCGGCTTCAATTCTTTGAAGAGTATTTTTACTATCTACACTTGTAAGACCAACGTTGAGATTTGAATTTTTAATGAAAGAAGCTCCCACAAACGCTAAAATAGCGAGTGAAATAAGAGTTAAAATAAGAGCCGAACCTGTGCGATCTTTTTTCATGTTCCCCCCGTTGATCCGCCACCTGAAACGCCGACGCGGTAATCGTCGCACCAACCCAAATATTGATTAGCGATATCAAAAGACTGGCCTGTAATTTGAGAATAAAGTTTTCTAATTTGATAACGTGCCCATTTAAGTTGCCTTGAACTTACAGCGTTCCAGTGTTGAGGGAGTCCACATCGATCGCTGCAATAAAAGCGATAGGGCCAGAGATTAACAGGGGTTGCATCTTGAGAATTAAGAACAAGCACGCCGTTTGAACAATTAGGATCGGCGGTGCCCGTTGTTGTCAGACATTTAGGTGCCAGTTCAGCAGGCCAATTATTAGGAACCGCCTGATTATAAAAGCTCGCCCCACCTCGAGAAGAGTAATATCCATTCGGATAGGAGTCTTCAAGACACCAGTTCACATTGTTGAAGTTATAGGTGTACCAGCCGGCCTCCATCACAGAGCGAGAGCAGCTGATATTCTGTCCTACTCCAAGAGTGGAAACGCCGGTACCCGAAAGGATAAGAGCAGGATTTGTTCCGTTCGAAGGAGTAGAATATCTGACGTTTGATAACCACTGACCGTGAGCTGACATACATTTTGGATCAAGTGTCTGATCGCCGATTCCGGGCTGCCAACCGCATGTGCGATCTGTATTTAATATACCTGGGTTTGTATTTGTCGTAGCGGGATCAGAGCCGGTGGAATTTGGAGGAATTGGCATCGGAACCCCCACACTTGTTACAACTCCATTTTCGTCAAGGAGTGTTCCTGTTACTGCCGATCCATCGGACATTCGAGCAGGAACTTCATTTGCTAAAACAAAGCGAGATGCCTTATTACTTTGAGTAATGCTCCAGCTATTTTCTCCTGCTGCAATAGACCGATCGATACGAAAATCAAAAATGCTGCCATTACCTCGATACTGCCAATTATAAAATGACCAGTAGCCGCCAATTACTGAGGCATTATAAAAGGAATCTGCATTCAAGATAGGTTGGTTCGTCATTCGACGAGTGGCGAATCCGGGAGTGGTGGGCAGTTCTATGCCCGCTAAGTCAGTGGCATTAAAATTATTAGGCGCAGTCGGAATGGGAGCATTCGCTGTCCATGCGGCAATAACACTTCCGTCCGCATCTTCATTATAGGTATTGGCCTGAGTGAGAGCATCAGAGGAGTTTTTGTAGCAAGCGCAAAGCCCAACGCTTGGTTTTCTTCTCAAGAATTGACGAGCATCGAGAGAAGAAGCGGGAGGTGAGCTTGAATTGTCCCACATCATCCATGCTCCATCTGACGCCCTTCGAGCGCGCGAACAAACTTTTCCTGGCTCAACTCCTTTGGCCTCATGAAAACCTTCAACTCCGCAAACAGCTTCGTAGTTAATGACATCTCGAGGCATTTCATACCAAGTATTAGCTGTCGAATCGTAGTAATTTAATTCACATGCACAAGACGTTCGCCACGTATTTGTTTGACTCGATTGTGAGACTGCAGGTGGTTTAGAGACGGTAGCACTAGGACTGTTTTGATCCCAACTTCGATTTAAGAATCGATCATACCAATTGTCACAAGTTTGAGGTCCAATCTCTTGAGTAGCACACCAGAGTTGACCTAAATCGGTACCCATTTTATTTCCGTCTTGAGTCATGATGAGATTATAAAGAGCCGTATAGTTAAAGCCGGTCGATTGCGAAAAGACTGAGGCCTGAGCAGAAGGCGTTAGACAAGTACGTACGAGACCGCAGAGTGGATGATTTCGATCTAATTTAGGCCCGTAAGCAGCGCGACCCACTCCGCAATTTGTCACCCTCGCGCAATAGTCAAGTCTGCGTTTCTGAAGACTTGAAGGGGAGTTATCGGTAAAAATATTCGTTGAATTAGGATTAAATTCACTGGTGTCGTTAGCTGTTCCTCCATTATTGGCATTATAATAAATAGAATTGCCTGCCGACCAACTTAATTGGGCCCATTCGTTGGCTTTACTCCAGAACGGAAGTTTTTCAGGTTGAGTATTGGGATCAGCATAGGGGGTTGATTGCGGAACTCCCAAATCATCGACGGCCTTACCACATTTGCAAAGATCTGAAGCTCCACTTGTGCCGCCAGATGGATTACTTGAGTCATACGCATTCCACCAATTGGCTCCGACCATATTCGAGTAAACCGCATAGCCTCGATAAAAAGGAGCATTGGGATTTGGATCGGTAAAAAGATGAGCACAGTTTGGATTACATCGAGAGTTTTCAAGAACACTACAGTTCGTATCGAGAGCTTTTCCTGCAGGTTTAAGTTCGATATTGGTTTGCCCTGGTACCATTGTTCGAGTCATCACGATGCCGTAGGTTCCGGTTGAATCTTTTTCAAATCCCCCGGCTTCTGAAACCTGATTTTGCTTAATTTCTCCAGGAAGCCCAACATTAATGAGCACGGTTAATTTAGAAACATCACCGAAGCTTACCGCGTTTTCGGCCTTCGCAGTATCTCCTGTTCCGTTTACGGTATTCCAATATTCAGCAGGGCGATCTTTAGGATGGCGAAGAATCAGATCTGTTTCTTTAATTCCTAGGTTTTTGCGAAGTGCACTTGGTGCGAACTGGTAAGCAACTCTCATCTGGTTGACGTTTCTTAAGATCACTTCACTTCGTCTGATGGAGCCATCGAGCTTAAGTGTATTTCGGTAGAGGCTTTTGTCGGAAGGGTTTACAAAATACTGAAGTCTCTCAGCCACTACCATCTGGTTGCCTACAGGAGCAGTCTCGGCCGTTGTAAAATACGGTTTTGTATTGCCTGCAATAGTCGGATAGGCGGCCTGAAAGCGAATACAAGATAAGGCGTTATCAGGAGCGGGGCAGGTTCCAGTTGTCACCGGAGCCCCATCTTGTTTGATAATTAAGTTTCGATATTTATCAGTCGAAAGAATAAAATAATTTTGATTATTAATTGCAGCTTCAAAATAATCTTTAAGAAGTTGATTTGCGGCATTGACTGAGGGATCCGCAGTATTAACGGGAGGAGGAATATAATTGACCTGCATACTAATGCCGTTAACGGCTACGGAACTAAGAGAAATTCTTCCACTCAGTGAGGAGTTTTGGCCTTTGATAATTTCGATTCCATCGTAAAGATCGGCCGCATTAAACGTGCTAATTCCACCAATACGTTTAACGGCATTATAAAATAATCCAGTTTGGCCGTTCAATTGAGAGGCTTCGTAGAGATCGCCTTGAATTTTTGTCATGGCAATATTGAGGTCATTGCGAATCTGAGTCTTTAGATATTCCGTTTTATTGGCTAAGAAGAATTTCTTTGAGACTGCAATCGTCATCAGACCCATCGCGGCCATAATTCCGGCAGCAATGGTGACTTGAATCAAAGAAAACGCAGCATTGTTATTCGCTTTTTTCATTACATTCCCCTCACACACCCAAAATAGGGCGAAAAACCAACTCTCCTATTTTAACACTCTGGCAGACCGCGCCTAGGGGATAATGTGAGATTTAGGAACAAAAATTGACAGTTCTTTAAATGACTTTGCTGAGCAGCAAACTGCCGTTTGCTCGCGACAAATTTTGTCCTATGAAAATTGTATTGGCTCTAAAGAAGCTTTGTCGATGCTTGCGTACTTAATTCTTTTCAGAATCATCGAGAGAAGATAAATCCTTAAATTATGCTGAGTCGAAGCTTTTTGATCTTTTCTGTGTTTAGTTCGAGCGTTTTTGCCTCTCAAACATCTGTGTTTTCTCGATGGACCGTGGATTCGGTAAAATCAGAAAAAGCTCTTGAACGTTATCAGCTTTCTATTCTCTCAGGTCTATCTTCAAGCGAAGGGTATTTTTATTTAGGTACCCCTAAAAGAACCCTAGAGAAACGCTTGATTTCTACAGGGGAGACCGTTTGGGCCGCTTCGTTAGATGGAGAGGTTCAATCTGAATGGGTCGAAGCCGATGGTTTTATTTATGGTGGCGATACGAAAGGTAATATTTATTCTGTTCAAAAATCAGACGGAGCCATCAAGTGGAAGAATTCAACAAAGGGAGTTTTCTTTGCGAAGCCTTTGGTTGGAAATTCTACTCTTTGGGTAATGAATTCTCTCGGCGCTCTCCAGGCTTATGATCGTGAATCTGGTCAGTGGAAGTGGCAACAAACTGACCCTCAGCCAAGTGGCTCAGGACTTTGGAGTCCTGGAGGAGTGGTGGCCTTTCAGAATTTTATTATCGGCGGTTTTTCTTCGGGCGTGATTCAGGCATTTGACCCTGAATCAGGAAAACTCATGTGGAAAGAATCTTTTGCAAGTTCGTCTCTTGAAGGATTTGAGAGCTTTAATGATTTAAAATCGGTTTCATCTCATAGTGATTATCTGATTGCATCTTCTTTTTCGGGAGATCTGAAAGTCTGGAAGACTGCCGGTCCTGCCAAGAAGTTGCTTTGGCAAAAAAGGATCTCTCTTTATTCTCCAGTTAAAATTACTGACGACGGGATGATGTATCTCTCAGCGCGTGATGGGTCTGTTCAGGCTCTTGAGCTTGAGACCGGATATGTGAAGTGGAAGTATGAACTGCCCCGAGGGCTTGCAGCTACGCCAAGTGTTTTTGCGGATAAGATTTGGGTTGGAACTTCGGCAGGAGAGGTTTTTGTATTTTCTCTTTCAGGTGATCTTAAAGCTCGATCTCACGAATACGAATCTCCCATTTGGAATCCCATTATTGCTGTAGCAGAAAACTCTGGCATATTTGTGACAGCCCGGGGGATCATTCGATCGATTCGTTTGCTTTAACTGTCGGGTTTAATTTTTGCTTTTTTGAGACCTCGTTTTTTAACGAGTTCAATGATAACGGGTAAGGCTGAGATGACGATAATGGCGGGAACCACTGCGCCAAAATTCTTTTTAACAACAGGAATATTTCCAAAGAAGTGTCCCATTCCTGTCATAAAGAAAACCCATAAAATGGCTCCGATAATATTATAGGAATGAAATCGATTGGATTTCATCTGACCGATACCCGCAATAAAAGGCACGAAGGTCCTAAAGATAGGAATAAACCTTGCAAAGACGAGAGCTTTAGATCCGTGCTTTTCGTAAAATCCTTGAGTTTTAATTAGATGATTCTTGTTAAACCAAAGAGACGTCTCGCTTTTAAAGACACGAGGGCCGGCGTAAAGGCCGGTATAGTAGTTGATCGCACCACCAACGATAGCTGCAATCGCCAGGCAGGGAATGAGCCATTCGGTTTTAAGGACTGAGTCAGGATTAGCCGCAGCAATTGCACCTAAGGCAAACAGAAGTGAGTCGCCCGGAAGAAATGGGCATAGAACGACGCCTGTCTCAAGCAAGATAATAATAAAACAAACTGTATAAATTGAACTTCCTGCCGCCTGGACCCATTCATGAATATGAAGATCAAAATGAACAATAATATCGACAAACCAGCGGACAAATTCTACCGGCCAGAGCAGCCATTCCATTTCATTTTTAATACATTGATTCGACTCAGGTGGGTAGAGAAAATCTCTAAATTACCGAGATTTAAGATTGAGCATGGCGATGAATTCAAGCACAAGCTTTTGATCAAAATGCCCATTCATCTCTTGAGTGATTATTTTAAAAGCCTGAAACGGCGTCATTGCTTTTTTATAAACTCGTGTCGTTGTCATGGCATCGTAGGCATCACAAAGAGAGACGACTTGAGAGATCAGTGGAACAGACTCTCCTTTAAGTCCTAACGGATAACCAATTCCGCTAATTTTCTCGTGGTGCTGAACCACAATATTTTTTGAGCGTTCGGGGGTTGGTGTAGCATCGAGAATATCGAGCCCATAAGTGGGATGAAGTCGCATAACATCCCATTCATCCGTGGTAAGAGGACCGGGTTTATTTAAAACCTCGAGCGGAACTTTGGCCTTACCAATATCATGCAATAGCGCGCCGATTCCCACTTCTTTTAAAACATTTGGATCTTTAATTCCTAAATTAGAAAGAAGGCCAATACTAAAAGCCATAACATTCACGCAGTGAGTGTAGGTGTAGTAGTCGTGGCCCGACAGTTGAATCATTTGCAAAAAAGCATCAGATCCTTGAGCGAGAAGTCGAATCGTATTGTCGACGACAATTTTTGATCGCCCAATGCTTTCCTTATTTGAGGGATTTTGAAAAACTTCTTGAGTAATTCCTTTAGCGCACTGGTACAAAACGTCAGCCTTCTTTTTGGTGGGAACTTTTTCGTTATCAATAATATTACTTAAATTTTGTTCGTAAAAACGTCTGAGATCTTGCTCGGTACGGCAAAAAATATACAGGGCTTTGTTCTTTGACTGCTCAAGTCTTTCTTTATCTTTCATTGAAAACGGAATGTGTGCTCCTCGATAAAGAACAAATGTATTATTCATTTTGAGGTAAAGTTCATGATCGCATACCGCCTCAAGTGTGAGATATTCAAGATCAATGGGTTCATACCGCGGTCCAGAGGCTTTGGCAGACAAATCAACGACTGATCTTTGAGGATTAGTACTCATCGCTTAAGCATTTTTATAAATTGAATGACAAGCTCCTGATCATAATCTGAGCTGCCCTCTGTTTTTAGCCATTCAATCGCATCGATTGGCTTCAATGCATTTTTATAAGATCTCTGCGAGGTCAGAAGATCAAAACAGTCACACAGAGAAACAATGCGACTGAATGCATGCATATCGCTTTTAAGCCCCGACGGATAACCCGAGCCATTGGGCTTTTCGTGGTGCTGTAGAATTATCTTTTCGGCAAGCGAAGGGACTGATCCGGTGCGGTGAATGATTTCATAGCTATAGGCCGGATGTTTTTCTATCTCGATTTTTTCGTCATCGGTGAGTTGATCAGCCTTTTCTAAAATTTTTCGATTAATTTTTGTTTTTCCAATATCATGCAAAAGCGCAGCAATGCCGATCGCTGAGATCTGATTATAAGCTTTGATACCAATTTGTTTCGCCAAACTAATCGAATAAGCCGCTGTATGCAGACCATGACTGAATTCTGAAAAATTACTGCGTGCCATACTCATTAAATCAAAAAAGTTCTGTTTGTCTTTCTCTAAAAACTCAATCGAGTGCATGGTCGCAGTCAGCGATCGTCTAAGAACATCAGGAGATTCTGGTTTTTCAAAAAGTTCTTCTAAAAGAGAACGAGAGGTTTCATAAACAATTTCAGCTTTTTCTTTTGACGAGATTAAAGGTTGTTCAAGAATTCTCTTGAGTTTTTTTTCAAGAAAACGATTGTGATCTCGCTCCGAAGGGCATCGGATATAAAGATGCTCAACAGCAAACTCCTCAAGCTTTTTTCGATCTTCGTCTTTCCAGACGAGATTTTTTAGACGGTAGAGAAGGTAGTTCCCCTGGTAGAGAAAATACAGATCCTCTTCAATGATATCGCCAGACTGATAAAGGTTGATAGGTACGCGATAATACGTTGATTCAAGAAGCTGTGACCCCTGGCTCCGTGATGGTGCACCCATCTCCCTAGAATATCATCAGTGGCTCAAATCGTCAGTCCACCTCAGAAACGAAAAATCTTACTTCTTTTAAGTAGTTAAACGAGTGTTAAAGAAAGTTGGCAATAGTGTAACTAAGTCGATCGACCCAAAAAGCCTCTGAATTAAGGGAGGGAACAAGTGTCAATTCTTGTCCACCAACAGCTTTAAAATTCTCAGCTTCTCTGACCTGAATTTCTTCAAGAGTTTCAAGGCAGTCGGCAACGAATGAAGGAGAAAATACTAAAACTTTCTTCACACCTTTTTGGGCGAGATCTAAAATGATCTGATCGGTAAAGGGTTTGATCCAAGGCGTTCGACCAAGGCGTGACTGAAAACACAGCGTCCATTTTTCGCTCGGCAAAGAAAGTTTATCGGCAATTCGTTTAGCGGTTTCACTGCATTGGTGACGATAACAAAGAGCGTTCTCAAGCACTGGTTTGTCGCAGCAGTTGGGAGTTTTAAAACAGTGATTTCTGCAGCTTTCAATTTTTGTGATTTGCCGCTCGGGAATTCCGTGAAAGCTAAATAAAATGTGATCGTAGTTTGAAAGATTAAATTGCTTGGCTCGTTCGACAAAACTTTGAATAAAAAAATCTTCTTTATAGAATGGCGGAATGATAGCGATCTGCGGAGGATTTTTTTCTTTACTTAAAATTGAGTTGATTTTTTCAAGCACCGTACCCGTGCTTGCGGAAGCATACTGAGGATAAAGAGGCATAATAATAATTTTATTTATTTTTTCTTTTTTAAATTCTGACCAAATAGATTGAAGGCTGGGAGATCCATAACGCATTGCCAGTTTAACGACTGCTCTAGCTGAAAACTTTTTCTGAAGTTCTTCAGCCAAGTGAACAGAGTGAAATCTCAAGGGGCTACCCTGAGTGCTCCAGATCTTTCGGTACGCGGCGGCGCTCTTGGAGGCTCTAAAAGGAACAATGATAAGGTTGACCAGTATCCAGCGAAAAATAAATGGAATATCGATGACTCGCTTATCCATTAAAAACTCTCGGAGGAACGGACGAAGTGCCGAAGCCGTGGGGGCTTCGGGAGTGCCAAGTTGTATGAGCCAAATTCCTACCATTGAAACAAAGTATTATTTCAGATAATTCAAAAGAATGTACACTTCAATTCTTAAAGATCTTCGTAAACCTTCATGAGTCGTGGTACATACGAGGTTCTTAAGAACAAAAATTTTCGATTCTATATTTCATCGCGCTTCTTTTTAACACTTGCTATTCAGATTCAGTCATTGGCAGTTGCCTGGCAAGTTTTTGAGATTACTCGAGACCCGCTTTCTTTAGGCCTTATTGGCCTGGCCGAAGTCATTCCAGCGATAGGATTTGCTCTCGTCGCCGGATATATTGTTGATCGATCAAATCGTCGCGATATTCTGCTTAAAGCTCAGACGGGAGTGATAAGTGTTTGCCTTTTGCTGTTTTCTCTTTCGTTTCTTCACCTTCAGCCAGACTTGCATCTTGTTCTTATTTATATGGCTGTTTTTATGACGGGGATTTTGAGGGCCTTTTTGTCTTCGTCAAGTTTTGCTCTTTTTGGTCAAATTGTACCTCGAGAACATTTCGTTAAAGCTTCAGCGTGGAACTCTACTCTTTGGCAAGTAGCGACTCTTTTAGGCCCCGCTTCAGGGGGATTTTTATATGGATATTTTAACGCCGATAAAACTTTTTTGATCGCCGCCGCTCTGGCGATATGTGCCCTGATTGCAATGAATTCAATTCCTAGTCATGGCAAAACTGAGGGCGGCAAAGAAACGGTGATTCAAAGTCTTACCGTCGGTTTAAGATTTGTTTTTGGCAACAAACTTATTCTATCGGCTCTTTCACTCGATTTATTTGCAGTACTTTTTGGTGGAGCGGTGGCCTTGCTTCCGATGTTTTCTGCATTATTAAATGCCGGCCCAGAGGGTTTAGGACTCTTAAGAGCCTCACCTGCGATGGGAGCGGCGTTGAGTATTCTTTTTATGGTGCATTTTCCGCCTCGCATTCATGCGGGAAAAATTCTCTTAGGAGCTGTGGCTGGTTTTGGTTTGTGTATGATTGCTTTTGCTTTCAGCCGTAATTTATGGCTTTCGGTTTTTATTCTGGCTTTGAGTGGAGTAATGGATTCAATCAGTGTTTTCATTAGAGGAGCTTTGCTTCAGTTGGCAACACCACCTGAGATGAGAGGCAGAGTTTCTTCAGTGAATAATATATTCATTAGTTCTTCAAATGAACTGGGGGCTTTCGAGTCGGGGGTTGCGGCAAAGTTTTTGGGTTTGGTGCCTTCGGTAGTTATGGGCGGCGTTGCTACCTTGGGGGTGGTGGCCAGTGTCTCCTGGCTTTCTCCGGTTCTGCGAAGGCTTAATCTTAAACACCTTGAAGAGAGATAGATTTCTTTCAAAGATCTCCTTAATATCGTCGGGATGGCTCAGCCAGAAATTAAAGTTCACGATACTCTGACCGGTAAAAAACTTGCTTTTCGTTCGCGAAAGGAGGGGCTGGTGAGGATCTACGGCTGCGGACCAACAGTCTATGGCTTAGCTCATGTGGGCAATGGACGTGCATTTTTGATGCAGGATCTTGTCTGCCGAGTTTTAAGACATGCTGGATATAAAGTAGAATTTGCTCGAAACTATACCGATATTGATGACAAAATCATTGATCGAGCAAGACAAGAGAATAAATCGAGTGAAGAGGTTGCTGAGTTTTTTTCAAAAACTTTCGATAAAAATATTCAAGAGCTCGATATTTTAAAACCTGAATTTACGCCACGAGCGACAACTTCGATTCCAGCGATTATTGAGATGATTTCAGCTTTGGAGAAAAAGGGCTTTGCTTATGAGCTAAAGGGCGATGTTTATTATCGTGTAAATCGTTTTTCGCCCTATGGAAAACTCTCTCATCGAAAGCTTGATGATATGCTCGCCGGATTTCGCATTGATCCAAATGAGGCCAAAGAGCATCCAGCGGATTTTGCACTCTGGAAGGCTTCAAAACCAGGTGAGCCTTCGTGGAAAAGTCCTTGGGGAGATGGTCGGCCAGGTTGGCATATCGAATGCTCAGCTATGATTCATGAGCTTTTTCAGGATGAAATTGATATTCATATGGGAGGCTTGGATCTTATTTTTCCTCATCACGAAAATGAAATCGCTCAGTCTGAAGCTCTTACTCAAAAGCCCCTCGCTAATTATTGGGTGCACACAGGAATGCTCGAAGTTGCCCATGAAAAAATGTCTAAATCCTTGGGCAATTTAATGACGATTTCTGATTTTAATGAAAATTATGGCTATGAAGCTCTACGAGTTTTGGCCTTTCAGCATCACTATCGAGGGCCTCTTGAGTTTTCGACCGAAAATATTTTGAGAGCTGAGGCGTTGGTTGAGCGGCTTTATAGTGCGAAGATGAAGTATGACGAAGTTACTCGTGAACTTACGGTTGAAAGCCCACTATCGAATGAACTTCTCAATTTAAAGCCTCGCCTCGAAGAAGCACTTTACGATGATTTTAATGCGCCCAAAGCTTTCGGGTTTATTCTCGCGGCAATTCGCGCCTGTTTTCGCTCTCAAAAGCCAAGCGATTGGAAGGCTTTATCGGATGGGTTTTTTATCCTCCAAAATATTTTTGCGCTCACAAAAGCTGAGCCTCAACTGGCACTGAGTTCTGCCAAGCAGCGACGTTTAAAGCGAATGAATATCACCGAAGCTCGAGCTGCTGAAATTGATGATCAACTTAAGCAGCGTGATCGCTTAAGATCAGAAAAGAAGTTTGCTGAAGCGGATCAGGTCAGAAATAATCTTGAGGCCGCGGGAATTCAAGTGATGGATGGGCCTGATGGAGTGAGCTGGTCAGTAAAATAATTTATGGAAATTAAAACATTTAAATCTATTCCGGGCCCAATCAAGAAACTCTGGAAAGAGGCCGTGCGGGCTCAGACGAAAGCGTATGCACCTTATTCTCATTTTAAAGTAGGCGCTGCATTTGAGAACAAAAAGAAGATTTATACCGGATGCAATATTGAAAACGCGAGCTACGGTGCGACCATTTGTGCTGAGAGAGTGGCGCTTGTTAAGGCAGTGTCTGAGGGACCAACTGATATTCAGAATATTGTGATTGTCGCGAATACTCAGGATCCAACCCCCCCTTGCGGGCTCTGCCTTCAAATGCTTTCGGAATTTGCCTCTGCGAAACTCGTTGTTTGGCTGGCAAATAAAAAGAAGATTTTTGGTTCAATTCTTTTTTCTCATTTACTTACGGTGCCGTTTTCAAAGAAGAAGCTTCGGAAGTAGACTTTTTTTCTCTTTGAAAGAGAATTGAGAAAATTCCGAACACAGCCAAGGTGAAAATAAGATCAGAAGTTAACGTCTGTCTAAAAAATGGAAGTGCAGCGATGAAGCATTCTCCTAAACCGGAGGCAGTTTTAGGATACATATTTTGAGCAGCCCAAACGCCAAAGTTTGATACGACAAAAAAGACAATTGAGTTAACAAGGCTAGTTGCTCCAATAAGTAAAACCGAAATGCGTTTTTGAAGAAGACTGCCGACTAGAACTCCCATAACAACTGCGGCATAAACAAAAAACATCGTGGTATGTAGACCCAAAATGAGATCAGATATAAATAAAGCGACGAGAGGAATCACATAAGCCCATCGAGATGAACGGCCCCAAATATAGCCTCCAAAAAGTGCAAGAGATCCCACAGGGGTAAAATTATCGGGGTGGGGCAGAATTCGATAGAGAGCTAAAATGCAGATTAAACTGATTGCAACAGCGGCGCGGTCCATACGGAACTGATTCCAAAGCGATTTCATAAGGATATCTTCTACTTCATTTATAAGTTAATTCAAGACTAAACAGACTCTCACTGCTCCGTAACGGGCTTGATATCGACAAAAACTAAACCGCCCGACTCAAATCGATCGCCTAACTTATATTCGATAGATCTTTGAAAAAAGGGGCCATTAAATACAAAGGTTCTAAACTCCCCGCCATCGCCGCAAGGGTCAATTCCACTTGGAATTTTGTCGATAAATGATTGATCAAAGGGCTTTCCCAAATATTCCGCGGATATTTTTTGAGGATTTACTCCCGAAATAATGGCTTTATACCCAAGTCCTAAAAGAACGCGTAAGACTTCTTGGCTTTTCCAGTTCCAGACAGGGCTTACATAATTTAAGCCTGTCTTTTGAACTCCGCTTTCGTGAAGTTTTTTAAGTTCGTCTGACTTATGATCACCAAACGAAATACCTTGGCCGCCGTCTCTTTTAAAAACCTGAAAAGATTCTGAAAGAGCCGATTCATCAGTCCATCGACTCGAAGCCGTTTTGACTTTTACTTTGGTCAGCGGAAGTTCAAGGGATTTCATTTGAGCATCAATAATTTCTTCTCTCAAACCATGACCAAGAAGACGGTTACTGGTTTCATCGAAAATAGAGATAAGCCCTTTAATTTTATAATCAGGGCTTTTCAGTTCAAAGAGGCTAACGCAACTCTCTTTGCCTGCCCCCCACGCTAAAAGTACTTTTTGTTTAGCCACATTCTTTTTTCACATAATAATCACGGTTTAGTCGAGACACGTTTTTATGATTGCATCCGAATTTGAGTTTTTTTGAGGTTCAGAATCTGAACTACATTGACTTCAATTTGTGAACTCTTATAAGTTCGTGCAGGGTTTTAGGGTAATCAGGCTTGAACAGGGTGTTAGTAAAAATTTACTTTTTGGGGTTTTTATTGTCTTGGACCTCAGGCGAAGCGAGTCCGTCTCAGCTTTCAGTGACTTGTATTCGCGTTCTTGCTGAAAACATTGCGGCTGTCTCTGAGGCGAAGAAATTTCTGTCCCGTAATATTCACAATCTTGATCTTCAGTCTGGGTTTTTATCCGACGAAGAGATCGAATCGCTTAATCAATTGTTAAACGTTCATTCCAAGAATGATTTCTATCAAAAGCTGTTGAGAGTGGAGCGAATATATAATGGGGAGCTTCAGAAATCTGGTAAAGCAGAAGACTGGGCGCTTCTTAGGCGTGTTTCAGACGAGATTTTTCAGGCTCAGACTGAAAAGCGAGTTGTTCAAACGGTTCAAAAGAAAGATCCACTTCTTTCCGAGTTCAATTATCAACTTTTTTACAATTCAGTTGCCGCCCATGAATTTGCAAAATTTGTTTTAAATATGCCGGTGGAAATTTCACGTCATGGGTACTTCGATTTTATTTCGAGTTTGCGTGAGAAATCGCGAGACTTGGCCGCCTATCAAGGTTGGATCAAAAATGTCACCCATCATTGGAATCAAATCAAAGGAAAGGTTCTTCAGTCTGAGGTAAGCGATGTTCTGGGACAGTTGGGAGATCGGTATTCAGTGGAATTTTTTGATCTAAAAACTGTTGAAAATATCTATAAGCCCAAAAAACGCATGACGGAGGCGGAGCTTACTGGGGCTCTGAAAAAGTTTGTTATCGAAGCCACAGAGGTAAGGCGAGAATTCAATCGGCTGAAGCGAAAGCATTTTTACGAGGAAGAAATTCTTTATGAAGAGCTGATCGACTTTTTTAAAGATTACCGTGCACTTGTTCAAGTAGTGGGTTTACTTGCCGTGAACGTTTCTCCCAATCAAGGTATGCTTCAAAAAATTCAAAAAGTTAGTCGACAGGAGCTTCTTTACGAACTCCCTACCGATTTAAAGCTTCAAGATGCCGAAGGTAATTTAGAAGCTTACGAAAAATTTCAGGAGGCTATCTTGCTTCATGAAGGTTCTCGAATGATTTTAAACAATCTTCTTAAGATTAAGCGTCGATCAGGTTCTCAGTAATTTCTGTATTTTTTTGCTTAAGGAGGCGGGTGCCTTCAAGAATAGAAGGCCATTCGCAGAGGGATCTTCCGTAGAGCTTTAAAAATTTAAGAATTTCTTCTTCTGCCGCAATCTGACCAAGAGATTTTGAAAGATAATCAGGAGCAATCAGAAGAGGTTTATTTAGATTTTCTTCCGATTGTTGTTTAAGACCGATTAAGTCATTTTTGAGATAAGCTGGTGGGGATTTTATTTGTTTCAAAAGTTCACACCAGTGCTCAAAGGCTTGGATGCGCGATTTTAAGACATAAGGTTTAATCCACTCTAAAAAATCCCCCCGCGGCAGATTGGCTAAGGTTTTTAATCTTTCGCCAATCGTTTTAAAATTTAGAAAAACATGAGAATGATTAAACGAACTAATCTCAGTTAAAGCAAAAGAGATAATGCTGCGAATACTTAAAGATGTATTTAATTTAAAATCATTTTCTTCGTATCTTCGCTGCTCCAATGGCAGATGTTTAAATGCGACTGGAACTAAAGCGAAAGAAGATTCAAAATCAATGCTTTGGAGAACCTCTCCAAAAAGAGCATCTTCTTCTCGATAGCAGGGAAAAAACGGCGGAGGAATAAATCCAGCATCCATCATAAAATTGGTCGTCATGCATAATCCGGCGGGACGAATCAGAATGTGCGGACTTAATCGAATCGCCGCCCGAGTGGTTTTAAGGATTTTGTAGTGCCGCTCTGAGCGAAGCCATCTTTTAAAATCTTTTTTAGATAATGAAAAAAGACTTAACGGATGTTGAGACCCGCTATCACCCACAATTCCTCCGAACGAAGCCCTGATTTGATACGAGTCGTTAGCTTGAGCAAAATGACCTAGGTGTTTTTCAAAAATCTGAAAGGGATCTCCGTTAAAAGGCACAGTATTTTTAAGAGCTTCTTCTCGAGTCTCAAATACTCTGAGATTGTGGAGTGGGGCGTAATGATCAATTTCTAATTTCGAATTCGCCTTTTCTAAAGTCAAAGGTTCTAAAACAATATCATCATCAAGAGAAAAAACTCTTTCATCAAGAGAAGCGAGTAGGCCGGCATTTCGGTTAGCCCCATACGTAGCCGCCCGATGAGATCTTGAGTCTAATAAAAAACAGAGGATTTCTCGCTCGAGACCTTGCTTTTCAAGCTCGTGAATGAAGCCTATTCTTTCGTCGAGGCTACAATAAGAAATTTTCAAATTTAAATTTTTAGTTCTTTCAGCGAGATAAGATTTGTTGGACTTTCTCTGCTCCAGATTTCGAGAGTCATCGCAAATAAGCAATCGTGGTTTTCGGCCTAGTTTCTGTAAGAGTAAAATTTGAGAATTAAGACAAGTCTTTAGTTGATCAAATCGATCGCAGGTGAGAGTGAGCATTGTCGTAAATTGGGACACAAGACGAGCCTAACTGAGCCTGACCTGACGCAGCAAAACAAATTTCTAACGCAAGTCTGTAGGGGCAGAGCGTTAAAGGGTTAAAATACTGCAAAGATTTTTTCTGTTCATCACTCTTAAGTCGCGAGACTGTGTAGAATAAAAGAGGAATCGCCTGTCTATGCCGACCTACTTTGGCCCCAATTTATTACTCCTTGAAAAGCTCGCCTCTGGCGGTATGGGTGAGGTGTATCGTGCGAAACAAGTTGGTTCGGGCGGATTTGAAAAAATAGTCGCTGTAAAAAGAATTCTTCCTCACTTTGCAGCCATGAAAGAATTTGAAGAAATGTTTCAGCGTGAGATGAATATCTGCGCTCAACTTCAGCATCCCAATATTGCGCAAGTTTTTTCAAATGGTCGTCAAGATGGCTATCTTTATCTCATCATGGAATTTATAAACGGAAAGAATACGGCTGAACTTCTTTCTCGTGCCAAAACAAATAATATTCGCATTCCGATTGAAGTGATTTGTTTTTTGATTGCAGAAGCAGCCAAAGGTCTCGATTTCGCACACAATTTAAAAGATGAGGTAAGTGGCCAGTCACTTAATATTATTCATCGAGACGTAAGTCCCCAGAATCTGATGTTGAGTTATAGCGGTGAAGTAAAGTTGGTCGATTTTGGAATTGCTAAGGCCGCCGACAGTACCGATTTTACAAAGACGGGAGATCTTAAAGGTAAGGTTCCTTACGTCTCTCCCGAGCATATTGAGGGACTTAAGCTCGATGCTCGCTCGGATATTTTCTCTCTCGGTATTGTATTCTACCAACTCTTTAGTCTTGAGTCACTTTTTGCAGGTTCGACATCGTTTGAGACGATGAAGAATATTCGAGAGAAAACTATTCCTCCGCTTAAAACATATGAACCGAATGTTCCAGAAGAATTAGAAAAAATTGTTTTAAAATGCTTAGCCCGAAATCGAGATGAGCGATATCAAACTGCTGGGGAGCTTTATCGAGATTTGGTTAAATTTTTGAATCGATCATACCCTCAATTTGTGGGACCTGATTTTGCATCTTATTTGCAAAACTTTTTTAAGGATAAAATTGATTACGAAAAATCATTGAGACGAGCATTAAGTGAGCAAATGCTTTCGGAGAAATCCTCAGAAAATATCTGGACTCAGGCCGCTGGCCTACCTGGTCCGCAGAGTGATCCGGCAATTCATACGATAAAAGCAAAAACACCCTTTTCATCTCCTCGTTCTGCCGAGCATTCTTCGTATCCACAGATATCGTCTAATCCAGAGGCTCAACTAGCAGTTCAGCCCAATACTTTTGATCGCCTAAGCCACCTCACGCTGCAATTCGGTCGACGTAAACCGATCAAGTGGATGCTGCTTGTTTTAGTGATGAGTTTGCTCGCCAGTCCTGCGTATCGATTTTACGAAAGTCGCAGAGCGATTGAGCCTGCTAGCGTGCCAAGTTTAGCTGCTCACTATGTGGGCGATTCTGCAAGAGGAGATTCTGGCGGAGTTTGGACTTGGGCGGATTTAAGTAATGCAAAGCTTTCAGCCTCTCAAACTGTTGCTGAGATGCAGCCTAAAGTTCAAGACAAAGTCATTAATGGTCATGCAGTTTTGCGCTTTGATGGGGTCAATGATTTTCTTGTTGCTAACCAACTTGCTCAAACAATTCGTCTGGCACGAGGGCTTACCGTTTTTGTGGTGGCGCGAACAACTGGCTATAAAAAACAATTTCTTTGGGCAGTTCATGCCGTTAATCGAGGAATCGATATTGCTCGTATGGGATTTGTCGCTGGCTCTCGAATACAATTAAAGACCAACCGATTTGAAGGTACCGGTTATGATCAGTCCGAATCAGTTGAAACTGATAATTTTGCAATTTACACAACGGCCTTAACTTCTTCACAAGAAATTCTTTATCAAAATGGTGTTGTTCGCATTCAAAAACCGATTCCCAGTGTTCTTGATTTCTCAGACTCGAACTATTTTTCGATCGGTCAGGAATGGGATGACGAAGGACCGTCTGATTTTTTCTCGGGAGATATCGCAGAACTTATTGTTTTTAGTGAGCGGTTAAGTGATGAAAGACGTCTTGGAATCGAAAACTATCTCGCCGATAAGTATGATATTCCTGTCGCTCGATAGTATTAACCCTTCAAGAGGGCCGATACAATTTCAAACAGAATAAGAAGAATGATTATTGATTCAAGAAGATGACTTCGCCTGACGTTCGCCTCGCCCTGAAGGAGTTCAGAGACTTGAGCTAAGACATTCATTTTTCGGCTAATATTATCTTGCCAATCGGATACTCTAAATCGACGAATCGCTCCTCTGAAAATTCTCGCTAAATAAAAATCTCCCACCACCTTGAGAGAGTTGCCCATTCGTTCGGTAAACTCTGAAAATTCGATATAACGAGCATTTGCTTCATGGGAGAGGTTGGCCAAACTTCTTCCTAAAATTTTTGAGCGTCCTAATTCGATCGAGTCATAAAGTTCTTTAAGCCGTTTATCAATCAAATCATCGTAGAACCGAAGCTCGAGCAGATGAGTTAGAGCGAATTCTAAAATATAGACAATCTCGCGTTCACCTGAAGGTTCATACACAACCGCGCTGTTCCAATCGATCACGGTAAAATCATTCTCTGAATATTGAAAAACGTTCTGTAAAATATTTTCGCGACTAGAACCTGAAAGCTCCGCCTGAGCTTCGCCGACGATAAGTTCTGAAAGTTCACCTTGATCGAGCAAGTCTCTTGTCTTCTGAATGCCCGAAATGTTTTCAAAAAAGAAAATAAGATAGTCTTCAGAGACATTCCATGTCTGAGGGTGATCGAGAGCTGGTTTTAAAAGAATAACCAATTTGTCACAGTGCTTTCTTGCTGCAATATCAATTTGCTTTGACCAGTCTGAAACGGCGGTAAGTTCGGCTGACCACTGCCTTAGCTCATTCCATTTAAGGCCGGCAGGAAGAGTTATTTGAAAACAAATTGAAAGCGCCCCGTAATCCCAGAGTGTTCCAAAAGCTTCGGCTTTAAATATCTGGTTCTTGTGGGAGAACTCTACATCTCCGAGTCCGAATCGAACGGGAGCATTTCTTACAACCACTGCATCTCTCGATTTGGGAGCAAGTTTTAAGCGAAGATCCCCATGGGCCTGTCTTAAAATTTGTTCAACATTCGCTAAGTTAATTTCTTCGGCAATATCGAAGACGCGATAAACAAGGATGCTTCCTTTTTGGACAGTGATTGGCGTCATCGCATTTTAGTCTAGAGAAAAAGCTAGCGGGATGCACGCTGAATTGAATTGATCGATGCGATTAAGGTTTGAGCGCCTTTCGCATCGTTAGCAGTGAGATTGTTCAAGGTTCTATCACGATTGGATGGAGAGATAAGTTTTCGATAAAAAGAATAAACACGATCTAAATCGGAGGCAGTTAATTGTTTCGAACGAAATTGTTTTCTGATTTCAGCAAAAACTAATTTCATTTCTTCAGCACGCAGAGGAGGAAGTTTTTCAATAACTCCCTCTGCAGACGTAATGATGAATTGGTATTGAATTAAGGGGGTATCGGTTCGCAGTTTGCTTTTTAAAATAGTCTGAGTAATGCTGCTTCCGGACCTCAATTCTAGAGCTCCGACTTTAATCGGTAAAAGTGGCAGTAAAAGGCTTAAAAGCAGGCGCTTATGCATACCAAGGAATCTATGCAATCTTTGTGCCGTAAATTGTCGGCTTGTGCGAATTTTTGTTCGTAGAAAGCCTAAGAAAATCAAAAAAACTTAGTGATTTCAACGGGATTACTTTGGGCACAGACCTTGCATCTTTTATGACGCAATGAGGAGTTTATTTATGAGAGCAAGGGGTGGTTTTTTACCTGTGATTTCTGTGATCTTATCTGGTCTGTACTTTGGAGCCTGCGCAAGCAGCCCATCACTGGTTGATCATCCAAAGGAGCTTCCTTCAACTGGCGACGGATTGGGTGATGGCGCTTCTAAGACTCCTGTTGTTGATTCAAGCAATAGAGTTTCAAGCCGCTCTTTAAGTGTTGACGCCAATGCCGAAGAATTAAGACCGACTGCGAAAGTAGTTCTCGTTGTTGATAATTCAAATAGTATGCGAGATGAGCAAGTCAAATTGGCCAATGGGGTTAGATCCATGATCGATGGCCTTAAGAGTCATAAAGCGAACGTTAATTTTTATATCTATACGACTACGCCTCTTGCGAATGCGTCTTCTAAACCAATTGTTACTAAGTCACTAAAGCACGTGACATTTGATAACAATATGAACGAGGTGATTTCAAACTTAAGACCTGCTGCTTCCAATCCTGCAATGCATACCCAACGAGAAACATGGGATCTCACAGCTTCTCTTAAGCCGACATCAACCACATTGTTTGCACTCAAGTATGACGATAGTGATTCAATTTACGATTCAGTCAGAGACTCAATCGCAAATTTTATTTCAAGTATTGGAGTAACTGGAGCTGATTCTGAAGAAGGATTTTGTAATATTGGTCGAATTCTGGCGGAGCCTTTAAGCGCTCAAACAAATGGAATTCTTTCAACCGGAGATCACGCTGCCTTTATCATCATTAGTGATGCCGATGATAATTCTGAAATAAACTCTTCAAATGCTTGTCTTAAGAAAAGAGAACAAGATTTTTCGGTAGTACCGCTTGCCTCGGGTAATACGACCAGCTCGGTGAAGTCTGAGTCGGGCCAATGGAATTATAGTGTTCAATTCGCCAAAAAGAGGGATGAAAAGTTCTACTTATACTACAGCTATAATACGACAGGCTCCTACGATGGACAGACTCGTCCCATTGTCAGAGTTATAACAACTGAAATTAATCCGGCTCAGTTTGGAAGTCCGGCAGGAACCAACGGATTAAATGCGCCATGCAATCAACAGATGATTGACGAAGCAAAGCGTCTTGGAGGCGCGAGTTATGTCGATAATACTTGCTCTTATAAATCCTCATTCACTTATGACCTATTTAACTACAGCTACGTCGACACAAATGTTTCTTCTGCCAATCTATGTAATTCTTCGTTTGTCGTAAGCGGTGTCACTTATTCAAGTTTGTACGACTATTTTAGACGTACGGCTCCTATTACCGATGGAGCTATATTTAATAATAAATGCACGAGCGCGGGTCTGACGCCTTACAAACCTATGGGAGCTGTTCGAAATTCACTTGTGAGAGAGCTCATTGCTCCAACAGCCTCTGCAAGTCTTCAAGATGCGATCATTGATAGATCTAATAAAATGTTTGGATCTGATGGCTATTTTTTCTCGGCAGTTATTGATAACGATTTGGATGCTGATGATTGCAGTGGAGTTGCGACTGAAAGAGCCGGTACGAAATACAGAACATTTATTGAGCGATTAGGAACAAGGGGTTCAATTCATTCAATTTGTGCCAATACGTATTATCCTGCACTTCAGAAACTGAGCAGCTTCATTCAGCAAGTAGCTTTGACTTCTTACGATATTACGATTGAAAGTGGTGAAACAATTAAAAAGGTTTCTTTGCTGCGAGGCAGTTCAACGATTGATCTTGAAATCGGAAATCAAGTAACGGTTGTTGGGCCTAGCTTGCGATTCGCTGAAAATCAAATTCAACCTCAAGATAAAATTCTTCTGACGATTGAAAAAATAGAAAATTAACGACGAGTCAGTTCTTCATAGATACATAGTGCGTGACGTGAGCCTAGAGAGTACATCTCGGTCATAATTTTTAGTTGGCGAGGTTTTAGTCCGGAAGTATGCAATTTATAAGCTAAGCCTAAGACTTGCGTGAGCTGCGGAATGCTCAGAGAAGGTAACTGCAGACGGGACTTCATCACATAAGCTGAAATAAAAGCGCCATAGTAGTGATAAATTTGAACCCAAGGCAGAAGACTTGATTTGCTACAGGCGATATTTTTAATCTTTGCTTTAAGATGCTGGCAGGGGTCTACGCTCCACAGTCTTCGCTCTGAAATAAAATCAATATCATCCGCTGCATACCATTCGTTATACTCGGTATTTATAATTTTAAATTTTTGCCAATAGTCTCGATCGGCTTTATAGGCTTGATTCAGAGAAAGCGCAGCTTTCCATGCTCTAGAAACTCCGTAAAGTATAGCAACTCCCTTGATAAAATTAAACTCCGAAAGGTGATTATGGGTTAGAAGCATGGCCACACTCAGCCTCACCGTTTCTGAGAACTTCTCTCGCGACTGCAAAAACCAATTTAAAATAAAATTTGGTTTATGAGAGAAATCATCAAGCGCTTTTAGAAGGTCTTCGCCCTCCGATCGAAGAGTAAGAAGGGGAGTTAAAGTAAATGCATCAACCCTATGCTCTGAATGGGAGAGCTGAGTTTGAATCGCCTCAAGAAAATCATAGTTGTCCCACTTCTCTTCTAATAGCTTCTGAATCTTTGTTTTTCGAAGCGGAGATAAAATAGATCGAGTATGACGAATTTGATTTTGTACCTGCTCGACAAGACTTTCGTAAGTGATGGAGGGCTTATTAAGGTTGGCAAAATCTTCATCAATGCGTTTAAGGTGGATTGTTCTAAGTTCACTGTTCCAACGAAGAAGATCTTTGTGCTCGATCTGTTGATGATCGAGCGCATATTCAAAAAACTTCTCAATTGAAGATACTTCTTCATCAAGATGAGAAGGGTGGGCTTGCCAATTGTGTTCAAACGGGGAGGTGAGTGCTATTTTATATTGTGAACTCACGCGATTTTGTTCGCTTAAGTCTCCCGTTAAGAAATTAAACGCAAAAAAAATATCGGTCGGTTTTTCGTCCTTGGTGTAGAGTCTGAGTTCAAAAATGTTTTTTGTATCTTCACGGGCCGACTTCCAAACAAAGTTTTTGGGGGCTGGCAAGGGCAGGGCCTCTGCCTTAAGTTTTGGGGCCCATAGAAGAAAAAGACTGGTCAATAGAAGTCCATACGCGCTAAGAAGAGAGTGATTTATCTTCGGGGGAAGGTATGCTTCTTTGAGGAGGGAGTGCATCTTGATTACAACTAAACTGCGTTCATTTATTTTAGGCTCAGCGTCTTTCGTAACCATGGTGTTTTCAATTGATTTAAACGCTCAAGCTTTAGAATCCAAGCAATATTACGAGGGCGGACGAAAACATATTGTCCATAAAGGGGAGCGTGCAGATTATTCTGATATTCAGATGACAGGAAGACTGATTGAAGTTCCTCGTCAATGGATTTTAAGAGATCGAGTTTGGTCTGAAATTGTTTGTGATTACAAACCTTCAATTGAAGAAATAAAAAAACATTGGGCAGGGTATTACCAATGGGGTGTAGGTCGTACTGCGAAAATTAATGCTTTAGCGGGAGCTATTCAGGGTTTTAATCGTGAGATTGCAACTGCTGTTGCTGACTTTGGTATTTTTGATGGTCGTCCTCCTTCAAGTTGGAACGAATTTAAATCTGCAATTGAAAGAGCTGAAGGTGCGCTACGCATTTATGGACTTTATCAAACAGTGATTGAAATTAATGGTCAGAGAAACTACGAAGGGCTTGGCTATCGAGCTCCTGATCCTGTATCTGCTCAACCTGAATCAAATCTTTGGGATAATTTCTACCAAGCACCGAAGAGTTCTAAGGCGGAAGCTTTCAAAAAGATGATTAAAGGAACTACCCTAACGGACGCGAAAATTATTCTATTTTCTGATTATGGTGAGGCCTATCCCACCATTTTAAGAGAAAAGTATTTCGTTCGAAAGCCAGAGAGCTGGGAAGCTTTTAAGGCTGAAATTGAGCGTATAGATCATGATTTAGATTTGGCGAGTGAATATGAGAAACAACACGGTCAATCATGGAGTCTTTTTAAAAGAGCTATTAGCAATAATGGATCAATTAATAAGCGAAATCTGTACGAAACAGAGTCAAATATTCCCCCCATTCAATATGAATGTGAGTTTAAAAACGTAACCGGTAAGCGTTATATTATTGAAGAAGGTCAGCCTCGTGTTGTCAGAGAGTATAACCAAAAATTAAACGTTGTTGTCAGTGGATCAAATCTTTTGCCTTCAGAGACAGAAACTTTTATTTTGCTCTACAATCCTCAATATGCTTCAGGGGAAGATATTTCAGTGGATATTTCGGCTACTCTCAATAACTACTCCGTTGAACGGGACAATAAAAATATTTTATTGAAATCGAAGGGTAGAAAACAAATTGCCCCCTCTGCAGGGGATTTTACTTTGAATCTGACAGCTGCCAATGGTGCATTGAGTATGCAACTTTTTGATGCTCGAGCTGGTGAAATTTTGCAGGTGTCACAGGGTCTTAAGTGGAGACTCACATACTCCTTAAAGAAAAAAGAAAAGGGTTGGTGCAAAAAAGCTGAAGCTGTCGAGAATAAGACGGTAGAGATTACCAGAAACGGAGATTCATTTTCGTTAGGAAATTCTGTTAATATTGGCTCTGGCGAAATCTTTACGGTCGATAATATTTTTGTAGAACGTCTTGAGACGACTTACTTTCAGGGCCGAACAAATTTAGGATCAAAAAGCATAAAGCCATAAAAACATTCGAAAGGAAGCTTGCATGATCCATCTCTTAACTGTTCTTTTGTTAGCGACATCAGTAGCTGGGGCCAAAGCCAAAGCAAAAACAGTAGTGAGCCCTGAAGCACGCAAGCTTCTTTCTTCTGTACAAAAGCATTCTGATCAAACTGTCAAAGATGCGATGGATTGCTTTGCAGAACAGCCAAGAGATACAAAGCTCAAAACGATCTTATCTAAGCTCAATAGGATCAAGTACAAGAACCGAAAAGAAATAAACGGCCAATGTAGTGCTCAAAATGATTGTGAGATTTCGTATCACTATGATCCTGATGACCGCATCATGACTCAAACCTTAAGTCTCAAATTCAAGAAAGATAAAAAGAATAAAAAAATTATCCCGACGTCATTCAAACTCGTTTGCGATAATTGATCGTCCGGAAAAGGCTGGATTTAAATCTATAATTTCGCGTTCATAGGTTTGGACTTTTCTTGTGTATGTCATTGGATCGAATCTGCCGCAGTCGGTTAGCTTGTGAAGTTGGAATTTGAGTTGTACTAATTGTTCTCCTTTTGATTTGCCGCAGAGATGGATGACGCTTGCTAGTTCGCGTTTTTGCTCGCTGTTGGGGGTTAGCTTTGTAAGTTTTAGTGCGGCTTCAGTATCTCTGTAGAGATAGGCAGCGGTCATTTCAATAGAGTCGCTCGAGGATGTTCTTAAGTAAGTCCAGTTAAACCAGCACGAATTGAAGTCATCCCATCTTCCGTCATCAATTACTTTTTGTCCTCTTACGCAGAGTTTCTTAGCTCTTTGGTAGGTGCCATCAGTCAGTTGAAAAAGTCCTACTGAAGTTGATTCGGGTGAATACAAATTTTGCCATTCGGGCTCAAATTTGAACTTCCATTTGGGGGTTGCGAATGGGTTTCCGGCGCTTTCTACGTATGAGAGTGCTCCTAGATAAGTTGGAGTTAAATAATCTACTGAATATTTTTTGAAAGAGTTTTTGTAGGTGAGCCAGTGGGTGTGAAGGGTTTTGGCTCTTTGAAGGGGAAGGAGACTTAGAATCTCTGAGGGTTTGCGGATGAGTTGGTAGCCAAAATTTAAGACAAAAAGAATGAGAGCCGCTGAACAACAAACAAATATAATTTTAAGTTTTCGAAATTTTTTAAGTTTTTCTTTTTTTTTGGCCAAATTGATGATTCTCCACGTAACGGATCATTCTATCGATTTTGATCTCTTGATTTAGAAATAGAATCTCACGCCGGCTCCGCCATGAATAAGTAGAAAAGTTTTAGGGATGATTCCCACTCCTGGAGCGATTTCGGCGAAAATTCCGAGTGGACCATTGTTTGGAGTCCATTCAAGACCGAGAGGAATTTTTAAAAACAGATTTCCTCGAGCATCGCCATCTTTAGGTTCTGACTTGCCGATAATACGTACGCCGCCGCCGAGACCAGCATAAGGTGTAATATGAGTGAGTTCGGGCACTTTAGAGGCAAATACTTCGGGCCAGTGAAAAAGCCAGTCTCCATAAACATGAAAAGATTCTGCGAATGAGTAAGCAAGGCCTAAATCGAGGGCGTGCTGCTGGGTCACGAAGTATTTAGCCGTAAATCCAGTTGGTTCTCCGAGGATAATTCCTAATCCAAAATCTTTAGAATTATTCGCCGCGGCAAGCGATAAATTTGTAGAAGCAATGAGAAGCCAGACCGAGAGAGCAGCGAGACTTTTAAGCATAATGAGTTTGATTATGTTCTATTAGATTTTTTTTGAAAGCTGAAATACTTACAAGTTCACATAATAAAGATTATCGGATTTCCTTATCTGACGCAGCTCGCCATCTGTTTAAGCGAGAGTTCTATTTAATTTTGGTGATAAACTATTCGATATGACAACACTACCTGGAAACCCAAACCAAAAGCCTCCGTCACCAGCTGTAACACAAAAGCAAACTGCGAATGCAAGTCCTTCAGCTGCGCAAGCTATTAATGTTGCAGCGCCAGCAACCGCTTCTGCGCCTTCTAATTCAGAAGTTTTACTCACAAAGATTAAAGAAGGCATAAAACTTGCTGTCGTTAAAGGTGACTTTGAGATTCCCATGCTTCCTACAGTTGCAACCGACGTTATGAAGATGGCGAATGATCCTAAAGTTGGCATCATGGATCTTGAGCGTGTCATTAAACAAGACCAGGCGCTTGCAGCTCGAGTTATCAAAACTGCGAATTCACCTTTCTATCGTGGCGTGAGTGAAATCTCTTCGCTTTCAAATGCCATGAGTCGTATTGGTCTAAAATCAATTAAAGATATCGTTGTGTCGCTCAGTATTCAGTCACAATCGTTTAAGACTCAAGGCTACGAATTTATTCTTGATCGTCTGTGGGATCATTCTGTTGCTTGCGCCGGAATTTCTCAAATGATCGCAAAGAATTTAGGAGTCGATCAAGAATCTGCATTTCTTTCGGGCCTTCTGCACGATATTGGAAAGACTATTATCGTTCAAATTATATCAAAATTTGAAAATGCCGAGCGTGCTAAAGCCGAACAAGAAGCCAAGGCAAATAGAAAACCTTTCGACGCCAAAACATTTTCTATTCCTCAGTTAAAAGAAGTTATTCTTCCTAAAGCTTGCGATGAATATCACGCAACCATTGGCTCGACCGTTGCTGCACGATGGAATCTGCCTGAAATTATTCGTGAAGTTGTCAAAAACCATCATGACTACACCAAATCTGCCGAAGCTCATCGCAGACTCTGCATGGTCGTTCATCTTGCAAATATGATGTGCCATCAATTCGGGTTAGGTCACGATGAATCCCCTATTAATGTTTCTCAAGATCCAGCATGGGACAGTCTTGGTGTCGCCGGTGATAAAATCTCAAATATGATGGAAGACGGACCAAATGTGGCCCACAAATTGATGGGATTCGTTTAAGAATTATTCGCGATACTTAAGTCCGACTTTAAAGACATCTGAATCTATTTTGCTGATCCAAACAATTTCAGCCTCAAGTGGACCGATTCGGCCTACCTGAACTCGGCAGAAACGACCGATTTGCAAGCTTTCATCTGGCAAGCAGACAAATCCACAACCTCCGTAGGCTTCACTAAAGAGTAACCCTGTAAGCGATGGTTTAAAGGGCTGATTTTGAGAAGCGAAATCAATCTGAACATTTGAACCCTCATCAGGCTTAAACCGAATATGTTTTCTCAATTTGGGTTTTGAAGATTGCGTCCAGTTATTGCCTGCCATACGTATTACTCTCTATTACTTATTGTTTAAGCCGACTTTGGAACTTGTATCTTACTATAAGTTGCCTCGAGCTTCTCTTGCAGATGTTTGCTGGTAAAAGGCTTTACAACATAGTTACTTACTTGAGCTTTGATGGCTTCAATCACCTGAGATTTTTCGCTTTCAGCGGTGATCAATACAAAAGGAAGATCCTTAAATCTGTTGTCAGCTCGCACCTTTTTAAGCAAATCAAGCCCCGATAATTTCGGCATATTCCAGTCTGAAAGTACGAGTTGAATGGGCTTATTCTCAGCAAGCGCTTTCTCAAGCAGAGCCCAACCTACGGTTCCATCCTCTCCTTCTGAGATATCGGTAAATCCGAGCTCCTTCAGATTTTTTGCGACGATCTTTCGCATTGTCATCATATCGTCCAAAACAAGAACTCTCGTTGTTAGTGCAAACATATTAATTACTCCTTATTACTTACGCCTTGGAACCTTCCCAATGAAAGCTTGTCACTACCAAAAACCTTCCCGACGGCACTTCGCAAACAGTAATCCATGTGGGGTTTGATTTAGGTAATGTCAACTTTACTCCTTCACCCTGAACAATCATCGGAATCGCGGGCTGAAGAACAATACTTTTTGAATCGCTGAACTTTGTTTTGGTCATGCCAAAAGACATATTTAGAATTTCAGCAGCGAGATCTCGATTCTCTTCGTTAATTTCTTTAAATTCAGAGCCAAAAACAGTCGATGCTAATTTCAAAAACACAGCACCTGGAAACATCAGCGACAGTGTCCCGGTAATTTCGGCAGATGTCACACTAAGCGAACTTGCGATTTCAAGATTGGCCGGAAGTTTGCAATCTACGACGCTGAATGATTGAATCTTTTTCGAATCCAAATCGAACTGCTTTTTAAACACTTCGGAAAGGCTGCTAAGAAAAAGGTCTCTCAAATCCTCAAGACCAGCTGAATCAGGCTTAATTTGCGGTAATGTCATTTAAAAAATCCCCCACAGGAATATCTGTCTATTTTAAAACGCCCCGAAGCTTTTTGGGAGATCTGTCATATTTTTGGCTTTCTTTTTTTAACAGAAAACCAAGTTGGCTTATACCGCGGTGTTATTAGTTTTTAGTGATATGAAAGATTGTTTTTTGACTCTTTTTACCAGTCGATAGCTTGGGTTGAGCGATCAGTGACAAGCGAACTGACAAGTCTCAGTAAAAATGAATGGTCGTTTTCGTCAAACTCTCTCTTTGAAACTTTGGCGGTGACTATTCCCATTGGACTGCCGGTTAAAAATTCAACGGATCTAAGACTCACATATTGAATATCTACATTAACCACTCCGCGAGAGCCAAAACGTCCAAAGAGATCGACGTTTTTAAATTTAGAGACATTGACATGAGAATTTTTAAGGGTCAGACCTACTTCAAAACTAAACCCTCCATAAAAAATAAGTTCCTTGGCAGTTTGACATAAATTTTCTTTAAAACTCGAAAAGCCCTTTCCGGCGTTCAATGGCAGTCTCACTTCGTCTTTTGCAAACTTAACCTCGTAGGCAGCTCGTTCTTTTTGCGAATTGTACTGAAGATGCACTGCCGAAATAAGTCGCGGAAAATCCTCGTTCGAGAACACCTTACTAGAAAGCAAAAGCTTTATGACACTCTTTGGCTCAAATGAAAGATCGTTGGACTTTATTGTTTTATGTTTGGCCAAGAAAAACAATAGTCCATAAAACTGCTCGAGTTTTGAGATCTTTTTGGGGTCGGCTTCAAATAGTTTTCGTATGCTCTTTTCGAGCTCAGGCTGAACTGAATCGATAAAAACGCCGCCGTCTTTCGTCTTGAGAGCTTTTATATCACTCAAAACTTCGGACAAATCGACTTTAGCGGGTATGGTCTCGGCCTGATCTCCCGATTGAGAGCATTTTTCGGCATTATCTTTAGCGCTTATTGAATTGGTTTCAAGAGAACTAATTGAAAGAAAAGTAAAGAGAGGGAGCAACAGCATAATACTCAAGTAACATGCTTAAACAAAATCCAACCAGTAAAATCTTAAAGAGAGAAACGAGCCTATTTTAATGCCAGCTCAAAAGCTCTGATTTCATTAATATTTAGAGTTTCTAAAACCGTCTTCTCTTGCTTGTTTTCTTCCATTCTTTGCAGAACAAAACTAAATTCGATAGAAGCGAGCTCTTTTTCGCCTCTAAATTCATGAGCTTTGGCAAGCTCAAATCTCAAAAGAACAGAGCCGGGGTAAAATCGCTTTAATTTTTGCCCGACTAAAGCGAGCTCCCTAAAATCTTTTAGCTCTTTAACAAAAGATGTAACAATCGGCATTTGAAAATACTGAAGAGCATGCTTCGATGACTGATCTAAAGTTCTGACAATTTCTTCCCATATCATTTCTTTTTGACCGAGTGTGCTAGCGGTTTCAGCTGCAAAAATAATAAATCTTAGATCTCTGTGAAAACCCTTTGAATACAAAAGGGCTTTTTCGCATACACCTCTTAACTGACAGGCTCTTAAAGCTTTAAGATGCGCAATCGCAAGTTCAGGATGAGATGGATTGGCTTGAATAGCAGACTCAAGAACATCGAGCCCTTCTCTTCGCTTCTTCTGATTAAAAAGATTCTGAACCTGAATAAGTGATTCACGAAAAGGAGGGATCAGTTGCGCAGTGCCTCTAATTTCATGATAGCCTTTGGGTTGGCTTCCACTCCAAGTACTTGCGCCATCGCCCATATAATTAAGACAGATTTCGAACCGCTCTTTATTTTGATGTCCCAAGCGTTTAAGCGCAATATAGTCGTAAGCTCGCTTAGCACTTTCTTTCAATTTATTTCGATCTTTAATTAAAGCAGATAGTTTTTCTTTTGCATCTCGCATTGATTGATAAGCAGCTAGTTTAGATTCTTTAAGAAATTCTTGATAGACTTCAGAGTCAGGTAAAACAGGAAGTGCTGCTCGGCTCGCCATTTCAACAGCTTTAATATCACTTCGACAATGATTGTATGGAGTATCAAGAACAGGAACAAAACCAATATGAAGAGTTTCAAGAAACTGAAAGTACTGTCTCATGCTTCCCCAGTTTGTAAAATGAAATCGATCAGCAGAAATATCGAGATAATTGGGTATGGCCTCATTACCCATGACTGAAAGTTGAAGATCTGGAAACTCAGCAATAAGTTCTCGAATCACAGGAAGATAAGCGAACAAATCGGGAATATGCCCCATCGATCCACCCCAACCTAGAGTAATTTTTTTTGTTTCGGGCCAAAGCGATTCAAAAGGCAGAAGTTTTTCGTCAGGAATATGATTCTTTAAAATATAAATAGGCTTTTGAGTTTGCCGAGAGAATAAGTCGTAGAGCCCCGGTCCAGTCACTAATAAACAATCGGCTTCTTTGATAAATCTTTCATATGCCGCCCAAAGAATCGGAGAAGACCAAACTTCATAAACCGGTGAAGACACCGAAGGTTCATAAAAATTATCATTATATTCGACGATTGTTTTTTTTCCGGCAGCTCTTCGTTTCTGTAAAACAGGAATAAGATCGAGATCTTGAGACTGAAATAAAAATAGTAAATCTGCTTTTTCGCAATACTCGAATCTCTCAGCTGCGTTTGAATCTAAGCTGATTACTCTCCAGTTCGGCGCCCAGCGCACAATATCTCGACCGGGCCATCGCATTCGATAGTAACTATCACCAGTTTCATCAATATGAACGATCTGAACGATCGTCTTCTCTTCGGCGAGATGATTCTTCGAACTCACCTCATTATTATAGCTGACGGCATCATGACATAACGCCGCATGGTTAAAATCTTGAGTGCTTATTGCTGAGAAGCTGCCGACTGCTGCGCGTTACTTACTTCAAAGACGAGCTCTTTGCCCTTCAAATCGATAGTGACCTGGCTGCCCTCTTCGATTTCTCCCGCAATCATTTGGCGGGCGATTTTGGTGTCGACCTCCTTTTGCAAATATCGTTTGAGCGGCCGAGCTCCATAGACTGGGTCATAAGCAGCCTCGGCGATGAACTTCTTAGCAGCTTTGGTAAATTCGAGTCGAATGCCTTTCGATATTAAACGCTCTTCTAAACCCGCAGCGAGTAACCCCACAATCTTTTGAATTTCTTCAGAGCTTAGGGGTTTAAATAAAACGATATCGTCAACCCGATTAAGAAATTCAGGTCTGAAATGCTGGCGTAAATCTTTGGTCACAGCTTCACGAGCCGCTTCTTTAATCTCTCCCGCTGAAGTAATGCCCTCAAGCAGATGCTGAGATCCGATATTGGAGGTCATAATGATGACCGTATTTTTAAAATCAACAGTTCGACCTTGTGAATCCGTAACGCGACCATCATCTAAAATCTGCAGCAATATATTAAAAACATCAGAGTGAGCTTTCTCGATTTCATCGAATAAAATCACTGCATAGGGTTTGCGTCTAACGGTTTCAGTCAACTGTCCGCCTTCTTCATAGCCGACATAGCCAGGAGGAGCTCCAATCAACCTTGAGACATTGTGTTTCTCCATGTATTCGCTCATATCGATGCGAATCATGGAATCTTCAGAATCGAATAAGCTCTCAGAGAGTGCTCGAGCAAGTTCTGTTTTTCCAACTCCGGTAGGCCCTAAAAAAATAAATGAGCCTATCGGACGTTTTGGATCTTTAATTCCCGACCGAGCGCGTAAAACAGCGTCCGCTACCAAACTTACCGCTTCATCTTGACCAACCACTCGCTCGTGCAAAATTTTATCGAGTTTTAAGAGCTTTTCTTTTTCACCTTCAAGCAGACGAGTCACAGGAATTCCTGTCCAGCGCGCCACAATCTGAGAGACCTCTTGCTCAGTTACTTCTTCTCTCAAAAGTCCGCCTGCTTCTTGGTTTTTATTAAGACGATCTTCTTCAGATTTTAATCTTTTCTCAAGCTCAGGCAGCTTTCCATGTCTTAATTCAGCGGCCTTATTAAGATCATAATCGCGTTCCGCCTTTTCGATTCCTTGTTTAACATTTTCCATCTGCTCACGAAGAGATTGTAAACTTCCGATGGCTTTTTTTTCACTCTCCCATTTCGACTTCATCAAATGGACTTCAGATTTTAATTCGGCAATTTCTTTTCGAATAATGTGAAGTCGCTCTTGACTCGCTTTGTCTTTTTCTTTTTTTAGCGCCGCCTCTTCAATTTCAAGTCGCATCATTTTACGAGTTGACTCATCAAGCTCCGGTGGAAGTGAATCAATCGCGGTCCTAACCATGGCCGAAGCTTCATCGACCAGGTCGATGGCTTTATCTGGCAGAAATCGATCAGAAATATATCGATCTGACAAAGTCGCGGCTGCGACGAGCGCACTATCTAAAATTCTGATGCCGTGGTGAAGCTCAAATCGATCTTTCAGTCCGCGCAGAATTGAAATGGTATCTTCAACCGTGGGCTGATTGACAACAACTGTTTGAAATCGTCTTTCTAGGGCAGCATCTTTTTCTATATTTTTTCGATACTCATCAAGAGTTGTGGCTCCAATACAGTGGAGCTCGCCTCGAGCCAACATTGGCTTAAGCATATTGCCGGCATCCATAGAACCTTCTGCCTTACCAGCGCCTACGATCGTATGGAGCTCATCAATAAAAAGAATAATATTTCCTTCGGCCTGTTTAACTTCTTGCAGAACAGCTTTTAATCTTTCTTCAAATTCGCCGCGATATTTTGCGCCCGCTACCAACGAGCCCATATCGAGAGTAAAAATAGTTTTATTTTTTAATCCTTCAGGAACATCTCCGCGAACAATTCTCTGTGCAAGTCCTTCGACGATAGCAGTTTTTCCAACACCAGGCTCACCAATAAGAACCGGATTGTTTTTTGTCTTTCGAGAAAGAATTTGAATCACTCGTCTGATTTCGCCATCACGGCCAATAACTGGATCGAGCTTTCCGGTTTGAGCGGCTTTAACAAGATCGCGACCGTAGCGCTCTAACGCTTCGTAGGTAGCTTCAGGGTTCGCGCTTTGAACTCTTTGGCTGCCGCGAATTGATGTCATCGCGTTAAGCAAACGGTCTCGTGTGAGTTGAAAAGATTTAAAAATCTTATGAAGTGCTCCAGAAGTCTCTGTTTCAAGAATCGCAAGAAGCAGATGCTCGACTGAAATATATTCATCTTTAAGACGCTTCGCTTCATCTTCAGCTCGAACCAAAACCTGACTCAGCCGCCCAGTAAGAAGAATTTTATGAGGCTCAGTCCGGCCCCCGCTTAAGCTTGGTTTTCTCGCAACCTCTGATTCAACCTGCGAGATAAAAGACGAAACCGGAATATCCATCTTCTCAAAAAGACGTGCCGTTAAACCATTCTCCTGCTTAACCAAAGCTAAAAGAAGATGTTCGGTATCAACTTCGGTATGGCTTTTTTCAATTGCAAAATTTTGAGCCAACTGCAGAGCAGCCTGGCTTTTTTCAGTGAGTCGGTTCAGATCCATTTGGTCCCCTTATAACTATTATAGGATAAAAATGAGGCCTCGATTAAAAAAGTCAAATTTTCAAAGAAAGATATTTTAAGGCTATTTAATGCCCAATTTTTAAACTCTCACTTGATCTACTCTCACCTTATTCCATAGGATCTTCAGTATTCTAAAACACTGAATTTAAAGGAGAAATAATGAAAAATTTACTTATGGCAGTTCCATTAACATTGGGACTTGTTGCATGCAGTTCAGGCGGCAGCAATTACCAGTCAATTAAGGGGACCGCAAAACCAGACCTCAATACGCAACAAGAAAATGCTGTGACTAACGTGACGGCATCAAGTTCAAGCACCGGGCAAGGCGCATTGACAAGTGGTGTAGGATCAACCTCTTATATTCTCGCAATGACTCGAGCTTATGCAACTTCTCTTAAGGGCGAGCAAGCGTCTCAGAAAAGTTTGCCTGCAAGCCGCAGTATTGACGCTCAAAGCGTTAGTACCACACATAATTGCGAAGAAGGCGGAAGCGTTGCCGTGACTGGTTCATTTAGTGGAAGCGTTCAAGCTGGCTCGGATAATGCAATCAGCTCAAATATCGATGCCGATGCGACGATCACCGGAAGTAATTGCACTTCGTCGGATGGTGCTTTTGATGGAAGTTTAACTGTCAGTATGGGTTTTGACATTTCGCTTTCTGGTTACGATTCTTCAACTGGTAAATACTCTTCTGGCTCAATGACATTTGTAACAGACATCGCGGGTACTGCTTCAGGCAAAGGCAAGGATGACGATGGGGTCCTGCGAGATATATCAATTGTATTCAATGATTTTAGTGCCAAATTATCTCTCGACGCTTCAAAATTTGATGATGCCGAAAATTTAGCGTCAGATACAAGTGATGACACAGCAAATATTGATTTTTTAAAAGAAAATCTAACCTGCAGTGGAACAGTCACTGTTGACGGAAAAGAACTTAGCTGTGCTGAATTTTTAATTGTTTCAATTGAAGACGAAGGTCTTGCAGCAAAACAAAAGCCTTCTATTTCAAATCAAACCGCAACCCCTTCAACTCCCTCTCGAAGAATAGCTGCTGAAGTAAAATAATTTCTATAGTTTTGACTTCAATTATTAAAGGGCTGTCTGAAGAGACAGCCCTTTTTTCTTATTTTAGAATCGAGCGTATGATCCATACTTCACACTTCTCCAGGCTAAAAAAGAAGTGAGAACAACAAAGAAACAAAGAACGGCAAAACTTTTGAGTGGATTAATGTCTGACTGCCCAAGCACGGTCCACCGAATAGCATCAATGGCGTAAAGAAGTGGATTTGCTAAAGCAACTGTCTTCCAAAAAGGATGCAGAATTTCGAGCGAAAAGAAAACTCCGCCTAAATACGTCAAAGGCAGAACAACAAAGGTGGTAAACGCATTCACCTGATCAAATGTTTGAGCGGCAAATCCTATCCAAATTCCGAGATTTCCAAAAATCGAGCAGCCTAAAAATAAGAAAAGTGTGAGATACCCAGGATGTGCGACCGAAATCCACTCGTGGGTTTTGACATAGCTAAAAACTTCACCCATTGCGAAGACGAGAGCACCAACAAGAACTCCTCTTATAATACAGGCTAAAACATAAGCACTTCCGATTGAAAATGCTGAAAGAGGAATTACTCTTAAATCCTGTAGATCGCCGTGAAACTTGCTGATCATGACGGAGCTTGAAGAGTTTTGAAGCGAATTATTAAGCGCTGCCATTGCAACAAGACCCGGAACTAAAAACGCCAGATAGCTTACGCCTTGATGTTCTTTGAGCAGCTCCGAAAGACTGACTCCAAAAACTAAAAGATATAGTCCCGAACTTACTAAAGGACTAATCACTGTCTGTCCTACCACGCGCATAAATCGCGCTATCTCTTTATGAAGCAGAGTAAAGAAGCCTATGAATTCATACTCGGCTCTCATTTTTAGACTCCTGTTTAATAAGTTTAATGAAGGCGTCTTCAAGACTTCCGCCTCCCATATCAGCTAAAATCTTCTCGGTAGGTTTGCAGACAAGAACTTTGCCTTTGTTCACGATAGCAGTTCTTTTGCAGAGCCTCTCAGCTTCTTCAAGATAATGCGTTGTGAGCACAATCGTCATTCCATTCTTATTTAAGTCTTTCGCAAAATCCCAAAGTATTGTTCTCAGTTCAACATCGACCCCGGCCGATGGTTCATCAAGCAGAAGCAACTTAGGAGAATGAACAAGAGCTTTAGCAATAGCAAATCGTCTTTTCATTCCCCCGCTTAAAGATGAAATCTTTTTTCGTTTGTGGGCCGTAAGCTGAAGCCTTTCGAGAAGCTCATCAATACGCTTTTGATTTTGGCGAATTCCAAAATAGCCAGACTGAAAGTTAAGCACTTCATTCACGTCAAAAAATCCGTGACTCACAAGTTCTTGAGGAACATAGCCTACGAGCCTTTTAGCTTCACGAGTACCCGAAGCTTTTCCAAAAATTTTAATACGCCCCGCTTGAGATTGAATCAGCCCTACAACGGCAGAGATTAAAGAAGTTTTTCCCGCTCCATTTGGGCCAAGAAGCGCAAAGAATTCCCCTTCATTGATATCGAGCGAAATATCATTCACTGCTATAAGCGTATCGGATTTTTGAGTGTATTCAATTCGAAGTTCTTCAACTTTGAGAGCAAATGTCATCTTAACTCCTCTGCGATATTCCAAAAATCTTGAGCAATATTTTTGCCAGTTAATTTTTGCAAGGAACGAATACCGGTGGGTGATGTAATATTGACTTCATTAAGTTTACTGCCTAAAAAATCAGCGCCCACAAAATCTAGGCCCAATTTTTTAATCCAAGGTTCCATTTTTTTTATGAGCTGCATTTCTTTTTGCGACGGCTCTTTATTAACTGCGCTTCCACCCTGAGCGAGATTTGAAACAAAGCTACCTTCGGCAGGCATGCGAACGAAACTTCCCAGATATTTTCCGCCTACAAAAAAAACACGGCGGTCACCTTCAGATCTCGCTTCTTTAATAAATGGCTGCAGTATCCACTCTTGGTTCTCTTTAAAATATTTCGGAGCTTCTCTTTTAAATTCTGATTTTTTAAAAGAATGAACTTCGCTTCCGGCAAATCCGTAGAATGGCTTAAGAACGACCTCGTCCGACTCTAGGGAGTCGACATAGGTGCAAGCCATCTGCCAAGACGATGTTGAATAAAAAGGTAGAATATCATCCTCCGATAAGAACTTTTGCTCAACGCCATCGTGAGGCAAAAGTTTTTCGTGATAACGCAGAATCAAACTTGGCCGGTTAAAAAAACGAATTTGTTTTTCAAAAGGAATTAACAGCCAACAGATCCGAGTATAAATATGATTAAAGGGCGGATCTTTACGAATCAAAACAAAATCAAAATCTTTAAGAGAAACAATTTTAGGTGGACTCGCCTCGGGAATTGTATTTTCAAAGACATCCGTAAGCTGCCGGCACTGAATTTCAATTTCTAAATTCTTCGAAGCCAGATCATCAGACGTACAGACAAAACAGTCGTATTTTCTTTTTTTGGCTTCTTCAAGAAGTGCAAGAGATGAATCTCCGTGAGGCTTAAGAGATTCGAGAGCGTCCATAATAGAGAGAACTCGCCTTGTCATGAAACCAATGAGCTCCCCCACTGCTTTAGTAAACGTTCGGCTGGAGTTTGCGTCGTTTTTAAAATCGATTCAGCTGATTCTAAAAAGGTTTCTTCTCCAAAGCCACGACGAACAAGGCCACCTTCAGCCATTTTGAGCAATTCTAGTCCAAGCTTATAAATCTCCTCAACCTTGAGGCCTCGCTCAGCGCCTTGGTCCATCCACTTCTCAAGGGTATTTATATGCACGGATCTAAAAATTTCAGCCAGGCGCTTTAGATTAGACTCATCGTAGAGAAGGCCAACTGTAAGAGCGACTGCCGAATATCTTTCGGCATCAGGGAGTTGATCAAAACATCGCAGCTCAATACAGCAAGGTTTAAGTCTTACCTCAGAAAATAATTGTCTCATCGCCGCAAGAGCATTTGCTTTCTTTAATTCGGCCGGCAGTTGCGTAAAGTTTTTACCCTGAGGATCAAATACATTGCCCGATTCATCATAGGCATACATCAACGGAATATCGGCCACTAATTTTGCATAATGTTTAAGCTCAAAGCCTTCGTCAAAAACTGAAGGGAGAAATCCTGAACGCCTCGGATCGGTGTTCTTCCAGACCAAATGTCGATCACTTAAAACCTTGGTCGCTCTACCCTGCGAATAGGGCGAATTCGCAAAAATAGTGCTCAAAATCGGGGTAATCCAATAAGCCGCGCGCAAAAGTTCAATGCCTTGCTCAGCAGAATTGAAATCGAGATTAATCTGAAGGCCCGTACTGAGCCGCATCATATCTCGGCCTCGAGTTCCAGATGTTTGAAAATAAGAGTCCATCAGTTGATAGCGAGGGCTCGGAAGAATTTCGATCGAAGAAGCTTCCTCCCAGGGGTTCATCCCAACTTCAACGAATCGCCAACCTTTTGTAAGAGGAAGAGAGAAAATCTGTGTATCGATTTCATCGTGCAGACGCTTAACTTCTTGAATGGTTTTTTGAGGAGCGCCTGAGACTTCGAACTGAGCACCGGGCTCAAGCGAAATTGCACTAAGCCCTCGCTTTAAACCGAGGAGATAATCCCCAACTTTATAGTCAACTTGCCAGGCCAGCTGCGAAACAACGGTTTCAAGCAGAGGCTTCATGGAATCCTTGTAATGCAAGACCTTATCCTTCGAATTTACAATAAGGCGCTCCACTTCAAGGCCAATCCACTTAAGCTCGCTTCGTGGATGCTCAAGCAGAAGACTGCAGATGGCTTCTGTATCTGGGCAATTAGTGGTCATTTTAACCCTCTAAAAGGCTACACCACCGACTCATCTTTTGCTAAAGAATACTTCCCATGTTTGACCCATTTGAAATTGAACGACTTATCAAAGTAGCTCTTCCGGATGCAGAAATTTCGGTCTCCGATCTTACAGGCGGGGGCGATCATTTCGCGGTTGACGTAAAATCTTCGCAATTCAAAAATCGATCTCTGATCGAGCAACATCGAATGATTTATAAAGCACTCGGAGATGCTCTGAACGGACCGATTCACGCACTTCAAATCAATACTCATACCTTATAATTTTTGAGGAGATATTTATGACAGATCCAAAACAAGAAGCCCTAAACAAAAAAATCCAAGCTCAGCTCGATGCCCATGCAATCATGCTTTATATGAAGGGCGATCGAACATTTCCTCAATGTGGATTTTCAGCCCGTGCGGTCGATGTTCTTGAAAAATTGGGAGTGAAATATGAAACTCACGATATTCTTTCAGATCCAGAACTGAGATTTGGTATGAAGAATTTTTCGCAATGGCCGACCTTTCCCCAGCTATTTATAAAGGGCGAACTCATCGGCGGATCCGATATCGTCTATAAAATGTTCGAAAGTGGTGAGTTGACTCAACTTTTGAAAGATAAAAACTTAATTTAAGTTTGGCATTCTTTAGAAAATGAAA
>CAZRLF010000009.1:100636-112726 GCA_964601045.1 uncultured Bacteriovoracaceae bacterium
ACTTTTAGCCGATTAGCCATCGGCTCTCTCCTTGCACATTTCTTTCACTTTGAGACATCGACTCCTCAACTTGAGACAATTCGGCTTACCCTGCTCACCTCCGTCACCACATTAAACCTAATATTTTCAGATACTTAGAATGGTCTTAGGGCTTGGCACCAAACTTGCATATTGGCGCTCGCGACTTCGGTCGTAAAGGGAGTAAAAAGTATGAGAAACAAAATAATCGCTTTAATGGCATGGACGATCGTCGTTCTTGAAGTTCCAAGGTCGGTCATGGCTGTGAATTTACCAGAAGATAAGGTTAACCATTTCGGAGTTGCTGCAGCCTCGCAAACACTCTGTAGTTCGGTCGGAAAATCCGTTACCCATAGCAAATGGGGCGCTATCGTTTACTGTTTTGTTGGAATTAATGCCCTCGGAGCAGCTAAAGAAGCATTAGACCCCTATATGGGATCTCAACGTGAAGAAAAAGATATTTTTGCCAATCTGGCCGGAAGTGGAATCTCGGCCATAAGTTTGTCGATCGCATTCTAAAGAAGTTCCGAAACTAACCTCCAAGTCCAAAAAGAACGGGATTCTCAAATTGTTTGAGGTCCCCTTCTTTTTAATGACATTAAGTTCCAAAAATTCATTGGACGCTTTTATAACACTTTGCGATATTTTGGTTCTGACGCCACCGTAAAGGCTAGAATAAAAGCATGACAAACCCATCAGGCCGATTGGCTTTTCTTAATCAAATTTCTTCGGACTACCTTGAAGCACTCGAGGAACAGTACCAAGAAAATCCGCAATCACTCTCGTCGGATTGGGCTTTCTTTTTTGATGTTCTTCATTTCGGACAAGACAAAGTTGCCATAGAAAATACTGAGCAGAAAAATGTAGTCGAAGAATTAAAAGTGATGAATCTCATTCACGCCTATCGGGGCCGCGGACACCTTGGAGCTCAAACTGATCCCCTTAAAATTAAGAAGCCCCGTCTGACACCCCACCTTGATCTAGCATACTTTAAACTCGAGCAAGTTGATCCTAAGAAAATATTTCAAGCGGCGACAGAACTTAATCTCCCCCCTTCAACTCTCCCTCAAATTGTCGAGCATCTTCAGGCTACTTATTGCAGGTCGATCGGAGTTGAATTCCAGTATATTCGTAACGAAGAAATTTATAATTGGCTTAAAAAGAGAATCGATCACAATCGCAATCGTACGGACTTTACGGTTGATGAGAAGGTAAGAATTCTTAAACATCTCTACCGCGCTAGCCTGTTCGAAAACTTCTTGCAAAAAACCTATACTGGCCAAAAAAGATTTTCTCTTGAAGGTGCTGAATCGCTGATTCCTGCACTCAAACATTCAATCGATGTTTGCGCCGAAATGGGCGCATCTGAAATCGTACTTGGAATGGCTCATCGTGGTCGTCTCAACGTTCTTACCAATGTTCTTAAGAAGCCCTATCAAGAAGTCTTTAAAGAATTTGAAGGCGCTGAACTTCCAGAAATCGACGAAGTCATGGGCGATGTTAAGTATCACCAAGGTTTTTCAGCTGATTTTACAACCATAAAAGGCAAGCAACTTCACCTTTCTCTCGCGCCAAATCCAAGTCATCTTGAATTTGTAGATCCTGTGGTTGAAGGAATTGTTCGCGCTAAACAGGACACCAAATATTCAGGCGATCGTCTTAAGGTTGTTCCAATCTTAATTCATGGTGATGCCGCCGTGATTGGCCAGGGTGTTGTCGCCGAAACTCTCAATCTCTCGGACCTTGAAGGTTATAAAACTGGTGGAACCATTCATATTGTTATCAATAACCAAATTGGTTTTACCACCTTGCCCGAGGATTCACGCTCTTCACTTTATTGCACCGACCTTGGCAAAGCTTTTCAATGCCCTGTGTTTCACGTTAACGGCGATGAAATTGAAGATGTCGTTCACGCTGTAAAGATGGCTGCTGAATATCGAATGACTTTTCAAAAGGACGTCTTTGTCGATATCTCTTGCTATCGAAAATACGGACACAATGAAGGCGACGAACCCAGATTCACTCAACCTGAGATGTATCGTGCGATTGGCGATCATAAATCTCCACTAGAGATTTATCGCGAAAAGCTCATTGCTGATCCTCAAGTCGATCAAGTTCTTATCGATAAATACCCAGTTGATATTGAAGACAATTTGCAAAAGAAGCGCGCCGAGATTCAAAACACTCGAAAAATCATGCACGCCGATATGCTGAAAGGCCTTTGGCAAGGTTTTGAAAAAGCTACCGAAGACAAAATGCTCGAGAATTTAACGGCGCCGATCAAACCTGATCATTTTGAAAAAACCATTGAGGTCATACATAAAATTCCTGATCATCTTAAGCCTCTGCCAAAAATGATTAAAATGCTTGAGCAAAGACTCGAAAGAATCCGCTCTGAAGACGCCTGTGATTGGGCAGTGGGAGAGCAGCTTGCATTTGGATCTCTCCTCCTTGAAGGTTTTGGAGTTCGTCTTTCAGGACAAGATGCAATTCGTGGAACTTTCAGTCAACGGCACTCCGCCTTGACCGATAACGAAACCAGCGAAAGATATTTTCCGCTCGCCCATCTCTCACCTGATCAAGCGCGATTTACCGTTTACGATAGTCCGCTTTCTGAAACAGGCGTCTTGGGATTCGACTATGGATTCTCACTCGCCAATCCAAAAAATCTGGTGATTTGGGAAGCTCAATTCGGAGATTTCGGTAACGGCGCTCAAGTGATTATCGATCAATTTATTTCATCTGCTGAATCTAAATGGTACCGCATGAGCGGACTCACTTTACTTCTTCCTCACGGGTTTGAAGGTCAAGGTCCAGAACACTCAAGCGCTCGACTTGAACGCTATTTACAACTGTGTGCTCAACATAATATGCAGGTTTGCTATCCTTCGACTCCGGCGCAATACTGCCATTTACTCAGAAGACAAATGCATCGCTTCTTTAGAAAGCCCTTGGTTGTGATGACTCCAAAAAGCTTACTGCGTCAAAACGAAGTTGTTTCAAAGAAATCAGATTTCATTACGGGAAGCTTTCAAAGCATTATTGTCGATCATCCTAAGAGCGATATCGAAGAGCGAGTCATTGTATGTACAGGAAAAATTTATTGGGACTTAAGACGTAAGGCCGCCGAAGAGAAGTGCCTCGATAAGATTGTTTTTGTTCGGATCGAGCAGCTCTATCCCTTTGATAAGGTCTTTGTGAAGAAACTTTATCAGTCTTTAGGGCACCTCCCCTGGTTCTGGGTTCAAGAAGAGCCAAAAAATATGGGGGCTTGGTCACACATTCGGCTGACAACTTTAGACTTAGGCATTAACCTTTCATATATAGGAAGGCCTGCAGCGGCGAGTCCGGCGACGGGTTCGGCGTATAAGCATGCCAAAGAACACGATTTTCTAGTGAAGGAAGCTTTGGGACTCGATGCAAATGGCTGAAAAAATTAATGTAGTGATTCCGACGATTGGTGAGTCGGTCTCTGAAGGTACAATCGGTAAATGGTTCGTTAAAGAAGGCGATGTGGTTCATAAAGATCAGCCCCTTCTTGAGGTCGATAGCGATAAAGCAACACTTGAAGTGACTGCTTCAGCAACCGGTCGCCTTAAAATTATTGTTCCCGCAGGAAAGACTGCAGCCGTCGGCGCCTTAGTAGGTGTGATCGAGAGTGATGGCACTGGCACCACAGCGAAAGCTCCTGCAGCCGCGAACACGGGTATTTCAGCGGCTGAAATAAAAACAGTATTATCAAGCCAACCTAATCCTCAAAATGGAGCCCAAGCAGCAGCACCTCTTACTAAGCCTGCTGCACCTGCGAGTTCAACATCTTCTTCGCCTGCTTATGCAAGCGAAGAGCTTAAAGGCTTTGGTCCTAGCAAAAGAAGAGCTGTTCGATCGGGAGTTTTAACCCCTACTCCTTCTATTTTTGGAGAAGGATCTCAGAATGTGATTCGACAACCAATGTCGACCATTCGAAAAAAGATCGCTCAAAGATTATTAGAGTCTCAGCAAACCACCGCAACGCTCACCACTTTTAACGAAGTGGATATGAGTGCAGCGATGAATGCTCGAACTCAACTTAAAGCTGAATTCGAAGCAAAGTTTGGCACCAAACTTGGGTTTATGTCTTTCTTTGCGAAAGCCGTGACCGAAGCTCTCGCACAGTTTCCTGACGTGAACGCCCGAATCGAAGGCGATGATATTGTTTATCCTCAGCATGTGAATTTAGGAATTGCAGTGAGCACTGAACGTGGGCTCGTCGTTCCCGTTCTTAAAAATGCTCAGGTGCTTTCATATGGCGAACTCGAGAAGAAAATTGCAGAACTCGCCGATCGCGCCCGCAGTGGCAAACTTCAAATTCCAGAAATGCAGGGCGGAACATTTACTCTCACAAACGGTGGAGTTTTTGGAAGCTTGCTCTCAACCCCCATCTTAAATCCTCCACAAAGTGGAATCTTAGGAATGCATAAAATTGAACACCGCCCTATAGCGATTGCCAAATCGGAGGGTGGATTCTCGGTTGAAGTGCGCCCGATGATGTATGTAGCTTTAAGCTATGATCATCGCATTATAGATGGAGCTACCAGCGTAGGGTTCTTGGTCAAAGTAAAAGAATACCTCGAAAAAGTTACTCCTCAGCAAGTCATGGCTTAAGCGACTGGAATTACGAAGCTTTTGTTATTCTGTCCTTTTATTCTACGTATGCGCTTTGAAACTTCGATGGCATGAGAATTGCAACTTATCTACTCATGCAATTCGGATTCTCCAGCCTCATTTTAGCGATTTTTCCTCTGCTTCTGCATGCCCAGGATATCAACCTTTTTTTCGATATGGATGATAATGCGCTTAGGCTGCGGACCAAGATTTTACTTTTTCAAACCACTGATCAAACTTTAGGCACCCAGCCCATGAGCCAAGAAGATGAGAATAAATTCGAAGAAGAGGGCAAAATTATTAAAGTTTCGACTCAAGATTTTGCAATCGTAAAAAGACTTATTGGCAAAACTGAACCTTATCACAATTTTAGAATCGTAAACTCTATTCCGCACTATGGATCTTTACGATATTTTCGGGATGATCCAATCAATGGCCGAAATTATTTTCTGGAAGATATAAATGAAGGGCTTAAAGATCCCGCCAACTTAATGGGTCCGAGCACGCGAGCTCTCATGATTGCTCTTTCTTATAAAGAACTGGCAAAAAACGTTCATATTCCAACCGCTCGAGGATTTAGCGATAAGAATTTTTTTGAAGGCCTCGAGCGGCTGCAAGAAGCGGGCTGGATTAAATATCTTCCGCTTAAAGAAAATATTTGGAACGTTACAAGTCCCGAATTCATTACCAAATTTACTCAGACATTTGGTGAAGCTCCGCCTCCTGGCGAAGTAGATTCTCCTGCGGGTCGCAAATCCGCCTATATGAAAAAGAGATTCAATCAAATTAATGCATCTCCTTTTGAGCATCCAAACGAGCTCATCATTTCTCCGGATGGTGACAGCTGGGGGCCCTATAAGCTCTCAGGCTTTTCAGATGACGACTATGATAATTTTCACGGTGGAAAAACCGAGTTCAGCCGCCAGATTGTGGCCAATCTTTGGCCGCTCATCAAAACAACTGTCTTTTTTACAGGACTCAATGATCCTCATCAAAAATTTAGAACCGAAGTCATTCGAATTGACGGATCAGCTAGGCCGCTTATTTACGGTGAGGACGAAGAATGGATTCGACTTGCCATCCATCGCTATGGCCCAATTGAAATAAATCCAAAAATTGGAAGATCTGAAATCGAAGCTCTAATGAACGCCTGCTCAAAAAACTCATTAAAGTAAATTTTCTCAGAGCCAAAATAATTATAGAAAATTACTATTGCTTACGCTCAAGTGAAAAGACTTCGCCTTGCTTTTGATATTCTGATTTTCCTAAACGCGCGACTGTAACAAGTTTTGCTGAATCAATAAGCCCATCACTGCCCAAAATACTCTCGTCATTGATATGGATCGCGACGACCTCACCAAGAACGATTTGCCCATTACCTGGCTTATCTCCTAAAACAATAATCTGATTCAGCTTACACTCAATATTAATCGGGCTCTCTTTGACTCGTGGCGCTGAAACTATTGAACTCGGCAACGCGGTTAAACCTACTTTTTCAAACTCACTCACTCCATATTCGAATGCTTCGCTAGTCATATTCATTGCTTCAGCATTGGCAGTGGTAACGAGATTATGAACAAAGCATTTGGTTTGTTTCACATTTAAAAGAGAATCCTTGAGCCGGCCATCTCGACTCATTGCCGGAGAAAATCCCAGAATAGGTGGATTATTCTGAAACATATTAAAAAAACTATAAGGCGCTAAATTTGAAATGCCTTTATCAGAAATAGTAGAAATCCAACCAATCGGCCTCGGTACAATCATTCCTACCAATAATTTGTAGGAATCAATCGAGTTCATTTTTGAAAGATACAAAATACGTGACATAAAAATTATTTACTCATCCATGACTTCCAGTAGTCAGCATTCTCAAGACTCTTTGCAAATCGAGAAACTCGCAGGGGCTTAATCGTATCAACCATCACCGCAATTTCATCCGTTCTTGTCTTCTTATTCTGAGAGGCCAAAGCTTTTGGATGAGGCCCATGATTAATTCCACGAGGATGCAGAGAAATGCAGCCCTTTTCCATATTATCTCGACTAAAAAAATCCCCCTCATGATAAAAAATTACTTCATCATAATCGATATTCGAATGGTAAAATGGAACTTTTAAAGCTCCCGCAGGTTCTTCAAGCGGCCTGGGCAAAAATGTACAAACGATAAATCCAGAGGTCACGAATGTCGCATTGATACTCGGAGGAAGATGCGCCATTGAACTCAAAATAGGAGCAATTTTTGAAACAGATAATTTAAAAGGAAACAAAGTTCCCATCCAACCTTTCAAAGCTCGAATATCAAAATCATAATGAATATCGGTTAGTCGTCCTTCCTTCTGAACTCGAACGACTGAAGATGCTTCACGTTTAAAATCACTTAAAAACTTGGGAGTCTCTATACTTTCTTCATGATAGAGCGCTTGCTGCCCTAAAATTCCAGTTTCAGGCTTCTTGAAATGAGAGCCGAATGATTCAATACGAAACAGATAAGCTTCTTTGGTGTGCAGACGATACGTCACGCCTTTAGGAATACTGACATAATCGCCGGCGCCAAATGATAGGGATCCAAAAATAGATTCTAAAACAAGTTCACCGCGATGACAGAAGTATAGATCTGAAGCATCTGCGTTTCTAAAGTAAACAGGATTTGAATTCCTCATGATATGAAGAGAAACCGAGATGTCTGAATTCCAAAAGAGAACTCGCCGACTTTCAAAGAAATCTCCAAATGAAGCTTCTTTTGCCGGTTTATAACATTGAGGTTTTAAAAATAGCTCTTCTTCGGCATCTAGCTTGCCCCATTGAAAGGCAGACGCTTCAATTTTTTTCCACGATGTGGGTGGATTTAAATGGTAAAGATGTGAAACGGGTCCAAAAAAACCATCAAGTCCTAACTCTTCTTCGTATGTTCCCTCAGGCAAATTTAAATGAGGTCGATCGGCAACCAGTCCTTCTTTTTTATAAAACTTCATTTATTCTGAACTTCCTATTTTATTTGCAAGACTTGGCCCATCAGGCACCCAAGTCATCACAACTTGATCACCTTTTTTGAGCCAACGGTTTTCTCCCGAAGTAATATTGTACTCAAGCAAACAACCTCCGCCCATTGTTCCGCTCGCAATCACTTCGCCTGGATAAATCGTACAATTCTTTGAAGCGCGCATCAGCATTTCTTCAAACGAAAACTGAATATCTCTCCAATTCTTTCTCGTCAGCCTTGCACCATTAATGTGGGCTTCAATATCGATATCGTAACCTTTACCTGAACGATGCGGCTCGAGTTCATCACGCGAAATGATAAATGAGCCCAAACTAGTCGCAAAATCTTTTGCCTTGGCTGGACCCAGATTACATTTCATCTCAAATCTTTGAACATCTCTCGCACTCCAATCGTTAAGCAGAGTAAATCCAAAAATTGCATCGCGAGCCGCTTGAAATGTCGCATCTCGAATTTCGCGACCAATAACACAGGCAATTTCTAACTCCAAATCAAGCTCTTCAACTTCACGAGGGTAAGGTATTATATCAACCGGCCCCCTAAAATTAAGCGGGTTCGAATAATAAAAAATCGGAGCTTGATACCATTCCGAAACCATCTCAAGTCCCCGACCTTTACGTGCGGTCATCACATGCTCTTCGAAACAGTAGAAATCTCTAAAACCTACTGGTTGAAAGGGTAAGAGTGTATCTGCAGTAGTAAACTCATAGCTCGGCAGTGCTGACCAAATTGCCTCATTCTTTTTAAAATGAGGCGTTAGCACATCCGACTGTTTAATAAAATCGAGAAGAGTCTTTGTCTGTAAAATAACTTTGTCTTGGTGAAAAATTTTGGCGTAATCTCGCCACAGAATCCATTTTGAAGATTTTGCATGAAGCGATAAAGCAAAGCAGCTCTCACCCTGATGCCGAACTGTAGCGAACTTCATAAAACTCCTCGACGTTTTTGATCGAGTTCCATCGATTCAAAAAGCGCCTTAAAGTTCCCCTCCCCAAAGCCTTGATTCCCCTCTCGTTGAATCAACTCGATAAAAAAACCTCCAAAAATATTCTGGGTAAAAATTTGGAGCAAATACCCCTTACCTTTTTCTTCGTCAGCCAAAATGCGAAGACGCTTAAGGTCATCCCAATTTTCATGAATTTTAACTCGTTGAGAGACAAGCTCGTAGTAGGTGTCTGGAACATCTAAAAACTTAACTTTATTATTCTTGTCATTCATCACCGCATCCATGGTGGAAATAATATTGCTGGTGACAAAAGCAATATGCTGAACTCCTGGGCCTCGATGAACATTTATATACTCTTGAATCTGAGACTTAGAATCAGCCGCCTCATTAAATGGGATCTGCACGCTATGATTGGGAGCCCGAGTAACCCACGAATAAAGCCCTGTTTCTTTGCCTTTGATATCGAAGAACTGACCTTTTTCGAAACCAAAGTTCTCAAGGTACTGATTAACCGTCGGCTCAAGTTCTCCACGATCTACATTTAAAGTATTGTGATCAAATCTTAAAACTCCGCGCGCGGCCGGTTGAGGCTTAAAAGAAGGGCTATGAACTAAGGTATGCCTCATTTTTCCGACACCTTCATATTGCATCGAATGAGTTTTTTCGGATTCAACAATAAAACTTAGATCAAAAACAGTATCGCCATGCAGATCCCAATGGGTCTTAGCCTCAGGATGATTTGAGTCATAAAGAACAAAAAAAGCCTGACCGCTTCCCCAAACCTGAGTGGGTTTATTGAATGCTACCGGAATATCTTTAACGATCGAAAAACCAAAATTCTTTAGAATCCCCTCAAAAGAAGAAATATCTTTGAGAGCTACTTTGACGTGATCATATCCCTTAATCCTAAAAGGACACCCCATAGGCCCAAGCTTAAAGCTCGAATACCTACGGGGTCAATCCTTTAGGTTCTTCTATGATTTCTGGACGGAACTTAAACTAAGTCTGCCACCCGCCCGCTATCTGGGTGATTAAAGGCTGCGGCTGCCTGCTGAGGATTTTTCTGAGAATCAGAGACAACTTTATCAGCCAATTTCAAAAGATCTTCAGTATTCATCTGAGGTCTTTTCTCTTGAACATCAATTGACTTCAAAAGTCCCTGAGCTCTAGCTTCATCGACTTCGGAGTGTACCTGCCCTGCGCTGAGACCAGAACTCTCGATTCCCTTCACTGCACTATCAAGCGCTTTTGAAAGCCGCGAACTCACTCGATCGCTATTGGTTGACTCTAGACTCTTTGAAGAATTTGCTTCCTGCACTTTCTTCGCTGAGCTACGCGCGGTTGAAATGGGAATAACCCCACGATTATCTACTTTCATACATCTACTCCTTTGAGTTTCGTTATAAATCTTGCAATAAACTCAGTACCCTCTGCTGCGATAAATTAGCCTGAGTGAGGCTCGCTATACCTGCATCTTGCAAGAGTTGGGCCATCACTAAATTGGCTGTTTCTAAAACAAAATCGACGTCCTCAATTGAGCTTTTGGCCGTATCGACGGCTTGCTGCGAGTCGAGGAGGTATGATGCGGTGCTATCAAGACGACTATGAACAGCGCCAACTTCTGCACGCAGTGTCGAAATTTGGGCGATTGTTGCGTCAAGAATTTTGGCCGCTTGAGCCGCTCCGGTCGTCGAAGAAAGATCAATCGATGCCACATCAGATCCTGAAACTAAATTTTTTGTTCCCGAAGAAATTCCAAGTGCGGCTGAGGGACTTGTTCCTGCAATGGTAATAGCTTCAGAACTCCATATTCGAATCGCCCCACCAAAAGAGGAAGTTGTTCCGTTAGCCGAAAGACTTGACCAGGTTGAAAGCACTCCAAAATTTGACGAGACATTAAAAACATCCCAGCCATTATTAACATTTGCCGAAGCAATTGTAAGTGCAATGTTTCGGCCGTCAGCCGCAGTTAAGGTAATATCAGTTCCATTCAAACTCGCAACTACACCCGTTGATGAAGTAGACGCATTAATCGCCGAGGTTAAAAGCGTTGCTGTCGAGTAAGTGCCTTGAATTGAAACTCCATTTAAAACAAATTCATTTGTCGAAAAAACTCCGTTAAACGAAGCTGCCCCCGCAAAATCAGTAGCAAGAGTGCGAATTGTTCCAAGTGACTCGGCATAGACTCCACTACTGCCCGAGCTCGAATTAATTGCAGTCACAATTGCTAGTGAAGAGCTCGATGAATTGACTGTACTCACTCCATCACTAACACTTGAATCAATGGTCACTCCATTAAAAGTGACATTGCCAACAATCGCACTACTAATTGATCCTTGCGAGCCAGAATAAATAGCCAACTTGCCCAGAGTAGATGTACGTGCATCGCCAATTGAAAAACTAAATGAGTTCCCCTGATTCGGACCCGCCTGAAGTTGCATAGATCCAAATGAATTATCGAGAAGATAAAATGTTGATCCTCCCGCATTTCGAAAGTAGGTATTATTTGCGATATTGGTTAGATCTTCGACAAGTCCATCTGCCTCTTCTTCAATTGAATCCCTTTCATCAGAAGTAAGAGATGAGTCATTTGCTTTTTCTGCAAGCTCTCTCAGATTATACGCAATCGTCAGCATCTGATTGAGAGCACCATCAGCAACATTCACAAAACCTTGGGCAGTATTAATATTGAGGGCCGCCTGATGAATTCCTCTCGACTGCGAATCTAGTTTTGAAATCATACTGATTTCAGCACCAGTTCCATCAAAGGCATTCATGATTCGCTTACCCGAACTCAACCTTCTGAGCGAAGTTCCGACAGCTTTTGTTGCCCGCGCAATATCGTGGACAATGGCCTGCGATAAGGCCGAATTTAATCCTCTCACCATAGAAGTGATATTCCTATCGGCACCGCGTCAAAACCCTTCGCGACTTTCTTAAAAAGAATCTGATTTGCTCGTTAATTCAAGGGCTTACCTTCTTGACGCACCGCCCCATTTTTTAATCAAAACTTTCGTCATAAAATGGAGTATGGCGAAACCATCTTCGTTCTTGATCGAACAACCCAAGCTTAATGAACCCTGCCCTTGCGGATCTAAAATCACGTTCGGTGGCTGCTGTGGAGGTGAGAATCTTTGCGACTGTAAAAGCCATCTGACCGCCGAGGAATGTTGCTACCAAATCGAAGATGTTCAGAAGCAACCAGCCCGTCGTTAGGCAAAAACTTCCTCTAAAGGTCGGTTTTCGCGTCAATTGACGCGCATCATGACAAATCTTTCATCGCTCTGTCACGATTGTGTCAGAAAGTCTCTGCTACATTGCTTGTTATGCGCGATAGTAGTCACCTGCGTTAGGTGCACTACATTGAATATTTACTGAAAGCGCACCTCTCATGGACGAGAACTTAACGGAATCAGCTAGGAGGAATCGTCAATGGGACTTCGAATTAATACAAACGTGCTTTCTTTGAATGCACAAAGAAATTTAG
>CAZRLF010000010.1:0-27325 GCA_964601045.1 uncultured Bacteriovoracaceae bacterium
ATGTCCAGTGGACATCGAAAGTACCGTCGAGAGGGATTGAACCCTGGCTGCGCGACATGCTTCAACCCCTCTGCCGAAGCCACCAAAGAAAAAAGCCCGACAATGCCGGGCTTTTTTCTTTGGCGTCCCCACAGGGATTCGAACCCTGGTTACCTCCGTGAAAGGGAGGTGTCCTGGACCGGGCTAGACGATGGGGACGCGTCAGGTGCCTTTTTCAAGGTCCAATTTAAGTGCTTAAGCTAAACAAACTATTTTAAAAAATCATTCACTTCTTAGTGAAATATTTGAACTGATAAAGACCAAACATATTGGGCTTAAAGCCGTCAACGCGGGGGCTAATCAGGCCGTACCACACATAGTGGTAAATCGGCACGGCAGGCAGCTGCTCGAGCACGATTTTTTCAGCCTTAACCAATTCGTTAAATCGCTTGGCCTTGTCTTTAATAGACCGCGAATTCTCCATAATTCGGTCAAATTCAGCATTGCTATAGCTGGCGTGGTTATTGCCATCTTTGGTCATGTAAATCTCAAGCATCTGGTACGGATCAGGAGCGTCTCCAATCCAAGATTGTCGAACAATATCAAAGTTTTTCGCTGCCTGCTCTTTAAGCAAAACCTTCCACTCCATATTTTCAAGGCGAACATCGATTCCAAGGTTCTTCTTCCACATCTGCTGAACAGCTTGGGCGATCTTGTGATGGCCCTCATTGGTGTTATAAAGAACCGTTACCTTCGGAAACCCCTTACCATCCGGAAATCCTGCCTCAGCGAGCAATCTTTTAGCGTCATCAAGCTGCTTATCGTACGGAGCAGGAGGTTCAATGGCAGGTTTATACCCTTCAACTCCAGGTGGCACAAAACGGCTCGAAGGAATCTGACCGCCTTTTAAAATTTTATCGGTAATTTCAGCTCGATGAATGGCAAGTGCCAACGCCTTTCGCACTCGTATATCGTCGAAAGGCTTTCGCTTTAAATTAAAGACGTATGTATAAGTACCGAAATTAGGGCTCAAATAAAAATCAGAATTGGCTCTCAGTGAAGGAACCATCGAACTAGAAATACTGTTATTTCCTGCCCAATCGATCTGCTGAGATTTAAACAAATTGTAGCTGGTCTGATGATCAGCGACCGGAAGGGCGACAACCTCAGAAATTTTTGCGCGAGCAGCATCATAATAGTTTGGATTTTTTTCCAAGATGATTTGCTTGTTAACGGTCCACTCTTTCAGTTTATAAGTTCCATTTGTGACAAAAGCTTTAGGATCAGTCCAAGCCTTAGCACTAGTGTCGTACATTGAGGGGTGAACAATAAAAAATCCTTGCTGCGTAAAATAACTAGCAAATGAAACATTGGGCTTTTTTAATTTAAACTCAATTTTGTTTTTTCCTTTAATTTGAATTCCCAATTTTGCCTCGAGAGTAAGGCGATCGGCAGATTTATAATTCATTGCAAGATCTTCTGCCCCGACAATGTTATCATTAAGCCAAGCAATATAAGGGCAGGCTACAAGCGGATCGAGCGAACGTATAAAAGATCCGCGTACATGTTCAACCGTAAGAGGCTCACCATTCGACCATTTCAAGTTTCTTCTGAGAGTAAATGTATACGTGAGACCATCCTTTGAAATCTCAGGAAGTGCGCTTGCTAACCCTGGCTGAAGCTTATCGTAAGCTGCATCTCGCATCAAAAGACCTTCAAATAAATTCATCGCTAAAAGCGCATCGTTATGTGCCGACATTCTGTGTGGATCAAGCGTCTCAGGCTCGGCTCCATTATTAAAAACAAATTGAGTTGGCGGGGTTGCAGAAATCATCAACGAAAAAATAGAAATAATCAGATTTGTCATGCCCCTACGCTAGCTCAGTCTTTATAGGACTCTCAAGACCTGATTCCTAGTGATTTGATTTGGATGCACCACTTAACTATTTGATATTACTAAGCTTTGATGAAGAGCCTTCACTTCTTGTAGCTGAGCCGCTCTCCCTGATATAAAGATGGCTCGAATGAAAAACCCCTACGAGATTCGAGATCCTATTCATGGCCCCATCGGCATGAATCGCGAAGAACTTCAGGTCATCGACTCTCCGTACGTTCAAAGATTACGAGGAATCAAACAAACAGGATTTGCTGAACTCGCCTTTCCGGGAGCAACTCATAATCGATACTCGCACTCTCTCGGAGCGTTTCACCTTGCCGGTCGAGCATTTGATGCTGTGTTTGAAAATTTTGAATGGGCTGATGAAGCTGAAAAAAATCGCTTTCGATCATATCTTCGCCTCTCTGCCCTTTTGCACGATTCAGGTCACGGCCCCCTCTCTCACGCTATCGAACAGGCTATGCCTTCAAAGCGAGATGTGACTGGCTTTGGAGATGGCCAGGCTTCTCACGAAGATTATACCGAGGCTATTATTTTAAAGTCGTCTCTCACTAAAATTCTTGAAGATGTTTACGGAAAAGAAGTCCCTCTCGCACTCACTTCTATCATTAAAAATGAAAACAAGTATCCCGATCTTTTTATGGCAGGAAGACACTCTAAAAAAAGCATTTTTCCTGCGATTTCATCGTTGATCTCGGGTGAAATCGATGTCGATCGAATGGACTATATGAGTCGCGATAGTCTCTATGCGGGAATTCCCTACGGACAATTTGATCGCGATTGGATTTTTTCAAATCTCACTATTATTGAAGATAACAACCAGATGCATCTCGCTCTTGATTCGCGAGCAATTTACGCATTCGAAGATTTTTTGCTCTCGCGGTATCATATGTACCTGCAAATGTATCTTCATCATAAATCAGTGATTTACGACGAAATGCTGTATCAATTTTTATTAGCTGATGAAGATAATACCAAGCTGCCCTCTTCAATCGATGAATACCTATACGTAGATGATCACTGGCTTTGGTCCAGATTACGAAAGTCTCGAAACCCCTGGGCTCAGAGAATTATTAATCAAAAGCCGTATCGAATGCTTCTTGAAATTCATTCAGAACAGAAAGAAGAGTACTTTAATTATGCCGATGAGCTAGAAGCCAAGCTTAAAAAGGCGGGGATCAGCTATTTTCGTTCGTCTTCAACTGGGCTTTTAAGCAAATATTATCTTTCGAAGGATCTCCCTAAAAATACTATTTACGTGATTTATCGTGATGCTCGGTTTACCTCCTCAGCGCGACCGGGAATTTCAAAAGAACCTCTTCAGCAGGCTACCGATCTCTTCTCACGATATAAGAACCGTAGAATTATTGATCGCGTTTACGCTGAAACCACCTTATAAAAGTGAAGATGTTGGGTTGGTTTTTAACATTTGCCTTAATGGCAGCTCCATTTTTTTCTGTTCAGTCTGAGTCGCCTGAAGAGCGTTTTGAAAATGAACTAAGAGAAATCGTCTCGATTTCTTCAGGCTCCAATAATGAAGAAGGCTTAAATAGAATTGCTCGGGTCATTCGCACCAAACTTGAGGACCGAGGATTTGCGGTCAGCTGGAACTATTCTGATCGCTCGCTCATCGCTCTGAGAGGCCAAGCCGCCCCCCAGCTTAAAAACATTCTTTTGGTCGGCCATATGGATACCGTTCAAAAAACAGGTGAAGACACACTTTCGCTCTCAAAGATTTCTGACAGCGATTTAACGGCAAAAAACTACCAAAAATTTGCGCCTGCATTTCGGGGCACAGGTGTGGCTGATGCAAAAGCGGGAATCATCTCTTTATTAAACTTAATCGATGCCTTCGATGCTACAAATGATCGAGACAAATTAAGATGGAAAATATTTATCGCTGCCGATGAAGAAATTGCCTCTCGTTATTCTCAAAGCGCACTTAAGAAATTTGCTGAAGGAGTAGACCTAGCGTTTATTTTTGAACCCGCCTGGTTCGATGCTCGATCGGGGCGATCAATTTACACAAAAGCTCACGGCGGCAATCTCTATCTTAATATAGAAATTGAGACGTCTCCTGAACATCCCGCAACTTCTGTTAATCGAGGACTTGGCGCAAGCGATAAAATTGCACAAGTTCTTCCTCTTTTGGCGAAGCTTCGAGAAAAGAAACTGGCCGTAAATATTGTACGCGTTCACGGCGAAACCAAGGCGAATGTCACAAGTTCGACGGCAGAAGTAAAAGCAGCGATACGCTACTTAAAAAAGTCTGATTTAAAATTGATTGAGTCGGCAATTGAAGAAATTAAACGATTAGAAACAGACGATGTGAAAATAAACATTATGAGAGACATACGCTGGCAGCCACAAAAAACTCTTTCAGACGATTGGATTAAAAAAATTAAAGACGCTGTAAAAAATGAGGGGCACAAAGCTCCCCTTTTTAAGACCTCCCTTACCAGAAGCTCGGCTTCATTTTTAGCTGATCAAGGTATTCTAACAATTGATGGAATGGGACCGTTTGGACTTAATTTGCATTCACCTGAAGAAACTCTTCTTCTTGGTTCCGCTCAGCTTCAAAAAAATATTCAGTGCTCTTTGATTTTAAGTCTACTTCGAGCTCGACCTTAAACTTCGCCAAGACGAAGGTGTCCGCGAACATCCTTGTCTTTTACTTTTGCTAGCGTCTCAAGCAGATCTTTTTTCTCAGACGATGAAAGCTCAGGGACCATCACTTGGATCTGAACAATCTGATCTCCAGACTTTTTATTGAGCTGGTTATGCACACCCTTTTCTTTGAGCTTCATCTTGAGACCACTCGATGCGCCTTCAGGAATTTTTAAATCTACTGAGCCGTGAATGGTCGGAACCTCAACCTTAACTCCTGAAAGAGCCTCTTTAAGAGAAATAGGAAGCGTAAGTTCAATCGTCTCACCTTGTCTTTTAAAATACGGATGCGGCGAAACTTTGCAGGTCAATATAAGGTCACCACCATTTTGGCCCTTACCTGCCACACGAATTTTGGAGCCAGTTTCTACCCCCCGAGGAATAGAGACATCAATCAGAGTACCGTTGGCCTGAAATGTTTTTTTTGCTCCGCGAACACTTTCCATAAAGGTAAGTGCCAAATCCATTTCGATATTTTGCGGTTGGGGTCGATGAGCTCGACCACGCGATCGTCCACCACCTCCAAATGCTCCGCCCATCAAAATATCGCCAAGTATATCCCCCAAATCAAAACCCATATTACCCATGCGTTCCGAATCAAATCCCCCATGAGAAGACCATGACTGTTGCCAAGCTTTATCAAAATCAGAGCCAAAGTTTCCGCTTCCGAATCGATCGTATTTAGCTCGCTTATCGGTATCGTTTAAAACCGCATAAGCCTCAGATATCTCTTTGAACCTGCTTTCAGCCTCTTTGTTGTTAGGATTTAAATCAGGATGGAACTGGCGCGCTAATTTCTTATAGGCTTTTTTGATTTCGTCGACACTTGCAGTTTTAGAGACCCCAAGCACATCGTAGTAATTCTTTTTTGAGGGCATACAGTGATTAAATTAATGCCTGATGACCAAATGTCAAAATCTATGATGATGACGCCCAGATTTAAACGACGATTTTAATGCCTTCGCTTTCGGCCTCTTCATAAGTTTTTAAGAAGGGCTGAACGCGTCGAGCTACCTGCATAATGGCTTTACCCGCTGGAAGCTCCATTGCCTCAAGAAGGAAGGGTTGCCCTTGGTCACTGAAGGCTCGAATTTTTGGTTCAATCGGAACATCCCCGAGATAGGGAACTCCAAGCTCAGTGCAAAGAGCCTTCACCTGTCCACGATCAAAGATCTCTTCGGGATGTTCGCAATGTGAGCAAACAAAATGACTCATATTTTCGATAATTCCCAAAATGGGAACTTTCACCTGATTGAACATTGAAGCACCTTTTCGAACATCAATAAGTGAAATCTTTTGAGGAGTGCTGACCATAACTACTCCTGTTAATGGAATTGTTTGTGCGAGCGAAAGCGGCGCATCTCCTGTGCCCGGAGGTAAATCTATCAATAAGACATCCAGCTCACCCCAATCGACATCGTGAACAAATTGCTGAATGAGTTTATGAATCATCGGTCCACGCCAAATAACGCTTTGTCCAGCTTCGATAAAAAATCCTGCGGACATAACCTTCATTCCGTAAGCTTCGATAGGCTGAACTTTTCCTGCGAGCATCATAGGTTTTTGATCAGCTACTTTAAGCATCGTCGGAATACTGGGTCCGTAAATATCACAGTCTAAAATTCCAACGGAATAACCGAGCTTCTGAAAGGCAACAGCAAGATTTACCGTCATCGCTGATTTACCGACCCCACCTTTGCCTGAACCAACAGCAATCAGGCTTCCGATTTTGGGTGTGTTTGGAACCGCAGCTGCAGCTTGCCCCTGCTTAAACTCAACGGCGGCAACAGCCTCAGAATCTAAACCCTCGATCACTTTTTCGATTTGATATTTAAGAGATTTTTCAACCATTGCGTTGGCTTCTGTGAGCAAAACTTCAACCAGAACAGTTTTTTCGCGAACCTCAACGCGAGCAATTTGATTGCGATCGACAATATTTTCTTGCATGCCAGGAGATTTTACAGTTTTTAAAGCTTGAATGATTTTTTCTTTTTGAAGATGCGATGACACTTTTAATTCCTATTCTTTCTTTAAAATCGTTAAAAGCAATGGATCTGAATGTACGGCATCATGGCGGTCACAATGCGAGCAATTTTCTAATGCTGGTTTGATTTCACACCCCTTGCACTCTGCAAGATAAGTAACCATCGCTCTTAATTCATTATTTAATTTACCAATTCGTTTTTGTAGATCAGCAATTTCAGTAAGCTTTCTCTGAATTAAATTGATGGCGGCGGTCGAAGCTTCTGCGCCCGTATCGTTCATACTCCAGGAGTCAAAAAAAGTTTTAATTTCTTGAAGCGAAAACCCGCCTGATTTGAGTTCATTAATAAAATTAAGTCGTGCAATGGCCGCATCCGAATAAAGTCGCTGACCAGCAGAGTTGCGGATTGGCTCGAGCAAATTCATCTCTTCATAAAATCGAAGTGTTCGAGTGGTAGAAGACGTAAGACGAGCAAGTTCTCCAATTTTGAAAACTTTCTCTCCGGTCTCTCGAACAGACTCAGAGTTCTTTAAAGCTTCCAACTGATCCAAAAAATTAGAACTAATACCGGCTTTCATATTTTGCGCTTAACGTTAACGTTAAGCGCAAAATACGTCAACGAATGACCTCCAATTCCTGTAATTTCATATATTTAACTTACCTCCGTCACCATGATTTCATTGCCTCCGTCACCATTTTAAACAGCCTGGCAGCGCTTTGCGGCGGTCGAATTAGATGGAAGAAGACTATTGGGAGTGGGAACCTAATGACTGGGGGATTGAGTGCTCGGGGGAGGATTCACTTTCGCTCTATTAGTCTCAGCAACGCCTTTTACCTTTAAAGTCGAGGGCGAAGATCTGTCAGCTCTCTACAAAGAGCGTCTTGTTCAAAATTCTGAATTTACACTTGAACAGGAGACTGAACTCAAAGCAAAAATTGGCGATAGCAAAATACTTTTTGTGACTGGCTTTTTTTCGAGTGATCTAAAAAAGGCCGCACAGCTCCCGATATTTAGAAGAAAACTAGGCCAATATTTTGAAGAGCAGGTCATTTGGTTTAAAGCTTTAGGACTTAAAACCGAAATGGTTGATATTAATTCTGATCAGCCCCCCTCTTTTAATTTACCACTCATTGAAAAGAGTATTCTTCGATCAGAAAAACCAGTGATTATTCTTACGCATAGCAAAGGAGGAATTGATCTCCTTCACACCCTGATTCACTCGTCTCGAGCACGAAAATTAGTTAAAGGATGGATTGCTTTTAATGCTCCCTTTCAAGGATCTCCGATCGCTGATTTGTTTTTTTCCAATTCTAAACTCACACTCCTCACCGCCAAAGTTATGGAAATGCTAGGTGGATCTCTTGCTGGAGTTGCTTCAATGCTTCTTGAGCAACGAAAAATCTACCTTGAAGAAAATGCAGCTGAAATTGCGCGCGTCCTGAAAGACGTTCCACTTATTTCATTTGGAGCCTATCGTCCTAATCAACGCGACAAAATTGATACCGCTTACGAGCTTCAAAGAAACTATTTGGAAAGGCGTGGATATCAAACCGACGGAATGGTGCCCTGGCAGAGTGCCATTCTTCCTGGCTCAAAATACATTATTGTACGAGGGCTCGATCATACTGCCGCCGTGCAACACACAGCGTTCGTTCCTATCGATCGACTGTTAATAACACGAACTCTCTTAGATCTTATGCTTAATTATCAGACGGCCAAACCTTTACTCGCTGAGCATTTCGCATCTGATTAAAAATGAACCGATCAATAATTCTTGCTCCACCCGATACATCATATTGCGATTTTGAAAGACCATCCCCATAGGTACCGGTCTTCTGAACAATTCCTAAAGAAATTTCTCGAGTATCACTTAAGAAACGCAGAAGACCATAGAGCGCATCAGTTGTCTCAGGACCGCGAATTCCCAACCTTAAACAAGCACTGAAAGCCTTAGTGAGCGAAAGCGCGACATTCAAACTTCTAAAATCAAACGTCCAAGAATCTTGCTTCGCAGCCATCAAAAGCAACCGATCGCAAACTGAATTAGACAGACCTTCATCATCTAAGATAACGGCCATCAACTCTAATGCTTCAACTCGATCTCCTCTTTCAACAGAATCGTCGAGTCTAAAAATCAAACGGTCTTTCGAAATATTTTTTGAAACACCATCTAAAACAGATTTGCCAGTGGGTCTTGTTAAGTTAAGCCCGCCCACAACTTGAGCAAGCTGACAGAAATCAACCACATTCACAGCTAAAAATGTAAGTGAATCCTCGGCGGAGAGATTTGATGCTGAGGTTAATACTTCGGCGTATTCAATACTCGAGGTCACTCGAGGCCACTGCTCGGTCTTCATTCCAAACAGAATTCTTCCGCGCAAAGCTGCAAGCAATGCAAAAGCCTGATCAATGGTCACGCTTTGCTGGGCAAGAGACCCCAAATATTGCCAAACCGCTTCGGGACTATTTGAAACTGCTCGCTTCCATATTTCTTCAGACCAAAGTTCACTCCAAGCTTTTCCGGCCGTCTTACTAAATTCGTGTCGAACACTAGCTGATAATCGCCATCCCTGTGCAACAACCTCTGGTGAAGTAATCGTCTGCCAAAATAATTCAAAAGGCCTTCTCATCATTATGGCTGTCGAGCGCCATCCGCTCGCTAATGAAGACTCTAAGCCTTTAACAATCAGTTTGAACGTGATCGCATTGGAGGACAAAATAGTATGTCGTAAAAGAGACGAAATCGCTTTGGCACGTGTTGATCTGTTTTCAACCAAAAACAAAAACGAAGACCAAACCGTTTCAAATGATTCAACGGCTCTCACCTCTTTGCGAATAAGAGACTCAAACTCTTGGGGAGTTGCGGCATGACGAGCACCCGCAACGATATCGTGAACCGGAACCACTCTTTGCCCATCGCTTCTCTGAAGCGCACAACCATAAAGCGCATTAGCAATAGGAAGCCACTGATAATTTTCTCGAATCACACTCGCCGACTGATGGGCAAAAAATAAATGGAGCAAAGATTTATCGAGGTCTTGATTCCAGTTTTTTGTTCGATTTAGCTCTCCAACAGAGGCTTCAACAATTTCACGCACGGTTTTCTTACGATCGATGAGGTAAATAAGATTCGTAAAAAATTCACGGTCGTAATACGCATCTAAAATGAGCTGTATTTTTTGAGTAAAGACTTGTGTTTCCATAGTCGCCCCTATTTTTTGCTAATAAATCCTGGCTCGGTGAGATTGCGTCCAAAACATTTTGTGACATCATCTTGCTTAATGTACCCCAATTCGATTGCAAGATCCGTCACAAGCTTTTTCTCCGCCAACGCTTGCTTAACAACCTTCGCTGCTTTCTCATAACCAATAACGGTATTAAGGGCTGTCGCCAACCCCATACTCTCGCTGAAATATTGCTTACACTTCGCTTCATTCGGAATGATGCCCGCAAAACAGCTTTCATCACAAATTCGCAATCCATTCGTTAAGATCTTCATCGAAAGCAACATATTAAAAATAATTCCTGGCATCATGACGTTTAACTGTAGCTGCCCCGCTTGAGTTGCATAGCTTACAGCAGAGTCATTTCCGATTACCTGAAAGCAAACCATATTCAACATTTCAAGTGCTGATGGATTGACCTTGCCAGGCATAATTGAAGATCCGGGCTGAAGTGCAGGAAGAAAGATCTCGTTTAATCCTGTCGTTGGTCCTGAGCTTAAAAGTCTTAAGTCATTCGTAATCTTAGTTATAGTAAGAGCTATGTTTCTAAGCGCCGCCGAATAAAAAGAAATATCCGACATATTTTGCGACATCTCTACCAAATCTTTTCCGCGCTTTAACGAAAGCCCTGTGAGTTTTGAAAGTTCACCTGCCATTTTTGAGGCGTACTCAGGGTGAGAATTCATTCCGGTACCCGCAGCTGTGCCACCAATATTAAGGTACTCGATTTCTCCTTTAGCAAATTCAAGTCGCGCCAAATCTTTTTCAAGTGAACTTGCAAAAGCCGCAAACTCTTGCCCAAGACGAATGGGTACAGCGTCTTGAAGATGAGTTCGTGCTGAAGTTAAAATAGGGTCGAGCTCTTTAGCTTTTCTCTTAAATGTTTCAATGCTGGCCTTAACCACTTTGACAAGCTCGGGATGTTCAAGCAAAACACTGATTCTCATTGCGGTAGGAAATGTATCATTCGTTGATTGAGCCCGATTCACATCGTCGTTCGGATGAATAAAAGAATAATCTCCCAATTTTTTTCCGCTAGTCTGAGCAGCAAGATTGGCGAGGACTTCGTTCACATTCATATTGAACGAAGTACCTGCTCCTGCCTGAAAAACATCGATTAAAAACTGATCCAGATGTTTATTCTCTTTGAGAATTATATCGGCTGCTTTGATGATCGCATCTGCTTTTTCTTTTTCGAGCATCCCTAAATCATGATTTACTTGAGCCGCTGCTCGCTTAATCATGACGTAAGTTTTGATAAAAACTTCAGGCTCTTTAAGGCCACTCACCCGCCAATTTTCAATACCTCTTTTTGTTTGAACGCCATAAAGGGCGTTGGCCGGCACTTTGACCTCTCCAAGCGAATCATGTTCGGTTCTAAAGCTCTCAGACATCCCTAGAGGATAGAGAAAGCCTCCAAGAAGCTCAATATTTTGACAGGCCAATTTGAGAACTTCCCTGCTGAGAATAGCAAGGAGTTCTTATGACTTAGGCTATATTTTAACTGAACAGCTGGACGCCGGACCCATAAGGGTTTAGTTTTTAAGTATGAACCTGGAGATTCATTTCCGTTCAATCAAAAGTACCGAAGCTATTAAAAACCACATCGAAGATAAGGCTGTTAAGTTAGCAAAATTCTTGCAAGATACTGAGCACGTCCGAGTCGTCGTGGGCACCAAGAACAAGGGTAAGGTGCATTTTGCTGAAGTGTATTGGCATGACAGTAAGAACACGAAAGACTTTTTTGCTCGCAAAGAAGGCGATTATCTTTACACACAGATCGACGAAATTTTTGAGACCATCATTCATCAGGTTGCAAAACAACACGGAAAATCTGTGACAAAGAAACGACATAAAAAGACACCACTTAAAAAAGTAGTGTCGGCAAAACGCGCGCAAGCTTAATTTAATTTCTTATTTTTTTAGCACCGGTTAAAGCAGATTAGATGCTAATTCTGCGAGCGGTGATCTTTCGCCCTTCATCAGCATAACGTGAGCACCCAGCTCTTCATTTTTGAATTTCTCAGCGACATACGTAATTCCGTTATTGGATTGATCAATATACGGATTATCAATTTGATATGGATCACCTGTTAGAACAATTTTTGTTCCCTCACCCGCTCGAGTGACGATAGTTTTAATTTCGTGAGGCGTTAAGTTCTGAGCCTCATCAACAACCAACCATTGCTTTGGAATAGTACGACCACGAATATACGTGAGAGCTTCAATTTCAACTTCGCCGAAATCCATGATGCTCTTATAAGATACACGTCGATCCCGTCCTTGAGACTTCGACGACAGTAAAAATTCAAAATTATCGTAAATAGGTTGCATCCAAGGACGAAGTTTTTCTTCAAGCTCTCCTGGCAAGGCTCCAAGGTCTCGGCCCAGAGGAAAGATAGAACGAGAAACAAGCATTTTTGTATACATTTGCTCTTCTAGAACTTTGGTCAAACCTGCAGCAAGAGCAAGCATGGTCTTTCCAGTTCCAGCTTTACCGACCAAGGTAATGAGCGGAATTTGATCGTTCATCAACATATCAATCGCAAATCTTTGCTCTTTGTTGCGCGGAATAATTCCCCACAGCCCTTTAGGTAAATCAATAATAGGAATAATTTTCTTATCTTTATTATCCCATCGACCGAGCGCTGTATTCTTCTCGTTGTCTCGATCTTTCATTACGAAATATTCGTTGGGATGAGGCTTGTCTATTTCAGTGAGAACGAGTTCACGCTTTTTATAAAAATTCTGAATATCATCGGCACTTAATTTGAGCTCTCTCCAACCAGGATAAATTTCGTCAGGATTAACTTGGGTTTCAGTCTCGTAATCAACCGCCTGAATTCCGTAGACATCAGCACGAACTCTAAAGTTCACATCTTTAGTGACCAGAATAACATTCTTATGTTGCTTTCGAATATCGATAGCTGCCATAAGAATCTGCAAATCAGCATCACTAGCCGCTCTAAACATTGAGTCAGTTTCAGCCGAAGGCTCACGCACTACGATGCGGAGTTCACCATCAACTTTCTTTTTGTGATTCGGATAAAGCGCATCAGCGGCCACTTGAAGAGGAACACCCTGATTGAGACTTCCAAACTGTCTCATAGCATCGAGCATTCGGCAAAAGGTTCGGGCCGCTTTTCCGGTTTCGTTCAGATCACGCTTAAAACGATCCACTTCTTCTAGAACTTTAATAGGTATAACAACGTTATTGTTACCAAAGACAAAAATTGCATTGGGATCATGCAAAATAACATTCGTGTCAAGAATGAAAAATTTCTTTTCCTTATTCGAGGAATCTTCGTGATGATTTGGCAACTGATGAACAAGACCCAATCAGTTCATATAAACCTGAGTTATGCCCGTCTGACAATTGGTTTTCTCAAATGATGCCTATTATTTTTTTGGAAATCTCTCTTGGCCTCATTCTTGCATAGATTACTAACGCTCACACTGCCAACCTCTTCTCTGCTATACTGATTCAAATGGGGTGGCATGAAAGACAAGAATCCAAAACCTATCAGTCCTGATTCGGATCCTGTCCAATTAATCATTGAGCAGGAGGTTGAAGAATTTTTGCGCGACCTCACTCTTGAATTTCCTTTTCCAGAAATATTTGAAATTTTAAGACAACATGAGTTTAAAGAGCGTTTTGGAAAAAACGTCTCCCCTATGCCTCAAAAAAAGTTTGACCGAGGCTCACTTAGTCAAATTCGCGAACGTATCGACACGTTTTTAAAACATCTCAGAGGCCAATTCGGCTTAAAATATTACGACCAAATTGATAAATCATTTAAGTTTTACACCGAAACCACAGTAGATGATGAAAGCTAGAGAGCTCTGATCATGCTTCGAATTAATATGGTCGGTGGAGGATTTCAGCACGATATTTGTTCTTCCGCTCATAATCGCCCTCAATGGGTAGAATGGGTTAAAGATGGAAGTGCTGATATCTCGATGCATATCGATGAGGCTCTTTTTACTCCCAATACTTTAGGCCCCAACAAACGGAAGTTCGGATGGATTCTTGAGTCCAGCGCGATTCAGCCCAAAATTATTTATAGCGTGATTCAGCACGCAAAAGAACTCGCTAAACATTACGAACTGATTTTCACGCATGATCGAAGACTATTGGGGCTTCATCCTAAATTTAAATTCTGTATTACGAATTCAGTTCCGCTAGTTGTTGAAACTAAATTGCATGAGAAGACAAAACTCTGCTCAATGATTACTTCAACAAAGACCATGTGCCCCGGACACGTTTACAGGCTTCACTGGGCGGCACGCCTTCAAGGTAAGGTAGATCTCTATGGCACGGGTCATAATCCCATCCCTCGAAAAGATCCTGCACTCGCTCCCTATATGTTTTCGATTCAGATGGAGAACGATACCTACCCGTCAATTTTTTCTGAAAAAATTACAGATTGTTTTGCCACTGGAACCATCCCTATTTTTTGGGGCACACCTGATATCGGAACTTGGTTTAACGAAGATGGAATTATTGTCTTAACAGAGAATTTTGATATCAACTCTCTCAGCCGAGAGCTCTACGAATCAAAACGCCCTGCTATTTTAGATAATTTTGAGCGAGTTAAAAAAATGATTACTGCTGAAGACTATATTTTTCAGAATTTTCTTAAGCCAATTCTGCAGATTTAATTTAATAAAAAGGGCCGGGTTTAAAACCCAGCCCTTTCAAGCAAGCACTACACTGTTTTATCGTGCTTAAAAAAGATTTCTTAGAAATCTCCTCCGCCCATTCCAGGCATTCCACCGTGTCCGCCCATAGCTGGAGCTGATTTTTTCTCAGGCTTTTCAGCAATCATGGCTTCGGATGTGAGAAGTAATGAAGCTACAGAAGCTGCATTTTGGAGGGCTGATCGAGTTACCTTGGTAGGATCGATCACGCCGGCTTTAATGAGGTCTTCGTAGGCTTCGGTTGAGGCGTTAAAGCCGAAGGCACCTTTATCGTTGCGAACTTTATCAACAACGATTGAGCCATCAACTCCTGCGTTTTGAGCAATCATTCGAAGTGGCTCTTCGAGAGCGCGTCGAATAATTTTGACACCAAATGCTTGCTCATCGGCCAATTTAATTTTTTCAAGAGCTGGAATTGCACGAATCAAAGCAACTCCTCCGCCAGGAACAATGCCTTCTTCAACAGCGGCACGTGTAGCGTTAAGAGCATCTTCAACTCTGGCCTTCTTCTCTTTCATTTCGGTTTCAGTAGCAGCGCCAACGTTAATGACGGCTACGCCACCTGCGAGTTTAGCCAAACGCTCTTGAAGCTTTTCTTTATCGTAATCTGAAGTGGTATTTTCGATTTCATTTCGAATTCGTTTAATACGAGCTTCGATTTCAGCTTTTTTTCCACCGCCTTCAACGATAGTTGCATTGTCTTTATCGATAACAACGCGTTTTGCGCTTCCGAGTTGGCTGATTCCGACGCTTTCTAATTTGCGTCCGGTTTCTTCAGCAATAACTTCGGTTCCGGTTAATGCCGCGATATCTTCGAGCATTGCTTTTCTTCGATCGCCAAAACCAGGAGCTTTAACAGCACAGCACTTAAGAGTTTTTCGGAGATTGTTTACAACCAAAGTTGCAAGAGCTTCACCTTCAACATCTTCAGCGATGATCAAAAGAGGTCGACCCGATTGAGCAACCTTTTCAAGAACAGGGATCATATCTTTAAGATTTGAAATTTTCTTTTCATTGACGAGAATAAGAGCGTTCTCAAGAACAGCTTCCATTCTTTCAGGATCAGTAATGAAATAAGGAGAAAGATAACCGCGATCAAATTGCATACCTTCGACGATATCGAGGGTAGTTTCCATTGATTTGGCTTCTTCAACCGTAATGACACCTTCTTTGCCCACTTTATCCATAGCGTCGGCAATAATATCGCCGATGGTTTTGTCGCTATTCGCTGAAATGGTTCCGACTTGAGCAATCTCAGTCTTGTTTTTGCAAGGTTGTGAAATTTTCTTAAGTTCGTTTACAACTACTTCAACAGCTGAATCGATTCCGCGTTTAAGATCCATGGGGTTGTGACCAGCGGCCACAAGTTTTGAACCTTCTCGGAAGATTGCTTGAGCGAGAACAGTAGCAGTAGTGGTTCCATCGCCAGCTACATCAGAAGTTTTTGAAGCAACTTCTTTTACCATTTGGGCGCCCATATTTTGGAACTTATCTTCAAGCTCCACTTCTTTTGCGACAGTCACACCATCTTTAGTGATGGTGGGAGAGCCAAATGACTTTTCAATAATAACATTACGACCCTTGGGACCTAGGGTCACTTTGACAGCGTTAGCAAGGGCATCAACACCTTCTAAAAGGGATTGTCGGCCTCGATCGCTAAAATGAATTTCTTTTGCTGACATATATATCAACTCCTTCGTTTAAAATTAACCAACCAAAACGCCTAAAATATCGTCTTCGCGTAAGATCAAGTGTTCTTCACCATCGATCTTCACTTCGGTGCCAGAATATTTTCCGAACAAAATACGATCACCTGCCTTAACTTCAGGGGTGACCTTTGTTCCGTTTTCAAGAATTTTTCCATTTCCGACAGCAACGACTTTACCTTCTTGGGGTTTTTCTTTCGCCGTATCGGGAATTAAAATTCCGCCTTTAGTTTTTTCTTCTTCGGCCACTCTTTTGACAATTACTCGATCCTGTAGGGGTCGAATTTTCATAGGTTTCCTCCTTCGTTCGTTAAATCTTTTTTTCTGTAACAACTGGCTTAACTTCCGTTGCCGTCTCTTTGGCCTCTTTAGCTTCCTTCACTTCAGGTTTTTTCTCTGAAGTGGTCGCCGCTTTGGAGGGCCCCGAAGAGCTTGTTTTCGCCTGGTTTTTATAGTCTGTCACGTACCAACCTCCTCCTTTTAAATGGAAGGCGCTGGTCGAGACGAGTTTTTCGACCGGACCCTGACAAACCTCACACTCCTTAAGAGGCGCATCCGAAAACTTTTGTATGGCCTCGAAGAGATGGCCCTCTTTAAGACAACGATATTCGTAAATCGGCACGATACGAAAGTTAGGTCCCCCCTCAATCTTGTCAAGAGACCACAAACAAAGATTTACCTAACTTTGCCTAAAATCTGTTCAAAATGGCCGGGGACGGAGACTTACCTGGTGACGGAGGTAGAATGCGAGTAACTGAGGGCTCAGAATTGGGCCATCTATATAGAAATTCTATATAGATCTTCTCTATATATATGGTGGGGGCTTGAGTTAGACGCTTTTAGAGACTGGGATAGACGAAATAAAGATCTTCACTTTCACAGACGAACCAGGATCCTGGTGACGGAGACTCAAATTTACCGATTAAATGGATGCCATCCGAAACTAATGCCTTTCGGCTCTTAGCACTGCCATCCTGGTTCAGCAGGTAGCACGAAATAGAAGCTTTTGACGGAGCAATTGCCCGAACACTAAAAGATCCAGACGAAGCCTTGATCGATCCAACCGGCGATAAAATATCGGTATAACTGGCGGAAGCTTTGACGACGACCCGCAGTCGTTTAGCGGCGTCCATAAAAAATGGGTTTTTAGCCTCGTCTAAAAACGAAACTCTCCAATAAATAGTCTGATCAGGCTTCCAAGACCGATCAATTGAGTAAGATTTATCGTAAACGACACCCGAAAAAATAAGTTCATTAAACTGGGGATCTTTTGCGATTTCTAATTTGTAAGATTTTGCATCAGGCCCCGTTGGCCAAGTTAATCGCAAAACCTGATTAATCGGATTAATCTCTGCCTCCGCATCAGCGAATTGTGTCGAAATAATAAGAGGGCGCTTCGACGGTTCAACCCTCTTTCGATATGTTTCGGACGAAAGAATTTCAAAACTTCCATTTTTACTTTCTGTCTTCCAAAAGAAAAGCCCTGGGCCGAGGTCACCAGCATCCCACTTACGAGCGGGCGATTCACCACTCAGTATGAGCGGTGAATACGCGCTATTCTTTGAAAGCGCAAATGTAGATCCTGCATCCCAGGTGATTCGAATCGGCGGATGTCGATGACCTGACATCATAATAATTTTGGCCGAGGGAGATATAGTTAAAGGGTAAGGTAAATTTTTTGGCCCATTCGAAATGGCCTTCGTAGCCAGTGCATTGGCTTTAGCCGTAATGGAATTTCTCTTCGCGATTGCTTTTGGCGCAATGTCTTTCTTTTTGGTTACAGGCGCTTTTACACCTTCATCCACTTTTTCGGGCTCGTCAGATGGTACTTTTGCAGATGAATCAACAGGCTCTGGCACACTGGTCTCTAAAAGTTTTTCTTCAGTCGCTGAATCATTTTTTTCTGGTGTTTGAAGTTCTTTAGCCGCATCCTCAAACTGCGCGATCGACTCTTCCTCAGATCGATTTAAAAACCAATAAATCGGTGCCGCTGCTAATGCAAAAATTCCAACCGTAAAAGCTATTTTTGATATCATAGCAACAGCTTTAGCTTTAGATCCGTACGAAATAGATTTAGCTTTTTCAGGGTCTTTCAAAAAGTTTTGCAACCGAGAGTGATAAGGTAAAAGGCCTCTTCTTGAAAGTAGTTGAGATAAGTCCGAAATAAATGCATCGGCAGTTTGATATCGGTTTTCAGCTTTCACTTCTAAAGCTTTTTTGATGATGGCATCAAATTGCGGACTAATATCTGGATTTTGCTCTCTCGCGGCGTCATATTTTCCGCGAGTGATTTTAAACCAAACCGTCGCAGTCGAATCTCCCGCTCGCTTAAATGCATGAGTGCCAGTGGCCAGCGAATAAGCGGTCAACCCAAGACTGAATAAGTCAGTTCTCTCATCTATCGTATTACCCTCAATTTGTTCTGGCGAAGAAAAATGAGGGGTCCCTAAATACATTCCCGCCTTAGTAAGATTTCCATCGTCCGAATCTAATAGTTTTGCGATACCAAAATCAGAAAGTTTTACTCCCAAATCAGGATGAACCAGAACATTCGCAGGTTTAATATCACGATGAACAATACCTCTTTGATGGGCAGCCTTAAGACCTTGAAGTATCTCGATACAAATCATGATCACAATGTCTTCTGGAATTTTTCCAATTTTTTTAAATAAGTATTCAAGCGAATATCCAGGCACGTATTCGACAACTAGAATATAGCGGCCTTGATGTTCGATAAAATCATAGACTGCCAAAATATTTGGGTGCTGAATCTGAGCGATAAGTAGTGCTTCTTTTTGAAACCGTTCAGCAATTTGTTTTTTAGTTTCAAGATGTTCAAGCAATACTTTAAGAGCAACGTCTCGCTTTAAAACTGTATCACGCCCGAGATAAATAGCGGCCGTTCCACCTTGAGCAATTCGCCGAAGAATTTCGTACTTTCCGATCGTCCGACCAGAAAAAGTACTGTCTTCTCCAGGGATCGTGGCTTCTTCGTGAGAAATAATCTCTTTCGATCCACTTTTACTTGGATCATCTGGTTTATCGCTTTGTGAACTCATTAAATCTAAGAGCCCCCTTAATGCTCAGAGACAAATACATCTTTCATTTTAACTGAAAGCCCTTCGAAGATAGTGATTTCATATCGACTTTAAGAGTTTTACCGCGGCGCTCCAAAGATTTGCGGCGGCGCGGCAAAGCCCCGCACCTTCGATGCAGAGCTCCAATTTAGAATAAATACACTATTTTGAGAGCGTAACTGACCGAACAACCGCTTTATTTACTTCAAACGTCAGCATATCAGTGCGCGTTTGAAAGCCTTCGGCTTGAACGTCTAGTCGATACTGCCCCGGAGCAACCTTCAATGAAACAGAGCCATTGCGATCACAAAGGCCGGTAACGGCAGCTCCCGTATCGACTCGAGTCAGAATGATAGTCGCGGTCAACGGTTGACCAGATTCATCAGTCACCGTGGCAGCGAATTCTGAGACTTCTCGACCCACCTGAGCCTTAATAAGCTCAACATCCATATTCAATCTTTCTCCAGGTCTTAACGAAAGAAACTTGGAAGAGCTTTCATAGCCGTCAGCCGAAAATACCATCCGAGCACCTGATAAATCTTTAAAGTATCGAATGAATCTACCATCAGATGTTGTTTGAGTTGTCTTAAGTCGAGCAAGTTCAGGAAAACTAATGGCCACTCTTTCAAGAGGACGCTTAGTCTCAGCATCAATAACTCGGCCCTGAACTGTATTGTATTCAAGATCAAAATTAAGTCCCGCAATCAGATTTTTTTGATCTGAAATATCTTTTTTCATGCCGTCATATTCATTTCGCTCAACAACCACTTGGGTTTCTTTTACGCCGAATTGCTTAACCGTAAATCCAAGCAATGCATTCCAACTAGGAGTTGCTGGAACATCTGCCGTACTTCCTACTGCAGTCGCTTTATATTTTGAAAGTCCAATATCTAGGCCTCCAAAAAATTCAACATTCTGAGTAGGAAACGGATTGCCCTTGATGCCTAGCGTGATCCATTTGGGAGTCTTTGAAAAATCTGATTCAAATGATTTAATTACGTGAGCTTCCAAAACAGGGTTCACTCGATTGTACGGAAACTCAAATGCTAAGCCGCCTTGAACAGATTGCGAATCGAATGTGCCAGTGGCGTATCGATCGAAATCATTAATTCCTTCAGTTGTTTTAAAATAACGGCTGCTATTCGCCATACGATATCGAAGGTTAAGATGAGCTTTAAAGGGAAACGCCGTGCTGTCTGAAAAATCGCTGCTCATTATAAATGTGGGAATAATATTTGGATTTTTGAATATTCGTTTTGCTTCAGCTATATCAAAAGCCAAAGAACCACCGATGATTAGTTTTTTAGGAAGAAGACCTAAACTTTTTGCACCTAAATCGTAAGAAGCTGTCACACCCAAACCGCCATTTGGTAAATCAGCAATATCGGCACTTCCAGTTGTTGTTCCTTGAGGAGTTCGCTTCACTAATTTAAGTGCAGCATATCCACTAAAATGCAACCATTCGAATAGTGCAAACCCAGCTCCAACACGCGCATTTGAATTTAGAATTTCAGACTCGTCAGCATCTTTAAGAAGTCCGTCTTGCTTCGTGTATTCAAAGGAGGCCTTAATGTGATAACTTTCTTTTTGCAGAGTTTCGGCAGAAATAATTCTAAAAACACCAGGCTCACTGTAGAGAGTTTCAGAGGCGGCAGCAGCAAAGGCTTTTGGTACTAATAAAACTAAACTTAAACCAAAAACAATTCGAATCGAAATATTCTTCATCTCTCAAATATATCGAGACGAAGCCCCAATTAGAAAGAAGAAAAATTATTGGCCACAGAGGTACTTAGCTTTTGCATCAATTCCGAGATAAATCGGCTTAAGGGTCGATACTGCTGTACTGGCATTGCCGGCATCTGCAAAATTATCTTGTCCAAGCTGACCTGATTCGTTGGCGCCCCAACATTTTACGTCACCATTATCAAGGATAGCGCAAGTTTGATTGCCACCCGCAGCAATATGGAGAGCAGATCTACCTTCTCCAAGCGATACGGCCTTTGCTTGAGATAAATCATCTAAATCCGAGCGAGAAGAATCTTGGCCTAATTGACCTCGGCTGTTATCGCCCCAGCATCTAACCTGATAATCGCTCATCAATGCACAGGTATGATTTTTGCCTGCAGCTAAACGTATAACTTTTGTGGATGAACCGAAATTTAGAAAGTTTGCCGAGGCTACTTCAAAAATATTTTGCGTGCTTTTTGAGATACCTAGTTGCCCAAAATCATTTTTCCCAAAGCATTTAACCCGCCCGTCTTCTGATAAAGCACAAGTATGATACGCTCCTGCTTCAACTTGAGTTGATAAAAATCCAAGATTAAGAGCTCCTAAATTCGCCATCGAAATATTGTTCGGACCAACGACTGCGCCGGCACCGGCGATCGAAGAAGGCTGACCAATTTGTCCTTCGCTATTATCGCCCCAGCATTTGACTTTGCCTTTTTCTGAACTGCCGATAATAGCACAAGTATGTGCAGGAACAACCTGGGCAGCTCCTCCCGCCTCTGCATAATCTCCTCCAGCAGAAACTTGTAAAACCTTATCTGCCTGAGAAACAATATTGATATAGGGCAAAGTCTTCATAGACTCCCCATCATCGGGTGATACGGCCTGATTACTATTTGTATCAATACCCAATTGTCCAAACTCATTAGCACCCCAACACTTGAGTTGTCCGTTTTCGAGAATGGCGCACATATGACCACCACCAGCATCAATGGCTGTTGCTTTTGCACCTCGCAAATCCACCTTAAGATAAGGACTTGAAACTTCGTCTAAATCAGGAGTTCCGATCGTACCACCGAAAGAGAACCCTGCACTTCCAATATTTTTTGCACCGTACTCTAGACCAGCTTGTCCGCGTTCGTTATCACCAACACATCGAATCATTCCACTTTCCATGAGGACACAAGAAAAACTGCCGCCTGCAGCTACAGCTGTTGCACGAACCGTCGTTCGTTGCGACTCATTCATGCGATCATATTGATTAAGAAAATCTTCAAAATTAATGGCCTTAAGAAGGCTCATCTCCCCAGGCTGATCTCCAATATTCGCTCTCGTCGCAACACTCGCACCCAATTGAGATCGAGAATTTCTTCCAAAGCATTTTACCGAACCACCTTTAAGCACAACACAAGAATGACCATCACCAATCGAAATAGAAGAAAGCTCATAACCCGCACGATTGACTTCAAACGTAGTCTCAGAACTTCGTCCGAATGCATCCCCCCACTTAACTGTAATTCTATTAAGAACCGAAGAAAGAGATACAGGGGCAGAACTCCACCGTCCCGAGTCACCGCAGGTGATCGATTGATCTTGAACTTTAATATAAAGCCCTTCTACTTTTGAATCGCAACTACCCGCTAAGGTAATTGATTCGAGACATGCACTCGTGGCAGGCGCTTCTATACCAATAAAGGTATTCGCATCAAAATTCTTCTGACGATCGACTCCATCGCCGCAGCCCCATTGTGTTAATGCAATAGTATTAAGAAGAACAAACAAACTCTTATTTATTTTCTGAACGTACGACATAAAGATTCTCCCGAAATCTTTAGCTGCAAAAGATATGCCACGCTCAAGCGGCCGAATTTACTGAAAATTTCGCACGCACTCTGAAAAAATTGCGGCGCTCCCCTCGACAATTTTTGATCATCGCTTCTTCTTCAACGAATCAAAAAAAGTACTGACCCTGGCAAAAATGTCTTACAGAAAACGTCCATACCCCCCTGAAAATCTTGCAGAGCAACTTAAAAAAAGTCATTAAATTCAATTACTTACCCATGGCACAGCCCTTGCTACTTCTTACTGTAGCGGGGAATTTAAGGAAGAATCCCTTAAAGGAATTTAACGGGGGAGATGAGTATGAAAAGTAAACTATTTAAAAAAACAGAAAGCTTCTACAGAATTAGTTTTATTTTTATCGCAAGCTTTTTACTCTCAGCTTGCGAAGGTGGCTTTTATAGTAAAAACAAATCTGAAGGAACCGTCATTCAGCAAACTGATTTAACGCCCAGTCCGACTCCCACGCCCGATCCAAGTACTGACTTAGATCCTACTGACACTCAACTCGAAAGTGCGTTCATTCTTGATAAAACTTCTCATCCTCGATTCTTAGCTTGTGGATTTGCTGCCGGATCGACCGAACGCTTTAGTGCGATTTGCCATCAGAACGATATTGAAGGGCAAATCATGTCAGGAGCTCGAGTGGAGAGAACGTTTAACTGTGATCAAGGCGATTCAATTACTTTTGATGCACCTCGACCATTAACCTACGACTCGACTGCGAATTCTTTTGATTTTTTAGTAAATACTTTTGAATTTAATTGGAATTTTAAGAATTCGGATAAAATTAAATCTGCTACTTTTTCACTCGCCCAACCAGTTGGTATCGCAAAACCTCTTGCCCTTGGAAAAAATCATACCTGTGCCATTCTCGCTGATGGTCATATGAAATGTTGGGGCAACAATAAAAACGGTCAGCTCGGACAAATGTTCGGAAAAGATGAAGATGGTCCCGATATGGTAGATCGGGTGATTTGGCTCGACGCTCAGAATAGAGCACATCTCGCTTTTAAAGATAATCGATCTGAAAACACAAAAATTCAAATTGTTCAATCGGGTTCAGACAAAGGCGACCCACTTCCTCTTGGTGATCAACCCGACGAACTAGGCGATAATTTACCTGCGATTGATTTAGGTTCTGATCGAGACGGACGCTTTTCAAAAGCAATTGAAGTTGCAACCGGATCAAAACACAGCTGCGCTCTGTTGGATTCAGGAGATGTGCAGTGCTGGGGAGAATCCGTCAAGGGTCAAGCTGGGCTCTACGCTCCTATTGATGAAGATGGAAATCTCAGGGGAAAAATCGGCGAAGAAGGTCACGAATTACATACAGCTGAAAAAGCATACCTGGGTCGCAAAGCTGTTCAAGTTGCGGCCTCTGGGGAATCAACCTGTGCGCTTTTAGATAACGGAGATTTAAAATGCTGGGGTCAGAATGCCTATGGTCAAGCTGGTGCTGGTCATATTGAGCCTCTCATCGGAGTTAAAAATCCTCCGCTAAGTGGGTCAGATCAAGGAGCCATGGCAAGTCTTCAAGCTGTGAATCGTGGATGGGGCAAGAAAATTAAAGCAGTCGCGATGGGTTCAGTGAGCGATACAGCCGAAGGGCACACTTGCGTTATCGTTGACGACCAAACAAATTCTGTAAAATGTTGGGGCTCAAACTCTAGAGGACAATTAGGCCGGGCCGTTGAAAGTGGTGCATTATCAAAGATTGGCGATGAAGAATCCGAAATGGCTTTCGACAATCTTGCTACCGTTAATTTTGGAGATGGATTAAAAGCAAAACAAATTGTCGCTGGCTCGTATCACTCCTGCGCTCTTCTATCAAACCGCCAGGTTAAATGTTGGGGCGACAATTCTATCGGACAACTAGGAAATAGCGTAGCAGGAGTAAGCATTCAAACTGTTTCTGATGTTTCAACTAATCAACCTCTGCTCGCCCTTCAAATTACTGCAGGAGACAACTATAACTGCGCCATTCGAACTGACTATAAGGCCGTTTGCTGGGGTGAGAATGATCAGGGACAACTCGGTACAAACAATAAATCAATAGCAAGCAGCGCTCAGCTTGTAAAAATGCAAAGCGGAGCATCGCTCGTAGATTTAAGTAATGTAAGCTCAATCGCCGCTGGAAAAGATCACACCTGTGCAATGGTTAAAGCTTTGGCAGGATCAACTTACGATATTCTTTGCTGGGGTGATAATAGCGACGGACAGCTGGGGCTTGGAAACAGTACTGATTCTACAAAAGCCACCTCTGCAGTAGCTCTTGGGCATACAGATATTGCAGATGAGATGAGCGCTAGCTTTACTGGCCGCTCAGATTGTATGAGATCAGATCCACTTCCCGGACGATAAAAAATTATATGAGATAACTCGTGAGTGAATTACCGACCATCGTGTCTAATTCCTCACGATCAGATTCAGACATATCAGTAAACTTGCACGCAAAACCTGGCACATGAAATCGATTCACACCCACGAAGTAAGGAACGGCATACAAGACTTCGGCTTTGGTTTTCATAATTTTCTTAGGCGTAAAAATTTCAAGATCTACAATCTGTCCACTTGGGGGTGGATTCATATCACGCACAAAAAGCCCATCTTTGGAAAGAGTGAATGTATTAGAAGCAAAATTTCTTCCATCATATTTGTAAGAAATAGGAAGAGCCATTAGTGCACGATAATTTTTTCGCTCCATTCCCGGGGGTTTGGGCATAACAAAAGACTGAACCAAGTACATGATTTCTTCTTGTGAGGCGCTCTTATTGACCATTGCGCGAACACCGAGTTTTCCAAGTTTAGTTTTTACTTCTTTAGTAACACCGACATCGACGAAGAGCAGAATGGGCCACTTTACGAGACCTTCTCTTAACATTTTTGCGACTAGCTTCCATTGCTCCTTATCTTTAGAGAGAGAAAGAACCATTAATCGAATACTTTCTGAAATATCTAAAACAGTTTTGTAAGTTTCATCTAAAGAATGAGCCCAAGTGACGTGATACTTCGGGTCTCCAAGCATGTTTTGGACGAGTCGTCCAAAAAACTCTTCAGGTTCATAGACCAAAATTTGAAATTTACGTTTAGTTTGAACTTTTAGTCTGGCCTTCTCTTTGAGCTCTTCTGGTGTTGTGCCATCGGCAGGATGAATTGCAAATCCAACATGAGGGTAACCTTGAGCCATTAACTTAGCCTCAAGAACTTCTGATCCAACCTTATTACATTCGTAAGCCAGAATTGCAATACCTTCACGGCCCGCGTCCATCATAACATCTGAACGTCTAATAATTTTTTCAAGTTTGCAGAGCTGAGCACGCCGATATTGTGAACGTTCTTCTTCACCCCTGGCTTGAGGATTCTCAGGAATATCAATATAGACGAGAGCAAATTGACGGTTATATCTTTTGCACCTTTCTCGTTCGATTTCGATGAGCGGCTCAAGAAGATTAATATCAAAAAGTTTTCTCTCTGGCTTCGCATTAAAATCAAGATCTAACTTTGAAGGTTCGGTTTGTCTTACCTTAGGGACGAGAGCCGCGGCGGGTTTTTCAGCTCCTACATTTATAGATTCAGACTGAACCTCGCCTTCGACTACAGAGTCAACAGGAGCATCACCAAAAGGAAGAGAAACTCTCATTACTTCGTCGTTATCAGGTTGAGATACCTGAGATTTAGAAAGCTCAAGCTTTCTCAGTTCTACTTCTTTTTCAGCGGCACGCTGACGAATAATACGCTTAATCGCTTTTTGCAGCTCATTTTCAACAACTTCAAGATCTTTAAAAGGTTTTTCAATAAAACTTGTAGCACCAAGCTCCATCGCTTGTTGCGCATTCTCGCCGTTTGGATAGGCCGTCATGACAATCACTTCGGGAGTTTGCTCTAACGAAATCAGGTCTTGAAGAAATTCAAGGCCACTATGTTGCGGCATATGAATATCTGTAAAGATAATATCGATTCCACCCTTAATGACATACTTCATCGCTTCAAGTGGATCTCCAGCAGTAATAATATTACAGCCGGGAACCATGCTCATGATGTCCTTCATCAGACTCAAAATCGTTGAATCATCATCAACGACTAATACAGTAAACTGAAACTCATCTCTTACTGCCGGTTCCACGTTTATCTCCTGACTGTTGAGGGCTTTCTGGCACATCTTCACTACCAAATAAAACTGCTTTCAATTCGTCGGTGCTATTTTCTGATGCCTCATAGGCTGACTCGATCGTGCTCATTAAATCATCAACATCAACTTCGGGGCCTAGAGCCTTTCGTTTAAGTTTTGGCTTTGCAGCTGCAGCAGGCGCTGGCGCAGGCGTGACTGAAGCTGCAGTTGCTTCGGCGACTTCTGGCTTAGCATCTGTAGTCGCCTCAACCGAACTATCGAGCATCTGCTGAATTGGATCTGGCTCTGAAGTCGTTGTCTGCGCTACTGGAGTTTCTACCACGGGAACTTCGACTGCTGGAGCTTCTACAGCAGGTGTCACTTCTACAGCAGTCGGAGTTTCTACAGTCG
>CAZRLF010000010.1:27425-108776 GCA_964601045.1 uncultured Bacteriovoracaceae bacterium
CCGGTGATTCCACTACAGTAGCCGAAACTTCAGCGACTGAAACTGCTGGAGCTTCCACCACGGGAACTTCAACTACTGGAGCTTCTACAGCAGTCGGAGCTTCTATAGTCGCCGGTGATTCCACTACAGTAGCCGAAACTTCAGCGACTGAAACTGCTGGAGCTTCTACTTCAACAACTGCGGGTGTAGAAACTTCTTCAGCCACAGGTTCTTCTACGGCGGGTGCAGGCGAAGCAGAAGCCTCATTAAGGATTTTAACTTCACCCTCTTGAGTTTCAAAATCTTTGAGAACCGCACCCAAAGTCTGACGAGGCTCAGTATTTGCTTTTTTCTCTGGAAGAGATTTTAAACTTTCGTATCCTACAACTCGATTTCGTCCTTGATCTTTTGCCTGATAGAGCGCTTTGTCAGCAACCTCTATAAGCCCACTCGCAGAGACAGCATCTTTTGGAAAGGTAGCCACCCCAAGACTTGCCGACACTTTTCCTAATGGCTGCTTTTCGCCCTGAGCAAATGCGTGGCCTTCAATGAGCGATCGAATGCGTTCTGCTTTGACTAGCGCACCCTGATAGTCAGTAAATGGCAGAATAAAAACGAACTCTTCCCCACCATAGCGAGCGACAATGTCTGACACTCGCTTTGCACTTTCTTGATCTAAAATATAGGCTAGATCCCTCAACAACTGATCTCCCATGGGATGGCCGTTGGTATCATTATAAGTTTTAAAATGGTCAACGTCTAAAAGAATGACACTGAGGTCTCCGCTCTGACGCTTAACTTGAGCCAACTCTTGTCTTAAACGATCCTGAAAATATCTATGATTGTAAAGACGAGTCAGCCCATCTTTATTTGCCAGCATCAAGACTTCTTGATGTCTCATGACTTTTTCAAAACAGACTTTAACTTCATGAGCAAATAAATCAGCTAGTTCTGGTGAAGGAGATTCAAAAATAAAATATCTCTCTGGCTGCCCTTCTACGATCAATGCGACTTCGCGCGGCTGTCTTAAGCCAGTAAGACGTTCGTTTATTGCCTGAAGAGAATCAAACTTCTCGTCATCTTTAAAAATCTGTGTTCCTTCTGCTTGTTTGAGAAGCGTAAAACCTTCTGGTCCTTTTACAAACCAAGCTCCGTAAACGGTATTATCCTGGAAGATCTTATGAAGTCCTCTAAGCGACTCTTCAATCAGACTATTCTCTTCAAGAATTCCATTTAAGTGACTTGAGAGTTCAAACAGAACCTTCAATTCAAGGCTCGCCTTGCGCAATCTTTTTATCAGCTCAGCATTTTGCTGTCGTAAAAGAATTTTCTCAGCCACTTGAATCATCTTTTTTGAAACAACCGAAAGATCTTCAAAAGGTTTAGTTAAATAATCATATGCACCAAGCTTAATCGCTTGCATGGCAGTTTCAAGAGTCGCATTAGATGTCATGATAACAAATTCAGTAAGCGGAAACTTCTCTTTAACTTTGGCTAGCAATTCGATGCCCGTCATTTCAGGCATTTGAATGTCGCTCATCACAATATGAAACGAAGCTCTCTCGAGAGTTTCTAAACCCTTTTTTCCGTTCTCTGCAATCTCAACTGACCAACCCTCTTCACGAAGAGTCATAGCAATCATTGTACGAATAGATTCTTCGTCATCGCAAATTAGTATCTTAACTCTGCTTTTATCAAATTGAATCATGAAGCCGCCACAGCCTCCGCAGGTTTGGTTTGATCTTGTTCAACGGGTAGAGAAATAGTGAAAGTTGTTCCCCGCCCAACAGCGCTATCTACATCAATCGTACCGTTATGTTCTTTAATAATTCCAATGGTCACTGAAAGACCTAAACCTGTTCCTTTACCAACGCCTTTGGTTGTGAAGAACGGCTCAAAAATTCTCGCTTTCACTTCTTCAGTCATCCCTGGGCCGGTATCTGAAACCATAACAATGACCTTACCGCTCTCAGGAGAGTAGTGAGTGCTAACTGTAATTGTTCCTTTATTCTCCATGGCCTGCTGCGCATTGAGAAGCAAGTTCATAAGCACCTGTTGGATTTGATTTGAGTTTCCTTTAAGAAAAATAGGAGCTCCTTCAAGTGCGTAAATCTGAACGAGTTTAATTCCTGAAATTCCGATTTGATGCTCAACTAGCCGAATCGAATCTTTTACGGCCTTATTAATATCAATTCGACTCATCACCGCTTTTTCTTGCCGGGCAAACTTCATCAAGTTCTCGACAATCTCTTTGCAACGTACTGCTTCTTTTTCAATAATATCGATATAGCCGAGAACAGGTGATTCAGCTGTGAGCTTCTTTTTACTCATCTGAGCATAACCTAAAATTCCTGCGAGAGGGTTTTTTACTTCGTGAGCAATCCCAGCAGACATTTGACCAAATGCCGACATTTTTTCTGATTGAATAAGGCGCGCTTTAGCTGAATCAATTTCTTGTTCTCTTGTTTTAAGATCGGAAAGCATTTTATTAAACATCGTAGCAAGGCGGCCGATTTCGTCTTTCGACTTTACGACGATTTTACCTGTAAATTCCCCCTTACCAACTTTTTCCATTAACTTCATCAGAGCCGAAATTGGTGAGGTAATTGAATTAGCAACAAAAATCAGAATATTAAAAGTAACAATAAGAACAAACAAGGCAATGAGCATTGTTTGATTCATCATTTTACTTTCAGCTTCGCGCAAGACTGATGTGGGTGTTTGTAGAAGAAGCCCCATTCCCCCTTCTTTAAATTTATAAAATGAAGAAACTCGAGACTCAGAATGTTTGTAGTCAATAATCTTAAAGGCATTCTCGCCCTCTTTAAGATCTTTGAATGTTTTCATTCCTTCATCATCTGAAAATACAAGCTCACTTGGATCCCACCCATCATGAGTCGACATCAAAAGATTTAAATGAGAATCAACGAGAATCAGCTGCTGACCTTTACGGGCTTTGATACTCGCAAAAAGTTTTTCGGCTTCAATCTCAGCAAGTCCAATGTGAGTAAAATCCTCTTCTCCATCTTTGGCTAGAGCCGTGACAAGCAAGAAGGTCGGATGCAATGGTTGAACAGTTGAATTGTAAATATACCAATCATTTATTCTCTTAAATGAATGTTTCACATCCTCAAAAAGGTCTTCGCTCTTCTTTTTACCGAGAAGTAAGGTGGGAGGCATATCGACTTCTTTAAGTCGAGGCTCGTTGAGATATTCGAATCCTGTTTTACTTGAGACTTCGATAATTTTAAGCCAGAGAAAATCTGGAAATAAGGCAGAATCTATGGTGACATTTGGATTAAGTGCCCAGGCATTAAATACATAAGTAAGTTTACGACGATATTCCGTGACTTGACTAAGCACAGTTCTCGACATCAAATCACTCACCTGCCTGTCAGATGCACGAACAGTGTCTTTTTGCCCCTCACGCAAAATAGCCATGCTGCTAATGAGCACAGCTATAAGACTGCCCAAGGCAATCCCCAAAACGACGACAATGAGCTTAAAGCGTAGGCTCTTCAAAATGCCTCCCCCAAGGCAGAAATAGATTAAAAGTGTCTTAAATATTATAGCCTAAGAGTTCTTTATAGGGAGGATTTGCATCTGCAATAAAAGTTGCGAAGAATTTGAAGAGCTTGCAACAAACACAAAATAAGAAGAGCCCTCTATATATAGAGAGCTCTTCTCGCAGGAAGTTATAAGTGTGATTAGTTTTATCCGTTGAAGTTGAGCAATCGCAGCGCGGCTTGCGCACTAACGTTCGCTTGACCAAGAATCGCAACGCCTGCTTGTTGCAGAATTTGCTGCTTGGTAAGTTCCGCGGATTCAACTGCCATATCTGTATCTCGAATCTGAGATTGAGCAGCATTGAGGTTTTCAGATGTGATACCTAACCGACTTCCAGTGATATCAAGTCGATTTTGCACCGCACCTAAGCTGGCTCGAATATTAACGAGTTGAGTGAGCACAACGTCAACAACCGCAAGTGCATCCTGTGCCGAAGATTGGTTGGCAACGGTAATCGATGCAAAGGATGTTTGATTTGAGACTGCGATCGAAGTTCCACTAAATCCTAATGCTGATGATGTATTCGTTCCGCCAATTGTAATCGCCGAGGACGATCTTAGCTTTACTGACCCCGTTCGAATAATTCCACTCGCATTGGCGACGCTGATTCCGGCCGTTGCACTCAATAAATAAGTAAAGACCGAACCCGATGAAAAAGCGACGAAGTTCGTAGAATTAGCAAATGCATTAAACAAACCAGTTGATACAGTTGCACTCCAAAAGATTTCGATATTTCTTCCATCATTGGCATAAAACTCAATTGAGTTAGTGCTACCCGATTGAAGGCGAGCACGTACACCCGTTTGGCTTGAATACGCGTTGACAGCAATGATAAAGGAGTTAACTGAATTAATACCTGTTCCTGTTATTGGAATATCATTGATCTTAAAATTGTCTGCACTGAGATCTCCACTCGCAAAGCCAGAGAAATCCATATTGTTTACTTGCACAATGGTAGGCAATAAGTCGGCGTAGACATTTGTTTGACTCGACGCTGAGTTAATTGCTTTTGCAATTGCAATCGCACTAAATGAATTGTTTCCACTCGAAAGTGTATCGTCAGAAGCAGAAGTAGCCGGAATAGGAACTCCATTGATCGTCATGGTACCGATCGCTGTTGAGATCATACCTCGAACACCAGACAGTGCCGCCAAGGCACCAAGTGAAGCTGCTCGAGCATCTCCGATACTAAATGAGATAGTTTGACCTCTACGGGTTCCAACTTGAAGATCAGTCGTTTGAAACGTACCATCCAAAAGAAATACGCCGTTAAATTCGGTTGAGGTTGCAATTCTATCAAACTCCTGAATGAGAGATTGAACTTCAGCGTTAAGATTTGATCGGTCGTTATTTGAAATCGCACCGTTTGCTGACTGAATAGCCAATTCCCGAACTCTCTGAGCTACGTTTGTTGATTCGGCCAACGCACCTTCAGCGGTATTTAAGAATCCGATACCGTCGTTTGCGTTTCGAATAGCTTGAGATAATCCTCTGACTTGTGATCTAAGACCTTCTGAAACGGCTAGACCAGCAGCGTCATCTCCGGCGCTGTTAATACGAGAACCAGAAGACAAACGCTCCATCGCTCGCGAAAGTGCCTTTGTACTATAGCCCAAATTCCGTTGAGCTCTTAGTGCAATCACATTTGTATTAATTCGAAGTCCCATAGTTTCCTCCCTGCTTCGTTAAAATCTATCCCTGTTTTATTTCAGTTTAATCCTTAGACATCATATTCGGTGATGTCGGCTTCATCTCTGTTGGAGAGAGCGGAACATCTCTTGTTGCAACTCCTTTGCCCACTTCCGTCGGTCGGTTTTGACCCGTGGCCTGGCTGTTGCTTAAGAAAATATAATGTTTAGTTTCATATGTCGGATCTTTAAGAACCAATTGTCTTCCTCTAAATGTTTTCCAATTGATAACCAAAGGTCCTTTAAGATTTGCTGTGATATCTCTGGGCTCGGCAGGAACCGTCAAGATAGTGATCACATTGACATCATCCTGAGATTTAACATTGAGATGTCTTTGATCTTCATCGGTCAAATCAAAAACATAATCTTTAAAGAAAATTCCAGGATCAGTGACGAGAAACATCAAATCAGGATTTTCAACTGAAACAAGCCACTTAAATGGCATATCCGCCTCAGCAGGGTCGTCCGCTAAAAACCAATGTTTGAGCAGAGGAAATCCCATGATTCCGTCATCAAATGTAAGAATTTTGGTTTCATCAACCTCGACTGTACCGATTCGCTTAGATTGAATAATCATAAAAGCGTCCTCCCATTCTTGATGTGTCGTTTACTCCGCATATCAAGTTCCCTCCTGCATCGTGCGATACAGATTTTTGACTTGATCGAGTTCGACCGGCATATCTGCTGCCTGTTTGTTCTCGAGCTGAATCTTTTGGTATATTTCCTCTCGATGAATGGTTGTTTCTTTTGGTGCCGAAATTCCAAGCCGCACCTGATTGCCTCTGACGCTCTGAACCACAATCTTGATATTGTCGTTGATCCAGATCGACTCTCCCAAACGACGAGTTAAGACAAGCATCCCGTCCTCCTCCCATGATTCGATAGTTTTCTAAGCTGTGTTTAAAACATTTCATATACTATTTAATAAAATCCATCAGCGAAGGCATTTGCAGTGCGTTACCAGCTGCACTAATTGTCACTTGAAATGCCGTGCTTGATCTTTGGTACTCAAAAGCGACTTCAGCCATATCGGCATCTTCGATCGAAGAGACGAATGACTTCACTGTTTCTGTTTGTTCATCCAAATAATTTTTTGTGATGTCGAGACGATTCTGATTGGCACCAACAGAGGTCAACTCGTTTAAAACTTGAGTGATACCAGTTTGTAAATCGTCAATCATTGAACCCACACTGGCAGGATCAGTGTCATCGAGATTACCCGCACGAAGAGCAACTTCAAGATTGGCCATGGTTTGAAATAAATTAACCGTCGCTGCAGTTCCATCCCCCTGAAATACGAGATCACCACGAGACTGAATCGTCAGTCGAGCTGAGTCTCCGATCTGAATACTTCGTACGTTGGTATCTCCGCTATAAGTATCAACCGGATCAGCATTCGGTTGAGATGCACTCAAAGCAAATGGAATGGTATTACCTCGATATCCTGCAAAAATATATTCGCCATTAATTTCAGTATTTGAAAGATGAAGAAGCTCTTGCTGCAACTGCTGAATTTTTTGAGCAATCGCATCACGGGCAGATTGATCTAAAGTTCCGTTTCGACCTTTAATAGCCTCTGTCTTTGCTTCGACTAGCAAGTCTTCAACAGCCGAAAGTGATTTTTCTGTTTGGGTAAGAGTTCTCTCTCCAACATTTAGATTACGCTTATATTGTTCAATGCGTCCTAAAGCATCTTTGTATGAAAGAAGAACTTTAGTTGACTCTGGATCATCAGAAGGCCGATTAATCTGTTTTTGAGTCGATAGTTTTTCAGATGATTTAAAAACGTCTTGGTTTCGAGCCGCAAGTGACCTCGAGAAGAGCAAGAAATTTGTCAAACCTGTTAATCTAAAACTCATAAAACCTCTTTTAAATCTTTAACAACGTATCCATTAGCTCATTTGCTAAACTCATTAATCGAGAAGAAGCTTGAAACGCTTTTTGATACTGAATAATGCTTGCCCCTTCTTCATCTAAGTTAATTCCCGAAACACTTTCTCTTTGAACTTCCATTTGGCTCATTAAATAAGATTTATTTTCATAGTCTTGACTAATAGAGCCGGCCATAACGCCAACACCACCGACAACACCTTGGTAGTATTGAGAAAATGTTTGTGTCGAACCATTCATTGTCTGAGAATTTTGCATCGCAGCAAGTTGAAGAGCGACTCTGTTATCTTTCACTCCCGATACGGTTGGATCTTGCTGGGCAGCAGCAATATTATTAACGTTACTGGTGATTGATGCATTTACTCTAAAGAGTGAAGCAGCATTTGTAGACGATGCCAGTGGGTCAAAGAAATTAGTATTGGTCGCAGAGTTCAAACCATAACCAGCAGCGTGTGCGGTATTGAATTGAGTCGAAAACTCATAAGCTAATGTATCAAGGTTCGCCAATTGAGTATTAAGAGTGGTATTTCGATCAACTAAATTTCCACCAAGTCGACCACCTGTAATTTGATTACTGACGTCAACACTATCCGATGAACCAGCAAAAGTAAGAGATACGGCTAATGTTCCACCAGAATTTAGATTATCTGAACTCACGCTGAGGCTACCGGCAGAGAAGTTGCTGACAAATGATCCGCCGTTTGAAAGTTGAACTTGAACGGCTCCACGAGAATCTTGCCAATAGCTAATATTTAGTTCCGTCGACATTTGTCTTAAAATATAAGTTCTTTGAGCGTTGAGATCTAAGGCTTGATCTGGTCCACCAGCATTGACGATCGATTGATTCAGGCTGGCAATTTGCTCTGCCATACTATTAATGGAATCAATACGAGTTGAAATCTCAGAGCTAAGATTCCTCTTCATCTCTACAAGTTGGCTCGACATCAAATTAAATCGATCAGCAAGTGCAACGGCTTTATCTCTAACACCCTGTCGAAGAGCAATACTTGAAGAGTCGTTCGCCAAATCACTAAAAGAATTAAAGAAAGTACTCATGGCTTTTCCGAGACCTTGGTCCTGAGTCTCGTTGAAAAGTGTTTCAAGTTGAGTCACTGTCTTTTTGCGTCCGTCCACAGTTCCAAAATAATTAGCAGTTTGGAACAATTGCATTTCAAGAAATGAATCTGTCTTCGAATCAATTCCTCTAATTTCAACTCCACCACCTAAATAGCTGGCGCCAGTCACAGAGGCTCGAGCTCCAACGACAACTTCTTGTCTCGCGTAGCCCTTTGTATTGGCATTCGCGATATTATTTGAAGCTGCGGCCAGACCGCGTTGAGCGACTGTTAACCCGTCGAGTGATCGATTAATGACAGAGGACAAACTCATGCTTGCTTCTCCACTGTTCGGCCAGCAAACATTCCGGGCTTATCAATATGTCCGCGAGTATTATAAGTTCCAGTTGGAGTGAGCAGGCCTTTTAAAGTATTGACCGAGCTATTGATCCAAGAAAGAGAAGTATTAGCAAGAAGAGTGGTTCTTTCTTGCAAATCTTGAAGAGAATTAATCACTGTATGTAAGCGAGTTCTTAACTCGGTAAGTCGATGGCTTACGGGTCCACCGATTGCCCGACAAATATCAGCAATTCTCACTTTATCTTTAGGGAGGTTAAACCTCTCAGCAACTTGCTTAACAAGATTCTGACGAGCTTCGTCCATAATTTGAATTTTAAGCAAAATAGTCGCCTTTAATTTATTATTGTGCTCGAGCTTATCTAAGCGAAGATGCGCCATATTCTCTTCATCTTCTTTAACAAGGCGAGCATAAGCCTCGTAGGCCTCAAGTTGATCAGCGAGTACTTTTTCGAGAGACTGGATTCCTTGATTGTTTTCAGCGTTCATCTCAAGCCTTCCTATTCTTCTTTGAAATGTGATTCATGATCACATCCCGAATGAAACCTTCGGCCACTTTTTCAAAATCTATTTTGAACTGACCATTTTTTAATTTTTTGGCGACTCGGGCGACTTCGTCAGGTCGAATATCACCCTCTCGTGAAACCAAATTCTGAATGAGGTCGATCGTGGCTTTATCACCACCAATTTCAACGGCATCTTGACCAAATGCACCGACGGTTGCTTCAACTTTGGCTTCGTTTGGCTTTTTCGGAGCTGCAGAAGCACCTTTCGATGCTCCTGTTCGACTTGCTCCACCACCCGATTTTGGACCTGATACTTTCATATTGCTCCGCTAAACTTTTGGACCCTGATTCTTTTCGTCTAGTCCTAAATTTTTACTCATTTGCTTAACAATCATTTCAGCTAAGCCAGTCTTGTTTTTATTCGAACTTAATTTTGAATACTCGGTATCAAGCATAGATTGAAAAAATTTCACCTGGCTGCTGTCAGTCAGAGATTCTTCACCAAAACTTGTGGTCTCACGCATACTCTTCATCACCACGTCCATGAACATACTTTCAAAATCCTTGGCGGCTTTCTCCAGCTTCTCTTTTGAATTTACCTTCATTGAAGGCAATTTTTGCTCAGGTGCCTGAATTGGATTTGAAGAGATTTTAAAATCGCTCATATAATCTCCAGTTCTGCCTGTAATGCGCCTGCTGCTTGAATCGCTTGAAATACTGCAATCAAATCTCGAGGAGTAACACCGATTGCGTTAAGGGCCTTTACTAAATCACCAATTGAAACTCCGGTAGGAACAATCGCTAAACGATTTTCTCCTTCTTTTACTTCAATTGTTGCTTCTCCTGTAACTTGAGTTGTTCCTTGTGAGAATGCTTCAGGTTGGCTAACCGACAGATTAGGCTGAATACTAATGGTAAGACTTCCGTGAGCAACCGCCACAGTTGAAATTCTTACATCTTGTCCAACGACGACAGTTCCAGTTCTTTCGTTTACGACAACTTTAGCTGCGACATCGGGGTTAACTCGTGCAGATTCAATCGTTGAAACGAGTTGGACCATTTGATCTTTGTAACTGTCAGGAACTTGAACTGTAATAGTTCCCGAATCTTTTGCCGATGCGAAGGGGCCTTTAAGCTCTTTATTAATAGCACGAACAATTCGATTAGCCGTTGTAAAATCGGCAGAGTTAAGTGAATAAGTCAGTTCTTTTAAAAGACTAAAGTCAAAGGTGATCTCTCGCTCAATTGTCGCACCGCCAGGAACTTTTCCTACGGTTGGATGATTTTTCTGAGCAGTTGCGCCCGACTTTTCTTCAGAAAATCCACCAATTGTTACTGGACCTTGAGCGACCGCATAAACTTGTCCGTCAGCACCCTTTAAAGGAGTGAGAAGAAGTGTTCCACCCTTTAAACTCTTAGCATCGCCAAGCGAAGAAACCAGCAGATCCATTTTGGATCCAACTTTTGCAAACGGGGGAAGATAAGCCGTAACAATAACACCGGCAACATTCTTTACATTGATGGTCGATGCATCGATACCAACTCCCAAATTATTGAGCATAGTAGCTAAAGACTGCATGGTGAATTGGCTACTGCCACCATCACCAGTTCCTTGCAAGCCTACAACCAGCCCATAACCAATGAGTTGATTCTGTCGAACGCCTTTAAGAGTGGTGATATCTTTGACGCGAGCTGCTGCACTCAGATCAACTGAAATCCCCACCGCGAAGATCGTAAAAGCTAATATTTTGTTCATCCTTGAACGCATGCGATATCGTCTCCGCTAGAACGGCCAGACCGCGTCGATAAGACGCGCCCCCCATCCTGCTTTTTGTTTATCCGACACCATCCCCTCGCCTATATAGCGAATCTGTGCATCGGCCATTAAAGTTGAAACAATTGTATTATTAATTCGAATATCGTCAGGACGAACGAAACCTGAAATTTCGACCTCTTGATCTTCGTTATTTATCGTTAGAGCTTTATGTCCACGAACAAAAAGAGTTCCATTCGGTAAAACATTTTCGACCACTGCTTGAACAGTTGTTTCAAATCGACCTGATCGGTCCGTTTGTCCTTCACCCTTAAAATCGTTTTTATTTCCGGTTTGAGCTGTAAGAGTTCCCATTTGATCAGACGAACCCTGTCCTGCACTTAAACTTCCACTGATCGATACAGACCCTTCACGTTTTGCATCTGTTTTTGCTTTCGTTGAAGCAGTTGCATTTTCAACAATCTGAATATTAAGCAAATCGCCTACCTTCTGAGCTTTTTGATTGCGAATAATATAGGGACTGCCAATCGACTTCGCCCAAAGACTTGCCTGAATTGGATCGCCAGTGGGGTCATTATTCATTTCGGGCATGGCAGCTTGGCCAGCAGCCATTCTCTCTTCTTGTTGCTTTAGTTGTTTTTCATTGAAAGTTTCTTTGTGAGGCTTACGTAAAGAACAAGCTGATATTAAAGAAATCAAAAGAAGAGAAATCACTAATTTTGAAGTCTGAGCAATTTTCATAACTTCAACTCCACAGATCTTGAGTCCGTCACAGTCGCATAAATTTCTTTTCGAGACTCGCTGTTAATAATCCGAATCGTCTGACCCCTGGTACCTGGCTCTTGAGCAATGCCTAAGCTCGAAATCAGAATCCCGTCACTGACGACCGAAATTCTTACTCGATCACCTCGGTTCACAAGTACATTTCTTTGAAGCTTTGAATCTTGAATTATCTCGTTTGTCTGAATCGTGGCACGAACAGGTCGGCCGGCAATATCGTCTTTAGCGGCGAGTATTCCTCGGAACGTACTTGAATCTCTCCATTCAAACGCAAAATCAGAAGCCGACACAATTTCACCAGGACTTAAAACCCGAACGGCAACGGCAACTTCTTCTTGTATAAAAAGCTTTGCATGAACTTTTACCAGCTTGATGAGTCGACCTTGTTTATCAAAAAATTTAATTGAAAGGGGCGAAATACCTTGGTCTCTAATTCCTGAAAGATCGATATCAAATGCCGTATCTGCAAGTGATTCAGGAATTTCATCTTTTTTAAGATTAAGATCTGAGATTTGAACGCGCTTATTTTTGTACTGAAGAAGTTGTGAATTAAACTTATCTTTCCAAAAATTATTTGCCTCGTCTTCTCCCGCAAAGGCGACAATCGTCAACCAAATCGGAAAAAGAACCAGCATTAGAAGCGCTATTTTAACTCCGAGCTTCATCTCATTACCTCAATTGGCTAGTAGCCCCTAACATTTGATCAGATGTTTGAATGACCTTGCTGTTTAATTCATAAGCTCTTTGAGCCAAAATCATTCGAACGAGTTCTTCTGCAATATTCACATTTGAACTTTCGAGAAATCCTTGTTGGAGGGTTCCATAACCTGCAGCCCCTGGCGTTCCGGCAGTTGCTGTTCCTGACGCAGCGGTCTCTTGATATAAGCTTCTTCCAACCGATTGAAGACCTGATTCATTCGGAAAAATATAAGTTTGAATTTGACCTTCGACTACAGGAGCTGAAGCTGGAGGAACACGCGCTGACACGGTTCCGTCCACACCGATCGTTCGATCAACTCCTTGAGGGTTTACCGTAACGTTAGGAACAATAGGAAACCCGTTTTGATTAACGATTCGTCCCGTTGAATCCGTCGCAAATGAACCAGATCGTGTATAGGCGATTTCACCATTGGGCAATTGAACCGAGAAAAATCCTTTTCCTTCGATTGCCATATCGAGAACAGATCCAGTTTGCTCCATAATTCCCTGAGACATCTGACTGGGTGTTGAAACAACTCGGGCACCGCTTCCAATTTGAAGACCAGAAGGAGATTGAATTCCACTTGCAGTCTCTCCCCCAGCGAGTGATCGAGTTTCATAGATAAGATCTTGAAACTCTGCGCGATTCGTTTTGAAACCAGTCGTATTGATATTAGCGATATTATTTGAAATAACTGCGATCCGCGTTTGTTGAGCATCCATTCCTGTCGCGGCTGTAAAAAGAGATTTAACCATAAACGCCTTCCTCTACTATTACCCTTGTGTCGAACCTATTTTTTCGTTTCTCAGTTGGCTCAATCGTGATTGAGCTTCTTGAGCGGATTTAAAACTTTCAAAAAGTCTTGAGGTCAAAATCATATCGGCGAGTTCTCGAACAGCATTCACATTGCTTGATTCGAGTGCGCCACCAACAACAATCGGGGCTTCAACGTCTGTCACTCCACCACTGGCTGCAAAAAGTTGTCCGGCTTCTCTAGTTGTCTGAGATGGATCGAGCTCAACAATTCGAAGTTTACCAGCAGATTTGCCGTCAACATTGACGGTTCCATCACCAGCGATTGTGACTAAACCAGCACCTATTGAGATATCGCCGCCACTTCCTTGCACAGGATGTCCACTTTGTGTGACAAGGCGGCCTTGAGCATCAATGCTAAAGCTTCCTGCTTTTGTGTACCTCTCTCCTTGCGGTGTTTGAACAACGAAAAAACCTTTTCCATTTACTCCGGCATCGAGAGGATTGCCGGTATTCTCGAGATTGCCAGGAGTAAGATCGGTGAAGGTTCCTTTGATAGCTGTAAAATTTTCAGTAAATTGATTATTGGGCAGTCGAATATCTTTTCTTAATGACGTGGTTAAAACCGCATCTTGATTTTGAAGAGTTTTTTCAAAAAGCGCCCGCTCAGCTTTGTAGCCGGTGGTATTCATATTGGCCAAATTATTAGAAATGATTTCTAAGTTCTTGAAGGCCGCAATTTGTCCACTGAGGTTTGTATACATACACCTTGCTCCGTCATTGTCTTAAGCAAGAGTCATTCCTGCGTGGCGCGTCGAAATAAAATCGAATTGTTTTAAGGACTTAGGGTTTTTTGCATGGTGTTAATATCGTAAAAATTCGTCCGACGCGGCAAGAGATGCCGGCAGTCTTTGCCGAGCGGCTGACATGAAGCGCCGCCCAAACTCTCCGAGCAATTGAGATCGATTTCTGACTGCCCATCTATTTATGAGCTCTGCGGTGGCGTGCATCTGAAGACGGAGACGCTGGCTGCACACCTCTTCACACGGGTGGGCCAGAGTATCTTTCGCAAGGTGTGCAGCCAGCGTCTCCGTCTTCAGATGCACACCACCACAGAGCTCATGAACGAGCGAATTAATTCAATTATAGAATGAATGATACTAGCTTAACTAAGCTTTGTGCTCTTCGCCGTCGTAGGAAACTCATTCCCAGTGGCTTTAAGCTCTTTAAGGCGCTTCTTCAAATTAAGTTCACCAAGAGTGATGAACGACGAATCAGAAGCAATTTGCGTTGAAGCTTGAGTTTTAGTAGCAACTTTTGTGGTGGCTACCGTATTGATTTCTTTGTTGAGATCAGAAAGCTTTCCGTAAATGCGATCAATCTGCGAAGCCTGAAAAGACAATACCTTCTCTATCGTATTAAATCTAATTCCATCAGGAGTCGGCTTCTTAAGGGACTGTCTAAACATATGATAGTGAACGAGTAAAACTTGAAACGCTATCCACTGAATAAGAACAAAAGCACCCAAGACAAGCATCGGGGCATTTGCAATAAACCATTGTTTGCTAAACATCACTGTATCCATAACCTACTCCTTAGTCTTCGCAGCTGAATCGGGTTTAAAAGAATCTAGTCGCCATCTCAGCCGCATCAAAGCTTTCGAATGCATCTGACAAACACGCTGGTCCGATGTATTTAAAACTTCTGCAATTTCTGCCAGGGTTAATCCTTCATAATAATAGAGCGCCATCATCAGCTGCTCTTCAGAATCTAACTTTTGAACGGCCTCGATAATTCGATTCTTGAGCTCCTTATATTGCATCTCAACGTCGGGATGCGGAGAGCTCTTGTCTTCAATGAACTTAAGAACATCAACTTCAGATTCAAATGTTCCACCACAAAGCTCATCGTAAGACATCATTCCAGCAGGCTGAAGATCGACAATATATTCGTAATAATCTTCGAGACTCATTTTGAGTGCCGAAGCCATATCACGATCTTCAGGAATGCGATTAAGATCAGCGCTTAAATTTCGATAGAGAGCATCGATCTCTCGAATCTTGACTCGAACCCCTCGAGGAAGCCAATCGCGCGTCCGAAGTTCATCGAGCATCGATCCGCGAATTCTAAACTTAGCGTAGGTTTCAAACTTGACCATCAAAGTAGGATCAAAAGTATTGATCGCTTCAAGAAGGCCTAGAGTTCCGGCCGAAATAAGATCATCGGCCGTAAAGTGACGAGGAAGCCTGCCCATCAAGCGATATGCGGCGATCTTAACTAACGGAGCGTACCGCTCAATCAATTCTGTCTTCTCTGCTTCAGAGAGATCACGCTTCGCATTCTTTTTGTAGGCATTCAAACTCATTTATATTTTATCTCCCTGTGAGTGCATGCTTTAAAAAAAACTGCATTCCACCTTTTTGCTGTTCAAGTTCTAGTTTCACTACCTTGTCAGCGAGTTCCGAGTACAATTTTGCAATCGGACCATCCTTATCAAATTTTACCATGGGTTGCTGTCTTGTGATCGACTGTCGCACTTTGTCATCGAAAGTAAAATTGTGCATATGCCAGAGCTGCACTGAATCAAGAAACTGATCAGTCGCGTTGAGTAGAGCTTTAAAAATCATTTTTCCTTCAGCTTCATTTTTTGTCTGATTTGTAATGATGTGAAAAACTTTCTCACCGTACTGCATCGATGCAACCTTCATCAAAGCATAGGCGTCGGTAATACTAGTGGGCTCAGGCGTAACGACTACAAAAATAGCCTGCGCAGACGAGTTTAAATACATTACGTTATCAGAAATTCCCGCGCCGGTATCGATAAGAACGACATCAAATCTTCCTTCAAGTTGATCAAGCTGATCAACGAGACTCATTTTGCTTTGCTGATTGAGCTGAGTCATTTCTTGAATACCACTCGCAGCCGGCAAAATTTGCACCCCATCGGGTCCAGTAAATAAGACTTCGTTCACCGTTTTAGTTCCATCGATCAAATGCTTCAAATTGTAAGGAGGATTTACATTATAAATGATATCAATATTGGCTAGCCCCATATCGCCGTCAAAAATAAGTACCTCTTGTTTTTTTGCTCTCAAAGCTAAAGCTAAATTAGCCACAACTTGAGTTTTTCCAACTCCACCTTTTCCGCTTGTGACGGCAATTACTTTCACCGGCCTTTTTCCACCTTGCTTCAGCATTTGATCCCTTAAATTTTTAGCCTGATCCATAACTATCCCCTTTTAGTTCTCGTTGAACCCAAGATCCTGAGTCACCCGTTCAATAAAGTCCTTTTTCGAAAAAACGCTTAAATCATCTGGAACGCTTTGACCGTGACCAATCATAGAAACCGGTTTCTTAGCTTCTATAATGGTTGATAACATTCCACCCCAGTAGTCAGTCTCATCCCATTTTGTAAAAAGCAAACATTGAGGTTTTAAAACTTCAAAAGCTTCGAGCATCTGTTTGACATCTCGTGGAGCCACACCCACAGGAATAACCAAATGAGACTGAATTCGATCAATAAGCTCTGGGTTTGAAAACGTAATGAGCTTAGAAAGTGCATCAAGCTTCTCGTGATCACGATGAGACACACCAAATGTATCGATATAAATGGTATCAGCAGTTTGTAATGAAACCAAATCCTCGAGACTGGTGTCAGCCCGCGAACGAACAAAAGGCACTTCGAGAATACGCGCGTAAGACTGAAGTTGATCAGCTCCACCTATTTTAAAATCGTCGAGCGAAATAAAGCAGACCGAACGCTTTAATTTAATTTTTTCGTAAGCGGCCATTTTTGCAATAGTAGTTGTTTTTCCTACACCAGTAGGTCCAACTAAAATAACAATCCGACGCCCATCGTTATCAAAAATAGGAGCTTCCTTGACATAGGTTTCTAAAGCTTGAGCTAGCTGAACTTCTCCTGCCGAAGAATCTCTAAATTCATGATCTCTTTGTTCAATATCCTTTAAGAAAGAAAGAATGATACGACTGGGCATTCCATTGGCTTGCCAGTAATCCACAAGTTTTCGATAAGTGGTTGGCAAGTCGGTTTCTTCATATCGCTTCTCAAGAATAAAATTATTGAGCTCTGAGCGTAAGTGCTGAATTTCGCCTTCAAGCGGATCAAAAAGCTTTTTCTTTTTAGGGGCTGCGAGAGCTGAAGGTTGAGCAGCCGCTTGAGTTTTCTCGAGTTTTGTTTTTAAACCATCAATTTCTTTTTGAAGTGGCTCAACAAATGTTTTAATCGCATACATTTGGTTCATTGATTCAGGAGTCGCAGATGCAGCCGATTTTGGTGCCGGTGCTGCAGCGGTAACGACTGGCTTTTTTGGAGCGGCAGCCATTTGACGATCACCCATCGCTAAAATCTGATTGGGCTTTTTGCCACCTGGAAGTAACACATTCCACCACTGATTTTTAGCGGGTCGCTCAGTCACCGTTGCCGAAGCGGCTGAACTTGTTGCGTTTCTCTCTGCAGGAGATTCACCCACAATTGTCTTAAATCGAATGGGCTCAACACGATCAATCGCTGCTGTAATTTCAACTAGAGTGCGCGATAAAAGAGCTCCTGCCTCTTTTACATTCTCAGTTTGTAGAATAACAGCATCGTCACCCAAATCATTTCTCACCTGTTCGATTGCTTCTTGAAGCGTACCTGCTCGATATTTTTTAATTTGGATTCCCATATTATCCTCCCGTTACCCTTGAGGCATCCTTGCCTTGTCCATCCACGCGAACCACTCCCAAACTTTCTAACTTACTTAAAGCAGTCACTTCACTGTGAGAAATCACAGAGCAATTTTGAACTTGTCGTTCAATCAGCTTCTTGAAATAAGGCCGTACACTTGGTGACGTTAAAACGACTGGTTGAATTCCTTCATCTGAAAGACGAGTACACTCAGATTGAAGCGAATTAATCATAGCTAATGCTTTTTTAGGATCGAGTGTGATCTGAGTTCCATCTTCAGTCTTAATTAAACTACGAGCCAAAGCTTCATCGAGCTCTGGATCTAAAACTAAAACCCTAAGCCGACCATCTTGTGAGAAGACATGAGTGATCGTTGATGCAAGAGCTTCACGTACATACTCAGTGAGTGCGTCTGCATCTTTTACTCGACCTGAATGATCAAGCAGAGTTTCGATAATTGTAGGAAGATCTCGAACCGGAATTCCCTCTTTTAAAAGATTCTTAAGAACTCTTAAAACTCTTCCTGGAGGAAGTGCGTCGGGAGTAAGCTCTTCGATAAGTTTGGGATGAGTTTCTTTAAGTTTATCAAATAGCTTTTGAAGTTCTTGTCGACCCAATAGCTCAGAAGCATGCGATTTAATAACCTCACTAATATGAGTAGCGAGAGTGGTTGAATTATCAACCACCGTATAGCCAAAGAGTTGCGCTTGCTCTTTCTTTTGTTCTTTAATCCACTTAGCAGGAAGACCATAAGCAGGTTCTTTGGTATCAATACCTTCTATTTTTCCAGAAGTTGTTCCAGGATCGATAGCAAGATAATGATCGGTAAAGAGTTCGCCACCTACGACTTTGACTCCTCTAACCATGATCGAGTATTCACCCTGACGAAGTTGTAAATTATCTCGAATATGAATGGGCGGAACAACGAACCCCATATCTTGAGCAAACTGACGTCGAAGATGAGTCATACGTTTAAGCAGATCGCCTTTTTGTCGTTCATCAACGAGCGGAACTAAACCGTATCCGACTTCGAGCTCCAAAAGATCAACAGGTTGAACCCAATTTGTAGGTTCAAAATCATTTGCCTTCTCAATTCTGGGAGCTTCAAGTTGTTTGCTAGCTTCTTCAGCAATTTCTTGAGCCTTAAGTTCTTCTTGAGCTTTCTTTCCACGGCTCGCCATATAGAATAAAAGAATAGCCGCGAACATAAATGGAATCGTAGGCATGCTCGGATGAAGAGCGCCAATGCCTAAGATCATCGCGGCCACAACGAAGGCCTGAGGTTGAATAAAAACTTGTTTGCCCAACTCGTCCGATAAGTTATTAACGGCGCCAACTTTAGTGACGATCATACCAGCGGCGGTAGAAATAATCAGAGCTGGAATTTGACTTACCAAACCTTCTCCGACTGTTAAAATCGTGTAAGTTTGAGCTGCCTGAATAAAACTCATATTGCCTTGGGCAATACCGATGATCAAACCACCCACAACGTTAACTGCAACAATGATGATCGCGGCGATTGCATCACCACGAACAAATTTACTGGCACCGTCCATGGAGCCGTAAAAGTCCGCTTCAGTTTCAATTGCTTTTCTTCGCTCTCGAGCTTGAGCTTCGGTAATGAGTCCGGCATTAAGATCGGCATCAATAGCCATCTGCTTACCCGGCATAGCATCCAAGGTAAATCGAGCTGCTACTTCAGCGATACGACCAGAACCTTTGGTGATAACGATAAAGTTAATAACAACCAATATCGTGAAGACAATAATACCAACAACGTAATTGCCACCGATAACAAAAGTACCGAATGTTTCGATAATCTTTCCTGCACCTCCGGCACCGGTTGATCCATGGGTAAGAATAAGCCGAGTCGATGCAATATTAAGCGCCAATCTAAAAATCGTAGTGATCAAAAGAACAGTTGGAAAAATCGTAAACTCAACCGCCTTCTTCATATAAACGGCGATAAGAAACAAAACGAGAGACATTGCAATCGATACGACTAATAAAAGATCCAATACGAACGCCGGCAATGGGATCATCATGATCAGAACAACGCCGATGAGGATAAACCCCATCATCGACTCTTTATTCTTCATTAGAGCTGTAACTGATCCTTGTTGTTGCTCAGCTGCCATGACTTACTTAAGCCTGTGAGGCCCTCCATTGTTTGAATCGATTTTTAATTTTATAGACGTAGGCCAAAACTTCAGCGACTGCAGTATAGAGTGACTCAGGAATGGCCTCTCCAATTTCAACATTGCGATAAAGAAATCGAGCAAGTTGTTTTCTCTCTAAAATAGGGACTTCAGATTTAATCGCCAGTTCTTTAATCGTCACGGCGATATATCCAGCACCCTTTGCAACAACTACAGGTGCTCTCATCTGACCTTTTTTATATTGAAGAGCGACTGCCACGTGAGTCGGGTTAGTGACAACCACATCCGCTTTAGGAACCTTCTCCATCATTCTCTGACGAATGCGATCGCGTTGAATTTGTCGGATGCGAGCTTTAATTTGAGGATCCCCCTCTCGTCGCTTAACCTCTTCTTTCATCTCCCGTACAGTTGATCGCATTTTCTGAAGATAAGCCCATTTCTGATAGAGAAAATCAGCCACTCCCAAAACACCCATGAATATAAGTAAGACGATAAGAACTTGTCCGATCAGTTTTACAAAATACATGAATATATAAGGAACAGGGTACGATCCCATCTCAACAAGTCGATCAATCTCTCCTCTGAACGTCAGATAAAGAACTACCGAAATAAAAGCGACCTTAATCGTTGAACGCAAAAGCTCGACGTAAGATTCTTTTGAAAAGAATTTTTTAAATCCCTGAATAGGATTCATTTTTGAAAAATCGGGAGATATTTTCTCTGCGGTAAAAATAAATCCAAATTGAGCCAGATACCCGCCAACTCCTAAAACAAAAACTGCGCCAAGAACGGGGGCGATTAAAATAACAATATCCGTCATAACTCCGCTAATCAGGTTGATATAGTCATGAGGTCCATCTAGTGGATGACGATTAAAGTCAAAAAAATTTTTAAATGAAGCAACGAGTTGAGTAAAAATTTGACGAGAGGCGAAGTAAAGCGCCATGACGCTTCCTAAAAAGAGAAAGAAATTCTCGAGGTCACGAGATTTCGCAACATCACCTTTCTCACGAGCATCGCCCAGTTTATAGGGACTTGGCTCTTCTGTTTTATCGCCGTCGTCTTCCATCAACCACCTTTAAGATCTCTTATCATTCGCATCATATCGGGCCCCATCTGCTCGGTCATTTGAGTCATCACCGTTCTAAAAAGAGGAAGACTCACTCCTACAAGAATCATTCCTAGGACGGGTCCAACGATAAAACCGATATTCATATAAATGTTAAGCTGAGGTGAAATCTTGCTGAGTAAACCCATAATTACATTAAGAACTGTCATGACCACGATAATGGGGGCAGCAATTTGAATAGAAAGTGCAAAGAGCTGCGACATCATCGCTGACATTGTCCCCGCAGCTCGTGAATTGAAACCCTGAGCTAAAGGAAGAATTTCGTAACTCTTTGTTAACGCCGAGAACATCACGTGATGCCCATCAAGATATAGAAAAATGAGAGCACCTAAAATAGTGTACAAGCTAGTGATAACGCCTGTATCGACTTCGTTATTAGGATCAAAAATTGTGGCCATCGAATAACCGGCTTGAATACTATAAAAGTCTCCGGCAGTTTGTATGACAGCAAAAATAAGAGCGGCAACATATCCAATCGCAAGTCCAATCGCGACTTCTTGAAAGATATAAACCAAAAGTTGAATATGATTCTGAGCAGTAATTTTTTGAGCACTGGCAATACTGGGTAAAATCAAAAAACTTAAAATGACGACAATCGGAATTTTTACTCGATTCGGAACTGCCTTATTGCTCAGCAAAGGGGAAATTAAAAAAAGTCCGCTCATGCGAGCGACAATCAAAACCATCAGTACGATCTGACTTACCGAAATCCACTCGTACATTTTGGTAATTCCCGTCATCTCACAAACCTCGTAAAATCAGAGAAAATTCCACTCGAGAAAGTCATCAAACGATCAACGATGAATCCACCAAACAGAATGAGAACAAGATAAATTGAAACCATTTTGGGAATAAACGCTAAGGTTTGCTCTTGAATTTGTGTTGTCGCTTGCAAGATACTGATAGCCAAACCAACAACTAGGGCCACCAAAAGAGCGGGCAGCGAAACAAGCATCATCACCTTAAGGGTTTCCATTGCAATGCTTTGAACAAATGCTGGACTCATACGCCCACCTCAAAAGATTTTACAAGACTACCAACAATAAGGTTCCACCCGTCGACCAAAACAAAAAGCATCAGTTTAAAAGGCAGCGAAATCATAACTGGAGGAAGCACAAGCATACCCATTGCCAAAAGAATAGAAGCCACCACAATATCGATGACTAAAAAAGGAAGATAAATCATAAACCCAATCTGAAATGAGGTCTTAAGTTCAGAAATAATAAATGCAGGAATAATATGTGTAAGAGAAATTTCATCTTTTGTTTTTGGTTTCTCTTTTGAAATCAAACTCACAAAAAGAGCGAGATCTTTCTCTCGTGTATGTTTGAGCATGAATTCTCTTAAGGGTTTACCAGCTGCTGCTAAGGCGTCATTTTGGTTGAGCTCGTTTCGTGTGTAAGGTTGCAAGCCTTCGTCATTAATTCTTTTAATCGTTGGGCCCATCACGACAAAGCTCATAAACAAAGCAAGTCCAACAAGAATCTGATTGGGGGGAACAGCATTTGTTCCGAGTGCGTGACGCAAAAGAGAGAATACAATGACAAATCGAGTAAACGAAGTCATCGCCACAATAATTGAAGGAGCTAAAGATAAGAGAGTAATCAGAGTCAGAATTTGCAGTGTGCTACTAATTTCTTTAGGTCCAGCAACACCTCCGACATTGAGAGAAACAGAAGGAATCGATTGCGCCATCAAGAAGAGCGGAAGAAAAGAAAAGACAGTTAATGCTCCAGCAAACCTCTTAAACATGACCAACCTCACCAACTGGAGCAGGCCCCATATCGCATAGTTTTTGAATTGAATGATCCGAGACACCCAGAAGAATCCTTTGGTTTTGAACTTCAACAACCAAAAGCTTCTTTCTGGGGTCAATCGAAAGACTTTCGAGAATGCGAACATCTCCATTCGCCGTCTTTGACCAACGTTCGGGCTTCAAATATTTCTTCATCACCCAACTCAGCGCGTAAATCACCGCAATTACTGCAGCAAGGCTGAGAAGAGTGCGAAGCAACATCATCCATGTAGAAGCCTCTGTCATCGAGATCCTTAACTCAACTTATCAAGTCGATCTTTGGGTGAAATAATATCAGTTAAACGAACGGCGAATTTGTCATTTAAAACGACAACCTCACCACGCGCGATCAACTTATCGTTAACCAAAACCTCGAGAGGCTCGCCCACCACTTTGGTGAGTTCGACCACCGAACCTTGGCCTAATTGAAGCAGATCGTTTACAACCATTTTTGTTCTTCCGAGCTCAACACTCAAAGTCAGTGGAACGTCCAAAAGAAAATCAATTGAACGACTCGCTGCCTGAGCTTGAGATGCATTCAGCTCATTCATAGGAAGATCTTGTCCGCCCTGTTCTGTCATTTTTCATTCCTCCAAAAAATTTCTGATCTCATTAAGAATTCTCAATCTTAGGTTGAATAACCGACTGAATTTGGACAGCTTGCTGCCCACAGTGCGTACCCAACGTAACATTAAATTTATTTACACCCTCAAGTTTCATAGGAATTGGATCAGCAATATAAGAACTTAACTGAACCGTATCGCCTTCATTTAGTTTAAGAATATCTCTCATCGTCACCTGAGTTTGCCCAAGCACAACATTCATCTCGGCTTTTGATTGCTTTATAGAATCAGTCAGCCATATCTTCCAATTAGGATTGGGTTGTGTTTGCTCAACGAATGTATGGTCAGAGAGCAATTCCTTAACTGGATCTAAAGCAAACAAGGGGATAACAATCTGCATCTTTGAAGTTACATCTTCAAAAGTGATTCCGATATCGGTAACGATAACCACATCAGAAGGTGCGACGATACTTACATACTCAGGATTCGTATCGGTTCTCACAAATTCAAAATTGAGTTCGTGAATTGTTGACCAGGCTTTTTCAAGATCAGATGTACAATAGAGCACAAGCTTCTGGATCATCTTAAGTTCGATCGAAGTGAAATCACCTTCTTTTTTTCTAAACTGGCTTGCTCTTCCACCACCAAAAATATTATCGATCAGGGTGTAAACGAATGCGGGCTCCAATGAAACAATGGCCTGTCCGATAAGTGGAGAAAGTCTTAAGATCGTCAAACACGAAGGTACCGATAGGTTTGAAATCCACTCACCATATCTCTGCATTTCAGTTTGAAGATATTCAACCAACACAACTTTTCGAACGAGACCTGAAAGAGTTTGACGATAAGTTCTCTGAAATCGGTCGAAGATAATTTTTAGACCAGGCATCCGCGCGCGAACTAATTTTCGCTGCTGAGTAAAATCGTACTTTTGATAGTTTTGACTTACTCCCACCCCTGTCTCAACGGACACATCTCCCGCTCTTACCGCATTTAAAAGCGAGTCGACCTCACTCTGGGACAGAATTTTTTCGTTTTTATCGTCGGCCACAGCTCACTCCCTTTTTTACTGAACTACGAAATCGGTAAAATAAACGCGCTTGATTCGGCCCGTCACCAGGACCTTGTTTACACGCGTAAAAATCTCATCCTTGAGAATTCTTTTTCCGTCAGAAGTTTCGATGTCAGTCTGTCTCTTGGAGCTCAGTAAAATAAGTAGTTCATCTCGAATTTGAGAAAGACGGCTTTCGATTTCAGTTTTGACGGTTTCATTTTCGAGTTCAAACTTAATCTCGAGTTTGAGATAGCGAGGACCTCGACCATCATCGATGAGATTGATAATAAAGGGCTCTAAACCAAACTGAGGACCCACAAGAGTTTTCGGATCACTCACCTTCGAAGGCTCAACTTTTTGCTCAGAAGCCGTCGGAGGCGCTGCCTCTTCTTCGGTTTTTTCGTGTGATGAGGATGAACTCATCATTTTAAATACAACGATTGCACCGGCTATAAGAACAACCTGACTTGCGATAAGAATAATCACCCATAAGGGTAATTTTTTCTTCTCTCCACCTTCTTCAGGCGTTGCTGGTGCTGCATCTTTTTCTGCTTTATCAGCCATTTTTACCTCTCCCCCAAAACTCGACACCGTGCAAAAACGCACTTGTCCGGGTGCTTTTAGAGCAAGGGTTGTACCAAGTTTTAACCGCTCGTAAACTACTGAAATTTAAAGCTAAATTAATTGTCAGCTGAGATCGCCGCATCAAAAGCGCATCAAATCGTCAGTTTATTGAATCTTATTCGTCAAAGTGGTGACGAAGATCTTTAACGCAGTGCGCTGACAGCTTGTCCTATATATAAATTAAGCCACATCTACTTCGACATATGGCTTTCGTTTTCCGCGCCATACTTTAAGTGAGGTCTGCGGGCGACGACCACTACCATATTCAATCATAGCAAATGAACAAACTAAGCTTGCCCCTAACCTGTCAACTTCAAGGTGGGTCATCTGATTCCAAGTTCCTGTATTAATATATTCTTTATTGTAGTCAAACCTTCGGAATGTCGGACGATGATTGTGACCAAAAATCACAGTATGGATATCATCTCTGGTCATTAAAATTCTTTCGGCAGATTCATCAAGATCCGGAAACACCGGAGCTTCAAATAAAATTTTTAAAGTTGTTCTCAAGGTATTCAAGCGCCGAGGATCACCTCTAAAATTTGATTTAAAGAAAAATATAATAATCTCCCAAATAACGCGCATTCCAAATCTAAAGTCGTAAATCATAAGCCACTTCAGATAATCCCCAAATGGTAGAACCTTATCGAAGTGAGGCTTCTTTCTTTTAATTTTATTAATCACGTGCACCAGAAAGAAAGTACCCCAAGGTTGATTGAGAACCGGCTCGGGCAAACCTTCGGTCAAAAAATATTTTTCGCGATCAAACTGATTAGCCGTCTCGTACTGGTTGCCATGTTCGACATAAACTCCATCAAACTCATAAGATTCTAAAAAGAATCGAGTGCCTTCACCAACAAAGGATCGGATCAGCTGCTGCACCGATGGAAATAAAATTCCCGGATCATGATTACCCATGATAAAGGTTACATTCTTTGATTCAAGCGACTGAAAATATCTTAGAGCATTCATCGTCGCTTTATGGCCTTCAAGAATTCGAGTCATTCGACGAATGACGACAAGTTCGGTCAAAACATCAGCATCAATCTCGTCATAATCAATCTGAAGAAGATTAAAAAAATCTCCATTTAAAATGAGTTCAACTTCTGCATTTTCGTAGGTTCCAGAACTGAAGTGTTGAATAAATTCGATAAACTCTCGATCATGAAAAAAGTCTTCGAGAATATTGACCGAGCCATCGAGATTTCTATGACCAGCACCAAGATGAAAGTCTGAACAAACGAGTTTGATTTTGTGAGGCGTGATATTGCCTTGAGACATTTATCACCTCATGGTTAGGGCGTTGGGGTCGGGCTCACTGTTGCAGAGACAGAAGGAGGCTGAAGAGATTGCGCCGGCATCGTCGGGGCTTGAGTCACCATGGGAACATCCGATGGCTTTGCTGGAGGCAAAAGTGGCAGCGGACCTTCAGAAGTAGAAGAAGGCGCTGGCACTGGAATCGCCGGAGTAAGTTGATTAGTACTGGAGTCCACATTATTTTTAATCAACTTCACGAGCCCTCTTTTACCAACGAAAGATGCAATCTGATTTTGAGTTTCTTCTAAACTTCTATTTAAAGAAACAGTGAGAGTCATATTACCTCGCCCCATCCGAAATGAATTTACAGGAGTTCCCAAGGTCTCTTGAATGTATTTAAGCAAATCAACTGTATTAAATCTGATTTCATCTGGAAGCCAATTCACTTCAAAAGTTGCAACCTCACCAGTAAAAGAAGGAGGCGAAGTTTCTACAGGTTGATACGCTATATCGACTTTATATTTTTGTTTAAGCACACTAGCATCACTTTTTTCTTCAATAACTTGATATGTTTTCACATATTGAAGCGCCGATTTAATCTTTTGCTGTCGTTCTTTAGCGTCCATCGTTGCTGGTAAAACCTGATCAAGCGCTTTTTCAAAAGCTTGCTTCTGAGCAACAGCTTTGGCTTCTGCAATATTATTATTGTCGACAGGTACTTCAATATCGACGATTACAGATTTTGCTTCACCTTCCGCAAAAAGACTCAACGGCAAGATTAAACTTATAATGGTAAAGGTATATAATCCGAAATGACGAAACCAAATTTTTTCCATTGCTCAACTCTCTTTACCGGTAAATCGACAGTCATCTCGACAAAGTCCGGTTTATAATCTTCTTTAATAATTCTACCCTCTCGATGAACAACCGCCAATAAATCTCCTCGGCCCTGCGGCAAGACAATTTTGACCTGAATATAATCGCCTGCCAAGCCATCAGCAATTCTTTGCAATAAAGCTTCTACATTTTCGCCTGTTAAGCCAGAAACAAAAACTCGTCGAGAGCTATGCCCGAGCTTAGGAGAATCCTCAGAAATTCGGTCAATTTTGTTAAAAACTTCCAAAATGGGATTCGAAAGACAATCGAGTTCTATCAAAACCTGCTCGGTCGCACGCTTATGACTTTCCCAGAGTGGATTTGAAGCATCAACAACATGAAGCAGAAGATCTGCCGTTTGAGCCTCTTCGAGGGTTGACTTAAAAGCTTCAATCAATTCGTGGGGAAGTTTTCGAATAAACCCCACTGAGTCAGTCAGCAAAACTTCTCGATGATTGGGAAGCATCACCTTTCGAGTTGTAGGATCAAGAGTCGAAAAGAGTTTATTAGCTTCAATAACATGGGCTTCGGTAAGACGATTAAAAAGAGTTGATTTACCTGAGTTAGTGTACCCGACAAGGACGACATGCTGAACCTGAGCCTTTTTTCTTTTATCACGCTGCAGATGCCGAGTGTTTTCAACTTTGGAAAGCTCTTTTTTAAGACGAGAAATTTTTTCTTTAACAAGACGCTTGTCGATTTCAAGCTGAGTTTCTCCAGGACCTCGAAGACCGATACCCCCTTTTTGTCTCTCTAAGTGCGTCCAAAGGTGAGTCAGTCTCGGCAAAGTGTAGATGAGCTGTGCCAGCTCAACTTGGAGCTTTCCCTCTCGGCTCTGGGCACGACGAGCAAAGATATCGAGAATAAGAGCATGTCTGTCAATCGTTCGAACCCCAAAAACACCTTCAAGATTTCTCGCCTGACGAGGAGACAACTCGTCGTCAAAAATTACGAGATCAATTTTAAGTTCTTCACAGGTTTTGGCGATCTCTTCGGCTTTACCTTTATTAATATAGGTCCCAGGGTTAATGCGGTCGAGACGACAGGTGACCATATCGATCACGTCACCTTCAGCCGACATAGTGAGCTGCCTTAATTCTTCAAGAGTATCTTCGACGTCGGGCTCAGTAAACTCACGACGACTTTTCAATTTGGGATTAAATGTACCTACGAGCAAAGTTCTCTCGCGGCCTTCCATGGTCTGTTTTTCAAATGTATTCAAGCACTCTTACTTTAGAAGTGGTTCGGGAGTTTTGGAAGGCATTTTTTCTGAGTAGAGGCACAGTTTAATGCAGACTCACCGAGCCCGGACCAAACTCGACCTCAAACCAGCTCACAAGTTCAGGATGAACCTGAACTTCAAACGGCGCATTCATAGTGACATGCGATCTTTGAAGTTGAATTCCTCCGACATCTCCCTGAACAGGAATATTCACTTTCATCTTGATCGTGCCAGGATATTTGCGAAGTTTTTCGGGAAGAGCCTCTAATTTAGCGACTAGATCTGGATGTTTTAAATTTAAATGCATCTCCGAAAACTCTACATTTGAAAGATCTGAAATTTCTCGCGCTAAAATCTTGGTCATATCGGCTTCTTTGCTAACTTGACCACGAACCAGTAAAAGACGATCGGCACCAAGAAGACTACCCTTCTTTTGATAGAGATCTGAAAAAACAACAACCTCAAGACTTGCATCGCGATCTTCAAGTGTTAAAAAGGCCATCTTCGTACCCTTCTTGGTCATGATTTCTTTAAATGAATTCACCAGACCTGCAATCGTCACTTCAACATCTTTAGGCGGAGCAGGTCTTTCGATAATTTCGCTAATCGATTTCGTCTTAAAACTTTGAAGTAAAGGCTCAAAAGATTTGAGTGGATGTCCGGTAATATACGTTCCAAGAAGATGTTTTTCGTCATTGAGACGAATACGATCAGGCCACTCTTCTAATTGTTTTAACTTTGGCTTAGCGGCAAAGAGAGCGATCTGGCCACCCGCTTTTGATTTTCCATTCGCCGCCGAAGCTGACATCAGCGATTCGAGCGAAGAAAACAAAGTGGCGCGGGTCGATCCCAAACCATCCATTGCACCAGAACGAATTAAGCATTCAAACGACCTTTTATTCAGAACATCTTGCGAAACACGCGCAAAGAAATCTTCCGGATTCTTGAATTTTCCGTTTCGCTTGCGCTCTTCATAGATCTGCTCAGCGGCCTTCTCTCCCAAATTTTTGACAGCTGACAATCCGTAACGGACATGGACTTTACCGTCTTCTTCTTCGAGCGCAAAATCGGGCTGAGAAAAATTAATATGAGGAGGAAGAACTCGAATATTGCGTGATTCTGAGTTTCGAATAATTAAACCCATTTTTTCAATATCTTCAGATTCTGAAGATAGTAGAGAAGCAAAAAAAGCTTCGGGAAAGTAAGTCTTTAAATAAGCCGTCTGAACAGTAACCATTGCGTAAGCAGCGGCGTGAGACTTATTAAATCCGTACTCAGCAAATTTAGACATCAAATCAAAAATCTTTTGGGCCAAAGCTTCAGGGTGCTTTAACTCAAGAGCTCCCTTCACAAATCGCTCCCGCTGCTGAGCCATCTCAGAGGCTATCTTTTTACCCATCGCTCGTCTGAGCAAATCGGCTTCACCAAGTGAATAGCCTGCCATCACATTTGCGGTCTTCATAACTTGCTCTTGGTAAACAAAAACTCCGTAAGTTTCTTTAAGCAAGGGCTCTAAAACTTTTGCGTCATAGGTGATCTCTTTTCGACCAGCTTTACGCAAAATAAAGTCATCAATCATCCCCCCTTCAATCGGGCCTGGTCGATAGAGAGCTACGATAGCGATAATATCCTCAAGACAAGTCGGACGCAGACGTCGAATAACATCGCGCATTCCTGAAGATTCTAGCTGAAAGACCCCCATCGTATCGCCAGTTGAAAGTTCAGCCATAACCTTGGGGTCACTGTAGTCAATTTTAAGCAAATCAATTTCTTTGCCAGTACGTTGAATACATTCTTGAATAACAGTGAGGTTTCTTAAACCCAGGAAGTCAAATTTAAGGAGACCGATTTTTTCGATCCCCTTCATTTCAAATTGGGTAACAATTTCGTCGTCAGTTCCTCGATAGAGCGGAACATATTTAGTGAGAATATCATCCGCGATGACAACACCAGCCGCATGCACAGAGGCATGGCGATTCACACCCTCAAGTCTCTCAGCAATTGAAAGAAGTTGATCAGCCTTGGGATCTCGAGCTCTTAAAGCATCAAATCCAGGTTCCATCTGAAATGCATCTTTCAAAGTAATATTGAGAACATTTGGAACCAACTTTGCAATGGCATCGACATCTGAGTAAGGAATTCCAAGCACACGGCCCACGTCTCGAATGACCGCCTTCGATTTCATTTTTCCGAAAGTAATAATTTGAGCAACCTTTAAACGTTCTTCTTCAGGAACTTTATCTTCTGGAGCGGGCTTTAGATTATATTTTTCACGCACATAATTAATAACGTGCTCCCGTCCCTTGATACAAAAATCCACGTCAAAGTCAGGCATGCTCACCCGCTCTGGATTCAAAAATCTTTCAAAGAGTAAATTATATCGAACCGGGTCAATATCAACGATCGAAAGACAGTAGGCAGCCAGACTTCCTGCTCCTGAACCCCGTCCGGGTCCAACCGGAATATTATTATTTTTACTCCATTGAATAAAATCTGCGACCACCAAAAAGTAGTCCGAAAATCGCATCTTGCAGATGATCTGATATTCTTCTTCAAGACGATCCCGATAAATTTTTTCAAGCTCCTGCATTTTTTCGGGAGGATTGAGAGCCTTCAGAAGTTCGAGCCGCTTAACCAAACCTTTCTGACATTCATCATAAAGCTTTTTGTCAGTATCAATACCTTCGCCATATTGAGGAATATGGTAAGTACCCATCTTCCAATCAAATTTTACTCTCTCAAAAATTTCATCAGACGTCTGAAGCCATTCAGGATGATCATGAAATATAGCGCGCATCTCATCGGGGCTTCGCAAGTAAAAATCGCTTGAAGGAAGTCGAGGTCGGTCTTCTTCTTGTAAAGTATTGGCTGTTCCAATGCTCAAAAGAACTTCGTGAGCCAGATGGTCATCTTGCTTAAGATAATAAGTCGGCTGAGTGGCAACGTTTTTTCCATACGTCTGCGCTAATCGTACTGCCGCCTCTTCGCCTTTAGCGCCTTCATAACGATGAACCTCAAAAAATAAATTCTCTTTTTTCCATTTAGAATAAAAAGCCTCTCCAGTTTCAAGTTGTGGATGATCAGGAGAAATCAAAAGAATCAAATCTTTTTGCAAACTGAGAAGGCGATCAAGCGTTAGAGTTTTTAAAGAATACGAACTCAAAATGAGACAAAGGTTTTGATAGCCATCTAACGATGTGACTAAAAAACTACAAATGCCTTTGCCTTTAACTTTGGCATCGAATTGATTTTCATGCAGAAAACTCAGAGAAATACTCGTCCCTAAAATAGGTTTGAGTCCGGCTTTTTTCATCTGAGTATAAAAATCGAGCCAACCAAACCCACAATCAAAATCCGTCAGCGCTCCACCAGCATACCCCAAAGCTTTTAAACTTTCGCAGTATTCCTCAACGCTCACCATCGCCTTTAAAAGTGAGAAATCGCTATGTAACCTTAAGGGAACCATCAGGCCTATTTGACCTAGTCATTGAACTTGAGTCCACAGAAGGTTGACCCCAGTTCTAAACTACTATTTAAATATGGTCGGGCTTAGGTAATTGGATTTTTTAAAGCAGATTCCGAATCCAAAAAACACAATTATTTCGACACCTTATTGGGGGTCGGTATAGAACTTGCTTTAGTCAGGCTTAGGGGAAGATAGAGTTTGAAAGCTGTTTCAAATCAACGATTCATTTTTATTTTGAGTGTAGCGCTTTTACTTGAGCCAACGACGGCTTCAGCTATGAATCCTCTACGCATCTGCGCAACAGTTATTCGCTCCATTTTTGTTGGAGCTAAGGGATCGCAGAAAAGTCCCACTGCAAAAACTGAACCCCTAAAAAATATCGCTCAAGAAAACCTCATTTCGTTAAGTGCTGCACGCCAGGCTTTTTTAGAACTGCCTGTGCCAATGCAAGAAAAGGCGCGCTATTGGCAAATTCAAGGACTGCTTCTTGAACTTACTTTTAAGTATTTAGCGAATGAGAATGTCGACAAGTTTGCTCAATTATTTGAACTCAACGAATCAGAGTTTTTCAATCGAGTTAAAAGTCACCCTCGACTCAAAATGCCGTTCGAAAGAGCCGGCCATCTGCAATTTATGGACTCCCCTTACTGGACAGTTCAGACAAAAGCAAAAATTAGACGGCATATTCAGATCGACGATATTAAGTACGGAAAATACGGAGACCTTACTGAAGGCCATGTCGGTGCAGCTCGAATTCTCGATGATATTTATAAGGCTGATGTGTTTCAGTTTAGATTTGTTATCGAGAGATTTGTTAAAGCAAATATGAGAGGAGCGCAAATTAGATGGGCCTATGAAGCCTCCGATTCAAATATTCATCAATTGATTTCAAGGCTCATGAACAAAGACTCAAAACTTATTCAACAAGTGAATGAGCGAAAGCCACGAAAATATCTTTTTGATGCCAAAGAATTTCCGCCAGAAACAGACGGCCAGTGAACCACTGTCTACCTCGCAACGTTTGCCAACTAACGGCCACAATATTTTTCAGGTTTCGTAGAGATTATTGAGCTGAATAGCAATTTCATAGCAGACCTCCTTTGTTCGTATCGCTTAAGGCGTCCGACTACGCAGATACAAGTTTTGACTGACCTATCTAAAGCTGATTAGATTGGGGACAATGAAGGGGTTTTTAGATTCTCTTAAAGATCGTGTAATCCTGGCTGATGGCGCCATGGGAACGATGCTTTATTCTAGAGGTGTCTATATTAATAAATGTTACGATTATCTTAATATTGAAAATCCCAATCTTGTTCAGTCGATTCATTCGGAATATTTGCAAGCTGGCTGCGAGCTCATCGAGACTAATACTTTTGGTGCCAACCGGATTCGACTTAAAACTCACGGACTTGAAGATCAAGTGGCCGAAATTAATAAGGCCGGAACTGAAATCGCTCGAAAAGCAATTGATAGCTTCACTTCAAAATCCCTAAAAACAGCCTGGATCGCCGGTAGTATGGGACCTCTCGGTATTAATTCTGAACCTTTTGGTCCAACAACAACCGCTGAAGCCGTTTCTATTTTTGAAGAACAAGCTAAAGCTTTAGAGCCAGCAGTTGATGTTTTTATTTTAGAAACCTTTATGCATATTTCGCAACTTGATGCTGCGGTAGTTGCGGTTCGAAATGTTTCAACAAAACCAATTATCACTTTGATGACTGTAACCGACGAAGGCTCCTCAATCTTGGGCGAAAGCGCTCAAGCTATGATTACGGCGATGAACGAAATGAAATCAGATATCATCGGCTTTAACTGTTCGAGTGGTCCTTCGATTGTTCTCGATGTTTTAGAAGAAGTTCGCGCACTTGCTCAGAAACCACTTGCAGTATTTCCAAATGCTGGCGTTCCAAAACAAGTCGGTGGCCGATATATTTATCTGGCCACTCCCGAATATTTTGGAAGTTTCTCCAAAAAATTTATCAGCGTCGGCGCAAGTTTAATTGGGGGATGTTGCGGCACAACTCCCAATCACATGAGAAGAACCAGAGATGCTATTCTCGCCTCCTCTCATTCTTCGAAATCTGTGAGCAAAGTTGTTGAACTTGAAAAACCTGCCCCTCAAATTGATTTAGTTCCCGTTGCAGAGAAAAGTCGCCTCTCGAAAAAACTTTCTCACAATAAATTTGCTGTGAGTGTAGAGATCGATCCTCCCAAAGGCACTGCGTTTAGCAAAGCGCTTGAGGCCTCTAAGCAATGTTTTGATGCCGGGGTTGATTGCATTAATATCGCCGATGGTCCGCGTGCTTCGGCTCGAATGAATCCGGCAAGTATGGCCGTTATTCTTGAGCGCGAAATTGGAATTGAAACGATTATTCACTACTGCTGCCGTGATCGAAACTTATTGGGAATGCAAAGTGATCTTCTAGGAGCCAATGCTCTCGGGCTAAGAAACGTTCTCATTATTACTGGAGATCCTCCGAAGCTGGGTGATTACCCCGAGGCAGCTTCAGTTTTTGATGTCGATGCCATTGGGCTTACGCGAATTGTTCGGCGACTCAATCAAGGGATGGATTTAGCTGGAAATCCCATTGGTAAACCGACTTCCTTTTTTCAAGGAGTAGGATGCAATCCCGGCAGTCTTAATTTTGAAGAAGAAATGCTTCGACTTCAAAAGAAGATCGATGCCGGCGCTGAATACGTTTTGACTCAGCCCGTCTACGACCATAAAACCTTTGAAAAGTTTTTGAACAATTTTGAAAAATTCGCCAAGAAAATTCCGATACTCATTGGTATCTGCCCTCTGGCGAGCTTAAGAAATGCTGAGTTTCTGCATAACGAAGTTCCTGGAATGCAAATTCCAGAGTCCATTTTGGCTCGAATGGCTAAGCCCGAAACTCCCGACCTTCAGAGAGAAGAAGGCATTAAAATTGCTCGAGAAGCTCTGTCTGAATTCAAGAAGAGTGTACAAGGTACCTATATTATGCCTCCATTTAATCGAGCTGATATTGCACTTGCCGTACTCGATGGTTTTATAGAAAAAGCATGAGTCATAAGGGGAGACTATGAAATATAAACGAGTCGTCATTCTTGTTCTCGATAGCTTAGGAGTCGGTGAGCTGCCCGATGCGAAAGATTATAATGATTTGGGCGCTGATACTTTAGGTCATACCTATGAAAAACTAAATGGTCTTACAATTCCTCGGCTTGAAAAGATTGGCCTGCTTCAGTTTTTAAAGAATTCAGAATTAAGTCAGCCCATCGAAGCTTACTGGAGTCGAATGAAAGAAAGTTCACGCGGAAAAGACACTGCCACCGGACATTGGGAAATGATGGGCATCGTGATGAAAGTGCCCTTTCAGACATTTCTTGAAGGGTTCCCTGAAGATCTTATGCAAGCTTGGATGAAAGAAACAGGTTTAGGTTATTTAGGAAATAAAGCTGCAAGTGGAACAGTCATTATTGATGAGCTCGGAGCAGAACATCTTAAGACGTTAAACCCAATTGTCTATACATCCGCCGATAGTGTCTTTCAAATTGCCGCTCATGAAAAATATTTTGGACTCAAAAAACTTCATGATCTTTGCGCGCAGACCAGAGAGTTTTTAAATAAATCAAAATATCAGGTGGGTCGGGTTATTGCCCGTCCCTTTATTGGAGAGGTCGAAAGCTTTAAACGCACGGGCAATCGAAAAGACTACGCTCTCTCCCCCTTTACTCCAACAGCTCTCGATCATTTGCAGGAAGCTGGGGTCTCAACAATCGGAATCGGAAAAATCCCTTCGATTTATAATTATCGAGGCATCTCTAAAGAATACGAAGCTCACAATGATGACGAAGCTATCGATGCGACAATCAAGGCACTGCAAACGGAGACTCAAGCGGGCGTTATTTTTACAAATCTGAATGATCTCGATATGCTTTATGGCCACCGACGAAATACTGAGGGTTACGGAAAGCAAATCGAGCATATCGACTCTCGACTGAATGAAATTTTAAGTCAGCTCACTGATCAAGACTTACTCATTATCACGGCAGATCATGGTAATGACCCCACTTACCGGGGAACCGATCATACCCGCGAGTATGTCCCTCTTTTAGTTTGGAATTCTCAGTTTAAACCAGTTGCAGCCGAAAAGCGAAAACTCCCTGAACGCGAGTGTTTTTCAGATATTGGCCAAAGCATTTTAGAAAATTTTGGAGTTAAACCTCTAGCAACCGGAAAAAGCTTTCTTGCGGAGATTTCTCAATGAGCGATGTCTTATCGCTCATTCTTAAGAAAAGAGAAGGTTGCGAACTTACTGAGACCGAAATTTTTTCATGGATCAAACAAATCGGTAAAGTTCCGGACTATCAATCATCTGCATTACTCGCTTTTATTTTTCAAAAAGGAATGAGCGCCTCTGAGACTGCGCATCTCACCGAGGCCATGAGATATTCCGGAAAACAATTTTCATATAAAGGCTTTTCGAAAGATTCTCTATTTATCGACAAACATAGCACTGGCGGTGTGGGAGACAAAATAACCCTTCCTCTGTCAGCGCTCATTACTGCGTGTGACGAATCTTTTTATTTTCCTACGATCTCAGGTCGAGGTCTCGGACATACCGGTGGAACCATTGATAAATTAGAGAGTATTCCTGGCTTTAAACCTGAAACTTCGCTGAACAAATTTTACAAACAGCTTAAAAAGCACCGTATCTGTTTTTTGCAACAAGGTAATCAGATTGTTCCAGCTGATCGAGTGCTTTACGCTCTTAGAGATGTCACGGGAACAGTCGAAAGTATTGCGCTTATAACTGCCAGCATTCTCTCAAAAAAACTTTCTGAAACTTTGGATTTTTTGCTGATCGACTTAAAATTTGGAAACGGCGCTTTTTTATCTGATCTTGAACAAACCGACAAACTTGCTGAAAGTCTGCTTGAGGTTTGTCGAGCTTCATCTCTTAAGGCGAGTGTAATGCAAACTCGAATGGACACTCCTCTTGGACTTTACTCCGGTAACCGGCTCGAAGCTCTGGAGACGCTCTCGATTTTGCGCGGTGATCGCCCACATTCTGCGACCGACCTCACAGTTTTATTTGCTGTAAAATTTTTGTCTCTTAAAGGCTATTCAGAACAAATGGCTTTAGAGCTCATTCAAAAAAAGATTTCTTCAGGCGAAGCCTATGTGCAGTTTGAGAAAGTCATCGCAGCTCAAGGCGGCTCACTTACCAAGCTTGAGAAAACAGCAAAAGCCGCTAAGACTAAGATTAAGGTGATGCGCGCTTCTCGTGCAGGCTATCTTTCGTTTAATGTGCGCAAATTAGGACTCGCTATTGTCGCGCTTGGCGGCGGACGAAAAACAAAACTTGATAAGATTGATCCTGATGTTGGTCTCTATCACCCGCTTGAGTCGGGAGATCGAGTTGAAAAAGGGCAAGAACTTCTAAGAATTTATTATCGAGACTCCGCTCGTCTCACTCAAGCCATGAAACTAATCAATGATGGTGGAGTAGAAATTAAAGAAATGCCTTCACCTAAATCTCCGCTTGTGAGACGAGTGCTTTCTACTTAAGTTATTTTTAATTTATGGAAGCTCAGAATCAAATCCAAAAGCTCAATACAGCCGTCCAGTACCTTCAACAGAATTTTGGCAAGGCTCCTCAGACGGCTTTAGTTTTAGGAAGTGGATTGAGCGGATTTGCAGATCGGCTCGAGTCGGCAGAGAATATTAGGTCGCAAGATATTCCAGGAGCTGTCCATAGCACTGTAGTGGGGCATTCAGGTAAACTAGTTGTCGGAAAAATAAAAAATTCGCGAGTCGCCGTACTTGCGGGTCGAGTTCATGGTTATGAGGGCCACTCCCCTCATCAAGTTGTTCACAATTTAAGAGCTTTAAGACTTTGGGGTGTTCAAAGATTTATTCTGACAAATGCAGCTGGCTCTACACATACCGCCTTTAGACCAGGAGACCTTGTTTTACTAAAAGATCATTTAAATTGTACGGGTCAAAATCCACTGATCGGCTTGGAACTTTTTAGTGGCGCTCGATTTCCCGATATGAGTGATGCTTATTCAAAAGAATGGAGAGCTCGCGCCTTAAAAATTGCAAAAAAGCTTCGCATCTCACTTAAGCAAGGGGTCTATGCTGGCCTTATGGGGCCTACTTACGAGACAGCTGCCGAAGTAAAAATGTTTCGCAAATGGGGTGCAGATCTTGTCGGAATGTCGACCGTTTGGGAATGTATTGCAGTTCACCAAATGGAAGCAAAAGTTTTGGGCATCTCGGTGGTCACCAATTTGGGCACCGGTGTATCCAAAAATCCCCTCTCTCATCAAGAAGTTCTTGAGACCACGCAGAAAGTTCAGAAGAAATTTAATGTTTTGGTCGAAAATCTTCTCGAAGACGCTCAGAATTAATGAATGGCGCAAATATTTCGAGCGAAAGCAATCGTCACATCCAATACCGAGCATGACGTCATTGATGATGGTTTTTTAGCTATTGAAAAAGATAAAATTCTGGATCTTGGCCCTTGGAAGAAACGCCCACGCAATCGAAAATTTTCACAGGTCGATGTGTCTTGGGGATTAATCACCCCCAGTCTTTTTAATCTTCACACTCATACCCCGATGGTTTTGCTTCGAGGCGTAGCAGAAGATCTCGATCTTTATTCATGGCTTTTTAAATATATTATTCCCCTCGAAACAAAATGGGTCAGTCCTGAAATGTGCCGAGTAGGAACTGAACTCGCCGCCTGTGAAATGATTCGAAATGGAATCACCTACTCTGCAGATATGTATTATTTTATCGGCGAGTCTGGAAAAGTTTTTGATCGAATGGGATTAAGGGGGCTTCTTTGTCACCACATTTGGGATCAGAAATCTCCGGATGCAAAAGAGCCAGAAGCGGCATTTCGAAATATTCGCGCCCTTGCAAAGACCTATAAAAATCATCCTCGCATTCAGGTGGCCGTTGCGCCACATGCTCCGTATACCTGCTCTCTTGAAGTTCTTAAAGAGTCGACAGCACTTGCAACAGAACTCGATCTGATGGGGGTGATTCATCTAGCCGAAACAAAACAAGAACTCACCGATATCTTACGCGATAAAGGAGCAACGCCTGCGGCCTATGTTGATAAATCCGGCTTTCTTAACTTAAGACAAGTTTTGCTCGCACATTCGGTTTGGATTACCGATCAAGACCTACCGCTTTTGCAAAAACCTAATATCACCTGCGTTTTAAATCCTCAGTGCAATGCAAAAATTGCCAGTGGAATTCCTCCGATTGCTAAATTTCAAAAAAAAGGAATACGCTTTGCTCTTGGAACAGATGGCGCAGCCAGCAATAATAATCTCGATATTTTTGCAGAGCTTAATTTTTTCTCTAAACTCCATCATCTTAATGAAGGTGATATTACCGGACTCAAAGGCCCCGATGCGTTTGATGTGGTGACACGAAAATCGGCAGAAGCGGTCGGTCTTTCGAAAGATTTAGGAAGCCTCGAGCCTGGCAAACAAGCCGACTTCATCGTACTTGATATGCGAGCTCCACACCTTACACCCCTTACTCGCCCCTATAGCCATCTTATATATAGTGTAAGGGGCTCAGATGTCGATTCAACCTATGTAGCGGGTAAATGCCTGATGAAAAACCGCAAGATTCTTGTCGCAGATGAGAAGAAAATCATCGCAAAAGCTTCGGCATTCTGGAAAAAAATGAAAGTCACATGAAACGACAAGGCTTTCTTTTTACTCCAAAACCCGCATTTGGTGAGCTCACAGTCAGAGGCAAAAAGATTGTGCGCTTATCTTCGCGTAAAACTCCGAAAAAAATTGAAAGGCTTATTCTTCCCGGATTTATCTCAACTCATATTCATACGGTTCAGACGCACGCCCGAAATACTGCAGAGAATTTAGAACTACTCGACTGGCTTACGAAAAAAATATGGCCTTTCGAAGCAAAACTTAATCCGATGTCAGCTTATTTAAGTGCACTTGATGGAATGAACGAATGTCTCGAATTTGGAATCACCACCATTCTAGATATGGCGACGAGCAGACATACTCACTCGGTTTTTCAGGCCGCTCGTGACTCGGGTATTCGTGCCTTTATTGGCAAAGCTCTGATGGACCAGGGACCAAAGAGCTTAATTGATCCTCATCCACTTGATGAACTCTATGATCTTCTCTCTGAATGGCATGGCGCTGAATCGAATCGATTGCATGTTACTCTCTGCCCGAGATTTGCACTTAGCTGCTCTGAAAAGCTTCTTCGGCAGATTGGTAGAATATCAAATGACCTTAATCTTCTTCACCACACACATGCCTCCGAAAACAAAAAGGAATGTGATTGGATTAAAACGAATTATGGCCTCTCGAATATTGAGTTCCTCGATAAAATGGGAACTCTCAATGACAAATCCATTATCGCCCACGGAGTTCATCTATCATCTCGTGACCTGTCTATTCTTAAGAAGAGAAAATCATCAATAAGCCACTGCCCCGCTAGCAATCTCAAATTAGCCTCTGGAATTGCCGATATTAAAAGGATGAATTCGATCAATCTCTCTCTCGGTGTCGATGGAGCGGCCTGCAATAACTTACTCGATCCATTTTTTGAAATGCGACTGGCTCATTTACTCAGCCGCTCCCTTCATGGACTTAAAGGCGTTTCAGCAAAACAGATTTTTCAAATGGCAACACTTGGCGGGGCAAAAGCTCTCTGCCAAGAGCAGAATCTCGGAAGTCTTGAACTCAACAAATATGCCGATCTCGTTGTTGTAAAAATTCCTTCGAGAATTCGATTCAATCCAGAATTTGCGTATGAAAGCCTTATTCACTCCATAACGGCTGCTGATATCGAGTCGGTGGTTGTTGCTGGTCGAGAAGTCTTTAGAAACTAGACTTTAAAACGAATCGACGACAAGTCTCATATCGCGAAGCTCTCTTTTTCTTTCAGCGTCGTCTTTTTGAAACTGATCAATTGTCTTAAAGCTATTATCAAACTCGTTAACAAATTTATCGACAGAGTAATCTCGCGCCAAAACAGGAATATAAGGAAAACTAAATGTTCCATGCATTGAATAACCCGATGCACGTTCATTTAGAACCTGATGTACCCCTATAAAACTGAGCATCACCACCAGAGTTAACCCCACAGTAATTAATCCAATCGGACGACGTTTTGGATTTCGAGAAAGAATTCGTAGCAGATAGAAGAATAAAAACCCAAGCAGTGTAAAATAAAAGAGATACGCCACTTCATCCTGATATTTAAAGGAACCCAGATGAAAAAGAGTAAGCGTAAATAAATTAACCAAAACAAAAGAGGCTAAGAGCCAATTGGTTACAACAAAAAATATTTGAGTAAATCGATATTGGCGGGTGTGAACTTTACACATGAGAGAAATTCCAATCACAACCCCATAAATAATAGCCACGGTTGTCAAGAATCTCATCCATACCGATTTAGATGATGTGAAAATAAAAAGATGCCGCATCAGCAGACCGTAAAGAATAAAAAGTAAAACACCCCAGATGTGCTTTAGACCTTCAATAGCAATAACCTTATATTTAGAACGCTTCGCCATTTTAAATCTTTCTAATCGACTGAAGATAGGCCTTTAAAACATCTTTAATATTTTCTTTCTCGAAACCCAAAAATCGAATGAAAACAAATAACGTCGATGAATGATTAAGAAGAGTGACCAGCTTTACATCACTCTGGTAGAGACCAGGATAATCAACGTAGGCATTATTACAAAAGTTAATTTTAAGCGGAATATCATTCTTATTAGTCATCAGATACTCTCCGCAGTCGTTCTTCGTTACTGTCGGCCATTCTTCGGAGTAAGTCGCTCGATCATGCCAAAATGAAAAACCATCGTTATAAATACCCTCCATTAAAGAGAAAATCTGAAGATTATTGAGTGTTTTATTCTGAATTATTCTAAAGTGAACTTCATAAGTCCCTGTTGAAACATCATCGGTAAGATAAGAAGAAAGCGGCAAGTAACAATACCTAAAACTCTCTTCAAAATATTTTTCATTCTCAAGACGGCGATCGGAATAACATTTTAGCCCATCTGAAGGCTTCATGATCTCCCAGCCCGGCAAAGAAACGCTTTTGGTTTTTCGAAGTTCATTCATAGTAAGACGATTTTGAACATCCAACAGCTGGCCTTTCACAACCTTTTTAAGATCATCTGTCTTCAGAGGCTTAACGAGATCAGCGATATATTTCGCAGGAACCGCAAATGAAAGATTCTGAGATTCATTTAAATAAGCAACATTAACTCCAATCACATTGCCCTCTCGATCGATCGTAGGACCACCACTCATTCCGGAGTTCAAAGCTGTTGAAAGATAAATCTGTTCGTAAGGTCCATTCGAGATAAACCCGTTAAAGACTCCCTCAATAATCGACATATTCAAATCTTGAGGAAGTCCTAAAGAATACACTCGATCACCGACAGCCATATTCTTATTAGAAATCTTAAGTGAAGATTTAAATTTATTTGGAACTTTTAAAAGCGCAAGGTCATGGGTGACGTCGACATTTACAATTTTAGCAGTTTGCCACTGATCGTCTTGCCCAACAAAAATTTTATAAATATCTGAAGTACTAAATGCTTCTGAAACAACGTGAAAATTTGTAACCAAAAGACCATCTACTGAATAGACCCAGCCTGATCCGTAAGATCTTCGAGGTGAATCTTCAGAAGTCGCAGTCTTTACAACCAGAACCTGAGACTGAACTTTTTCGTAAAGTTTGCGTCCGAGAGAAAAAGATTGAGCTTCAAGATTAGAAAAGCAAAAGAGAAGCGCGCCAATTAAGAAGAAATGAGTCTTTATCGCGCGAAACTTCATTTTTTTGATTCCCCCTCTTCGACAAGCCAATATTCCACGACTATTTTACCACTATCCATCAATAACATTTTGACTCGCCGCTCTCCTACTGAAGTCCTGAACTCGTTCTAAAAACAGCTTTTTATGGGACTTAAAGGTCCCAGTGGGGAGTTTGTAAGTCACAGTCTTATTTGGCCGTTATACCCTAAAAACCTAATTATTTTAAGTGCTTACCTGTGGGACAGGCTTGGCACGATCTGTGCATAAAGTAAGGCTAAGCGGGCAAAGTCCCGCAGACTAAGGAAATGAGATTCGTCGATTTTGAAACCATGGAAATCGATGAGGACCAAGGAGGTTGTATGCGTGGTTCGAAAACAATTAAATGGATGAAGCTTTTAGGGCCGGTGATCACTGCCGGGTATTTGCTCTCAACAATGCCGCTTCATTCTGAAGAAGCCTGGGTCACTATTGACGAAAAAGAACTCATTAAATCTCTCAACAGTTCATTTCTTAAAAAACCTGCAAGAGGCGACTCTAAAGGTGGAAGCGTTTTTTATGTTTCACGACAAGACTTGATGGAAAAAGGCCATCTCTATCTCGATACAGTTTACGAAGGTAAAAGTTTAAAGAAAGTAGAAATTGCACGAAAAATGGTTGGCTCAAGTAAAAGCTCAACCGACCCAAGAATTTATTGGATTAAGTTTCCTCCCATTTTTTCTGATTCAGGTTTGAGCCCAGCCGATGCAAGTGCACGGGTAGCCTCTGAAGCAGTTGTAGGAGTGAACTCAAGTTCAGTAGGAAAAGATTCTTCTACATATACTTATGCCGGCGGTAAAGGCGGCAAAGAGCCCGTTATGATTAGAATCATGTATCAAGGCCCTCTTAGCGAATCCGAAATTGGTGATCTCGTTAAAGCTCAATTAAAACTTAAAGGTTATGAACATCAATCAGACGATACCTTTAAAAATGCGCAGGGCGAATATCTGCTCGATATTTTTGGAAAGAAATTAACTCTTAAAGAATTAGTTTCTGATTTTAAAAATGATATCGACGGCAAATATCGAAACCCATCATCTTCTTCAAGCACAACAACGACAACCAGCTACCCTTCAAATTCATCAACTTCTGATCGAGTTATTTATACTCCAAAATACGTCGATGGTAGTTCAAGCACTTCTACAACTATCAGAGACTATCCGAATGGAGGCGCTGGAAAAGGCGGTTCAGGATCTTCATCAGATTATGAATCTTATTTACGAAAGCTTGCCGGTCTTGATGGAAACGACGGATCATCTTCTTCAAGCTCATCTTCAACGGTAACAACTAGAGCACCCGGTCAATCATCTACTACTGAGCAACGGGTAAGTTATGGCCCAAATGGCCAAGTACTTTTACCTGGCGGCAGCGGAGTTTACGGACCAAACGGACAGATTATTGTGACCAGCAATATGGGTGCCAATGATTTATTCAGACTCGCCATGCAAAGATACTATGGGGTTGGGCTTCCCAATCAAGGTCAAGGCAATGATTTCATCGTTTACTCGGGCGGAATGAGTCTCGAAGATTTAGTTAAGCAGCTTATGAATAAAGGTCTAAGCGAAGCTGATGCACGCAAAATTGCAGCAATGATTATGGCTTCTACTCAACCTGGCGGTGCGCTTTCAGTAAATGCACTTCTTGATTCTCTTCCTGCATCGATGAGTCGCGAAGATAAAATTAAATTACTGATGGATTTAGGACTTCTTAATCCTCAGATGTTTAGTCATACGCAGACTATGCCTGCTGGTATGAATGGACGACCAGCATTTGATGGACGACTTAATATCAATGTCACCTCAAATATGAGCGCTCAAGATTTACTCAGACTCGCCATGCAAAGATATTACGGTATTGGTCAGCCAGCCCTAGGCCAACAAGGTGGCGGCGACTCTATCATTTATACTGGCGGACTCAGCCTTGATGATTTGGTTAAACAACTGATGAACAAAGGCATGAGCGAAGCTGATGCACGCAAAATTGCGACAATGATTTTAGGCTCTGGCCAACCTGGCGGTGCTGTATCGATTAGTTCAATTTTCTCAGCTCTTCCTTCAACGATGAGTGAAGCTGATAAATATAAATTGCTGATCGATCTTGGACTTCTCACACCACAAAACAGTGCTCATAGCGAACGAATCGTTCGCATGCCTGGAACAGGTTATGACATTCAAACATCTCCTGGTTCATCGTCAGGATCGACGGTTCGAGTTGGAGGGGGAAGCGCCTCTTCATCGGATATCGAAGACTGGGGCGATGGAGTTCTCAGACTTAAAACTATTAATGCAAAAGGTGATTTTGAATGGCTTCCTATTTACGGCGACTACGCTTATGCCGAAAGTGATAAAGCCCGAACCAACCCTCTCTATAAGAAAAATTCTTCTGGGGGATTTGATTTGATCGCAGGAGCTGCAGGTACACCTGCAATTGCCAGCAAAACTGCAGATGGCAAAGTTATTTTGACCTATATTGGAGGTCTTAATAATGGAAGCGCGTTTAAAAAAGATCTTAAGGAGCCGGTTGTATTAGGATCAAATGCAGAAACAAATAAAGCTGCCCTCAATAAACAAGTAGACGAAGCCGTACAAGATTTATTGAGACCTACGAATTAACAAAAAGCGGAAGATCGTACTTATCGCATAAATAAAATTTACCTCATACTCCACACACACCACACGAGCGTCTGGTGAGGCACGGTGCCTCAACCAGACGTTTCGCTTTTGGACCTCTAAAAATCCCCTCTTTTTATAAGCCTTTCTGCGACATTCCCACCCTGCCCATGCGACATCCCCTCCCCAGATTGATGGTGACGGAGGCAAGTAAAACCAAGAAATTTCAAGGGGTTACAGATGGCATAGGCTGGCACGGCTCTTGCTCTACTTAAGGCTGAGACCGAATAGGTCTCATGGACTTCGTTAAGGAGGTTTTTTGTGAAAACAGCGAATACTTTAAAATCTATAGCAATCACAACGGCACTGGGAGTTTTCTTTGCTGGTTGTGGTGGAGGACCCGAAGGAGATAGCCGAACGCTTACTCCTCCAGCCAATTCAGGAAGCGGAAGTACGACTTCGCCGATTGTTAATCCCATTACAAGCGGTGGATCCGGAACTATTGGTGGAACAGCAACAAGCGGCGTTACTGCAGACAATGCTCTAAACGCTAAGCTTGATGCGATTCACAGCCAAGCTGCTGGAGCCAATAAAAATGCTAAATCCGCAAAGAGCAAAGCCAACTGGGCAATGATCCTCGGAGGAGTTGTCGCAGGTATCGGAGCTATCGCAATGGCTAAGAATACTGTCGATAATTACAAGGCTCTTGAAGGTGAAAAAAATAGATTAGGAAAATCTTTACTGAACGGCGTTACTTTTACTCGTACACCTGTTCTTAAAAAAGCAATGACCGAAGCAGTTGAAAATGGCGTTGTTGGCGTAAATGAAAATATTTCAAATCATGATGCACGCGAACAAGCTTTTCATAAGGTTTCACTTGAGCAAGGTAAAGCCATTAAAGACGGAACCGATGCAAACGCCGGATTAGCTTTTATCAATGGTGAACAAATCAAAGATGTTCATACCGCTGTTAAGGAAGGCAACGATCGCCAAATGCAACAAGCTAAAGTTATTAACAACAAACTTACCGAGCAAGCTGCCGCAGTTAATTCAATTCAATTTGAAATTAAGCAAAAACTTGTTACCAGCATGAAAGCTGAACAAGACGCTAAAACTGAGTTAGCCAAAGCTCAACTTGATGTTCAAAGCTTAAAATCAAAAATGGGCGATTTAGAAGGAGCTAAAGCTGGCTTAATGAGCTCTCTTGATAATGCTCAAAAAGTCTACAATGAACTTCAATCGTCAAAAGATGAGCAATCAGTAAGATATGCCAACTCACTTAAAGATCTTATCGATCAAACAAATAAATCTTTGATGAGCTTTAACCAAACTATTTCAAAAATTTCTACGGCAACTAAACCTGCAGAAATCGTTACACCAGCCGTTCCTGCGCAACCTGCGGCTCCTACTGTTGTACCAAATGCAGACGCACAAAAAATTCTCGAGAACGTATCTCCAGGAAAAGGTAATGCCGCACTTCAAATTCCTGGCACGAGTATCGGAAGTTCTTTAAGAAACAGAGGGCTACAATCTCCTGCGCTTGTAGAAGAGGGGAAAGAAGTTATCACCTTAGCTCCTCAAACATCATTTGGCCCTGCTAACGTTGCCGCTAAATAACAAATTTTGGCTATAGATATGAAATCGCTGCTGAGGACTTCAGAAATGAAGTCCTCAGTTTTTTTCTATATTCAAAAGAATGCGAGACAAAACTTTAACCTGCTTCTTTAATTGAGCCTTAGACGAATTCAACAGAATAAAATGCGAAAGATTCGCCTTCACGGCAGGTGAAAATTGCTTACTCTCTAAAAACCTAAATAGCTTAAGATCCATTCCTCTTTTTCTGACTCGCTTAAGTCTATCTTTGAGAGGAGCAAAAATAAAAATATTGCAGTCGAAATACTGATCAAACTTAGCTTCAAAAAGAAGCGGAACTTCAACAACACACGGTTTTTTGCTCGCTTTAAGAACTTTAAAAATCTCATCCTTAACCAGGGGATGAATCCAACGCTCAAGTTTTTTTAGACCAGCCGAGCTCTGACCAAATCGTTTAAGAATTTCTTCTTTAGTGAGACCTTCTTTTTGATAAATGCGTGCAACGATTTCATCAGCCGAAGAAATCGTCCAACCCAGCTTTCGAAAAGCTTTCAAACTCGTACTCTTACCTGACGCCAAAGATCCAGTAAGTCCCACCCAAAGAGGAGTTTTCTTGCGACTTCTGTGTCCCAATCGACGGCCACTGCCGCCTTTCTTTGCTGATCTTTGCGCCTCCGTCACCATACTAAGCCTATGAAAACCTTAGCTTTTATAGATGCGCCTGGCCAGCACTGGCTGGCATGAGACTTGCATTTTAAGGCTATCGGAGATGAGTACGGGAGACGAAAGACTATGAATAATGCAGTAAGAACAATCCTATCAGTTTTAGCCGTGGCGACCTTTTTTGCAGGTTGCGGTGAGAGCTATCAAGGAACCTACGTCGGAGACGCTGTGGTTCCCATGGCTTGCGGAGCAAGTTCGTCAAAAGACTACCGAATCGAAGTTAAAACGAATGTTTCTGGTGATGACGTTCAAATCTTGATTACAAGCCTCATTTCAAAAAAGACAAATCAAGAAGATACCTATTTAAATCAATTTGTTTATGGAACTCCCGTTAATGCGAAGTTTTTTAATGGAAACGAAAACTTCGAAGCTAGCCTTCAAGAATACGAAAACAGCCCAGATCAAGTGGCCGTCCGAGGAAATCTCTCTTCGGGACGAGACACAATTACAGGCTTTTCATTCGATCGAGTAAAATACTTCTCGAACAATCAAAGCTGTGTTTTTCAAGTTCAAGCCAGCAGTCTTAAACTTAAAGAGTAAGACTTCAGACTGAAGTTAACAGAGAGCAATTCTAGTCAATCGGTGCCGAGATCATTATGATGAATTTCGGCGCATGATTTTTAAGCATTTTATCCGATCTCTTTGTCTCATTGTTGGCCTAGATCTGGCGCTAGGAGTCGGTATCTACTATTCACTTCCTGATACAAAAAAATTAATCTCAGGAACAAGCTTAGTGCGCACCAATGGCCTGGGAAGAAAATTCACCTTTACCGCTGGCCCGCGAAATAAAAGCTATTTGCGTCTTGATCAAATTTCAAAATATTTAAAGACGTCTGTTTTGCTACTTGAAGATGCTCGATTTTATCAACACAACGGGTTTGATTTTGAAGAAATCTTAAACTCTCTTGAAGATGCATTTGATTCCGGATCAAGACTTCGAGGTGCGAGTACGATTTCACAGCAACTGGTTAAAAATTTATATCTTACTCCCGAACGAACTTTTAAAAGAAAGATTCTTGAAGCACTCATCACAACTAAACTCGAATTAACTTTAACTAAGTCTCAAATTCTCGAAATTTATCTTAACAGTATCGATTGGGGTCGAGGACTTTTAGGAATTCAAGACGCCGCTCATTATTATTTTAAAAAATCTCCGGCAAGATTAAATGTGAAAGAATCTGTTTTTCTTTCGGCAATTATTCCGAACCCAACTCGATTTGGAAAACTTGATCCCGAACAAACGCCTAAACGCTTTGTCCGAAAACAAATGATGCGTGCCCTTCAGGCAATGTACCGCAGCGGACTTATTTCTTTTACTGAATACGAATCTGTTATGCAAAACCCCTACGAACTGCAAAGCGACGAATTTTAACGACTAGAACCAAAGACTGCAAAACTTGCAGCTAAATCATCGACTCGCGGCTTATTGGCCAAAATAAAATGAGCCAGGCCTTGAGCATCCGAACTTGTTAATTCACTTCTCTCAACCGCTGCATCCAAAAGAAACTCATAGTAGCGCTCGTGAGTTGAACTTTGAGTCATCTGCGAGCCAAGATGCTGAATCTCATCTGGAGTTTTATTTTGTTCGAGCCATTTTTCAATCTGATCATGAAGAGATCTTCCTCTCTCTTCTTTGACATAGATTAAAAGCAGCTTAAGTCGATTATCGACATGTGTCAGAACAGTTTTAAACTTTGTTAAAAGCAGCTCAGAACTTCCTCCGTTTGAAATCTCCTGAAGGCAAAAGCTCGCCACCATATCGCGAGCTCTTAACGTTCTTTCAATATCGGACTGCAAATCTGCACCGGTTATAAAATAGCCTGTCTTAGTAAGTTCATCGACGGGATAAGTTTTATTCTTAACTCCCCTTTCAAGTTCTTGAAGCGCCACCTCTAAATTTTTCTCATGTCGCTTTCGATTATAAATAGCGAGTTCTTGATTTATTCTTCCCTTCCATGAGCCTGGCAAAAGCTGAACAAAGAGCCCGCCCAGCATTGAGCCCACTACCGGCGCAACTTTGAGCATCCAAGATTTTCCACCACCGTACTTTTGCACAAGCAATCCTGTTAAAACATGCCCTACATAGAGACCTACATTTGTAGCAATGAACTCAAAGGTCATGATGCGATGATTAAAAACAGAACTTAAAATTCTTTTCTGCATCACTGTATCATTAACCATGTAATAAAGAATATTGAGAGCGACCTGTTTTTTTCGAAGCCCAGGCGCTCTAACTAATCCACCGATAGTATTTACTTCAGGGATGTTTTTTGTCGCGTGCTTCCAAATCTGCGAAAAATATTCAAAGCCTGAGCTAATCGCGAAAGTATAGGTAAAGCCATTTAGAATGTTTCCAAATATCTTTACGCTCTCTTTTTCAAAAAAGGGTTTAATTGTATTCGGAAACCCTTGAATCCCTCGACTTAAGCCTGCCGCAATCACTGCGGTTGTCTGCTTATGCGTAAAGGAGGATGTGACCGACCCTATAAGACCAGCATAGAAGTCACTGGAGTTAAAAATATAGCCGAGAGATTCAAGATCAATCTTGCCGGTTTCCTTCCAGGTCATCGCCGCCATAGTGATTCCGGCGGCAATAATGGCGGCTAAAGGATTAGGTTGGTAAGGAAAAACGCCAGAGGTAATTATTGGATTAACCGGACCCGTCCCGACCACACCTTTTTCGATTTGATCTTGAGGAATTGTGGCCTGAACTGAGGCCGTCAATGGTATCAAGCCCGATAGAGACGAATCACTTTCATGTCTTTCCTCGGGGGAGGATGCCTCTACCGAGCCTGCTACCACAAGATTCGTTGATTCAACGACCAACGAAACTAAAACCAAAGATAGGACCCACCGCCCCATTTTCAATCCCCCCAATGACACAATGCAGTTTAAAGTTGCGTTAAAATGAGGGTCAATGATTTTATAGTCACATGACTAAAAAAAGTTTTCTCGTCGCATTATTGAGTGTTTTATTCTCATTACCTTATTCATCTGAAGCAAAAGAGAAACGCACAGACGGACCCCCAGGCTCCGAATATGGCGATTTTAAGAACTGGGATGGTGATATGAGTGTCGGTGCACACTTCGGCGCCCTGCTCACCAATCGCTCTGATGATGATAGCAATTTTGCTTTAGGTCTAGATGGTGATTACCGCCCCTACGATGTCTTTGGACTCCGAACGACATTGATGCTTGGGGTTTCTGAACCCCGATCGAGCTTCATCGAGTTTACTCCGATCATTCACGGTCAATTTTCAAATATCAAACCTTATGCCCTCTTTGGTCCAGGCTTAGGAATTTTAAATGAAGGTGGCACAGAAGTTAAATTCATCGTTGCTGGTGGAACAGGAGCTGATATTGAGCTCACGAATCATTGGCAAATGGGGATGCTCTGGGTCTATCACTCTATTTTTGATTTCGCCGACCAACATTCATTAACGGCACGATTTTCTTATAAGTTCTAAAATAAATTGAACCGATGAGAAGTTCTTTGCGAAGAAATTCTCATCGGTTTTTAATCAAATTTGCGACGCTGAAGAATAGTCGTCTGCTTTGGCTTCACATCGATTTGAGTCGTCTCACTCTCAACCGTATTACCGTAAGTATCTTGGTAGCTTATTTTTAAACTGTATTTACCTGGAGCCACAAAAAGTTTGGCCATCTGAAGTTCAGCTGGAAGCAAAAGCCAACTTCGAGTATCGGCTTCGGATGCCAGCACAAGAGCAATACCAGTCAACAACCCAAGCTCTTTACTATTCGCGGCGATTCCTACTCCAGTTGCAATTCCTGCCTTTACACTTGCCGTAAGTAGAGCTTTTGCGATCGCCCGTCCCATTCGATCTTTAAGCTGAATGATAGCTGTGTCTTCAATACTATTGAGTGCTGCCGATTTGGCGGACTGCCCTGCCACCTCAATAAGCGCTGAAGTGATCCGATAAGGTCTCTTTTTGTAATACGCGACCGGTAAAACAACCTCGCCTAAAGTAGGCTCCCCTGTGCGACGTGATCTTGTACGATGAGTTTCACGAGAAGAAACTTTTTTGGGACTTTTGCCGGTTTCAAAAACAAGTAAAATCGAACCTTTTTTTTCCTTAAGCGATGCAAGAGCTTTCTCAAATTCGTCTCTGCCATACTCTTTTTTAAATTCATCAAGCTCTTGATCCATTCCATTGAGCTTGGCCATACGAATAAGATCTTGCTTGATAACCGGAAAATACGAAGCAATTTTGGGGTCAATCTTTAGAGTATTACGATAGGCCACTAAAGCATCGTTTTCGTTCTTATCATTTTCAAATAAGACCCCCCCTAAGTAGCGAGCAAACGCATTAAGTTCATAGGGCCGCTTTGCCTCAGAGATCATCTTAAAAAGAATTTCATTTACTTTGCGCGTCTCAACTAAAGCTTCATCAAATTGGTTAAGACTTAAAAAATTTAAACCAAGATAAAGATGGACGAGAACCTTCTCAAAATCTTCACCCTGATATGTGGTCTGTTTTTCGTTTGTAAGCAAGGTGGTAGCCTGCTCGCCCAAAGATAAGTAGCCATTCATTTCTATCATTTTTGCGGCTTCAAAAAACTTACGATTACTTTCATCGAATCTGCCGGCTACACGAAATAGAATGCCTTCATCCATCAAACGTAGAAGTTTCTCTTTGGCGTCCGTGACATTCTTTTCGTAGGATTTTAGAGCATCGTCGATCTGACCTGATCGCATCAGATCCCAACTTTTAATTGCAGTATTTTCGTAATGAGTCGCGCAGGCCGAGAAAGATAAAAATAGAAGTGCAGTTAAACTATTGAGTCGCAAATCATTCGCCTCAACGTTGGCTTAAGAATTAAAGACCAACGTTTCTCTTTCTGTATCTTTTTCGCACTTCTTTCTCGTCCGACCATTCAATAATATTAGTGGAAAGATTGTTGAGATTAAGTGTGACCTTATAATAAACAACCTTATCGTTACCGACCTCTTGCACATTGGCGGCAATATCGCCGGTGATCAGATACTCAACTCCAATTTGCTTGCCAGCACCTGTCGCCGTTTTCTTATCGACGAACTTTCCACCTTGATATTCGTATTCTTCGGCAATCTCATCGCGCGCTTCTTTATCGGAGAATCTAAATTTACCCGACTTAATGAGAGCGGTCCGAATTTTATCGGTAAGCGCCTTCACGTCAATATGCTCGCTTGTTCTATTTCGAACTTTACCGACCATCACAACAGGCGGTTGAGCCGCTTTTTGAATTCGGTCTGTCTTTGAAAGAGAATCAACCAATTGATTTGAGATCAACTGCATATCATTCTCGTTAAACTTATCGTCTAAAAGAATGACTTTATTTGGATCATCGTATTCGCCCTTTGTAAAAGCCTTAGGGCCACAACCAAGAAGTACTGTAGAACTCACTAAAACTAAACTCAGAAACAAGCTCGAATTTCGCATAGGCTTTAAGGTAACCTAAAAAAAGGTCAGAAAAAAAGAGAAAAGGATGCCGAACACAGTTTCGAAAATGCGAATTCTAGCCCTTGACGTTGGATCTAAGGTTATTGGCCTCGCAGTCTGGGGGGTTGAAAACCAATGGTCTAAGCCTATCGATGCGCGAAGACGAAAGATTCTTAAAGAGGATATGGTCTTTTTTCGCAAACTGATCTCGGATCTAAAAATCGAAGGATTTTTAGTCGGACTGCCTTATAGCTTAAGCGGAAATACAACACAGAGCACCGAAAATGCCCTTTTTTGGGTGGAGCAACTAAAAAAAGAATTTGAACTGCCTGTTTTTACTTATGACGAAAGCCTTTCGACGAAAGAAGCATTAGAATTATTGAAGGACCGCTCTAAGAAGGAGCGCAAAGAAAAGAAAGACAGCATTGCCGCCGGACTTTTTCTTGAAGAGTTTATGAGAGACCGGGGTGATCAAATTTTTGAGGGGTAAATGACTTTCAAAACTCACGCCTATCTCTTTGGAACATTCATTGGAATTGTTCTTTTAGGTTATATCGTTCTGTCGCAGCTTGTTAAAGCTCCAGCATCCGACTCAAGAAGGTTCTTAAGTTTTTCTGTAGACTCGGGCGAAAGCTTTAAATCAGTTTCGCTACGACTTAAGAGTGAGGGCTTGATTCGCTCAGAACCCGTTTTCTACTACCTCGGCCGAGTCAGTGGCAAATCAGCTCTTCTTAAAGCCGGCGAATACGAGCTCAATACCGAAATGTCGGCATGGGAAATTCTCAACGTCATCGTCGGATCTCACGTAAAGCTCTATCGAATCACCCTTAAAGAAGGCATCAATATGTTTCAGGTGGCGCAAGCACTTGATGATTTGGGGTTGGTCGATCGAATTCAGTTTCTTGAGACCTGCTGGGACTCACAGTTTTTAGAAGAATTGCATATTCCTTCACCAACCGTTGAAGGATATTTACTTCCCGAAACCTATTTTATTCCCCGTGGGAGCTCTCCACGAGCGATCATTCGCACATTTGTCGATATGTTTTGGACAAAAATTCCCCAGAGTTATCTTGATGAGGCTCGCAATGGAAATCTCAGTTTTCATGAGCTCGTAACAATGGCCTCCGTTATTGAAAAAGAAACAGGCTTGGTTGGCGAAATGTCCCTCATTAGTAGCGCATTCCATAACCGTATCGCACAAAGAATGAAGCTTCAAAGCGACCCTACATCGGTCTACGACATTTTGCCCTTTGGCGGAAAAGTCACCCGCGAGCATCTTTTTCGAAAGACCCCTTTTAATACTTATCAAATTCAAGGGCTGCCAATTACACCCATTTCAAATCCCGGAGTACTCGCGATTTATGCGGCTCTGCACCCTCAAAAAACAGATTATATTTACTTTGTTTCTCGTCGAGATGGATCACATCACTTTAGTGCCACATACGAAGAACATCGTGAGGCCATCGATCGCTACCTTAAATAATTGTATGGCTCCGAAGCTTACAAAATTGTAAGAATAGCCTGTCGATTAGCGCATTTGGTCAAATTTTTATTTTCAAAACACATGAGTCTTTTTATTATCCTTCGAGTAACTAATTTAATTAAAAAGGAAAATAAATATGAAACTTTTTGGAATGATTTTAACTTCTGCTCTCTTGGCCTCAACTGTTGTTATGGCAAATGAAAAAGCTGATGGTACTTCAACTACCACAGAAACCACAGCCACCACAACAACACCTGATTCAGCTAAGAAAGTTGAAAAAAAGGAAGAGCATAAGAAAACTGAAAAGAAAGAAGAACACAAAAAATAATCTTTCTTTCAGATTTTTTTATCTTAAAAAGGCCGATGGAAAACCAATCGGCCTTTTTATTTATCGAGAGATTGCTGAGCCCCCACCTTCTAAATTAGCTTTGATTCGCTCTTGAATAAGCTTAGCGGTGCGTTCTAGAACTCTAAATTTTCCGCGACCATCCACAATTTTTTGGGCGGCTAAACCTCGGTTCTCAATTTCTTGATCTTGCTCCATCCACTGCAAAACTTTTTCAAGTATGCGCTCAGGTGTGAGCATTTCAGCTGGGCCAAGATATTCAGCAATTCCGTTTTGCTCCCAAGCTTTTGCAATTGGAACTTGATGAGGCACGAGCGAAGTTGTGAGCATTGGAATTCCTAAGAAGGCTAATTCATAGGTCGTGCTTCCCCCACCGCAAAGGGCAATATCGGCTCTGGCAAGAAGCTGAGGAAAAAATGAAGGATCCTCGTAAAGATGAATTCGAGGATGATTGCCAATAAGACGTTTGGCTTTCTCAACATGGGGCCATTGAGTTCCAACCACTACATGCAGCTCAAATTTAATACTGCTCATTTTGGCGGCTTCAATCGCTTTAAGTGAATGCCCCCACCGATCTCCTCCCCCCAATGTGACGAGAAACTGAAATCCTTCTGCCATTCTTTCAGTGGGAGATTGTCTCAAAGTAAAAATCTCGTCTCGAATCATCGTATATTTGGGACCCAGTAATTGCTGAGCATTCGGTGAAGCAGAATGAATCAATTTGTCGGCATCAAGATTCTGGTCTATCAAAAAATCACAGTCATAATGACGTTTGAGACCATCATCAAAACAAATGAGCGCAACTCGCGGATCTCTCTTAAGCTCTGTAAAACATTCGCTCGTCCAATCGTAATGATCGATGACGACGATAACATTCTTTCGAGTCATCAAATCAAAGAGCGAATGAAGATAGGCTAAATCCTGCTCGAGAGTTGCATTGACATCGAGAATTTGAACAGAGGCATGAATGTCTCTGAGTTTCTTCTCAAGATTTTTAGGTAGAGGTCGGCATAAAAAATGAACTTTATAACGACCACTCTGTTGGGCGATTTCTGCCAAAGCATAACATCTTTTAAAATGACCCCACCCTAATTCATTTGACGCATCACATCTGAAAATAATTGGAACTGTTTGCACTATAAAAAAGAGCTTACCAAGCAAGAGCCGATGACTCCTAATGTCATTTGCAATTTATCAATCATTCAAAGCGTCATTTTGCTTTATGCTGCGCTCTTAAAAATTTTTTGACGATAGATCCTCGCTTTTCTGCGATGTCCCTCTGCGAAGTTCAGATAAACTATAGTCTATGGCGTTCACGGATTGGAGCTCCAAGAAAATACTTATTACTGGTGGAACTGGTTCATTTGGCAGAGCATTTTTAAAGTATGCCATTGAGGTTTTAAAACCGAATGTGATTCGAGTTTTTAGCCGAGACGAACTCAAACAGCACGAACTTAGAAAACAGTTCGATCATCCAAGCATTCGATATTTTATCGGAGACATCAGAGATCGCGAAAGAGTCGGACGAGCACTTCGTGGTGTTGATATTGTTGTTCACGCTGCGGCAATGAAGAGAGTTGAAGCTTGCGAATATAATCCCTTCGAAGCCGTGCAGACAAATATTATTGGCACTCAAAATGTTATCGATATGTCGATCGACTGCAGTGTCGAAAAAGTTATCGCTATATCGAGTGATAAAGCGGTCAATCCTGTCAACCTTTATGGTGCTACTAAACTTTGCCAAGAGCGTATCGTCACTCAAAGTAATGCTTATGTTGGTCCTAAGAAGACTCGTCTTGCATGCGTAAGATACGGAAATGTTGTGGGTTCAAGAGGATCTGTTGTTCCTCTCTTTCGTGAGCAAGCAAAGACTGGCCAAGTCACAATCACGGACGATCGAATGACCAGATTCTGGATTACACTTGATCAAGCTGTTCGATTTGTTCACACATCAACCGAGATGATGCAGGGGGGAGAAATTTTTGTCCCCAAGCTGCCGAGCATGAAGATTACTGATCTTGCAAAACTTTTGGCCCCAAACTGCAAAATGAAAGTTATCGGAATTCAACCTGGCGAAAAACTCCATGAAGTCATGATTACCGAAGATGAAGCTCGCCATACTATTGAACTCGATGATCGCTTTGTTGTTGAACCAGAGTTTTCGTTTTTTCCTCGAGGACATCATAAAGGAACAGCTCTACCCGACGGCTTTAGATATGCATCAGGAACCAATACTGATTGGCTTAATGAAGATCGATTACAGTCGATGCTTCCTGCAAACTAAAAGGTGGTGACGAGTGAAAAGCGATCTTCTTTCGGCCACTCTTCAAAAAAATTTAGAAAAGCTTTCAGAATGTCATCCTAAACTTTTTGAACAACTTCAACCCGAGCTACAAAGATTTGATCGTTTTCAGCATGGCTCTGACGGTGAATTTTTTATTTGGGACGATAAAGGCGATATCCCTCAAAATTTTCTCTATGTAAACGAAAACACCAAAACTAAAGTCCCCTACCATCAAGGCGAGGGCTGGGCCGAGGCACGAGAAGTTTTAAGAAATGTTGATCTTAAATATCCTTCAGTAGCAGTTTTTTTTGGAATTGGTTTAGGTTTTGTATTTAAAGAGTTCATGCGAAATCGCCCCTATGCGAACTTTGTCGCCTGCGTAGTTGAAAATAATCCTCAGATTTTTTTAAGAGCCCTCTGTGTTCAAGACTTTTCAGAACACTTTTTAGATCCAACAGTTTTTTGGGTGATCGAGAGAAACCAAGCTAAGGTTAAAAACGAGTTTGCTAAATTTTTTGCGGCCAACACGACTGTTGATCGAAATATTCGTATTCTGGCTACACCTATGGCTCTCAATATCGAGGGCTCTTTTTACTCACAAGCGGCACAAGATATAATGCAAACAAGAGATCTTACCGTTCTATCGGCCGGAAATTCTATTCCTGATCAAATGATGGGATATCAAAACGTTGTCGATAACATCCCCCATCTTGTGCACCTTCAGGGAATTAAGCCTATTTACGATCAGTTTCCTGGTCGAACAGCGATCTCCATAGCAGCTGGTCCTTCGCTTAATGAACATTTTGATCTTTTAAGAGAGCTTCAAGGAAGATTCCCTCTCATCGCCTGCGAGTCTTCACTTAAGCCGCTTCAAGCACACGGCATCGAGCCTGATTTTTTAACAGCGATTGAACGTGACGACTATGTTCCTAAGTTTTTTAGAAATATGAAGTTTCATCCTCGAACCTGTCTCGTAGGTCCTGCTCTTCTGAAGCGAGACTGCTTTGAACTTTTTGATCAAGATCAAATTGTCTACACCCCCACTCAAGCCTGGATGGGTTCTTTGGGTTTAGACTTCTTAGGTTCATTTGGAACTGGTTCATCAGCAGGAAATTTAAATTTAAGTATCGCTTATGCGATGGGTATGAAAAACATCATTATGGTTGGTCACAATTTGGCCTACGGTTTTGGAACCAACGAAACTCATGTGCGAGGAACCATTGATCCCGACCGTGAACGAGGCAGGCAAGCACAAGAGCTCCAGGCTGAAAGTCATGGCCTTATGAGCCTCACTCAAGATGGACTCGATCAAGTTCCAACTAAGCTTGAATGGCAATATTACAGGTCTCAAATGGAAATGTTTGCCGCTGATCGAGCTGGCGATATCAACCTGATCAATACTGCCGCCAAGGGCGCTCGCATCGAAGGCACAACTTATATGCCTTTTAAAGAGGCAATTGAAAAATATTGCACGAAGCCATTTGACATTTATCCGTTGAGAAAAAAATTAACGCAGAAGGTTTCACCTGATATTGCCGCCGAACGACTGCATAACTGCAAAATTAAAATTGCTGAAAACCTTGAGCATATGTCGTTCTGGCTTAAGAAATCTCACAGTATCTGTAAAAAAATAGATTCATGGCGAAAAACCATTATCGAGACGGAGAATAAGGGTGGAAAAGTCGACCTTGAGTTTTTTGACAAAGGCATCGATGAAGTTCTCGCTTTAAAAGTTAAGGCGGTAAACCAGGATTGGCATTTTTACGGCTTAGGTATCAATCTTATGCTTCCGGGTCATATGGCATTTGAAAGAATGATTAATCAGATTAGAGCTGAACATACCAATGACTATGATCTCAAAAGAGATTTTCTCTTAAAACATCGTGATTACTTTCATATCTGGAATCAAACCATTCCTGAGATTACTGAAAAGCTCGAAGAGTTTTTATCAAACCAAGAAAGCTTTAAACTTTCTGCCTGGAAAAACTAACTTGATTCGAGTGGCATTTCAAAAACATTGAGATCTGGAACTGTCGATTGAATGGTCTTCAGCTCAGGAAAAATCTTGCTGAATGATTCTAAGTAACTTGATTCGGAGTTTACAAAACCATCCACATCTTTCTTTCGATCGCCGCTGAGACGAGGACTTAGCGATTGAATGACTTGGTCTCGAGGCTCACGCAATTTTAGCAATCGATGTAAATGCACAATATACTGCGCCCATTCTTCCCAAGACGACTCATAACCGCGGGCATGCAAAGCAAAATCAATGGCAAGCCCTTTGCGCATCTCGTTAGGAGCTGATTGAGCTGTCTTCCAAAAGTTCTGACAGCCAAAAATCTCTAAAAGACTTCGAGCTTCGGCAGGCAGGGCAAAGGGAGAGCGAAGTAATTCTTTAAGACCGCCCTGCAAATCAGATCGCTTTTCAAAATAAAATCTCTTGAATTCAGCAGGAACTGAAGTCGGCTCCGGACTCATTCCAAAAACCGAAGCTCCTTTCGCCAAGAACTTAGGCATTAACGAGTTTTGACTTAAAAAAACAGATGAAGGATTTAGCTCAACTAAAATAGAAGAACTGAGATGCTTATAAACATCTTCTTCGCTCGTTACTGTTCCTCGATAATCTGATTGGTAGAATCTCTTCCAATCAGGGTCTCCGAAAATGCCAAATTTCAAATTCTGTTTCTTTGCCTCTTCTCGAATATTTTGAATCAAACTAATTTTTAACAAATCTCGTGCAATCGAATGCATATAGGCAAGCGACATATAGCCCTGGTAAAGATTGATAAGCTGGGTCTGTGACTGCAGAATTTGAAGGGCTCGCTTAAAAATGATCGGTAAATGCCAAAAAGGCAAATCTTGAGAAATAAATTCTTTTAAAACCGGAGTGAGAAGAAGAACGGATCTTAAATTTTCTTTTAAAAAAGTGAGCCGTGATGGCGCCATGATCACTATATCAGTTAATCTTTTAGTCGACGAAACAGACTCAATTTTACTGATAGGAACAAGAGAGCCTAAGGCTTTGACTAAATCAGTCGGTCGCGAATGTTTAAAAAACTCAAGGTCTTCAAACACAGGACCCAGATTTAATTCAAATGAAGATGGTGCAAAGTTTGCGATGATCGGATTCACTCCATCCATCACTCTTTCAGTTTGAATCACTCGATTTTTAATTCCCAGAACTTGAATGATCCATGCCTTACTTAAATGATCAGAAGGCAGAATATTCATATCTTCGTAGGAGAAAGAAACAATATTGCCGATTTTATGGTTAAATATCGTATCAAGAAAGCTTTGATAGCTGACGACTGAAAGTAAGCTCCCCTCAGCCATCTCAGGTTGCGGAATATTTCGGTCAGGAATCTCAATGGCGTTTACGCCCTGGAGTTTAAGGTCATCAAAAATTTCTGCCAAAAGAAAGCTTTTGTTAGGATTAAAAACCAAAGTCGTAGACGCATTAGCGAGTAAATGCTTTCTTGGTTTAATACTTCGCTCATAAATAATTTGATATCCATTTAGAACTTGGCCCTTAAATTCATTGAGTATTTTTTCAAATTCAAAATGGTCAGAATAAATTTGAGGAATTTGAAAATGATTATCTTCGTAAATATTCCAAGCGTCTAAAATAAAAATACGATAAAAAGCTATTCTAAGTTTTTGCGCCCAGTGAGGATGCTGACCTTCAGCCTTATCTAGCATCGAGGCACTATCTAAAAAATAAACCAAATAGTTTTGAGGAATAATCGATCGAGGCAAAACATTTTCATTTTCAAGAATGAGAATATTCTCTTTGCCCTCCAAACTTTTATTTTGGGCAGATCCAAAAAATGATCTTGCTTTGTCCGATTCAGAAAAAAAGAAAATCTTAGTTTGAGAACCATTACTTTGCCCCATCAAATGTAAATCAACTTTTTGACGCGGCAAATCACACTCAAAGTCTTTTAAAAACTTAAAATCATGCATGAGATTATTTTATAGGTCGCAGAGTCACGAAGTCTACTGAGATGCCGAAATTAAATCGGCGTCTTTCTCACGAAGAACGGGAATCTTAAGCTTCGTACCAGGAACAAGACTTCCAACCGAAACTTTGACGTTATATTCTTGAAGCAGCCAAGGTGGAATTTCGAACTTCTGATAGCAGATAGAAAAGAGATTCTCGCCAGCCTTTACTTCGTAATCAGAAGTCTGAGCCACTTCAAAGCGCGCAAAGAAATCCTCTCTAATTCTTCGATGATAATCTTCTCGACGGCTTTCAAAATCCTGGGCAGGCAATGAGCCCAATTTAATGAGCAGCCTCTGTCCCGCTCGCGCCTGACCATCTGTGCCTAAAGCGTTCCAGTTCTGAACCTGTTCGACGTTAACATCCAACCACTCGGCAATTTGACTTACCGACTCCCCAATTTCAACTTTGATCCAGCCCGAGCCATCAGGCTTTCGCTCGTCAATTGAATAAAGAGATTTCAGCGGCTTAACATCGATACCCGACTTTTTAGCAGTAACCGGTTCCGTCATTTTGATTTGAGGAAGTTTTTGAATTTCAATCTTAGGTTTAGGAATAACAGGCGCTCTCTTCTCCAATGCAGCGACAAGAACAGGGGTTTTTTTAGAATTAAGCGGAACACGCACAACTGTTCCCTTAGGAATAGGGCGTTGATTTAAAAGAACTGGCGGTCTAAGCGAAGGATTAAGAGCTTTGAATTCTTCAAGAGTGAACTCGTATTTCTGAGAAAGTTCTCTAAAGGTGATGGGTTTGGTAATTGTTTGAGCATCAAAAGTGAGAGCCGGACGAATAGGTAAATCACCAAAATATTTTTGATAATTACTGGCGACTTCGACTGCTGCTAGAAACTGAGAATAGAAATTTCTTGAGGCAAATCCGAAGCTCGGACTTGTATAGCGATAGGAAATTTCAGCAATATCTGTGGTACCCAGAGCTTGCACCGCCTTTCGCACTCCTTCAGGCCCATGGTTATAGGCCGTCAAAGCTAAAGGCCATGCACCCAAAAAATTTCGATCTCGCTTTAAATGTTTTGCCGCAGCCACAGTTGCCAACCAAGGATCAAGTCGATCATCAACCGCGTAATCAACACGAAGCCCAAAACCCTTACCTGTCGACTCCATCAGCTGCCACAGACCCGCTGCGCCGACTTTAGACATCGCATACTCCTGAAAAGAAGACTCAACATGCGGCAAATATTTTACAAAATCAGGAACCCCCTGCTCTGCCAAAATCTTTTCTATATGCTTTAAAAAATATCCTGAACGAATGATGCCCTGTTTAAATCGATCCGACTGACCCAATTGAAATCGAATATTCTCTGTCGCCTGAAGCAGTCGAGTTCTAGTTGTACCAGGGGGAAAACGAGATAAAAGTTTTCGTTCTTCAGGAGAAAGATTCTCACCACGCTTTCGAACAATATTAAAAAGTCTTTCACGAATATAATAACGAAGCTCATCAGCTGGAGCGGTGCTTCCATTTTTTGGAAGTTCAATAGCATCGTAAATTACACTTAAATCTTCGGAGTCATGAAGCAAACCTTGGCGAGTGCTATATTTCGTATAAATGGCTTTCCAAAAATCGACCTTAAGTTTCATTTCGACGGGCAAGATAAGACCATCTTTCTCACCCGAATAAACTCTCATCGGGGCAAAAGATAATACGAAGGAAAGAATTACCCCCCCCTTTAAAAGAATGGACTGCACACTGTATTTTATCCCGACGTCCTGCATATGGCCAAGCGGGGGTCTTATCGGCTATTTATAGAATGATTTCAAGGGCTTTATGGACTTCGGAGTAACCGCCAATTGAGACAGTTTTAGAGGCTTTTAAGCCATATTCGGGGCCAATCCAGCGGTTATAGCTGAGGGATTCTACAGTTTTAAGTCTGTCCTCAATTGCCGAGCAGGGTCTTAATTCCCCCGTTAAGCCCAGCTCCCCACAAAATACGGTTTTTTGGCCAATAGCCTTGTCGTTGAGAGCCGATACAAGTGCAGCCGCTACTGCCATATCAGCACCCGGATCCGAAATTTTTAATCCGCCGACAATATTGAGATAAACATCCGAACGCGAAAACGGAAGTCGCAAACGCTTTTCAAGTACCGCCAAAATCAAAAATAACCGATTGAGATCAAAACCTGAGGTGCTTCTTCGCGGCGATGGAAAAAAAGAATCGACTACGAGCGCTTGAATTTCGACACAGACAACTCTTGAGCCCAAAACCACTGGAGCAATTGCACATCCCGCAACACTTTGAGTTCGAGATTGAATCCAATATGACTCAGCATCTTTTTGTTCTTTCAAACCACTTTCTGACATTTCAAGCAGAGCGACTTCTCCTGATCGACCAAATCGATGTTTTTGTACCTGAAGAATGCGTAAGCGCGAATCTTCGGCAGAAGAAAAAAGTAAAACCGTATCTACTAAGTGCTCGAGAGTTTTAGGCCCCGCGATCTCACCCTCTTTATTTACATGCCCGACAATCCAAAGCATGATTCCGAGCTCTTTTGCTCGCTGAACTAAAACCTCGGTAATTTCTTTAAGAGATGACATTCCTCCTCGAGCTTTATCTTCTGACTCTCCTACCATCATTTGAATCGAATCGATCACAACAACTTTTGGTTTTAAGACGTTCATTTTGGCGAGAACTTCAGAAATATGTGATTCAGCTAAAACGAAAAGTTGATCCGACAAAACTTTTTTAAACGATCGAAACCGACCAGAGACCTGCTGCACAGATTCCTCTGCCGAAACATAAAGCGCCGTTTCTTTTTGTTCGAGCAACATCTGAAATAGAAGGGTGCTCTTTCCAATACCTGGCTCCCCCGCAACCAAAACCACTGTCCCCTCAGGAAGCCCCGAACTCAAAACTCGATCCAAAAAAGAAAGTCCCGTGGCAACTCTCTTTACTTCTCCCTGCAAAGCAAAATCTTTAACCCGAACTGGCGCCGAACCCTTTTTTGCAAGCTCCTGAGGATTCTCAGTAACGGAATTAAACTCCCCACACGAAGAACATTTACCCATCCACTTGGCGAATGCAGCTCCACAATTGGTACAGCTAAACGCAAGCGTCTTAAATCTTTGTCCCATAAGACGTCATATCTAAAACATCCGCCTCAACGCCAGATATTTGATTTCACTTTAGCTGATTCAAGTTTTCAAACTGGAATCTGAAAGGATCTGAATCCTCCTCTGCTGGGAAATGGCTGGCATTGTATTTGAGTCGGGGGGGATTCTGACGAGGCAACCACCGCTCAAAAAAAAGATCAATTCATGCTGCTACTGACGAGATCTAATTTAATTTTGCCCATGAGGGATGTAACTTGGACCTGCTTTTCAATTCCGCCTTCAACGAAAGCGATATGAGTGGCGTCAGATGGCACTTGGTTCCAGGTGGGATCGAGAGAGACCCAATCTTTGCCGGTGAAGACTTCAACCCAGGCGTGATAATAAAAGCCGATATCTTTTGAAAATCGATCGGTATAGACGAGACCTACGACAGTTCTCGTCGGCACTCCTGCCGCTCTTGCTAAAGTTGTGTAGAGAACGGCATGTTCATTACAATCACCTTTTCCGCTTTGCAAAACTTCTAAGGCATTTGGAATCGAAACCGTCGGAACCTTTTCTAAATTCTTATAAACGTAGTCTTGAATCAGCAATGCTCGCTTCCACAAATTGGATTCGTTTCCGATAATTTCTTTTGACTTCTTTTGAATCGATGCATCGAAAACAGGCATCAAAGCATCGCCTTGCAAATAGGTTTCTAATGATTTCTGACCCACAAGCGCTTGCACAGGAAGTGCATCTTTAGGCAGCGTTTCAACTCGGCTTGTAAGAACATTTCCTTCAAGCTTTTGACGTCTGCGATTGAGATCAAAGCCAGTTAAATCAACTCCCGATATTTTTACGCTTAAACTTTTAAGCTGCCTAGCATTTGCGAGAGGAACAAATGCAACTCGAGCAACTTCTACCAAATCTTTTTTTGTTCCCTCAATAGAGAGATTGGCATACTGAGCTTCGGTAATCGCACTTGTTTCAACCGGAAGGCCGGCAAAATCAGACTTCTCCGATGTCAAACTTCCGTCCTTCGTAATCTCACTCACCATTGAATGCTGAAGATAACTCAAATTAACGGACCATTTTGAATCAGAAATCTTTTTAACTTTCATCTCCATAGGAACTGTTGTCAGAGCTGAGGGTTCCAGCATAAACGCCTCTAGATTTTTAGACTGAGTCGGAAGGCCCTTAAGAAGTAAATACGGCCTTAACGTTGAACTCACTAAAACCGGTTCTTGCAAAGAAAGATCTTTAATTTGAGTCTTACCTGCTTGGCTAATCTGCAATCTCAAAATATTATCAAATCGATCACCAACAATTTTAATTAGCGACTGAGAGCTCTTCATATCGAACTCGATCTTCTGGATTTCAAGTGCTTCGTTTGTCCAGACACGACTTTGAGTGGCAATCACTTCAGCCTTTTTAAAGAGTGTTAACTTCATTTCAGCATTTTCATTGAAGCGAAGAAGTCCACCCTCTCTTTTCCATGAAAAAGCACTTCGTCCAATAACAAGGCCGTTCGATGTAAATTTATGAAAACTCTGTTGAGCAAATGCATCAAGTGGTTTTGCTTCTGACTTTGTTTCAGTTTTTGATACGGTAGTCTGATATGCATTCTGTACTGGTTTGTCAGCAGCGTGGCAGGCGGATAATGCTGAAATAGAAAAAATAAAACTGCAGAAATCAAAACGCTTACACATCACAATTTAGTAGCCTTTCCTTGTTTTAGTTCTGCCAATCTTTTATCCATAACCTTTAGAAGTTCGGGAAGTCCCTTTTCGATTCCCCCATTCTTTTTAATAATGCGATTAAAACTTCCGCGATAGGCTTCTTCGAGTGATGTTTCATCAAGTTTGGTGTCAACGATCGACCAGTTCTCGCCTTTCTTCTTTAAGTGAAATTCGACCATAACATCCGCTTCTTTCTTTTTAATGGTCGCAAACACAATCGTCTTTTGAGGACCAGATTTTTCACCCGTCAAAATAATTTGATATTTACCTCCGACGTAGAGTCGAATTTTTTCGAGATAATTTTCTTCAACCAAACTTTTAAAAAGTCGGAGATATCTTTCTTTTTGCTTTTTTCCACTAGCCGACTTGTCGAGCTCTGCCCAGTAAGTGGCCAAAGCGCCTCGACCTAAACTCTCTAAATCAAGAACCGATGAAATAAATTTTCGTAACTGAGGATCTTTCTGTTTTACAGCGTTGGAGTTTTGAGCACTCACTCCCTCCATAATTTTCTCCACATCAATTACGCTATTGATCACGAATTTTGTCGCAGAATTCGAACTGGAGGTCTTAAAACTAGTAAAAAGTAGCCTTGAACCCTTAACAGGCTGAGCTGTTGATGTTGATGTAGACGGAACGTTTAAGGTTGGAGGAGCTGACAAACTTCTCTCGCCATCGTCCGCAGCAACTAAAAGATGTAACGCCATTAAATTAAGAGTGATGATCTGGAGCATTCAGCTTCTCCTTTTTGTTTTCGGTTGCGCTTTAAAGATGAAACTTTAAGCTATTTTCAATAGCTTAGCGAGCGTACTGAATTTTCTCATCACTTTTCGCGAGACTTAAGAATCTTAAATGTTGAAGCGAATCTCTCAATGGCCACTTTATTAGACATGAAAGCCACAACACCAAGAGCTAGAATTAATAAATACGGCTGAGCTTCTTCTCCTTTGTTCATAAAAGGATAAAATAAAATCATTAAATAGCCTGAAAAAGCAGATCCCAATCCGATATACACAATTCGCTCTGGCCGCTGCATAGCGCCGCCCGAGCTGGCAATTCCAAGACTTTCTGATTTGGCACGAATATAAGGAGTTGCCGAACTTCCTAAAATGGCCAAATAAACAAGCGCCGAAACCCACGAATCACGAAAATAATAAGCCAACCCAAAAAGAACTGCGGAATCCATATATCGATCGAGGCATGAATCATAAAATGCCCCCGATTCGGTCGAAAGATTCATCCGCCTTGCAACTCGGCCATCAAAAAAATCAAAACACCCGGCCAAAATCACAGTCCATCCGCCCCAGATCAAATGCCCAGTCGCTAATAGCACTGCAGCCACTAACGTGAGGGCAAATCCCATAGTCGTAATTTTATTTGGAGTAATCTTATGACGAACGCAAAAATCCTCGAGAGGACTCATAAAGTCCTTCACCCACCATTCGACTATGGAAGGGTTAAGAAAGGCTGAACCTTTCAGCCTTCCCGCATCGATCTGCTCTCGATTTAACTGAGAGCCTTCACTCTCAATCTCCAACTGATTACGTCTCAAGCCCACCGGCGATATAGCTTTCAACTCTATCGTGTGCCACCGAGTCAGCGTACTGAACTGGAGGATGCTTCATCGTATAAGATGAAATCGAAAGAAGTGGACCAGAAATTTTTCGATCCAAAGCTAATCGAATGCAGCGAATTGCATCAATTGCAACGCCTGCTGAATTGGGCGAATCTTCAACTGAAAGTCTCATTTCGAGATTCAAGGGAATTCCACCAAAACCAGTTCCTTCCATTCTCAAGAAGCACAACTTATTATCTTTAAGCCAAGGCACGAAGTCGGATGGGCCTATATGAATATCCTCCCATGCGAGAGGTTGACCAAGCTGACTTTGAACTGCTTCGGTCTTTGAAATTTTCTTTGATTTAAGACGATCGTGATTGAGCATATTCAAGAAATCGGTATTTCCACCAGTATTCAGTTGGTAGGTGTGCTCGAGTTTTACACCCCTATCTTGGAAAAGCTTGGTGAGAACTCTATGAACAATCGTCGCTCCAACTTGGCTCTTGATATCATCGCCAACGATAGGAACGCCTGCGTCTTTAAACTTTTGAGCCCACTCAGGATTTGAAGCGATAAAAACAGGCATGCAATTAACCATTCCCACTTTGGCATCGAGACATGCTTGAGCATAAAACTTAACTGCATTCTCGCTTCCGACAGGAAGATAACAAACCATTACGTCTGCTTGGGTATCTTTAAGAACTTTGACAACATCAACTGGTTTGGCATCCGAAACTCTGAAAGAAATATTTTCAGGAAAATCTGCCATATGTGCTGAAACACCGTCGTAGACATGACCCATTTGAACGGTCACACCGGTGGCACTGACTTCAGGAACAATCTGCTTAGTGCAGTTAGGAAGACTATAAATAGCCTTCTCTAAGGGTAAGCCCACTTTTCTTTTATCGACATCAAAAGCGGCTACAACTTCGATCGACTCGGGAGTATATCCCCCTAAATCGTAGTGCATAAGTCCTACGTGACTTGATTTCACGTCTGCCGAAGCTTTTTTATAATATTCAAGGCCTTGAATAAGTGAACTGGCACAATTTCCAACGCCACAAACTGCTAAACGAATCTTTTTCGATGAATTGGATGAGGTTTTCATAACCCGCCCTTTGTAATGAGGGTTTACAAAAAACACAATCGTTAACCTTGAATTTCCATTTTGGTGCAAAGTCTAAAAAGATAAGTAAAAGAACGGGCTTAGTAAGCAGGCTATTGAAGGCTCGAAAGAACTTCGAATCCGGCAACATTTGAGAGTTCGGCTAAAGCAATATTTAGACCATAAACGCTTTTAACCAAATCGACTCGCGCCTTGAAATAAGCTGCAAAAGACTCCAAAACTTCCTTCGTTTCAGAGGTTCCTAAGTTAAACGAAAGGCCTGATGAAGTAAGCCAGCTTCTCGCCGCTCTAAAGCCTTCTTCATTAATTTGCATACCCTGAATAGCTGAGAAGGCTTCTTCAAAGGCTTTTTCGGCATCAAGCTTAGCTTTAATTGAAAGTTGATCTCTTTGAGCAGCATAACGATCGGCCTCAGCTTTAACTTCATCCATTTTTGCAAAAGTTCGATGAAAGCTAAGATCCTGTTTAAGACCAAAAACAAAGCCGATACCAAACGTATTATAAGGATCGTTTAAATAGGGATTCGAAACATCGGTTCTGCCGGGGGCATTCGCATATTCAAGTTTACCGCCCAAAAAGATGGTTGGAAACAAATTGGCCTTCATTGCCCGATACTCTGCCTCCTTCATTTGAGCCAAAGTCGAAAGTTGCACGAGATCAGGTCGGGACTTTAAGGCCGCCTGAATAATTTCTTCCTTTTTCAAATTGTTGGGCTGCTCGGCAACGAGATTTGTCTGATCGAGAGTCCATTCACCAGTGAGATTTGCCATTTCTACAAGCGCAGATTTTGAAAGTCGATTGGCTCGATCAACATCCAGTAGCCGGTTCTTAACATCTGCCATAAAAACTCTGATTTTAAGACGATCAATTTCAGAAACATTATCTGCATTTTTAACAAGCAGCTCTTCCACTTTTTCGTTGGCATCGGTGAGCTTTGATTCAACTTCTTTCAAAATATCGGCTGAATCGTTCGAAAGCTGCAAAGTGTAATACGCCTTTTTGACGAGCAACTTTACTTCGCTCGATTTTTTTATATTCTCATGCTCGGCAAGAATTCTTCCACCTTTGGCTGCATCGATTGCATTTGAAATTTTTCCAAAAGTAAAAATAGGCTGAACAGCTTCAATTTCAACTCTCGTCATTAAACCCAAACCTTTAAGACTGAAGTCATTCTCAAAATCATTCGCCTTATAACTGTTCACATTACTTTTATCGACAGTGGCATCAGGGACAACACCACCATAAGCTTTGAGTTCAATTGAGGGCAGCCATTTAAGGTTCTCAACTTGAGCCATTTTTGCCGCCGCCAGCCTCTGCACAGCGTCATAATCTTTTTGCAAGGCTGCATTTTTTTCAGCTCTCGCAAAGAGCTGCTTTAGGGTGTAACTTTCGACGGCGAGAAGAGAAATTGTAAAAAAATGCGAAAATACCAAGACTAAACATATATTTAGAGAAACCTTAGTTAGTCTGCGCATAAATAGCACACCTTAAGGCTATCGCGTTTGACCCAGTATCATCAATTACTTAAACTAAAAAATCCTAGAACAGTGAGAGGCGGCTCCTCCAAAGAGGAAAGCTGAGATAAAATGGGTGGAACGGTTTGAATGGGCGTGAGTGGGCGCCCTTCGGAGGTTAAGGGGCGTCATGTTCAATTTTTTTCCGGGAAAGAAACCAGACGAGAATCCGAGTCGTCCTGCTGCTTCAGCGCATCTCGATCCTAATACAGGCCTGTATACTTTTTCGCATTACATGCCTGATCTGCAATCTATTTTGTCAGATCAAAAAGCTCTCGGACTTCTCTTTATCGACGCCAGTGAACTTTCAAAAATCGAGTGTGATTACGGCCACGATATTTATAATCAAATTTTAAAAGATGTCGTTCGCTCAATCGAAGGCCTCAAAGGAACGCTCATCCGTCAAGATGATATCTTGGCTGTGCGGCATCCTCACGATGAATTATTTTTGCTCTTTCTCTCGTCGAAGAGAAAAGAATATGCCAATTTTTTAAAGATCGAGAACTTGCAGAATATAATTGAAAGATTTTCACACTCTTTAAATGCCAAGGTTTTTGAAATTACATTTCCCTATACGAAAAGAATTTTAAAAGCTGATATTGGTTATGCCTATGCAATGCATAACCCCCTCCTCTCGACAGAGAGATTGGTGTATCGCCTCATTGAAAATGCCAAAGGCCTAGCCAAACTCAATGGCCAACGATTTCTGTTCCAAATTAATGAGGCTCTTAAACAAATCATCATGGAAGAAAGTATTCAGACTCATTTTCAGCCTATCGTTGATATGAAAACGGGCGAGATTTTTGCATACGAGGCTCTAAGTCGTGGACCTAAAGGCAGTCCGATGGAAAGTCCGCTGATGTTATTTAGCATTGCAGAGACTGCTCAGCTTTCATTTGAACTCGATCGACTTTGCCGCAAAAAGGCGATCGAAAATGCGCAAGGCCTCAGACAAGATCAAAAACTTTTTATTAATACATTCCCCACCACTATGCATGATCCCGAATTTAAGGGAGAAGCTCTTCAAAGGCTTTTAAAGAAATCAAACCTGCTCGGCCAAAACGTTGTTTTTGAAATTACAGAAAGATTCGCAATCGAAAACTATGCGCTCTTTCAAAAAGAACAAAATTATTATTCAGGTCTAGGTTTTGATATTGCAGTGGACGATATCGGAACGGGTTACGGAAGCCTAGAGGCTATTGCTAATTTGAAGCCTCAGTTTGTTAAAGTTGATATATCGATTGTACGTGGAATTCATGAAAATCCGGTTAAGCAAGAGCTGCTTAAAGCTATTCGAGACATCGGGCGCAAAGTAAATGCCAAGATCATTGCTGAAGGCGTCGAAAAACAAAGTGAATTTGATTTTGTGAAAGCTCTCGATATCGATTTAGTGCAAGGGTATCTGTTAGCTCGTCCTTCAATGGCTCTCAAAGATTCTCAATTCAAATTCGATCTTAATAAACTTTAAGCATCGACTCTGGGCTCTCGTTGCCAGCATAATTTGAAAATGTTGTCAGAAGAAACAAGTGCGCGTCTTCGAGCACATATAAGTGCCCTCTGCTGTTCTCCACGCATTCCACATTCCGAAGGATATTTTGAAAGTCAAAAGTATCTTCATAAAATTTTAAGTGAAATGGGGTACGAAACCAAAGAACAACACTTTCACGTTTGGGGTCTGGGCCAATGTACGAATATATATGTGGAGAATAAAGCTAAGACTCACGAGCGTGGTCGAACTATCATTGGCGCTCACTATGAATCGACACCAAAATCAGGGCTTGCTGCCGACGACAATGCTTCAGCAGTCGCGGTAAGTTTAGAACTGGCGAGAGTGGCGCGAGATTTATCGACGCCCCTAACGTTTGTATTCTTCGATATGGAAGAACATTATTTTTTAAGATATCTGAGAGGTTCAGCGCAATTTGCTAAATTTTATTCAGAACGAATTGAGAAAGTTCTGATCATGGATCTAGTTGGTGGAGTCCTTACTCAAAACTTTGAGAATTCTTATCTTCAGTTTGGGAATGCCTGGGGCGCATTTTCTCATTCAAACTTAGAATTTTTACATTTGCCCATGCTTATTGTTGAACCATTCGGACGCCTGGGAGCCAGAAGCGACTATGATAGCTTTAGACGAAAAAATTTACCGTTTACATTTATAAGCTCAGGAACACCCTGGTATTACCATACACATTTTGATACGCCCGAAGTTTTAAAATTTGAAAAAATGACTCAACTGGTGGAGACATTGAGCCTAGCTATTCATTCCCCATCAAACTTGATGCCTTATTCAAACGACTCACAGAGCATAAAATATTTTCTAAAAAAGTTCCGTCAGTTAGAAGGCCTCAACCAGGATTTTTTAGAAAAATTAATTGTGCAAAATGAGCCACTTTCCAGATTTCAGGTTATGAGGCTCTATTCTCAAGTGCTTCCCCTCATTCGCAGAAAACCCCAAAACTCACGGCAGCAGCCCGTTTAAAAGGCGAAGTTGTTACTTGCTTCACTGGCTCAAAAACAAATACACATCGAGATTATGACTTCTGCAATTTTAAAGTGGAATATTAAATCTTACCCAGCTCAGCAAGTCGCCCTTGAGACTGATCTTCTTTCATCCAACGGCGGAGCTTGAATGAAATTTTCGAATAATTCACAGGATAATTCACATCGCCCTTTCGAAATGGTGAACAAGTATTCCAGAACAAAACTTTTTTGCCCTGAAAATTTTGGCGTTTCATATAATCGGTCATTCCGTAGAGAGCCTTTGTTGTATACACAGGCTCCAAATCAACGCCCTCTAATTCTAAAAATTCAGACATCCAAGCCTGCAGAGAGGTCGAGAGCTGACCATGTCCGCCGCCTACATAATCCTTTAAAATTTTAAACTCTGAACCTGTGAACTTAAACGAAAGTTTATTTTTCAGTGCCCCATTTAAAATATCAATCGCAGCATTTCCCATTTCAACTAAACGAGCAGTCTCAACCCCCTTATCGTCCGAGGTCTGAATGCCAATAATCTCCATCGAATCTAAACCACAAAGTCGTCTGCCAATTTCAAGACCGACAAGAGTCGAGCCACTTCCGGCCGCGACAAATAAATAATCTGGTTGCGGAAGTAACCCGTCATCAATCTGATTCTTAAGCTCCACCATTGCACTTACATAGCCCAATGTTCCTCGACCATTAGAGCCCCCTGGTGGAACCAACTCAATTCTAAATATTTTTGAAAGTAGCCACTTCCAGGCCGCCACAAATAAAACTCCGCGCATCGTATTTCGCAGTCGAACCTTAGCGCCCAAATTTTTCATCGCAGCCACCATTTCGACGGCATCGACCGTCAGTGGGCAACGCAAGAGCACAACCTCTGATTTTAGTTTTAATTCTTTCGCGGCTTTGACCGTAGCCAAACAATGAGAGGAGCCAACATATCCAAATGTAACCAATTTTTTTCGGTTTCGCTTAAGAGCATCGGCAATAACGAATTCTAATTTTCGAGCTTTATTATCAGGTAAAATATGAAAATCGAGACTCTCTCGCTTCATATAAACATAGTTTTCACCAAACAAATGTTGGCTTTTATAAAGTCTTTGAGGAACAGCAGGCTCTTGCGCTCCCCTCAAGCTGACCCATGACAATCTCTCTCCGACCTCAGGAAAGCGAAAAAATAATGCGGGTGCATAGGCAAGGTTAACCTCAGGCTGAGTATTCACATAATGAGGAGCTGAATTTGATTCTCTTGGCTGTTCAGGGCGAGCAGGTTTTGACTTCATGTATTGATCGATTCGCTCTGAAGGAGCCTTCATCGAACCCTGTCCGCCTCTTCGGTTGTTTCGACCTCTTCTATGATGGTGTCTTGCCATGGAATCATCAGTATAACGACTCGAAGTAAATTGAAAATCTTTTCGTAAAAATTAGAAATCTTGGCCCTTGGGCTTTATTTGGGACTCAACTTGCCAATCAGTCACTACGGCGATTAACTAGATTCAGATGAAAGAAGCTCCACAGTCTCAGAAATTTAAAGTGAAGTCATTTAGCGTCGGGCCTTTAGGATGTAATTGTTCGCTTCTGTGGGATCCAGCCAGTGGCGAAGGGATTGTTGTGGATCCGGGTGACGAATTTGATCGCATTAAATCGGAGATCGAAAAAATCCAAATGCAGGTCAAATATATCGTTCACACGCATGCTCACTTTGATCATGTGGGCGCTTCGCAACCTCTGCATCAATGGAGTCAGGCTCCCCTTTTACTTCATCCAGGCGATCAGTTTCTTTGGGAAAATGTTCCGATGCAGGGACGTTTTTTTCAAATGAACTTAAAAGCTCTTCCGCCTTGGTCAAAAAACCTTGAGCACGAAATGCCGTTTCAAATAGGATCGCATTCACTTAAAACTCTTCACACTCCTGGCCACACCCCAGGCAGTTGCTGCTTTGTAATCGAAGATCTTCTCTTTGCAGGTGATACTCTATTTCAAAACTCAATCGGCCGAACCGATTTATGGGGCGGGGATTTCGACGAAATTTCTCAATCTATTAAAGATCATCTCTATCGTCTTGATGACGATACAAAAGTGATTTGTGGTCATGGGCCAAATACCAGCATTGCACACGAAAAGCGCCACAACCCGTTCATTCATTTGTAAAAATTTCTGAGTTTTGGCCCGCTTCGCCTCAGGCCAAAACTCAAATTAGAATTAATTGATAACACTCATACTCTTCCACTTGCCCCCTGTGAAGCGCCGCCAGAAAACGCAGGCCTGCAAAATTATATAAAGGCTAGCGGCTTCCCAAGCGAGATAGACTGCATTCGGTCTGTTCGAGAAATACCAGGTTGGCAAAACCATCAGAGGCCACGGCATAACCAAAGCAACCATTGTTACGAATCGAGTATCACCAGCCCCTTTTAACGCAAAAGAAAAAACTAAATTCATGCTATCAAACGAGGTAAAGAGAGCTACGCAGAGCAGCAGGTATGGAACAATAATGCTGACTTCAGTCCATAGCGGCAAATTCGTTTCGTTCTTAAACCACATCAAATAAAATTCTGGAAAAATTGCAAAACTTAAACCCATCGCAAAAATATAGACGACCGCAACCTGCAATCCACTCCATGTATCTTTTGCTGCCTGCTCAGGATTTTTCTCGCCTAAATGCTGGCCAACCAAAATTGAAACAGCCTGCGCTACTCCCATTGCAGGTAAGATAGCAAGAAGCATAACCGTAACCACAATTCCACTCGCTGCAAGGCCCGCATCGCCGTTGACCATATGACCAATGAAAATAAGAAAAACCGTGAAAGCCATACCTTCAAGAGCCCACTGCATTCCACTCGGTACACCATACCGTAAAAATCTTTTCATCAGTGCGATATTCAGCCTCCAACCCGATCTAAAACCAAAGGTGTCATCAGCATCATCGCGATAGATAAAATAAAATGCAGCAGTAGCCGAAGCAGCATTAGCGATTGCAGTTGCATAACCGGCACCAGCAATTCCATAGGCCGGACATCCCCATCTTCCAAAAATCATCACGTAGTCGAGAACAGCATTCACAACAAGACCGACTGCGTTGATCCACATCACAGTTTGGCTTTTTCCTAAACCAGAATAAAACCCACTAATCGCCGCGACCACCGCAGCAGGAAGTGCCGAAAAACAAAGAGAAATAAAATATTCAACCTCAAGCGGCTGAACATTCGGAGAGTGGCCGATCAAAGAAAAAAAAGGCGGTGTAATAGGAATAAAAAACAAAAATAAAAATCCCCCCAGAAAACTTAGATACAATGCCTGCCAAACTGCAGGTCCAATCATCTTAAATTGCTTTGCTCCGAAATATTGAGCCACAAACGTCATCGAATAAGCCGCTGTTTGCTGAAGCAAAGCCATTGGCGTCCAAAAAACTCCTCCGACCGCCATAGCGGCTCCCAACGCATCAGTTGAAAACTGTCCGAGCAAAATTCGATCAATTGTAAGCTGTAAATTCCAAAAACTATTGGCCAAAATTAATGGCCAAGCAATTTTTAGAATCTTAAGCCAACCTTCTTTGCGTTGGCGGATAAATTCCACAGATTTTAAACTCCGCCGACCTGTTCAGAAATTTTTAGAATAGAAGAATATTTGCGTGGATGATCGATGATTTTTTTCATTCCTCGAATAACGGCAAGCTGAGGGTCATCTTTCAGATGAATCGGAACTTGCAAATGATTTTCAAGACGAGCCTTCCAGCCTTTAAGATGAGATCCACCTCCAACGAGGTGAATGCCTTTATCAAAAACACCCTTTTTGAAATCTTCAGGAAGATGTCTGATATGATCACGTAAATTATTTTCAATGGCATGGCTCATCGGCTCTAAAAAATCTCTGAGTTCATGCGTTGATAGCGTAAGGCGACCAGGAATTCTCGTCTTTCGATCAAGACCTCGAACTTCAAAGGTAGTTTCTTCAAGACTCGGAAAAACAGAACCATACTGCATTTTAATTTCTTCAGCCGTATTTAAACCAACCTCAAAAAGTCTTTGTCTCAACATTTTTTCAACAATGATTTGGTCCATGGCATTACCCGCCTCTCGATAAGAGTGGCACGAAATCATTGTTCCATTTGCAATCGTCGAAATTTCAACGGTACCTCCGCCAATATCCATTACAGTGCAACCTTCGCGAGAAAAAAGATCTTGATCTGAGCCAAGAGCAGCAGCAAATGGCTCTCTCACCATTCTCACTTTGGTTCTAAATGTTCGAACTCGTTCGACGTAGGATTTAAGTTCAAGAGTAGTTGCTCCCCATGGCACACAAACGAAAACGGTATAGTTAAGCGCAAGGGGATTTCTGCGACTTCTTTTAACTAAATAACTTAGGTAGTGTCCCGCGGCTTCAAAATTCGAAATCACTCCGTCTTTAAGGGGGCGAATAACTTCGTAATGAGGACTTTGACGACCAGACATGACTTTTGCTTGATCACCGTAAGCAACCGGCTCTTTTGTTTTAGCATCGAGAGCGATGCTTGAGGGAATCCTCCAAAGTTCTTTTGAAGATTCATGCGCAACAATCGAATACGCAGTGCCTAAATCGATGGCAATGCGCTCATCCAGCAGCCCCACTCAACCCCTCCAAGGTTAAGTTTGGCAAAAAGAAAGCTAATCAGCAAGCCGACGAACAAAATGACTCAAAATCAAAATAGCAAAGCCTGTCGTTGCAATCGATGGGCCCGGAGCCCAGTTGCAATAGGAAGAAACAGCTAAACCGATAAAACCCGAAACTAAAGCTGCCAAAAACGCCCCAGAAACTAATGCCCTGAGAGACTTCGCCCACGGTAAAACGCAAGCCCCAGGCAAAACAAAATAAGCAGCGACCAAAACCACTCCAACAGACTGAATGACTCCGACAACCGAAACCGAGGTTATAGTTAAGAATAACAAATCGAGGTGCCTCGATTTATACCCAAGGCCCTCAGCAAACTGTGCGTCAATGACCGAAACCCAAAGGGCTCTCCACTTCCAAACCAAAACACAAAGCACCAGTGGTCCCCAAACTCTTAGAAACCAAAGAAAATTAGGCTGAACACTCCAGATATCCCCCAGAAGTAAATGATCGAGATGAACATGATCTCCACCCATGATCAAAAGTCCAATCGCAAAGAGGCCTGAATAACTCACAGTTAATGCAACATCAGAGGGCAGACGAGTTCGCTTCTCAAACCAATACAAAAGACCCGAAGTTACGAGCACAGAAGCAAGCGCCCCAACCGAAAGCCAGAATGGATTTTCACCAATAAAAAGAAGAACGATAGCGATACCAGCTACAGATGAATGACTCAATGCATCGCCAAAAAAACTAAGTCGTCGAAAAATAAGAAGTGCTCCCCAGGGTGCAGCAAATGCACTTAACCAAAATGCTGTTTCAAATGCAGCACTATAGTTCATGGCGTCCCTCACCTGAATGCATCCATTCATGATGTTGAGGATTCTTCCAATTCATAACTTTTTCACCGATTTCCCTTACACTGCCTGAGGCTAAAACCTTTTGGTTTAAGAAAAGCAGCTTATCAAAGAAGTGATCCATCGCATGCCAATCATGAGAAATAACAATAAAACTTTTTTGCTTTGTTCTAACTAGGTCTTTCAAAAGATGCCCGATGCAGTTTTCCATCTGAATATCAATTTGGTTAAAAGGTTCATCAAGTAAATAAACATCTGCCGGCTGCACGAGACATCGAGCAAGAAGCGCCCGTCTCCACTGCCCTCCTGAAATTTCGTTAACTAGACGATTGGCAATGGAATCAATTTCAAAAACTTTAAGCGCTTCGGTTATCGTCACTGCGGGTTGAGAATTTTGACGAGGCCCCCAGGTTCCAGTTGAAACAAAATCTTTCACCGAAAGTGGAACCATTTTTCGAGGCAAAACTTGTTGTTTGAGATAAGCCAGCTGAACCGAACTACTCCACGAAATCGTTCCGCCACTCAGCGGCAAAAAACCCATGATCGCTTCAAAAAGACTGGATTTGCCCCCACCGTTCGGCCCAGTGATGCCCGTAATTTGATGGGCATCCACAGTAAATGAAGCACCATCTAAAACGAGGTCTCCTTTTCTTTTTATCTGCAAATTATTAACGGCCAGAAGCGTTGTCATGTGGCGCTATATAAGTGAAGCTACGGCATTCAATCAAGTAAGCAGAGCCCCGTTTTTTTGGGGCCGAGCGTAAAATAAAATCCAAGCATTTCATCGCATTAAGTCTGATAAACTAGATCTATCTATGGAACTTGCTAGCGTCCTCGGTTTACCTATCGCTCTCGGAGCTGTACTTGGTGGAATGATTCTCGAGGGGGGTCATCTTCACTCCATCATGGGTCTCGCCGCTTTTATTATCGTGATTGGTGGTGCATTTGGAGCAGCGATGCTTGAAACTCCGATCGAAAACGTAAAACACGGCCTCGGAATGTTTGTTCTTACCTTCAAAGGCATCCATCACCATCCGAACGAGCTTGTGGAACAAGTGACAAAACTTGCCGGGATCGCAAGAAAAGACGGACTCCTCGCTCTCGAAAAAGAAAGAGAGAATATTCAAGATCCACTCCTAAAAGCAGCACTTGGATTTGCAATTGACGGTCTTGAACCCAATCTCGTCACTGCGATTATCGAATCTCGAACTGGGTATCGCTCTCATCACGGAACTGCCTCGGCAAAATTTTGGCTCACTTTTGCAAACTACTGCCCCACTGTAGGTATCTTAGGCGCCGTGCTCGGTTTGATTCACGTTATGAACAACCTGGATAACCCGGCAGCTATCGGTCCTGGTATTGCAACAGCATTTATTGCAACGGTTTACGGGGTAGGATTTTCAAACCTCGTGTTCATGCCAGTAGGTAATAAACTTAAAGCTCTTATCGCCCACGAAGAGGCTTATTTTGAAATGATCAAAGTAGGAGTTAAGGGAATTCAGCAAGGAACATCCCCCAGCATTATCGCTCAGCATCTAATGGCGATCGTCGACCAAGATTACAAAGAAGAAGGTTCGTAAGTGGGCAAACAAAAACACGAAGAACATGAGAACCACGAGCGGTGGATTATTCCTTACGCCGATATGGTGACTCTTCTCTTTGCGTTCTTTGTGGTTATGTACGCGATCAGTCAGCAAGATTTAGCCAAGCTTAAAAATGTTAGCAAATCGATGGCTGAAGCGTTTATGGGTCAAAAGACGGGCGGCCAGAAATCAAAAAAAGCGAGTCTCTCAAAAAACGAGTCTCCCCCTGAATCAGCGAGCCATTTTATTGTAAGACGCTCGGTAACAAATCAAGAAATTGCCGATGAACTTAGAAAAAAACTGATGCAAGAAGGTTTCGATTTTATTTTTCAAGAAAACGTAAGCCCGATTCAAGTAAAAATTGATTCACGAGGGGTAGTGATTAGTATTTCAGGTGGCTTTCTTTTTGAAGAAGGCGCTACCGAAGTTTCCCCACAGATGTATCCTGTATTAGGCCTCATTTCAGATATCATTAAAGGCACGGATCGACTGGTGATGGTTGAAGGCCATACCGATAACCAACCCACCGTTGGAACAATGATTTACTCAAACTGGGAGCTTTCAACCTTACGGGCTACTTCAACCGTCCGACTTTTTATAGAACAGTTTGGAATAGATCCGAAACGTTTAACCGCATCGGGTCTCGCCCACTATCGCCCAGCCGCCGATAATAAAACGGCTGCTGGCCGCGCCCAAAATCGCCGCGTCGAAGTCATTATGCTCAACGCCAGCATGCCTAGCGAATTGCTCGAAGACGAAGGCGTACCTCGATAATCATTTATTAAATAGACCCAAATCTCTCGCCTATTTATAGTCAAAAACAAGGAGAGTTTTTACGATGTCGGTTTTACTTAGTTCACAAATTAAAAATCTTGAAGCACTGGTCATTTTTGTAGACGAAACAAAAAAAGTACTCACTAAAATATCTGATAAGAATCTACTGACGACTATTTCTGGTCCTCTTCAAACTGACTTTCGCGGAAAACTCAAAGAATCACTTCTTCTTTATTCAAATTCAGAAATCACCAAACGAGTTTTGCTGGTCGGAGTCGGAAACACCAAATCCATTACCCCGTACCAACTTCGTGCAGTTTCGGCACTGGCGACAGGATCTCTTAAAAACCTTGGCATTAAAAAAGACGCAGCCGTTTTAGTTCCCCAAGTGCCTCGAATTTCTTCTGCAGATGCTGTTCAAGCTCTGAGTGAAGGTAATATTTTATATCAGCTCAATTTTAATAATTATAAAACAGATGTGAAGGAAGACGATAAAAACAAAAACACCGTTCTCAATTTATCTTTTGTAGTCGCTGATAAAAAAGATCTCAAACCTGCTCAGGCTTCTTTTGATCGTGCTGCGATTATTGCTGGCGGGGTTAATTGGGCTCGCCGCATTATTCAGATTCCGGGAATGGATCTTACCCCTGCTGACCTTGTCAAAGCCGCTCAAAAAATGGTGGCTGACTCACCTTCTAAATCTCAAATCAAAGCCCAATACTGGGATGAAAAAGAGCTGAAAAAAAATAAATTTGGTGGAGTATTGGGAGTTGGACAAGGCTCTGAAAACCGTCCTCAATTTATTGTGGGTGAGTATTTTGCTGGCAAAAAAGGAGAAGAGCCGGTTTGTCTCGTCGGAAAAGG
>CAZRLF010000011.1:0-108404 GCA_964601045.1 uncultured Bacteriovoracaceae bacterium
TACTGTGAGTCGCGCGTTGGCCTCTGTGGCGGAATTGGTAGACGCACAGGACTTAAAATCCTGGGCCTCGAAAGGGGCGTGCCGGTTCAATTCCGGCCAGAGGCACCATTAGTCAAGCTATTCGAACCAATACATAAAAATTTTTGAAAAGAGCCTTCCGAGCTGGAAGCTTTGATGGCCTCCAGCTCTCCTTCCAAATGTCTCTTTCCAATATGGTAGTGAATCTTAACGGAGTTCACTCCAATTTCGACTTTGTGAATCAGTCGCTTCGCGCTTGTAAGCTTTTGTGATTTCACTTCCAATCCGCCGACCTGACCACAGCTTGTCACTTGCTTGGTCAGGTGTTGGATTACTTTTCTTCGCCACACGAATTCACTTTGCAGAAATTTTTTATGGGTGCCGTGCTTCCTTGTCCACACACTCTTGTATTCAAAGGATCATTCAAAATTTCATCAAAGAGTGAGTAGACGAGCCAATTGTTTTCCAAAAAGCCGCCACGTTCTGACACTTGATCCAAGAGTTTCTTTCCAAAGGAATCTGACGGAACCACATACCAGACGAGGGGAATGTCTTTTTTTCTCGCGTAGCCGTCGAGAATCAGCTCCATCCGTTGCTTTCCTTTCATGTGGATTTCCACTTCGAGCGCGCAAGTGATACTTTTTCCTGGCAAATGAAGTGTAAAAACCCAGTCAGGAATTCTGTCGGATTCGATCTTCTCCTTTTTCATTCTTTGGATCGCATAGGCTGAAATCCAATTCGCTCCGATGCCACAAGCATCGAGCTTCATTTTGATATCCGCCGCAAGGATGTCGTGCTCAAGCGAGTTCCGGTTAATGGTTTTTAAAACCGTACTTGAGCCAATTCCTCGCGCTCCCCTTTCAGTGAGCCCCCAGACGAGTTCTCCTTTCGGAAGTCCGTAAAACTTCCGAAGGAGTTTTCGTTTTTCGTGTCTTCGCAATCGCCGAAGCACATTGCTGCGATCGAGTTCCTGAAAAAACAAGTTTCTGATTTGCCTTGTCGATAAAATTCCAAATTCATCAAAAGCTCGAAAGAGCTTCAGATCCCTTTCCGTAATTGGAAGTGACATTTAGCTCGATCTGGCAATTCTTTCTGCGACTTCTTTCACTTCCAAATTCTTCTTTCCCTCCTTGTATGCATCCAGCACTTTCATTGTTTCATTGAGCGCAGCCATTTGTGCTTGCAAAGTTTCGAGTACATCCGCGTTCCTTCTGAGCCGACGCTTGACCTCTTCATGAACATCGACGAAGTCCCTCATGGTTTCGTCGACTGACAGAAACCATTTCTCGCGAGAGATTCTTCGCTTTGATAAGAAACTCGTGAGAAACCCGAGCGGACGAAACAGTAAATACCAGGCCAGCACTCCGATGAGAGCCGCCCCAAAAATCATTCCAATCCAGTTCAATAGGGCCATGAGGCTGTTCGTAAGCCCCGCACAGCCCACACAGAGCATCACGATGATGCTCATGATCCAAAAGCCATCGTTATCCGATCCTTGATTCGTTTCAGACGTATGATTTTCTCCTTTCGAGATTTTGAACTAAAAAATATCTTTGCTTGCCATCAACTCTCCCGTCAGGAAGAGAGCCTTCCGAAAAACAGTCTCCCTACTAATAGGGAAAAAACGCAACCATCCGCACCCATCCCAATTTTCAACCTTCTGGAATCATTGGGGTTCGACTCTTTTCGCGCAACCAGCTTTCCTAAACGCAAAAGATGCCTTCATAAAAAGCCAAAAAATATAAACACCATAAACAAGCCCTTCTCGTAACCGCCTGAAAGCATAGGAGATCTGCTAACGCCACTTAAACAACCCCTAAGGGTAGGCCATTGACATTATGTCTCGGATCTGAGACACTGCAAATAAGTGAAGCCGGCGATCTTCCATCCTCAAGCACGAGCGGCTTTGAAAGAATTTCCAGAGGGTGTGCGTCGAGAGCTTGGAAAAGCGATTTTTGATCTGCAAAAGGGCGAAAAGCTTACGCTCCCCTTATCACGATCGATGAGATCGGTGGCCCAAGGTGCAGAAGAACTTAGGATTAAAGATCGTTCCGGTGCTTATCGAGTTTTTTATTACACGAGGCTTCAAGATCGAGTTCTGATTTTCCATGCCTTTGTAAAGAAGACTCAGAAGACGCCCAAGTTTGAGATCGAGCTTGGGAAGAAAAGGTTAAAGGAGATGATCCCCAATGAAAAAAGCTAAACCCATTACCGCCAAAAACGCCAAGGAGCTTGCTGAAATCCTAGGCCTCTCTCCAGCTGACGGCCTTGAAATTGAGATTCGAAGCGAGCTCAACGATAAAATCATTGAAGTCGTCCAAAAAAAAGGGCTCACCCATGCGCAAGTGGCCAAGCTTGCGAATACTTCCCGGACGCGCGTTACTGCACTCCTTAATCGAAATACTTATGAGATCTCAACGGACCTCATGCTTCGAGTTCTGGGAGCGATCGGCATTCAGGCAAAGCTTCAATTTCGAAATGCCGCATAATTAACCTCCAAAAACCCAGACCACACCTACCGCAAAAAACACATCCCCCTATATATAGGTGCGAAATGGCGACAAAAAGGTGACAAGTGGGCGGCAAGCAAAAAGATCAAGTTGTTGAAATGATTTGAGAAAATTTTTTTTCAATCTCTCTAGAATTTTGTCACGATCGCTTTGTACCTAGTCCCTATAGCTACTTCAAGAAAACATCCCCTTCGGTTTGAAAGTCTTTAGCGTACATTCAACGTCCAATGCATTTTAAAGTCTCAAATCTATCAGCTGATGCTCCCCATCGCACGGTGATCACGGTTGACATATTGCGTTATGTAACTTATTTAGCAAGGTCTAGAGATGAAAGGGTAAGCAATGAATAAGATTCTAATTTTAATGGCGGGAGTGGCAATATTTTCGACTCCAATAGCTTTCGCAAAGGTTGATCGAGATATTTTGGATAACGACGAAGCCAAAAAAACCTATGACTCCATAAGTGGAGAGACATTGTACGTCGAAATTTCGACCATGGAAGAGACTTCAAAAAAGAATAGGAAAGTGGTTGCCGCTACGACTGCTACTGAAGAGGCAGTTATCAGACCACTCAATATTAAAATCCGGGAAAACGATCAATTTCGCTGTGAAAAAACAACTTATTGGGTTGGATACAAGGATATACCATTTCTCCTGGGAGAAATTGGTTCGAGAAGATATCTACCTGCAGTTGGCTACCGCTGCTTCGATAAGCAGTAGTAATCGTCTTAAAATTTCTCTCGAACTGGCCGACCTTCCTGAAGTGAATGGGTAAATTCTTCAAGACTGCCGAGCCCTTTTTGCTGCACGCGAATGAATTCTTTTTTCATGAAAAGTGTAGCTCGCGGCAATTGTCCCACTAAGGCGAGCACGACTCCGATTTTCACCAAAAAATTTATGAGATCTGACATGTGAACTCCTTCAAACGCGTCCGTGAAAAACTGTATTCCACTCGCGCTTTATTTGAGATCGTGTTTTTTCGTCGAGAAGCAGTCGATCCAAAGCGCCCTTCTTCAAGCGCTGCAAACCCCAATCAATCGTGTTGGGACTCCTTCCCATAGCTTTCGCAATCCGTCCAAGCGACCACATCTTGACCCAGCGAAGTTTTGCCAGCTCTGCCAGGTCGAGTCTTTCCTTCCTCCACTTGATCTCGTATATTCGAGCCACTACAAGTGGTTCGAGCAGCATGGCGCAGCCCGCACCAATTTTTTCTCTTCCTAACTCATTGATTTCTCACCACAATAGAGTGAAATGAAGATCTGGTTTAAAAACCCTACACTCGAAGCTCTTAAGGTACTTTGTAAAGATACGATGGTCGAATATCTCGGGATGGAGCTTACCGAAGTAGGGGAAGATTTTCTCAAAGGTCGAATGCCTGTAGACCATAGAACCAAGCAGCCGCTTGGATTACTGCATGGTGGAGGTTCAGTAGCTCTCGCTGAAACTCTCGCAAGTCTGGCAGGAAATATGGTTTTAGATGAGAATGACTTTTATGCTGTCGGTATGGAAATTAACGCCAATCATATTCGTGCGATTAAAGATGGTTGGGTTGAAGGGGTGAGTCGCCCTATTCATATCGGTAAGACCACTCAAGTTTGGGAAACTAAAATTCATAACGAAAAAAAACAGCTCATTTGTGTTAGTCGAATGACTCTGGCTGTACTTCCTAAACGATAATTATTCATTACGCCCAATTCGATAAGCATTAGCTCCAGCTAAGAATCGAATAAATCTAAAAAGCAAGAGAGAGAAATATTCGTAAATGCGACTAAAAACTGTATCGCGGCCCAAGTTTTCAAGATGAATTCTTTCTCCGCCATTTTTCAGTGCTTCATCACATTTCTGTTTTAGATTTTTTGCAAAGTTTTCATCTTCAACGACCACATTAGCCTCAAGAGCGAGAAATAAACTAAATAGATCTAAATTGCAGGAGCCAACTGTTGCCCATTTCGAGTCGATTACTGAGATTTTGGCATGGAGAGTGAGCGGCTTATATTCATAAATTTTTATGCCTGCACTGAGTAATTCTCGATAAAGCGAGGTCGTCGCTCTTTTTACAAACGGAGTATCGGTTCGGCCCTGAAGAAGTAAAACGACTTCAACACCCCGCGCTGCAGCATCATAAAGAGCTCGTTGAAACTTCCAGCCAGGAAGAAAGTAAGAGTTGGCGATAAAAATTTGCTCTTTTGCTGATCGAATCGCCTGCAGATAAAATCTTTCTATCTGGTTTCGATGTCTTAAATTATCTCTGACAACAAAAGCGGCGTGAATTCTTCCGGCATCGGTGTGATGACCTCGTAGTTTAAGGCGGCGAAATCTAAAATAATCAACCCATCGTCGCATCACTTTGGCCAAAAGCAATTTTAAAAATTTATGAATTCTTAGGACGAGAGGGCCTTTAACCAAAACAGCGAAATCAAAATACTCATACTGAGCGTCAGCAATGTTAATTCCGCCCACAAGCGCAAAAGTGCGATCAATCACTATAATTTTCTGGTGGAGACGTCTTAAGACTGCATGTCCTATTTTAAAAATAAGTCTCAAGGGTTGATAGACGACAATTTTGACCCCCGCTTCTTTAAGTGCTGGCATAAGCGTCGTTTGAAAATCAGGTGAGCCAATTCCATCAACAATCAGTTGGACGTTTACTCCTCTTCTGGCCGCTTCTTTTAATTTGCGCGCGACAAGTGTGCCGATTTTGTCGGACTCAAAGATATAAACAATGAAGATAATTTCTTTTTCGGCATTTTCGATAAGCCGAATAACTTTACTAAAGTAGTCATCGCCGCTTTCAAGAAGCTCAATCCGATTGTTTTTAGTCCAGAGGTTCATATTAGTTCAACCTCTGAAATTAAAGCAGCATGATCAGAGAGCCTCGACCAAGGTTTATGATGTAGAACTTCAGCATGAAGAGCGTTAAAGCCTCGCAAATAAATGCGATCAAGATTTAAAAGGGGCCAAAAGACAGGAAAACTCTTAGCGAGCTTTCCTTTTACTTGAATAAAAGCTTCCTGAAGCCCCAAGGGATGAGCCAACAGTTGTTCGGCCCGATCGGACCAATCATTGAAATCGCCGGCCAGAATGAGTGGAGCATGGGGATCAATCTGATGCTCGATGTAATCTACAATTTGTTTGAACTGAAGTTTGCGGTGAAAGCTAAAGAGATCAGTGTGAACACAGATGCAGTGAATTGATTTGTTCCAATGGGGAATTTTTACTCGACAATGCAAAATGCCTCTTTGCTCTAGTCGATAAATAGAAATGTCAGTATATCGAGACACCTCAATCGGAAACTTAGAAAGTATGGCGTTACCATGGTGGCCTTCAGTGTAAATTGCGTTCTTACCATATGCATATTCACTCCAAATGCTATCCGCTAAGTATTCGTATTGAGATTGTGTTGAGCCATTATGATGAGCGGCCGTTTTAAGGTGTGAGTCGCCTAAGACTTCTTGAAGAAAAACAAGATCAGGAGATTGGGAGCGAAGTGCTTCTCTCAAATCGGGTAAAATAAATTTTAAATTAAAATGGCTAAAGCCTTTATGAACATTTAGCGTCAAAATTTTCAGTTTGGTAGCTTTCATTTGTATCTTAAAGCCATTTAAACAGTTTCATTTTGAACTGAATACTGAGAAACTACTATCGAGATGAATCCTTCAAATATCGAAATCGCCGCAAGTATTTGTTTTGCATTGGCGCTCATTCATACATTTTTAACCCCTTTATTTAAGAAATGGGCTCATAAGTTTAAAGACGGAAGCATTGCCGAAAACTTTCTTCATTTGTTAGGCGAAGTAGAAGTGGTTTTTGGCTTATGGGCAGGGGTATTGCTTTTATGTTTTATACCGCTAGAAGGCTTGGCCGTTTCTCTCAATTATTTTGAAACTCGGCGGTATCAAGAACCCGTCTTTGTTTTTGTTGTGATGTGTATCTGTGCAACCGTTCCTCTTACTCACTTTGCTTCTAAAACAATGCTTTTTATAGCTCGTCTGCTTCCTCTTCCTAATATGATCGCCTTGTATTTAAGCTGCCTGATTTTAGGGCCCCTCCTGGGAAGTTTTATTACTGAACCTGCTGCAATGACTGTCACCGCTTTGCTTATGAAAAAGTTTTTTTTCGATAAGCCAGTATCTGAGAGGTTTAAGTATAAGACCCTAGGAGCACTCTTTGTGAATATATCGATCGGAGGACTTCTGACTCCGTATGCAGCTCCACCGGTTCTAATGGTGGCTTCAAAATGGGAATGGGATCTGTCTTTTATGCTTACTCATTTTGGTTATAAAGCTGTGATCGTTTGTTTTTTAGTCGCGGTGCTTACGATGGCGAGTTTACGTCAGGAGTTTAAAAAAATTGCAGTTGAAAAAATAGAGGCGAAGAAATCTAAAGTTCCAATATGGTTAGTTTTAGTGCATCTGGTCTTTCTAATCGCTCTTGTAGCTGTTCATGATCGAATTGTTCTTGTGATGGGAATTTTTCTATTCTTTCTGGGCGTCGTGACGGTGAGTAAAGAATATCAAGAAAGTCTTAAATTAGGAGAATCACTTTTAGTCGGATTTTTCTTAGGGGGACTGGTAATTTTGGGAGGCCTTCAGTCATGGTGGATCTCTCCTCTGCTCGCAAGTCTATCTCCTGGTCTTACTTTCGTAGGTTCGGCTGCGCTTACCGCCATTACCGATAATGCGGCTATTACTTTTTTAGGAGCTCAAGTTCCAAATCCATCCGAACTATTTAAGTATGTACTTGTAGCCGGAGCTGTCTCGGGCGGGGGACTTACAGTGATCGCCAATGCTCCCAATCCAGCGGGATTTTCAATTCTGCAAAGCTCTTTTGGTGAGGATGGAATTCAGCATGGACAGCTTTTTAAAGCGGCAATGATTCCAACTCTTATCGCTCTCATTATAATGTGGTTTTTGTGACAAGAGGCCTTCAAGGCCTCTTGCACGAAAATCAATTTTCAACGTGAAGAAATTATTAATAGAAGACTTCGACTTTAATGGTTTTTGCTTCATCTTCCGCACTGAAGGCTGAGGGGAGGAGTCGGATATCTTTACCATTGTTAGTAACTGTATACGTCGACGCGCTAAGCGGCTGTCCTGCCATTTTGATAACAGGGTTTGTTCCGCTAGGAATAGCACAACTTAAATTTACAACCTGTTCAGAAAATATAACTTTTTTAGATATTTTATTAAACGCATCCGCATACGAAGCAGAAGTTATATCGTGAATAGCGCCACCAGTCTTTTTAGAAAGAGCCCAGTGAGCATGTCCAACTTCGTCGATTCCGCCTGCTGATTTATTGAGACCGATAATAGAATGATATAAAATTGGAACATCAGACCCGATTGGTTTAAGAACTTGTCGCAACATTCGTAAAACATTTTCTGGATATTGAGGTTTAGCATCATCCCAAACAACCGAATTAATATTTTCAAGTTGGTTAATGCGTCCTGTAAAATTAACATTCAAATCGTCATCACTTAATGCAATGAAATTAACCGAAACATTTTTAAGAAGGTAATCTTCAATTTTAAGATTTCTGATATTTGTACTATCAATTCCAGCCGATGCTTTAGCGATATCGCTCGTAAAACAACCTAGAGTTCCACCGTCGTTCTGATTAACAAAATTCATAAATCGAGGCCTAAACCAAAGACCAATGCCACTGCAGTTCGAGTAGGAGGTTTCTACTGGACGATTGGTTAGAGTTCTAAACTCGGTGCTATCTTCTGGCAGCATTGCTGGATCCGTAACTGCTTGATCATAATCTTTCTGCGCAAAGGCTTTAAAGAAAGCAATATCTGACCATTTAGACCAAGTAATTGATTGAACATGTTTCACTTTGCCTGCGCTAGCGTCGATATAAGGTGTCAGCGGATTTAAGCTTGAGATCTGATTTCCGTTCTGATCATAAAACGTTTTATTGTAGAATGCCGAGTTTGAATAGAGGTGGTTATAAACTAGTGAAACTCTATAATTTTCGTTTGTTGCAGAATTAATTCCACCAAGAAAATTTCCGACTTGGCTAATTACTTTTTGAATCTCACCCGACATAGATCCACTATCATCAATCAAAAATACAATGTTTGCCCCACGAATAGATGAGGGCTTAATATCGAACGACTGATCGATTGTTCCTGGCTTACAGGCCTCAACAACTGGATTTTTAGGATCTTGATTGGGATTAGTAAAATCTCGATTTCCATCTGCATCGATATCGTTTGCGTTCTCACCATTGCCAAGGCCGCCGGTCGCATTTAAGGCTCCGGTATCTTCAAGATTAGGAGCGCCTGCACAACCAAGTAAAAGCAATGAAGCCCCGAGACTTAAAAGACCGGGCTTTAGAAATAAGAGGTTAAATTCACGTGATTGTTTTTTACCCATACAGCACTCTCCGCAATCTTTTTGAACGCAAGAAATATGCCGTTTGCCTTACGAAAGGCTATAAATGCAAAGCGTAAGTTTTTGCGTAGTAAATACTCCTTTTTTCGGGGCAGAAATGGGGTAAGAAAAATCTGCAATCGGGCAATTTTGCCCGAATCATCTATTGCAAGATTTGCGACTGCACCGCGTTATTAAAGAAAATCTAATCAGTTTCAAATGTTTAGAAGGCGTAACGCAAAGCTACGGCACACTTGGCCCAAAAATTGAATATAGGATTACACTATTGAGGGGGGAGTATCTCTCCTGATTTATAAACGGCAACAGAGCGAAAGGAATGAGGTATGGAACAATTATCACAGCAGGGCTTTAAGCTCACTAATCTTTTCACAGAGCATCCGTTCGTACTTTTGGTGTTGATCATCAGCATCATTGCGGCGGTCATTATTGTAGAGCGATATCTGGCTCTACGTTTTCGTTTTTCAATTGATGGTCGTCAGCTTTTTAATGAGATCAAAAAATACATTGCAGTGAATGATCAACGACGGGCTCTTGAAGCTTGCCGACAATATCCTCTTGTTCCTCTTGCACAAGTTCTCGCTGCTGGAGTTCAAAATATCGATAAGTCGATGGATGAAGTTGATATGGCTATGGAAACCGAGACTCTTTATTACGTTCCGAAAGTAAATGAGAGACTTCTTTATCTTCCAAGCTTAGCAAACACTGCAACGCTTGTTGGATTGCTTGGAACCATCGTCGGTTTGATTGTTGCTTTTGGTGCTTCAAGTAGCAGTGAAGTTGTTAACGGAATGACCAAAGAACAAGCTCTTGCTCAGGGTGTTTCGTACGCGATGTATACCACAGCCGCGGCTCTTTCAATGGCGATTCCTACAGTATTAGCAGCGATGTGGCTCGGATCTAAAGCCAACAAAATTATTGATGATATGGATCACTATGCAGCTGCATTAAAACATCTGATTCACAAAAAGAAATCAGGCAGCCCTATCGATGGTGAAACGGTTGATCGAACCGAGGCTATTGCCGCCGGTAAAGCCGTTGCTTCAAAGGCCTAAACGAATTTGACCGTAGCCTATAAGGAGGCGAGTTTGTGGGACGTCTAGCAAGAAAGAAAATTAATTTCGATACCGAATTAAACCTCGTTCCGATGTTGGACTTTTTCTTAAGTCTCATACCGTTTCTTTTGATCTCTACGGTCTTGGCCACTTTTGGTGGAGTGTTTGTTGAAGCTCCGAGTTACAAAGCTCAATCGCAACAACAAACTCAACCTCAAGATAAAAAAGAAGAAATTGATTTGGCTGTTCAAGTTGCCGACGGCCAGATCAAAGTCTTTGGATATAAAAGTGGATATGAAGCAAAGATCGATAGCATCACGGCTAGTTTTGGAATGGTTGAGCTTGATAAATTTAGAGCTTATTTGGGAAGTCTTCATGAAAAATATAGCACGATCAAATCGTCTTTATTTCATGCGTCTGCAGATACCCGCTACGAAGACGCAGTTTCTGTTTTGAATATTGTTCGAGCGACCAAAGTTTCTAATAATCTTGTCTTAGCGGTAGGAGCTGTAAAATGAACGCAGCAGGATTTTCTGGACACCACCAAGGACGTCGTCGAAAGTTCGGATTTCATATGACGTCATCTCTGACTTTGACGCCGATGCTTGATATGCTCACGGTTGTTCTTATCTTTTTGATCGTGAACTATTCACCCGATAAAGCGAATATTAAGCAGAGTTCACAAATTAGATTGCCTCAAGCGGAATTAGACATCACCGATGTTCCAAAAATTCAGATTGAAGTGACCAAAGAGTACGTTCGTATTAATGGCAAAGCTGTTGATGGATTAATTCCCGCAACATCTGAACCCGCTGCTTGGTCAGTTCTTAAGGAGCAACTTGATGCTTTGGCAAAATTTCATGCTGAGCAGAACGCTAAATTATACAAGATGGTGGTTAAGCAGATTCCTGTTAAACAATTGGGCGAGAAATTAGAGCAGATGACTGAGGAAAAATCTAAAGCAGCTGAAGTTTCTGACGCTGCAAATGGTGGAGATAAAGTGGAGCCGATTTTGTTAATAGCAGACAAAGATGCACCTTATGAAATTGTGGATCGAACGGTAGCACATCTTGCGTCTCATGGTTATGGCGAAATTTTTCTCCTCACTAATAAGGAGGGTAAAAAATGATACTCACAGGATTTATATTTTTATTAGCGATTCAGGTTGATGCTGATTCGACATCAGCTCAGCAGCCTGTCCAACAGCAAATGCAAGCTGGAGATTCTAAGGACGTTGAGGTGCAGAAAGAAGTTGTGTACCAAAAAGAAACAACGGTCGATTTATCTGGATCAAATGTTGAGGGAGAAAACCAACTTCCTCCAGCCTTCTTTTTATCAAGAATGCAAACTCCAAAAGCCGAGGGGCTTTTAGCAGAGCGCTTGAGATTTAGTTTGAGAAACTACAACGATCTTGGATTTTAAAGCGGGGGTAGAGCAGTGAATTACTGGCAGCTTACTGTACGAAGACCAAATATCGGAGAAGAAATCTTTGATCTTAGAACGCATCGTACTCTCTTTGCGGGCGATGATCATCGTAATGATATCTGTATTGACACTCTTAAACTTCCTGGCCGACATAAAATTTTGGTAGCCTCTCGAGGCAATCGATTTGATTTAAGACTAACGGATGAAGTTGCTGCTTCTCTTAAAGGTAATTTCACTAAGAAGAAAGAATGGAAAACTCGACTTTATTCAGGAAGCCATTTTGATATTACCGGCGAATGTGAGTGGCAAATTGGTAATGCTCATTTTTCTTTGAATGAGCGCAACAGTATTCCACTCACAGCAGTACCTACCCATCTCACTGAACTTGAGAAAAAGCATTGGAAGCAATCGATCGGAGCTTCTTTTGGCGTTCACGCGGTTATTTTGCTTTTATTTTTTGCATTCGGAAGTGTGTATAAATTATTACAAAACGAAATTAAGCCGGAGCAAATGACGAAGGTAAGTATTCAGACGGCTCAAAAAGTGTTTGAAAAACAGCCTCAGCTTCAAGCTGATTTGGCTCCTGCAGAAGCCCCAGTTAAAGGGCCCGCAGTAACAGAGGTTGCAAAAGAAGAAACACCAAAAGAAGAGCCTGCTCCATTAAATCCAAAACCGGCTCAGCCGACAAAAGCGGCTGCAGTTAGTAAAGGAAGTAAAAATAAAGCTGTTGCTTCTAAACTTCCGACTCCTAAGAGTGAAGTTCCAGCCAAGCCCGATCTTGATTCGATGGGACTTCTGGCGATTCAATCAACCGCAAAACCCAAGAAAACCAATCTTGATGTCGCTGCACTCGCTGCCGGAACTGCTGGATCAAAGACTCCAGTTAAGAATCCTCGTGCCGGATTAGGTATTGCAAAGGGTGAATCAGACTTTGGAATGCTTGCTGATGCTGGTGGTGGAAGCGAAGTCGCTAAGCTTGAAGGTTCAGGAGTTGAATCCTATCAGGGTGGACTTGGTGAGAAAGTAAAAAAAGGAAGTTTCCGCGGCGCATCGATAAAATTAGTTCGACGCGAAGTTGAGATTCGAGGTGGATTGGATCCTGCTGTGATACGTCAAATTATTGAAGAGCGTTTACCCGAAGTTCGATACTGCTACGAGACGGCACTTTTGCAGCAAACGAACTTGTCTGGCAAGATCTCAGCGCAATGGACGATTATGCCTGATGGCTCGGTAGGAGAACTCAAATCTGAATCTGATGAGATCAAAGGTAACATCTTGCATCCATGTATTCGTGAGCAGATTAAAAGATGGAAGTTTCCTTCTCCAAAAGGTGGTGGGGTGGTGCACGTAAAATATCCATTTCTCTTCAGCCCAGTTGGAAGTTAAACTAGTTTCATGAGAAAAATTTACCTGTCGATTATTTTAGTGTGGTCGTCTCTTGGTTCGTGGAATTCAACTATGGCCCAAGACGAATTTGAACAAGTACAAGTGCTTGATCGACCCCGCTATTCTTTAACCCGAAGAGCGGATTTCGTTTTAGACGGAAGCTTTCTTCCTTTGGATGGCTATTACAAACCTTTAATGATTGAGGCCGGCTTTAACTTTCAGCCGTTCGATTGGCTTAGTTGGGAAGTTGGACGATTTGGTTGGTCTTTCTATAATCACAATACCGGTTTAGGTGACTCAATTAATAATCTCTTAAAAAGTGAAGGTAGCACTAAAACCGTAAGTGGACTTGAATTAAAAGATACTCGATTTCATGCTTCGTCCACGGCGTTCTTTAACCTCCTTTATAGTAAGAGTAATTTTTTTAATACTCGCGTTGTTTATTATTACTGGCAAATAGGTAGTGGAGTTTCTTATTACGACTTTCAGCATGGTAAAACTCAAACCGGTTTAGACCTTGCAATGCGTATTCGATTTTTTATTAACGAAAATTATACTTTTAATGTTCGTGGTGGGCATACATTAGGATTCAGCTCGGATGTCCCTAATAATATAACTTTCTTATCTTTAGGAGTTGGCTTTGCTTTTTAGCATTATTACATCGTTAGCTTTGGTTTCGATGTCGCCTAAGGATGTTCAGGCGATTATCGAAAGAGTTCCGCAAGATTGGTATACATCGACCACTCGCTTGTTTGAATATTGCGTGGATGTGAAATTCAACCATCCTATATGTCCTCACATCGATGAAAAATCAGCTAGCGACGTAAATTTTGAGTCTGAGTTCTATGCTTCGCCTATTGGCCCACTCACTCCACAGACTTTGTTTCAGGCAACACTCCTTTATCAGATGGGCCGCCCCGCTGATTATTGGATGATCACTCTGGGATTAGAAAAAAAGAGACCGGCGAATACTGATCCGAGACTTTGGGCTGAAGCTCAATGGCTGTGGGCAAAAATTCTTTTTGACCAACGCAAATATAAAGAGAGCGTTGCGATGTTTGATCAACTCGTTGATCATTTTAAAGGTAAAGCTCTCTTTCATCAGCAGAGAGCTTGGGCCCAGTTTTTTACCGGACAATATGATCGAGCTTTGGGTGGAATTCTTTCTGCCGAAAGTCCTCTTATTTATAAGATTCCATTTTTTGAAAAATATTTTTTACGTGCTTTAGTTGAAAAAGAAACCTGCCGGCGAGCAGATGCTTTAAATACGATTGCGGTCGGTCGTGCGAACTTAACCTATGCTAAATCTACGGCTGAAACTCATCCTTGGAGTGTGCTTTGTACTCGCCGAAGTATGGGCGCGACCTGTACTAAGATGAAAAACTGGTTTGAAGCTGCATTCAGAAGCAAAATCAAAAAGAGTTTAGAAGATCTAGATCTTTTAGAGATTGAACTGAGAGACGAAAATATGGGACGCCAGGCTAAAGCAGCAAAAGGCGATATCGTATGGCCGTCAGTTGGTGGCGAGTGGTGGGGTGATGAACTTGGCTATTACTCAGTTCCGATTAAATCGAAGTGTTAATGAACTATAAAACAACAATTGGGGCATTAGCCCTTTTCGCATCCGTCAGTAGTTTTGTAAATGCTCAGTCGTCTTCTGCGCCTGCAGGTTCTACGACTCCTACTCCTGCGCCTTCTGCTCCAGCAAAAAAAGAATCATCAATGCAGGAGAACAGTCCTTCAACAGCTAAGGCAGGAGATTTTAGAGTTCCTCGAAGTACTTTGGATGCGATCGAGAGAAAGCTTATTGAAGAGAAGAACCCTCATGTGCGAGTTCAGCTCATTTTAAGATGGGTGAAAAATAAAGAAGAATACGAACAAGGTCTTCTTCAAAAAACTCAGCAGCAGAGATTTGGTCAAGTTCAGCAAAAGAATAGTACGACTGCAGCTGCTCCTAACAGTGAGCAGCTCGATCTTTTTAGAGGGTATAAAAGAGCTATTATCGATAGAATTCATGACGAGATAGCTGATCTTGAGCGCTCTGCCGATGTTGATGTAGACCCTCTCTACCATGTTTTAGGATTTAGGTATCTTGAAGTTCAAAAATATAAAGACGCAACCGCTGCATTTGAAAAAATTAGAAAGCCTACTTTTGAAGATTCGATGGGAATGGGCGATTCGCTTTTTCAGTCGGGAGATACCAAACGAGCTCTTGAATATTATGAAAGAGGCGGAAGAGATTTAAAGTTTAGAAACACAGCTGGTTACAAACGAGCCTGGTGCTTTATGCAAGCCAGTGATTTTAAAAGTGCGCTTGTTGAGTTCGACGTGGCCATGGAGGAGAATCCTTTTAACAGCATTAAGCTTAAAGAAGAGTCTTTTAGAGATCGTCTGAGACCCTATGTTGAAACTTATGACAAGATTTCATTTGATGAAGAAGAAATAGCAAAATTAAAATCTTTAGCGGGGCGAGTTCACTCTCAAGAGCCAGCCAAAGCTAAGGAGTTGGTTACGAATGGTCTTAAAACACTCATTCAACATTTCAATGCCAAGGCTCAAGTAGAAAAAGCTCAAGCTGTTTTTGCGTTTTTGGCCAAAGAGATTCCTGATGCTACGGCGGTTCTCATTATGGCTGCTCCTCTTTGGATTAAGGTTCATCGCGGTCAACTTAATCACGAGCAAGTCAAAAAGATTATTGAGACGCTGCCTGCTAAGGCTCCTGAAGGAATGGACATTGGACCGCTTCAAACTGAGCTTTATAATTCAGTCGTTTTTTACGATACGCTTTTTAAGGAAGACGCGAATACAGATAATCGAAAATTATTATTTTTAATGAATAAAAAATATTTTCAGATGTTTCCTGATGATACGAATGCCGATTCACTTCGTGTGGGTTACGCAAAACTTTTGCTTGAAGAGGGAGATCCCGCTGAATGTATAGATATTCTTGCTCGTCGAAAAGGTGGCAATAAAGAAATCGACGATATGGCGATGAGTATTGATGCTAAATGTCAGCTTAAGCAGCTCGATCAACTTTATGCGCAGGAACATACTGAGTTTTTCTATGCAAAACTAAGGCAGACTTTGCTTGAGAAGAAAATCTACGAAAGATCTGATTTAGGTCTTACGTCCGAAGCAGCCTTTGAAAGCATATCTCGAATGTTGATCGGTGCCGTTAATAAGAATCGTAAATCTCTTTATCTGCGAGAATCACTTTTTCAATTAATCACTGCTTATCCTTATGCCAAAGAAACAAAACTTTACTTAGATCTGCAGACGCTTTTAGCTGAACTTACATTTGATGATATCGTTGAGTCGAAAGATGATCCTGAAGATAAAGCGGATCGTTTCTATCAAGTTGCCACCAGTGCACCTGCGGGTTCTGAGGTCTCAAAAAAATCACTTATTAATAGCGTTAAGCTTGGTAAAGAAGAGCGCATTCTTGATCGCTGTGATCGTTTTTCAAAACTCTATAATGATGAGTTTAGACCTGGCAAAGAGGTCTTTGAGAGGTGTGTACGACTTGCTGAGCACCATTTAAGGCTTGAGCGTGAATACGGATTCTGGCTGCAAGCCGAAGAGTCGATGAATGAGTCTCAACAGTTAAAAGTAGGACTTATTGAGATGGCCCTTGATAAAGCGAAAGGCCGTAAGAGAATTCAAAAGCTCAAAGGAGAATCGGCTAAATCCGCGCTTGCACTATGGGACGGAGCAGGAGGATTGAAAGGGGGGGAGTCAACAAATCCTCGCCTCGAAAAAATTCAAGAGAAGTTGCAAGAGTTCTATAAGACTCTTAAGCCGATTCCTTTCTCAAAAATTAAGAGCATAGTTCCTGGCAAGGCGAAAGATTTTGAGTGGCTCGATCTTCAATTAGTTAATTTTTATAAATCTAAACCCAATGCCGTTGATATGGCTCGTTCGCTTGAGATGCGATCAGATTTGGCTGCTCGCATGAGACATTGGATTAAAGCACTTCCAGAGCCTCCGACTTTAAAGGGGCCTGATCTTGATGCTTATCGTCTTAAAGCTGCTGAAGTCATGAATGTTTGGGAGGAAGGCGCTCAAAAGCGTGGTCAGGAGTGCGGCGAAGTGGCTCATACCTTGGCGATGGAATATAAAGTGAAGAATAAAAATGTTTGTCCTGATCTCACCCCTCAAGCGACCTTCGATCGGTTTATTGAGAAATGGGAAGCAACTCGACAAAAAGCACCTGCAAAGACTCCTTGGAAAGAAGGAGAATCAATTGAAAAGGGCGAGACAGTTGAGTTTCTTTTAGACGGTGGAGATAAAAATAGAGAAAAAGATCCACTGCGAGCAAAATATTTCTATATTCGAGCTCTCGATCTAGCCACCACTGATTTTGAACGTGCTCGGGCCTATCTAGCTTTAGCACGTCTTATGAACAAAGACGTCTTTTGGGAAGCAGCTTCTGCTTTGGATGGTAATCTGCTTGAACCCATTCAATGGTGGAGAAAGCGAGCCGAGGGTAATCCTTTCTACGAAAAACTTTACGATAAAATGATGGTCATTGTTAAGTAAGGCGTGACACCACTCTAGCGTCTTCCCGTAAAATGCCTCAGGGAGGTGGAAGATGTTTTGGTCATCTATTTTTATTTTTATTCTCAACGCCGTTGCGACTCGGTCTGATCAAGAAGAAAAAATAAAAGTCGTTGAGTGGGAAGTGCAAAAAGTATACTCACCTCGAGGCTTTGATAATCGAGAAGTTGCACAGTTTATTATTGAGGGAGAATTTCCCTCGTCTTGTTATCGAATTAAAAAAATAATAGTAGCACCTCCTGATCAAGATAACCGTATTTTCTTTCAACTATTAGCGTATCAATATTTAGAAGCCTGTGATTCTAATCCGACTCCTTTTGTAAGAGCTGTCGATGTAGCTATTCTTCAGCCGGGTGTTTACACAATATGGAACACAAAAATAAAAGAGGTTGCGATTGGGAGTATTAAAATTCGTGAAACAAAATCACTGACCCGAGATGATTTCGTCTACGCCCCAGTGGACTCAAGTTATACTACTTGGGTTCCCGAAAATCAGTTAAGCTATATCACTTTGGCAGGCACCTTTAGTAATTCATGTCAGGTCTTTGACCGCCAGAATTTTTGGCTCATGCAAACTGATACAGACTTGATCGAGGTTTTGCCAAATATCAAAAAGGAATCTCGAGCCGATTGCCGTGATGGACGATATCCATTTCGAGAAAGGTTTTGGCTCTCTGAAGAGATTCCGTCTGGGCGCTATATGATTCACATCCGCACGATGGACGGTGAATCCTATAACAAGACCGAATTTATCAAGAATATTGAACGTAAACATAAATAGAGACGATGCTGTATACTTCAATCTGATCTTTAACGCACTGCATTATTTTCATCAGTAAGTTTGACTTGTTGGGAGTTGTTGCGCTCAGTTATTTTCATGAGGGGGATTTTTCATGAAGCACAAAAAAGTTTATTTATCTGCTTTGCTCAGCATTCTCTTTTTATTCAACGCGATAGTTGTTGATGCAGATGTGATTAGTGATCCAAACGATCCTCAAGAATTTGAAAAATGGTTTATTGAGCAACAGCAACGTTCAATGAAATATCTTTTTCGTAATTTGGAGCCGCAAGGCACTGCCCCAGGAGTGGTCATTGCTTCGCCTCAGAAAAGTGGGCCGGACTATTTTTATCACTGGGTGCGAGATGCAGCTTTGGTAATGGATATTGTGGTCGAATTTGCGCGCAAAACACGATATCCAGAATCTCAAGCTCATGCACTCGCTCTTCTTCATAATTACGCTGCTTTCTCTAGACGAAACCAACTTACACCCAACCGAAGCGGTGAAGGTTCGATCGATGATTTGCGCGGCTTAGGGGAACCTAAATTTCACGTTGATGGTAAAGCTTTTGATGGTGATTGGGGTAGGCCTCAATCGGATGGACCAGCTCTTCGAGCTATTACGATGATTAAGTATGCCAATTTTTTACTTTCAAAAGGTAATCAATCTTATGTGCGGGAGTTTTTGTATGATGGCATGCTTCCTAGTAATTCTCTGATCAAAGCTGATCTCGAGTACATTTCGCATTACTGGCGCTACAAAACTTTTGATCTCTGGGAAGAAGTTGCTGGCGATCAGTTCTATACTCGCATGGTTCAAAGAAAAGCTCTTATTGACGGAGCTCGTTTCGCCGAAGACCTTAAAGACGTTGAAGCCGCTAAATGGTATCGCGGACAAGCTCAAGCCATCGCCAATGACTTACAAAAACATTGGGATCACGAGCGAGGTCGAGTTCATGCGACTATTCACACTGTCGGCGGGTATACGGCTAAACCATCAGGTCTTGATGTCTCGGTTTTACTTGGCGTTCTTCATGGTGATAACGGGGATGGATTTTTTGGCCCGACCGACGAAAGAATTTTAGCAACGGCTTATCAACTTAAAACGGCCTTTAAAAGTATTTACGGTGTTAATCAGCTTGAAGATGTTCCAGGAACCGCGATCGGGCGTTACCCTGAGGATGTCTATGATGGAAGTGGCACGCCTAATAAAGGAAATCCCTGGTTTCTGGCGACCATGGCTTTTGCTGAACTTCTATACAAGGCTGAAACCGATTTTAAAAATCAAAGCAGTATAAAGATCACAACTTATAATCGCCCGTTTTTTGCCGACCTTTTGCCGGATGAAAGTCTCGAGGTAGGCAATATTTACACTCGTGATGAGGAAATGTTTCAAAAGATTTTAATGGCGATGCGCGCTGAGGCAGATTCGTATCTAAAAAGAGTGGCCTATCATTCTGATCGAAAAAATGGTGAGATGTCAGAGCAGTTTCGGCGAGATAACGGCTTAATGACGAGTGCTGCAAATCTTACCTGGAATTATGCGGCCTTTTTAACAGCGGCTTGGGCAAGACCTAAAAGCCAAGACTATTTAAATAGGTTACGAGAACTGGGTATTCGTTAACCTATTTTTTGCCACCACCCAAGACGCCATCGAGAGAAAGTGATCCGGCTCCTTTAAGCAAAAGGACAAAAAGGCCGACGAGGTAGGCGAGAGCGAGTTCTTTTTTCTGAAACGGATCATCTCCATGAATTTGAAAAAAGGCGATCACCATCGTAAACAGAGCGGGAATCACCGCCAGCCTTGTCAGAAAACCCACACACACAAGAGCACCACAGACCAGTTCACCAAAAATGGCTAACGAAAGGCTAAGAGCGGGGCTGCCAACGTTTAAAGGATCGGGAAAATTTTGCGAATAAGAGCTGAATTCTTGTAGCTTTTGTAGCCCATGCACAAAGGCAAGACATCCTCCAAACATCAGTCGTAAAGCCAGTAAAGAGACAGCCTCAAACGTGCCAGACATGGTTGAATTCAAAAATTTTTGCCAATTAGATATGAGATTTGCCATATCTTCTTCACTATCATCCCACTTTAATTTGAGTAAATAAGAAGTCTATTGACCCCATCGCTAACAGCCGCTCAAATACGACCATGATTTTAGAATTTACAGGAGGCCTTATTGCAGGGGGTGTTCTAACGTTTTTAGCATTAAGGCCTAAGTGGATTTCTAAGGAAGCTCGACTTTTAGAGGTCGAGCGATTAACCACCGAGAAAATCGCTCTTCTCTCGGAATCTCAATCTAAACTCACCGATACATTTAAAGCACTTTCTTCAGATGCTCTGCAGAGAAATAATCAATCGTTTCTCGATTTAGCGCGCACTCAGCTCGAAAAATTTCAGGAACTCGCAAAAGAGGATTTATATAAACGACAAGAAGCAATTGGAGATATTGTTAAACCAGTTAAAGAGTCGCTTCAAAAGGTTGATCAAAAGATTGGCGATCTTGAAAAATCTCGAACTCAAGCAGAAGCAACACTCACTCAACAGGTTCGCTCACTAATCGAAGCTCAAAAAGAATTACGATCTGAAACCAGTAATCTAGTAACCGCGCTGCGCGCTCCTCAGGGGCGAGGACTTTGGGGCGAAATGCAACTTAAGCGGGTAGTTGAAATGGCAGGAATGCTTGAGCACTGTGATTTTGTTGTTCAAGAAAGTGTTTCAACAGAGCTTGGACGCTTAAGGCCAGATCTCATTGTTCGATTGCCGGGTGGAAAAAATATTGTTGTGGATGCTAAGACTCCACTTCTTGCCTATCTTGATGCCATTCAGTTGCAGTCTTTTGATGCCAAGAAAGAAAAATATGTCGAACACGCCAAGCAAGTCCGAAAGCATTTAGAACAACTGAGCCGCAAATCGTATTGGGATCAATTTCAACCCGCGCCTGAATTTGTTGTTCTCTTTTTACCGGGGGAAGCATTTTTTAGCGCTGCATTAGAATATGATCCAAGTCTGATCGAGCTTGGAGTCGCTCAGAATGTAATTTTGGCGACCCCCACGACCTTAATTGCCCTCTTACGGTCTGTTGCCTACGGCTGGAGACAAGAAAGGCTTGCTGAAAATGCGAGAGCGATTGGAGAACTCGGCAAAGAAATTTATAAGCGTCTTGCCGATATGGGATCTCATTTAGGCAAAGTCGGAAGAAATCTCGAGAGTTCTGTGGATGCATATAACGCTGCGGTTGCAACAATTGAGAGCCGGGTTTTAGTAAGCGCTCGAAGATTTAAAGAGTTGGATTCATCAAAGATCGGTCTTGAGATTGATCAAATTCCAACAATCGATAAAAAGCCTCGAGCAATTCAGGCTCCGGAACTAGAGAGTGAGAGACCTGAAGTTTAAAACGGAGGGCGGGATGTCAGAAACAATTAAGACTCATGGTTCTTGGGCAGATGGGGCTCATATTGATCGCAAAAAATATTTATCGATGTACGAAGAGTCGATCAAAAATCCTGAGGGTTTTTGGGCAAAGCAAGCCGAGAGAATCGATTGGATTAAAAAATGGGATCGGGTCAAAAATACTTCGTTTGATGGGGATATCAATATTAAATGGTTTGAGGGGGCGAAGCTGAATGTCTCTTCAAATTGTCTTGATCGACATCTTTCAAATCGCGGCAATAAGGTTGCGTTGATTTGGGAACCTGACGAGCCTTCAGAGAAATCAAAAAAAATTACTTATAAAGAGCTTTATGAGGAAACATCGCGCTTTGCCAATGTGCTTAAAGATCTCGGTATAAAAAAAGGAGATCGAGTTACTCTCTATATGCCCATGATTCCTGAGGCAGTTATAGCTATGTTGGCTTGTGCACGCGTAGGTGCTGTTCATTCCGTAGTCTTTGGTGGATTTTCCCCGGACTCTATCGTTGATCGAATTACAGATTGTCAAAGTGAGTTTGTCATTACCGCTGATGAAGGCAGGCGAGGTGGAAAAAAAATTCCTCTCAAAGACAATGTCGATCAGGCATTAGAGAAATGTCCTGCAGTTAAAAAAGTTTTAGTCGTGAAACATACTGGTTCGGCCGTGCGTTTTGATTCAAGGAGAGATGTTTGGTATCATGAGGCACGAACAAAGGTTTCTGCTGATTCAAAGCCAGAAGTAATGGATTCTGAAGATCCTTTTTTTATTTTGTATACTTCTGGATCAACAAATAAACCAAAAGGTGTTCTGCATACGACAGGTGGGTATCTTGTTTATGCATCAATGACTCACGAAATAGTTTTTGATTACCGTGAGAACGATATCTATTGGTGTACTGCGGATGTGGGTTGGGTTACAGGGCATTCGTATATTGTATATGGTCCGCTAGCAAACGGAGCGACCAGTCTTATTTTTGAAGGTGTGCCGAGTTATCCGACGGCATCTCGTTTTTGGGAAGTGATTGATAAACATCAGGTTAGTATTTTTTATACGGCACCTACTGCATTAAGGGCGCTTATGCGTGAGGGAGATTCGTTTGTAAAGTCGTCGAGTTCTCGAAAGAGTTTAAGAATTTTAGGAAGTGTAGGAGAACCCATTAATCCCGAAGCATGGCTTTGGTATTATCGAGTGGTGGGAGATGAGCGATGTCCTGTCGTCGATACTTGGTGGCAAACCGAAACAGGCGGAATTCTCATTTCCCCACTTCCAGGAGCTACAGATCTTAAGCCTGGATCAGCGACACTACCTTTTTTTGGAATTAAACCTCAGATCGTAGATCAGGAGGGGCGAGAGCTTCAGGGTGCATGCGAGGGGAATCTTTGTTTGACCGATTCATGGCCTGGTCAGATGCGAACCGTCTATCGTGATCATGAAAGATTTAAGCAAACCTATTTTTCTTCTTATCCCGGAAAATATTTTACAGGTGATGGCTGCAGAAGAGATCAAGATGGATATTATTGGATAACAGGTCGAGTAGATGATGTGCTTAATGTAGCCGGACATCGTCTGGGTACTGCAGAAATTGAGAGTGCTCTTGTGGCACACAAAACTGTAGCCGAGGCGGCGGTGGTTGGCTTTCCCCACGATATTAAAGGTCAAGGTATCTATGCTTATGTCACTCTAAAGACTGGAGAAGTTCACAGCGACGCACTTAAGAAAGAACTTATTCAGTGGGTGAGAAAAGAGATTAGTCCGATTGCTACACCTGACAAAATCCAGTGGGCTAGAGGCCTTCCTAAAACTCGATCAGGCAAAATTATGCGAAGAATTTTAAGAAAAGTTGCAGAAAATCAAACGGATAATTTGGGAGATATTACCACTTTAGCTGATCCTGGGGTAGTGGATGAACTCGTTAAGGGGAGACTGCTTTAATTTTTTCGAGTGTTTGTTTTTTATTCAAAAATTTAGAGAAACTGAGCAAGATAGCCCTATGAATTTTATTAACGTAATTACCCTTACCCTCGTCTTAGCTTCGCCTGACAATAAAACCAAACTTATTCCTCAGCCCAATCTGAAGGTGGCATTTCTTGCAGATCAGGGAATTAACGAAAATTCAGTAAAAGTTCTTAGACTTGTTAAAAGTGAAAAGGCCGATCTACTTCTTCATCAGGGAGATTTTGACTATACCGATGACCCCAAAGCTTGGACTAAAATGTTGGATACTGAGCTAGGAGAGAAATTTCCTGTCTTTGCCTCGGTCGGAAACCACGATACCGAAGCCTGGGATGTTTATAGAGAACAACTTGAAAAAAGAATTAAAAAAAACTCTGGGGCTAAGTGTGAAGGAGAGGTTGGAGTTAATTTAGCCTGCAGTTATAAGGGATTATTTTTTGTTAATTCAGGAGTGGGAACTTTAGGCAAAAATCATGCAAGTTTTCTTGAAAAGCAACTCAAGAGGAATGCGGTTTTTAAAATATGCGCTTGGCATAAGAATCAGAGACTTATGTCACCAGAAGGAAAAAAAGATGAAACTGGGTGGGAGGTTTACGAAATTTGTAGAAAAGCTGGAGCCATCATTGCAACCGCTCATTCGCATAATTATTCACGCACCCACACCATGAAAGCATTTCAACCTCCTGCTATCGTTAATACCGGCAATATGCTGGTGCTTAAACCGGGACAAACCTTTGTTTTTATCAGTGGTTTAGGTGGGCATACTATACGAGAGCAAGACGATATTCTTGCCGCCAACCCATGGTGGGCTAAAATTCTGACTGCCACTCAGAAGACAACCTTCGGAGCACTCTTTTGTAGTTTTAATGTCGGAGGAGTTCCGTCACGAGCTTCTTGTTATTTCAAAGATATACATGACGAAATTGATGATCGTTTTGAGATTAAAAGTGATCTCTAAAATGAGATGATATCGATCGATAAATTTTATTCTTGGGCAGCAAAGTTTGCGCTTACGAATATGAGTAGAGTATGAATTTGTTTTCCTAGGTCAGGATTGCCCGATTAAAATATTAGTCATATCAATAACTTAGTTGGTGTTCCCAAAGGCTCAGTTTTTGCACGTTTAAGTAGCCACAGGGGAGAATACCGCATGGATTTATGTAATTTTAGGTTTGCTTCAGGCATCTTATTACTACCCGTTATTCTAATTGCTTCAGCGTGTTCAGGTTCTTCTGGTGAATCTGAATTTAAAAATACCATTGTCAATCCTACGGGCGGTGGTGATGGAGGAAATGGAGGTGAAGAAGAAAATAATCTTGGTTCGGGTACTCCCTCTCTTACTCTTTCAGATGCAAAACCTTTCGGAACTCTCGCTTCTTCTACAACGACGGTTAATCTTGAACTAACTTCCAACAATAAAGCTCAATGTAAGTATTCGGATTCTCCTAATCAGGATTTCGATGCAATGCCGAATACTTTTGAAAATACTGATTCAACCTCTCACAGCACTGAAGTGGCTTCTTTGAGGGGAGGTCAAAACTATAGTTTCTACGTGAAATGCAAAGATGAATTTAATCAAATCAATTCGACCGATCTAAAAATTGCTTTTGTCGTTTCGTCTGTCATGCAACCCCCGGTGACAACTCATTCTCTTCAATTGGCGAGCAAGCCGCAAGAGATACTGGCGACCTCATTGTTTATGAGTAAATCAGATGGACAGGCATTATCTCAAGACGGACGCTATTTAGCATTCACCTCAGGAAGTAAAGTAATTCCCGGTGTTGAAATCGGAAATATCTATCGATACGATTTTCAAACAGACGAAGTCAAACTAGTAAGCTCTAAAGACGGAACAGCTGCCACTCAGGTCGGAAAATTTGCTAAATGTGATAGCCCTTCAATTTCTGGCGATGGTCGATACATCGCTTTCGCTTGTAATGGGCAGCAAAACTTATTTTCGAATATCTCTTTTAGTTCAATTATCGTGAGAAAAGACATGCAGACAGGTGAACTTGCGTTGGTTAATGTGCCTCATCCTAATGCGCCCCCGTCTTCTTTAAATTCATTGGCGGCAAGACCCATCATATCTCGATCCGGAAGTGTAATCTTATTTTATTCCGGAACAACATTGAAATATTTTCCAACTATATCTGAAGCTGAATCGGTTGTTTCAAAAAATATGGTTACTAACGAAATGAAACTAGTTTCTTCTGCAAATGGCGGCTTTACAACTCCTATCAATCTGAACTCAACCTATTACTCAGTTTCAGCAAATGGAGATTTCGCAACATTTTTAGCAAGCAATAGTGGGATTGTTCCTCAGGTCTCAACAACCACTCGATCTCATATCTATAGAAAAAATATGATTGATGGCAGCATTCGACTTGTGAGTGCTGATAAATTAGATGATAGCACAGCCGGCAACGCCGATTCGAGCAAACATCAAATTTCTGCTTCTGGAAGATACGTTGCGTTTTATACTGAGGCCACAAATCTTGGTGGAGCATCAGGCGGTCGAATTGTTGTGCGAGATCTAGAAGCAAATGTTGAATCAGAAACTATTAAGACGGTAAGTACGACATCAAGTCTTAGTGTAAACGTCTCTGATGAAGTTCCAGCGATTTCTGACGATGGTAAATTTATTTCTTTTTCAGGATCGGTTGGATCATCGATTGCTCATACCTATCGAAGAGATATGTCTTCAATAAATATTCTCAAAGTTAGTAATGATGCTGTCGGTGCCGCTACAGAGTCGTCATTTAGGGTTTTGGGTGCAAGTGCTGATGGAGCTATAGTTGCGTTTCATGCCTCTCAGATAAATTCAAATCCAGTGGGAGCGAATGTTTATATTCGTCATATCACCTCAAATTCTACAACTCGAGCCGTTCGATCTGGAGTTAGTTTTTTTGAGAGTGCTCAACCGGCTCTTTATGGCCAGCTAACCTCAGATGGTAAAGAAGCTTTCTTTTATACTCCTGCAGAGAATATCGTTTCGACAGGGGCCAATACTAGTCGATGGTATAAAAAGAATTTAGAAAGTGGAGATATCAGACGGGTAGCCACTTCGATTTCGGGTGAATTTAACCCAGGTTCTAACTTTAAGATTTCTGAAAATGGAAGATATGGAGTTTTTACAAGTAATTATATTTTTGCCCCTTCAATTCCTACCATGACTCAGACCGTTAGAGTGGATATGACAACCCATTCTTTTGAAAACGTTTCAGTAAGCCTAGGGGTCGGAAACTGTGTTGAACCCAGTATTTCAGCAGATGGGCAATTCGTTGCCTGTGCTTGGTCGTCGCGAAACGATATCAATCGAACCAATGCTGAAGTTTATATTAAAGATATGCAGACAAATACTATAGAAAAAGTTGCTGGAGGAAGTGTAATCGATTCGATTCGTGTATCTCGATTTGGCAGATATGTTTTCTTTAAAGCGACTCCGCACTCGTATGTTACGGATGCCACGATTAATACTGTTCAAATTTATCGAAAAGATATGGTGACCAAAGAAGTGATTGCGGCGACTTCTCAAGTCATGACAAATACGACTGAAAATTTGGGCCTAACTGGTGATTTTGAAATTTCTCAAGATGGACAATTTATTGTTTATACTGTGAATAAAGCCGGGGGCTGCAAAGAGAATTACTGGAAGAATGTTTCAACTGGTGAAACTCGATCACTCAAATCTCTTCGAACCAATGAACCTTCAGGAGCTGTTTGTAGTTCACGACAAGAATCCGCATCGATTTCAGCTGACGGAAATACAGTTGTAGAGACAGACTTATCTATAGTCAGTGGATTCGATACCTACCGATTATTTCGGTACAAGTTAGCAAGTCTCAATGCTGAGGTCGTTTACTCCGCAAGTATACCTTCAAGTTCAAATCTTTTAGAGGCGTTGATTTTGAGCGCGGATATTTCTTCTGACGGCAGCACGATTATTTTTTCAGGCAATCGCAGTGATTTTATCAGTGGAGTTGTTGGTATTCAGACCTATGTTCAAAGATTGAATTAAGTTCACCCTTAAAATAAGAAAGCCCAGCTTAAAGAAGCTGGGCTTTTCTTTTATAAGTCTGTCCTTCTTTTCAGAAGGAGAGCTTTAACCTTGAGCGCGGGCTTTTTCAGTTCCGCTATCAGTGGTTGCAGAAGTTGCACCACCCATCGAGCTGATGCGCATTCCGTAGAATGAACGAGCTACGAAGAAAAGCATAACTGCAAAAAGTACGCTTCCGATCAAAAGGCGAGTCGAAGGAGCCGTTTCAACTGCAATTTCAACAGCCAAGAGACCAAAGAGAGTCGTAAATTTGATGATAGGGTTAAGAGCAACAGAAGAAGTATCTTTAAACGGATCTCCAACTGTATCTCCAACAACTGCCGCAGCATGAAGAGGAGTTCCCTTTTCTTTCAAGTCTACTTCGATAACTTTCTTAGCGTTATCCCATGCACCACCGGCATTGGCCATAAACATGGCTTGAAACAATCCGAAAACTGCAATTGAGATGAGGTAGCTAGCGAAGAATGTTGCATCAAAGAAAGCGAAAGCCAAAGTTCCTGCAAAGATCACTGCAAAAATATTGATCATTCCCGCTTGAGCATACTTTGTACAAATACGAACAACTTCTTTTGAGGTTTCAACAGAGGCTTTGCTCGTTGAGTTCAAACGAATGTTCTGTTTGATGTACTCGACAGCTCGGTAAGCACCGGTCACAACTGCTTGAGTTGAAGCTCCGGTAAACCAATAGATAACAGTTCCACCAGCGATTAATCCTAGCAAAACTTTTGGATCCAAAAGGTCGAGTTGAAGACTAAGCAGCAAGATGATCGAGAAAATCATCGTCGTAGCACCGATAACTGCAGTACCGATTAACACAGGCTTAGCAGTAGCTTTGAATGTGTTTCCGGCTGAGTCATTGGCTTCAAGCAAATGTTTTCCATGCTCAAAATCGGGTTTGAACTGAAAGTCTTTTTGAATTTCGCTACTGATATTGGGCAAAGTTTCAATTTGTGAAAGTTCAAAGATGGATTGAGCGTTATCTGTTACAGGACCGTAAGAGTCGACGGCAATAGTCACAGGACCCATTCCAAGCATACCAAAGGCAACAAGTCCGAATGCGAATACGGTGGGATAGATCATAAACTGATCTAAGCCAGATTGTGCTGTGATATAGGCAATGAACATAAGTCCAATGATCACCATTCCTGCCCAAAATGCGCTGAAGTTTCCGGCAACAAATCCAGAGAGGACGTTCAGTGAAGCTCCGCCTTCTCGAGAAGCTGAAACAACTTCTTGAACGTGGCGTGATTTGGATGAAGTGAAGACCTTAATCAACTCAGGAATTACTGCAGCAGCAATAGTTCCGCAGCTAATGATGGTTGATAGTTTCCACCAGAGGCCTGCTTCGAGATGAGAAATGAGAAGGTAGCTTACGCCAAAGGTTACAACGATTGAAACAATCGAGGTAATCCAGACCAAGCTAGTGAGAGGAATTTCAAAATCGAATTCGGCTTTGTTTCCGAAAATTGATTTCGAAATTGCGCCGTTGATCCAGTATGAGAAGATAGAGGTGGCAACCATCAAAACTCTCATTACGAAGATCCAAACGATAAGACCGGCTTGAAGAACTTCTCCACCGGTTTGAAGAGTTTTGGTTCCAGCGGTCATTCCAACTGCAAGTAAAATGAAGCTGATCAAGGCCACGCCGGTTACGCCGTAGGTTTCAAAACCATCGGCAGTTGGTCCAACAGAGTCACCAGCATTATCACCAGTACAATCTGCAATAACGCCAGGATTTCGAGGATCATCTTCCTTAATTTTAAAGACGATCTTCATAAGGTCAGATCCAATATCTGCAATCTTGGTAAAAATACCGCCGCAGATACGAAGGGCTGATGCACCTAAAGATTCGCCGATTGCAAATCCGATAAAGCAGGCCCCAGCACTTTCGCGAGGAACAAAAAGAAGAATGAAGAGCATAAGAAGAAGCTCAACACAAATGAGTACAACACCAATCGACATTCCGGCTCTAAGAGGAATATCCATAACCGAGTAAGGATTACCTTTGAGTGAAGAGAAGGCTGTTCGGCTGTTAGCGAAGGTATTAATTCGAATTCCAAACCAAGCCACTCCGAATGAACCGAGAATTCCTAAGACAGACCAAAGAAGAATCAGGGTCACCTTGGAAGCTTCCATATCTCTTAAGCTTGCGAAGTAATAGACGATGCATGCACCAATAAAAATTTCGAGAGCAATAAGGAGTTTTCCTTGTTGGAGCAAGTAGGTCTTACAAGTTTGATAAATAAGTTCGGCGACATCGAGCATACTTTTATGTGCCGGCAATTTTTTAATTGCAAAGTATTCTCGTATTCCAAAGACGACGCCTAACGCGACAACGATAATTCCCCAAAGGAGAAGTTCACGGCCGGTAAACGTTCCGCCAAAAAGGCTGAAAGGAGTATTTAATTCCGGTAAAACCAAATCGGTTTCGGAAGCAAATACAGATGGAGCAAATAAGACGCCCACGGCTAAAAAGGCGTATGCCTTTGTCACCTTGATTAAGTTTTCGATCATTCGTTGCATTCTATTACCTCATTTATGATTTTTGATTCTTTGTGTTTGCACAAATTTTGGATCAAAATTCGCCTAGCAGGCTAAAAAACACAATCAACAAATCTGGGTTTTTCTCGTGTTTTGACTGGTTTTAGGGTCTAATAGTCGAAGCTGAATGAAGACCTTCTTCGAAAATAGGAGAGATGCGGGTGCCGAACTGGCCACCGAGCTTGAAAAATTGGGGCTTAAAGACCCTCTTATTATAGGTCTTCCTCGAGGGGGAGTCGTTGTTGCCGCCGAAATTGCGAAACGCTTTAAAAGCCCTCCTGATATTCTCTTAGCCCGTAAACTCGCTGCTCCTTTTGACCCAGAAGTGGCTATTGGAGCCATTGTTGAGGGGCAGCCATTTCAGGCTTTCGTGAATGAAGAAATGGTCAGAGTTCTTAAGCTAGACACCGCTTTTATAGATAAAGAGAAAGACAAACAGCTTAAAGAGATTCAGCGCCAGGATATGGTTTTTCGAGGGGGGCGAAGTCGAATTCCCGTAACCGGTAAGGTTGTTGTGGTTGTAGATGACGGCATTGCCACGGGTGCAACTATCAAGGCTGCGCTCAATGCTCTTCGAAATGAAAAACCTTCGCGATTAATTCTGGCTGTTCCGGTCGCTCCGCCTGAAGTTGTCGAGGAGCTTAGGTCGGAGGTGGATGATATCGTCTGCTTAACATCGCCCGCGGATTTCAAAGCGGTGGGGCAGTACTATCGTGATTTTCATCAGACTTCAGATGTCGAGGTAACTAAGATTCTTTCAGGTAGCTGAGTTTTAATTCCATAGAGGAAGTAAAGTCTCATCAAGCTCAACCCACTTTGCGAAATCACCCCAGATCGCTCGGGCGATTTCATGGTTTTCATTCGAATATTGCGAAAGGATATGGCGGAGGGATTCGGGTGCGAATCCGTTTGCTGAAATATCGCGCGATTTAACGTCTGTTGCATCTGTGAGATCTAAACCAAAATAAGGCGGGCGATTCATTAAATTCTTTCGCCATTTTTCTGCTTCATGAAGACCTTCTGACCCATGAAATTCAATTTCGGCATTAATGAGGAGTAGAGGCTCCTCGATGCCAGACTTTCCTAAGATAAGATCTACTTCTGCGGTGTAGGGGCTTCCATCTTTTCGAAGCAGAGTTCTGCCAGTGGAGTCAGTTACAAGCGGCTCAAAGTAAATCTTGATAATTCGATGCTTCACCTGAGAACGAAACGAAGAAAAGATTTTCTTTATGTTTCTAGTTTGTTCTTCTGAGATATTTTCAGGCGATTCAAGCTGCTCAGCTGAAAGTCCACCTGCTCCTTTGATTGTTGCTTGGTAGAAGTTGATTTTTTTCTCTTGAATCTTGAGCGACTTTGACATCATTCGAATTTCCTTTGCTTTGCCAGCATGCAGAAATTCGTTTTGTTTTTCTGGTCTTCCGAAATGAATATTAGCTTCATTCAAAGAACGAATAAAATTTAAAATATTTTCAGAATTTAGATCGAGATATTCCTGAACCACTATTCCGCGTCTTAAAACCTTCTCACTATCAGACCCGCTTTTAAGTGAATTCAGAATATCATTCGGAAGAAGAGCTAATCTAGGCACTAGAAATTTAAGTTCAATTTCAGTTTCTTCTGAAATGCTCGCTACTTCACTTTTACAATTTTCATTGGCTCTTACAAAGAAACCCATAAAAGAGATCACCATGAAAGCGATAGAGATTTTTAATGTCCAATTTCTCTTCATAAATCGAAAAGTGTCGTGGTCATGGGGAGCAAGCCTTTGGCCAAAAATTCTGAACACAAATCACGATAGTGATATCGAATCACTGCTAAAACATGCACGGGCTTCATTCCTGCTTTCTCAAGTAATTGAATCCCTGCTGTTGTTGTTCCACCCGAAGAAATTCCGTCATCAATAAATAAAACGGTTTTACCCTTAAGCTTAGAGTCGGCCGTCATTTCAATTGAATCGTCAGAGTAGGCAGTTTTGTATTCAACAGAATATTTAGGAGCTGCCGCTGGCAGTTTTCCCGCTTTACGGATAAAAATTCCGGGCTTGCCAGTCGCGGCAATCAAAGCGCCAAAAATTGGAAGAGCTCTTGCTTCAGGAGCAGCAATATAATCGGGATTTAGTTTTCTAATTCGTTCGGCAAATTTCTCAACCACATACTGAATCAATTCGGGGTCTTTGTACATTTCGACCAAATTATACATTCGAAGCTCTGGAATTTTTGGATGAGCGTAAGTGGAAATCTTTCGTTTTAAATAATGCCTTGAGGTCACCTGATATGAATTGTAAACCTCATCTAATTTTGAAGTGAGAGATTTGAAAATAATATCTGAACCGGATTCGCTTTCAAAACTCGAGAGAATTCCTTTACTTCGGTAGAACTCAACGATCGGAGAAAACTCTTTATTATAAATTTTAATTCGATCTTTAATGACTTCCACTTCTAGATCATCATCTCGTTCGACTAAAACTTCACTGCATTGATCACATTTGCCGGCCACTTTGGGTGGCATCGTCTTTCTATGGAATGTATATCCACAACTAGCGCAATTAAGTCGGCCTTTGATTCTCTCAATCAAGGTTTCATCTTTAGCGCTGAGTTCAGCTGCTAAATCCGCGGGGAGTCCAATTTCTTCAAGCATTTGGTGAAGTATATGAGCCTGGCTTATATTTCGAGGAATTCCGTCGAGAATATATCCGCTCTTGCAAAGGGGACTAAGCAGACGTTCTTTCACCAATCTAAAAACTTCTCCCATAAATTCTGGTGCGTCAGGAAGCAGAGAGCCTTTGTGTTTATCGGTAAACTCAGCGACGCGCTTGCCAAAATCAGTGCCGGCCGCAACCTCTTTTCTTACCAAATCTCCACTAGAGATATGACAGGTTTGATATTTGGCAGCCAGAAGAGTAGCGATAGTGTTTTTTCCTGAGCCGGGCGGTCCAAATAAAATAATATTTGGAAGAGCCTGCAAAGATTGAATCGAGATAATTGCAAACCCAAAAATAATAATTACAAATAAATTATATTTCGCCCTCTTACCCACTACTCTTTTGCCCCTTTATTGCTTACACCAAATAATCTCGAAAACGGACATTGGCTCACCCTTACTTGATGTGTGCTTGTCATAAAAGGGAGATCTTTGTTCGGGGATTTAATGATCGGCTCGTCGGGATTTAAGAGTGTAATATTTAATCCCTGATAGATCTCGAGAGTCTTTAAAGTAATTTCATGAAAGAGCCCAGCGCCAGGACACGATCGAGGTCCGCTTGAAAAATACAGGCCAGACTTTTGTAGATTAAGAATGCAGAAATCGCCTTTTCTGTAGTCATCAAAGTCATCCATTACTTCGCGAAAACGAAACGGATACAGAAATCCACTGTGTCGACTGGCCCGAAACTGTTGCATTCGATCCACTTCAGGATTCTTTGCGATATGGGTGAGGGCATCTAAAACCACAATATAAATAAAGTCGTATACTAAAACTCCCAAGAATGAATTATCGAGCGCAATCTGAAACGCATTATTGTATTTTGGTGAAAGCTTTGAGTAGAGTTCGTAAAAGACTCCTTCTTTTTTCTCGATCGATTCTTTTAAAATCTTGCCGAGCTCGGCATCAACAGTTTTAAGTTCCTCAGAATAAATGCGATAGTTTCGCTTAGAAGTGATGCGTCCCAAAAAAGGAATTCGGTTGAATTTATTTTTATGAAACACATTCCCTAGAACCTCAACGAGTCGGTTTCTCATTGCAATAAATTTTGAATGCTCAACTGAGCCAAAACTATATTCTCCCCAAACTTTGAGAAAAAATTCTTCGAGGGCTTCATTGAGATTATAGGGTTCACTCTGTGTAAGAACGAACTTATATTTCTCCATGATAGGCGATATTTTTTTATTCTTAAAAATCTCAAACATTTCATCGTGCAAATCTTTCCAAAGTTCGTCGGTGGTATCGACAGAGTTAATCGAACTGAAATGCCCATGCGAGAGATCAAAGTTTTTATTCACAAACGGAAGCTTGGCATCTTTTCGCATTACAGCTGCGATGGGTTCTTTCTCTTGTAGAATCCAAAGTTTTCGCTTTGAAAGTGGAATCAATACTTGAAAATTGACCGCCTTGTATTTCGTTTCAAGACGTCCGACTAATTTGTGAATATTGGCGCCTGCCATTCCGGCATGAAAAATAAAGCTTGAAAACGAAACTCTGCGGACTTTTCTAAGTAAGTCCTGGCAAGCTTCAGTCGAAGGGGGGTTAGTAATTTCATTACCCGACACGATAGTGAGTGAAAAAATGAAAGAGATAAAAGAAATTTGAACAAGTCGTAAACTCATCATTATTTTGATTGCCCCGGCGAGACGCGTCATCCTTATGCCAAAACATGCGAATTCAGAAGCAGATAAGTTTACGAAATTAATCAATAAAATTAATAAATTGAATGGATGAGTTCATTTCAATTCATCGAGGCAAGCTAAATATTGGCTTACGCGCTCACCCGCGATGGTGTCTCAGGGGCCGCTGTTTCAAACTGTTTTCCCATCTTCACAACTTCTGAATAAACTTCATCGATTACATAGGAGGGGGTTGAGGTTCCAGCAGTAATACCAACGTGCTTTACGCCTTTAAACCATTCAGCTTTAAGTTCATTAGCGCGTTCGATATGGTGGGCTTTAAGACCTTTGTCATCGCAGACTTTTTTTAATTTTTTTGTGTTACTTGAATTGTATCCACCGATCACAATCATCAAATCAACTTCGTCAGATAGTTTTTCAACGGCGATTTGTCTCTCTTTGGTGGGTTTGCAGATAGTATCGACAAATTTTACGTCTTTAATTGATCCATCAGCATTTTTTAACTGCATGATTTTTTCAGCTAGCGCTTGAACAGTTTTGATCTGATTCGTAGTTTGAGAAATAATTCCAAGTCTCGGCTTGTCTGCTAATTTATGAAAATCATTTTCGTCATAAACAACAGCGTATTCTTTAAGATCACTGACAATGCCTTTCACCTCGACATGACTTTCTTGGCCAATGACGACAGGAAAATATCCTTCTTCGACTAGGCGATCTCGGGCGCGATGAACTTTCATCACCAAGGGGCAGGTAGCATCAAAAACTTGAAAGCCTTTTCCGCGAGCGCTGTCGTGGACGCTTTTGGCCGCTCCGTGAGCGGTGATCATGACATTTGGAGTTTTAATAGAGTCGTCGAGAGAATTTACAATTTCGACTCCGTTATCGCGAAGTCGCTGAACAGTCTGAGGATTATGGACAAGTTGCCCGATGATAGTGAGGTTTCCTCTAAATTTGGGATCCATCGCTTCTTCGATGGCGTCATCCACCCCGAAACAAGTTCCTAATGCGTCTGCAAGAGTGACTTTCATACCAACTTTCTAGGCGGCTAAAGCCCATGTTTCAAGCTTTTAAACTAACCAACTCGAGAATCTGTTTGATTTCACCGCTGACTCTAGCCTAACTGGTGTCTGCAGCCAGCATTTGGGCTGCAAGGGTTGTATTAAGGGTATTTTACGTGATGTTTCGTATACTTATTTTACTTTTCTTAAGTGCCATTCGGCCAAATTTTTTTACCTTCTCGTCTGCTTATGCAGTTGATTTTGAGCGAATAGAGAAGTTCGAGCAGATGGCTCGTGAAGATTTTTCAAAAAGAGTGAACAAAAATATTCTTTCAATCTGCCAGGGTGAAGGAGCCTCATTAAGACCTGGGTCTTTTTTTCATGGAGGGATTACGACTGGACTCATTATTGGAGGAATTCTCAACGAAAGTGGAAAAGTTCATGAAAACTGGATGATTCCTGCTCTAATTATGGGAGGTGTCGGTGGGCTTGCAGTAACGGCGGTGATGAATGGTGGGCCTGGAGATTTTGTTCGACGAGTGCGCCTCATCAATGCATTTGCTCAAGAGCTTGAAGATGAACAGCGACGTGTCTCACGCCCGACCGATAACTATATGGATTGGCTTGCTTCCTCGCTTGAGGTGATTGGTCAGATGCCCGTGGAGGGTAAGCTTCCGACTAGTTACGAGAGATGGGGGTTTTTGAGTCTCGCAAGACGAACTCTCTTTATGATTAGTGGGGGCGTTTTTAAATTTTCTCCCAGCGATAAAGAGCATTTTCGATCAGCTCTCACGGAGTTTGCTTTTTCAGTCGATCAAATTGAAAGAGAAGCTTTACTGCAAAACGATTTTTTTGTTTCGAGACGTGCGCGAAAAATTAAACGCGAAATTTTAGGATATCTCGTTCATTCATCTGAGCACAGATTTGCGCCATCGAAGCAATTGGCTGAACGATTTCAGATGACAATGAGCGATCTTGAGAAATGCGCTGATCAATACTTAGAAATTTTAAAACAAGACATTCGCCAATATGATGTTGTTTTTGAATATTCGAATATTCCAGGCGATCAGATGACGGTTCAGTACCTCAAAGATGCATCTCGTAAGATTAAAGTTTCGACATCAGAAAGCTTAACTGGAGCAGAAGTCAGAAATCCTGCTGAATACTTTTCAAGAAAGCAAAATCAATTACCTCTAGGTTTATGGATTCGACTACCAGATGTTTCTCAAGATATTTTTCATTTTTACCCCCTAACTGCAGCTATTCCAGCAGGATTACGCAAGACTCCTTTTGAAATGTGGACTCACTTTATTCCGGAGGTCGGAGTAATGCGAAAAATCACTTATGTTTCAGATAAAACTTTAAAGTTTGGAGATTTGTTTTCAAAATCCACACACTTCCTAAACCAGATTTCAAGATCTTGGACTTTGCCTCTCAGTGAGCGGCTAGGCTTTCCTTGGGTCAGTCGTTGTAAAGATTCTTTGATCAGTCTTAACGGCAGAACTCAAAAGCTTTTAACACAAATAAAGTCTTATAGATTTAAGAAGTAGTTTATTGCGTCGTCGATGGGGAGTATTTATTCAACGCCATTTTTGGGGCAGAGAGAATTTAGTGTGCACTGAGAGCAATTCGGTTTTCTTGCATTACAAATTTGTCGGCCATGCAAAATGAGCCAATGAGGAAATTCTACCCAATTTTTGCGTGGCACAATCTTGTTGAGGTCCTGTTCAATTTTTTCTGCATTCTTTTGCCGTGTTAGCCCGAGTCTAAAAGATAATCTGGTTACGTGAGTGTCAACAACAATGCCATCAGGCTTACCAAAGGCATTTCCTAAGACTACATTTGCTGTTTTTCTACCTACCCCCGGAAGATGCAGTAATTCTTGCATCGTACGCGGAAGTTTTCCGTGATGTTCACTGGCAATCACCAAGGCCGCACCTTTTAAACTCTTCGCTTTATTTTTATAAAAGCCAGTTGTGCGAATGAGGCCTTCTAATTCAGCAAGCGAAGCTTTCGACATTTTCTCAGGGGTGGGAAACTTCTTGAAAAGCGCAGGTGTAACCATATTCACACGGGCGTCTGTACACTGGGCTGACAAAATGGTGGCAATTAAAAGTTGAAATGGATCTTTGTAGTCGAGCGAACATTCGGCATCGGGATAAAGTTTTTGGAGCTCTGAAATAATTTGTAAAATTGATGCCTCAGATTTTTTCATGCGGTGATTTCAAGATGCTTGAGAATTTTTTCGTAGGGCCAGGTATTGAAAATCTGATCCTTATCGATACCGGCTTTACGTGCCATCCAAATTCCATATTTAATATCTTCAAAACCTTCTACAGAGTGGGCATCGGGGTTAATCGAAATGAGTAGCCCCTTAGCGCAGGCATCATGAAGAAATCTCCAATCCATATCGAGTCGCTGAGGATTAGCATTAAATTCAATAATAGTTTCATTTTTAATTGCTGAAGAGATGATTTTTTCATAGTCGACAGCATAAGGCTCTCGAGCGAGCAAAAGCCGTCCGGTGAGATGTCCAATCATAGTTGTATAAGGATTTTCGATAGCTTTTAAAATGCGATCTGTCATTTCGATCATGCCATATCTCGAATGAATTGAAGCGATAACAAAATCAAAAGCTTTCAAAGTCTTCTCGTCGTAATCGAGACTTCCATCTTTAAGAATATCGCTCTCAATGCCGTGCAAAATTCGAAAGGGAGAGAGTTTTTTGCTGATCCGTTTAATTTCTTCTTTCTGCTCATCGAGGGCATTTTCATCCAAACCATGAGCATAAAAAGCTGTCTTTGAATGATCGGAAAGCCCCATAAACTTCCAACCTCTTTGTTTTGCGGCCTCTGCCATTTCACTGAGAGAGTGTGTTCCATCGGAGTAAGTCGTATGCAAATGAAAAACTCCTGTAAGATCCTTTTCGGTAAGAGGAGTCGGCTTTGATTTTTTTGAGATAGCATATTCGCGTTCGAATTCAGAAAAATACTCTAGGCCGATTTCTGAATAAACCTGTTCTTCACTTGAAAGCCTGACGGGCTTGCCTGATTTTTTGAGAGCGTTTTGATCCAGGTTTAAATTGTTTTTTAAAGCCGCCGCCTTCAGTGAATTCCAATGTTCAGAACTTGAGGTGAGATAAATTCTCTGCGTAATAGCTTCGGTGGGTAAGCAAAAGATGAATTTTATGTGATGACCAAGTTTTGTGAGAACTTTGAGTTCAGTATTGTTTTCGTCGATCACACTACCAATAAATGAAAGTTTTTTAATTAACGGAATTATTTTTTTGCTTTCGTCAGAGGGCACGAGATAATCAAGTGATTCAATGATTTCTAGTTTTCTGCCTAAGTGCCCAACTCGAAGAAAAGCAAATTTTTCATTCAGGAGAGTTTCAATGTTTTCGGCCGCTGCAAGTGCATCCGGTAAAATTAGTTTTCCTTGATGTCCTTTGAGTTTCTGAATTTCTTCGAGTAGTTTCTTTTGAGTTTTTTCGCCAAATGATTTCAGATCGACAAGGCGATTTTCTTTGAGAGCATATTCAAGTTCACCCAAAGTTTTGATTTGAAGCTCCTCATACAGCTGCTGAATTTTTTTGGGGCCTAAACCTTTGACTGCTTTAAGTTCCCAGAGGCTTAGTGGAAGATCAGCCGTCGCTTCTTTCCATTCTGCGCTGGACTGATTCTTGAGAAACTCTTTGGCGACCGAGAGAATGCCCTTACCGATGCCTTTAATTTCGAGCAGACTTTCGTCGCAAATCTTTGACTTAAGTTCTGCTTCATCCAAGCCCTCAATGATTTCGTAGGCATTTTTATAAGCTCTAATTTTGAAAGGATTGGCGCCCCTTAGCTCAAAAAAGAACGAAATTTCTTCAAGATGCTTTAAGAAGCTTTCTTTAAAAGCCTTCATAATAATCGTTATACGCCAGGCTTTTAAGGCGGTGTACTAAAAGAATTCAGTTATCGAATACAGGTACTTAGCCACTAAAGTGTCGCATAGACTTTGAAAGCATTTTGGCTTAGAACGCGATCATGGCTAAAAAAGTGAAGGAGCTACCCGATACCCTTGAAGCTGCGCTTAAGGCTCTTGAGGAGACGGTTGAGAAGCTAGAAGAACCGGAACAACCACTTGAGGAGTCAATCGAGCTTTTCGAGTGGGGATCCAAACTCTCTGAGGTTTGCTATTCACGGCTTAAAGACGCCGAGAAAAAAGTAGAAATTCTAGTGAAGAAAATTCCTCATCCCGAGTCTGCGGATGATTTTGAAATCAAGGATTTTGCGAACGATGAGACCCGCTGACCGCCTTGATGAAAGTCAGTCTTTTTCAGATTACCTTGGCGGTCAACGTAAACGCATTGACGAGGCCTTAGGTTCATGGACCAAAAGCTCCAATGAACGCGTCGTTGAGGCGGCTGCCTATAGTTTGATGCTTTCCTCAAAACGTTTAAGACCTCTCTTTTGCCTTGAGACCTGCCGCGCTTTTTTAGGTCATGACGAAGCGGCAATTCCCGCCGCTATGGCTTTAGAAATGGTGCATACCTATTCGTTAATTCACGATGATCTGCCGGCCATGGATAATGACGATTTAAGAAGGGGCAAGCCAACCAATCATAGAGTCTACGGTGAAGCGACTGCACTTCTCGCCGGTTCAGCCCTTTTAACTGCGGCTTTTGAGATCTTAGCTAAAGCCCCCAGAGTTTCTGCTGAAACTAAAGTTGCTTGGGTATGGGAGCTCTCTGAGGCTGCAGGTGCAAACGGAATGGTGCTTGGACAAGATTGGGATATGCGTGCGCCTAGTGAGGTCGATCTTAAGTATCTTCAAAACTTGCATCGAAAAAAGACCGGAGCTCTTTTGGCCGCTTCAGTTGTGATGGGAGCTTTGGCAGCGGGAGCAAAACCTGAAGTGATTGAAAAGCTTAGAGATTTTTCGCTCGATATGGGGCTGGCATTTCAAATTCAAGACGATATTTTAGATGTGATCGGCGGAGTCGAAATTGGAAAGCCGATTAAGAGCGATGATCGAAATAACAAGACTACGTATGTCACTTTGCTGGGCTTAGAAAACGCTAAGAACGAAGCCAACTTATGGAAGGATCGAGCACTTCAAACTTTGAGTTCTGTTGAGTTTGCGCATCCAAATTGCCTCGAAGACTTAACTAGATTTGTTATTGATCGAAAGACATAAAACCTCGATAGTCTTTTCTACTTTTTAATAATTGGGAGAATGCGATGGCGGACGTTTTAACAACTGAAGAACTTAAGAAGAGATACCCCTTGAGCATGGGAATTTCTTCAGCTGCCGATTTAAAAAAATTAAGTCCTGAACAATTGAAGCCTCTCGCTGATGAGTACCGCGATTATTTAATCGAAGTCTGCTCACGAAATGGTGGACATCTTGGTCCATCGCTCGGCGTTGTGGAGCTCACATTTGCACTTCACCGAGTTTTTGAATCTCCCAAAGATAAAATTATCTGGGATATCGGACATCAAGCTTATCCCCATAAAATGATTACTGGCCGATTCGAAAGACTGCAAACTTTAAGACAAGAGCATGGTGTCTCAGGTTTTTGCCGACGTCACGAAAGTGAGCATGATATTATGGGCGCCGGTCATGCCGGAACTTCGATTTCTGCTGCCATAGGAATTGGCGAAGCGTACCGTCTTAAGGGCGACCCCCACAAAGTAATCGCGATTATTGGCGATGCGGCACTCACGTCGGGAATGGCCTACGAAGCTCTTCATCAAAGTGTTGATTATAAGAAAAATTTAATTGTTATTTTAAATGATAACGAGATGAGTATTTCTCCGAATGTCGGGGCTGTTAATGCACTTTTAAGCCGAAGAATGTCTTCTCCCTTTTTAAGCCGAATTCAAGATGAAATGAAATCGGTTCTTTCTAAGATTCCAGTTGTCGGACAAGACGTCGTTGAAATTCTTCATCGACTTAAACACTCAATGAAGAATCTGATTATTCCCACCGTTATTTTTGAAGGTTTTGGTTTTAGGTATATCGGTCCTATCGATGGGCACGATACGGCTCTTCTTGAAGAGACTTTGAATAATGTAAAAAAGTTAAATGAGCCGATTTTAATTCATATTATTACTGAGAAAGGTCGAGGTTATAAACCGGCACTTGAAGATAAGGTGACTTTTCATGGCTGCGGTCCGTACGATCGTGAGACCGGTAAGCTTTATAAAGAAAAAGCCGGAACTCCTCCTGCTTATACCAAAGTTTTCGCTGAGACTCTGACAAAGATGGCAGAAAAAGATTCGAAAGTAATTGCCATCACCGGAGCAATGCCTACGGGTACCGGTCTTTCGGTATTCGAGAAAAAGGTTCCAAAGCAGTTTTACGATGTTGGAATTAGTGAACAGCACGCTGCTACCTTTGCGGGCGGACTTGCAATTGAAGGCCTTAAACCTTACGTCACAATTTATTCCACATTTATGCAAAGAGCCTACGATCAAATCATTCATGATATTTGTATCCAGAATCTGAATGTGAAGTTCTGTATGGATCGGGCCGGTTTTGTTGGCGCTGATGGCGCAACTCATCACGGAAATTACGATATCTCGTATATGAGAGCGATTCCGAATGTAGGAATCTGCGCTCCTCGCGATGAGCGAGAATTGCAAGAATTGTTAAAAGCAATGAATAAACATGAAGGTCCCTCGGCTATTCGTTATTCTCGAGGAAACGGATCGGGCATTGCGCTATATGATGATGTCGATCAGATTCCTGACATCAAATGGGGAAGTGGCGAAGTTGTTTATTTAACCGGTCATGGATCTGAAGACGGAGAGCGCCCTCGATCGATTCCTCTTGAGTGGCTCGATCGAATGTCGAAGGCTCGAAAGCTAGATATCGACGTTATTTTGGTTGGTTTTGGAATCACTGTAAGCTGGGCATTAAAAGCTGCAGAAGAACTTCAAAAGCGTAGCCTTAAGGTAATGGTTGTGAATGCTCGTTTTGTTAAGCCTCTTGATAAAGACTTATTCAGAAAACTAGCTCAGTACTGCCCTCGCATCGTCACCAGCGAAGAAAACGTTAAAATGGGTGGGTTTGGTTCAGCGGTGCTTGAGTTCTACGAAGAAGAAAATCTTCTCAATCAACTTCAAATACGCGTCTTAGGAATTCCAGATCAGTTTTATGAACAAGCAACTCAAGCTGCTCTTCAAAAAGAGGCGAAAATTGATGTGAGCGCCATTATTGAAGCAGCTGCGACTTTAGTTGCGGGAGCTGAGTCTTCGTCGGTTGAAAAGAAGGCTACTGCTTCTTAATTTTTAATTCGGCAGGTTTAAGTAGTTCTTTCTCGAGACGAATAAGGCTTTTAAGGGCTATTTCTTCGGTTTTGGCTTGCGAGTTACTGGATTCAATTTCGATAAGGCCGGGAGTCTTAAGCTGCCCGTGAATTTGGATTTCATCCAAACGAACGACGGGACGTTCTTGCATAAGACAAAGAGCTAATACAAAGAGGCTCATTCTTTATTCTCCGATAAATATTTATTCTCAAGATCGGATTTCATTTCGCTTTTCTTTTGCTCAAAAGTTTCTGCGAGTTCAAAAAGCTCCGGATCGAGTGTGGTGGCATCGAGTTGCTTAATTAGTTCTCGAATATTATTTTGAACCTCAGCTTTAAAGACAGGTTTTGAAATCGCATACCAAGGTTCCGTAAAGTTTTCGACATCAAGCATGGTATTGTCTAAATGAGTGAGCCACTTTTCAAACTCCACTTTGAAAAACCGAGAGAAGGTCGGTGGAAGTTTTGTTTTTGAACGTGCAACTAAAGATTTATAGGTATCTGCCACAATTTTTGCGTTTCCAGAAGTGGGTGGTTTAATCAGTTTTTCAAAAATAATTTTGAATTCTTCGGGTGATGGGTCAGGCTTTCTAGCAAGCCAGGCTCCTTTTTTAAGTAAGAAGGCCTTTGAGTCTTTTATGCCCGGAAGCCTCTCTTCAAAAGCAATCCAATAATCAGAATCAATTTCCTGGAGTCGTTCGATAAGAGGTTCGGATGGTCGAATCAGAAGAAATTTTTCAAAGGTTTCGGGAGTCATATGAGTAAGCAAAGCTTTTGTCTGCTCTTCATTGAGCTGCAAAGTGATATTCTCGACATATTCGAGAAATCTTTTTGAACGGCCTTGAAAGTTTTTGTGACGCCAGAGATGCTGTGCGGCTTCTTCAAGTTTACCTGCTTGGAACAGGAGTTCTGCGTAAGCCCAGACTATATTCTCATCTGTCGCTTCTGAAAGTTTAGAAGCAAAAACTAACATTCGATCTGCGGGAGGACGGTTATGTTCTTTAAGGCAGCGAAGAAAAAGTTTCTCAGAGTAAGAATCTTCGAAAGTTAAAAGCTTTTGAAAAGGAAGGCAGGGCTGGCGCACAAAATTTGAGTCATTTGAGAGAAAATCTAAGGTTGCATTTTTCAACGAAGAACTTTCTTTGGTCTGATTTAAAATGGCTTCGGCTTGAGAATTGAAACTCGGCATTTTTTTTAACTGATCGATAAGGTTCTTAAATATTTCGGCTAAATCTTCTTCGGGAAAACTTGTAAGTTGATCAAATATCGATGCCGGCAGAGCGCCAGCTTCGGCCCAGATTTTAGGCAGATCCTTTTGAATCTGGCTTTGAAGTCCCGGCTCCGCCGTGTGGTAAACCTCAACAAAGCTTTTAATCGCTTCGGTGGGGCGTTTTAGGTTCCACTGCACAAAGGCCAGTTTGTATTGAATGAGTGTTTTATCAGAAGCGGTTATAGCGGCTCTTAAGTACCAATCCTCTGCTTCTTCGATATGGCGCTTTTCAAAGGCGCGATCGCCCATTTCTTTGTACCACTTATAAGAATCTTCGTGCTCTGGATTAAATTTAATCAGATATTTGAGATAGTTTTCTCTCTTAGCATCTTTTTCGGGGGTCGCTTCAAGTAGAAGCACAGCTATATCTTTGAGTTCTTCAGGATCTGTAGATTTATCAAATGCTTTCTGAAGAAGCTTAAGAGCTTTTTGCTTTTCATTTTTTTGAATAAGCTCGGCAGCTTGTGTGAGCAGTGTAGCTGGTTCTTTAGCCTCTTGAGACAATATAAATAAAAACGCGAGAGCTTCTACGATGAACATTTGTTTTCAACCTTTATTCTAAGTTTCTGAGGATCTCTAAGTTCTATATTCTCAGGTGATATTCTCCAAAGAGCTTCGCCTTTTATATGAGAAGAAAGTGGAGAGATTTGATTTTGAGTGTCGGCTTTTTTCTTAAACTTTGTTCGTGCGAGAGTTTCAATATGAAGAAGCGTCTCAGAATTTTCGGGTGTTTGAGTGCGATAGTAATGAATGAGCTTCTGCAGATTTTCATTTTGGCAGTGTCGTAGAAGAGCAAGAAGTTCAAGGAGCTGGGTTTGTTTTCTTTCTTTAACGGGCCATTTATTTCGATAGTACTGCGCATAGGCGAAAAACTGTGGCCAGTTTTCATTAGAGTAAAAAACTTTTAGAAGCTCTTCGACTGCAAAAATACCCTCGGCCGAATCTGTAGGAATTTTTTGCAGTTCTTCAATTCTTTGAATCGAAATTTGGCGTTTAGAAGCGAAAATGGGTGCCAACGGCAAGGTAAGAAGTGTCAATATGACCGAGCAGAGCAAATGATAAGCCAAAATTTTTGTGAATAATGAATCGATGCTCAGCTGACCAAAGGTATGAAAATAGTTGTTCGGTTTTGCCATTGTTATCTTTTCCACGATTGAGAACACCAGCACCACCACCTAAGACAAGTTCGGACTCAAGTGGCAGAAAGTTAAAAACATTCCACTTACCTAACATTAACTCTAACGTAGAATAAGAAAACAAGCCCCATCGAGGCGTTGGAATTTTTATATGCACATCGATATCTTCAAGCTTTCGCAATTCTTTTCCTGCGGAGCTCAATTCAGAAAAATTGGCAAAACTTAAAACTCCTGTGCTTATATACCTCCATACTCTTAGCTGCGCTGCGCCAATGAGACTGTCGAGTTCGAGAAACGAATTTGTAATATTGATTCCGTAACTTACCGAAAAGTTAAGGTTTGGTTGTTTGAGCCCCGACGAGTCTAAAATGTAGACTTCACCATATTGAATTTCATCTTCAGCCGTGAATGCAGTCGATACCGTAATAAAGAAAGCTGTTGTGAGACAAATAAAATGGCGCACTTTAACGAACCAATTTTATAACGTTTGCATCAAGAGCTTTTCGCATTTGTTCAATCGTTTTGTTATAGGGAGGGCTTTCAAAAATTCCACTGCCGCTTACAAAAACATTTGCGCCTGCTTTGCTTAGTTCAGCAATATTTGAAACTTTCACTCCGCCATCGACTTCTAAGTCGATGGGATATTTGTCGATTTTCTTTCGGCAGGCTTCGATTTTTTCGATCATTTGTGGAATAAATTTTTGTCCGCCAAATCCTGGATTAACCGTCATAATTAAAACCAAATCAAGATCGGGAAGAACATGATCAAGCACATCAAGTGATGTGGCCGGATTCAGTGAAACACCTGCTTTGGCTCCGAGTTGTCGAATAAGTGAAAGCGTTCTTTGAAGGTGAGGAGTTGCCTCAGCATGAACAGTAACAATATGAGCTCCCGCTTTGATAAATTCGGGAGCGTAAAAATCCGGATCTTCAATCATCAAATGGACATCAAGAGGAATATTAGTCAGATCTTTAACTGCCTTAACAACAACAGGACCGATTGTAATATTGGGAACGAAATGTCCGTCCATTACATCGATATGGAGGTAGTCAACAATTTTTGGATCCAGCTGTGCAATTTCTGTTTCTAAATTTCCGAAATTTGCGGATAGAAGACTGGGCGCAATTTTAGGTAGTCTTTCAAATTTTTTCATTGAGGAGCTCCTAAAATAAGACCATCAGGAATGGGATTACCTTTCAAGAATTCTCTCGCACTCATGCGATTTCGGTTTTCGAGCTGAACTTCGATAAGATTCACGCATCCTTGAAGGCAAGCCACTGTAATTTCGCCATCTGAGGTATCAATAACAGTGCCTGGAGGCGCATCAGTATGTCTTGCCATAAACTTACTCTTATAAATTTTAACATTTTTACCGAGAATTTGGCATTGTGCTACTGGCCAGGGGTTAAGGCCCATTACGGCTCGATGAACAAGTTGGGCTGGTTGGTTAAATGAGATATGGGACTCTGCTTTTTGAAGCTTGGCTGCATACGAACCCACTCGTGCATCTTGTGATCGTCTTACAATTTTATCGGTTTCAAAAAGATTGAGACAGTCCAGGAGAGCTTTAGCTCCTAATGATTTTAGTTTATCATGGAGAGTCGCTGACGTGTCTTCTTCAGTAATTGAGCAGGGAAGCTGATATAAGATATCACCTTGATCAAGAGATTCGATCATCCACTGAATAGTAATTCCGGTTTGTTCTTCACCATCAATTACAGCACGCTGAATGGGAGCTGCGCCTCGATAGGCAGGTAGCAAAGAGGCATGCACGTTCAGGGGGGCAATTTTTGGATGTTCTAAAATTGGTTTGGCAAGAATTTGTCCAAATGCAACCACCACGAGAAAATCTGTGGGCGCCGACAAAATCCTTTCGGTAGCCATCGGATCTTTTCTTAAAGATTCAGGCTGCAAAACAGGGATGCCATTTTTTTGAGCCACAACTTTGACGGCGGGTGGATGAAGTTTCTGTCCACGACCCGCAGGGCGATCAGGTTGCGTGACTACCAACTTTATGGGGTAGCCCTCGGCAATAAGGCCTTCAAGCGAGGGAGCCGCAAACTCAGGAGTGCCCATAAAAATAATCGATGGCTTCATGCCTCAGCTAAAACTTTTTCTCGTTTTTTAATTTTTTTCATATACATCATTCGCTTCATGGGACTGACGCGATCAAGAGCAACAATTCCATCAAGGTGATCTATCTCGTGCTGAATCACGATAGCTAAGAAATCTTCGTCTTCAAGGGTTTGTTTTTTGCCCCATTCATCTAAGTATTCAACCTTTATTTTTTTAGAGCGTTCCACTGTCTCGCGAAAGTCTGGCAAGCTCAGGCAGCCTTCATCACAAGTTGTTACTCCAGAGCGTTCAATAATTTTTGGATTAATAAGGGCAAAAGGTTTTTGATTGGCATAATAGTCGCTTACGTTCACAACTAAAAATCTTTTTGAGATATTCACCTGAGGAGCCGCCAATCCTACACCAGGAGCTTCATTCATCGTTTCAATCATATCGGCGATAGTTTTTCGAAACGCATCAGTGATTTCTGCAGGGTCAACATCTCGGGCCACCTTTTTCAAAGTGGGGTGGGGATATTCTATGATTTCAAGTAATGCCATAAGCTCTCTATACTATTTTAACCTATACAGGGATAGTGCTCTGACGCGTTAGTTCTTATCTTGAATTTAAGCCCGCAAGGGGGTGAAATAGGGCATGGGTTGGAGAAATCGAAAAATCTTTTTAGCGGCGCAGCAAAAAATGGAATCTGACGATTTGGCGGGGGCTGAGGAAATTTTTAGCCAAATTATTGCCAAAGACTCAAAGCATGCAGAAGCTCTTTTGCATCGTGCTTATATTAGAGCCAGACTTAAAAAATTAGACGAAGCTGCGATAGATGCGACAAATGGTATTGCTTTAAGACCTGAAGGGGCAGTTTTTCACATGGTTTATGGAGAGATTCTTTTAAAACAAGGACAGTTCGATCAAGCCTATTCAGCACTAAAAAAGGCCATTGCTTTGGAGAGCGATAATGGCCGTGCTTTATTTCATCTTGGAGAGGTTTGTTTGAAGTTGGGCAAGAAAGATGAGGCTGCCGATTATTTTGAAGTCGCTCTTTCTTTTGAGCGAGATTACGTTCTTTCACACTGGATTGCCGCTGCCCTGTAACTTTTAAGTTCCTATGTTTTTTTAAAAAAATATAGGAATTTCAATAAATTAAGCTGGCATCTGGCGCGGAGCATCATAAGGTGTAAACTCATAGTTGAGAGCTTCAGTGGCATTGTCTGAACTCTCTCTTCTTCGATTGTATTGGTGACTAGTTCAATTTGAACGGCGCCTAGGGTGAAGTCTGAAAAGATAAGTGGGAGTGATAGAGGGGTGATCGGCTAAGTGAGCGGATCACCCCTCACTCCATTTCTGGGGCACTGCACCACCAATTCGGAGGGTATCTATAAGTTTGGCTGGGGTGTTTTAAAGCCTTACAATAAAAGCGATGAAAGATGTTCGATCTTATTTAGAGCGAGAACAAAGACGGCTGTCTTTCTATCGTTTTCTTTGGGCGAGCGTTTTGTTTTGTTTACTTGGGGCCATCGAGTATCAGCTTCTTTTATTGAGCCCATATTATTTGCTTATGTTCAAGTGGACGAGTCTTCATGAATCCACGATTTCGATGGGCTTGGTTGTAAGTCTAGTTTTAATAATAGCTATTGTTGCGATTCGGATTTTTAAATCTTTTAAACCTATTACATTTAGTCAGCTTGCTGAAACTCTTGAAGCCCAGAACTCTTATTTTACATCTAATAAAAAAGCGAGAGGCGAACTGAGATCGGCGGGATATTTTTTAGATCAATCGGATCGAGGTGATGTTGACGGAAACTCCGAAGATTTTAAAGCAGCGCATATTAAATTTTGGAATAAGCGCTCGTCAAAAATCGCAAAGGCCCTGCTACCCTCGCCACTACTTTTATGGGGAGCTAGTTTAGCCATAGTGCTAGGGCATTCAACTTATTCAATTTATTTGTTTCGATCTCACAGTCTGCCTAGGCAGAATATCGAATGGACTCCTGGCGAATTTGAAATTCAATCTACTGGTGGAAGCGAGTGGAAAAAAGAGTCGGGGTCTTTATCGGGCATCGAAGGTTCGCGTGTGAGATTTCTGACTCCTTCTTTTCATTCACTTCAAACCTTTCTCTATGTAAAAGAAATTCAAAAACCTTGGGCTCTCGTTGTTTGTTCGGAATACTGTGAACTCAAATTAAATGAAAGAGGGCAATATGCAGTTGGAACCTTGCTCGGACGATCTTCACTCTTTCCTCTCATTTCTGTTCCTGATGAAAGCCCTAAAGGCGTTTTGCTCGTTAAAGTTTCTGGTGAGTTTACCCCCGCAACTTTGGTTGATGTCCTCAATAAGGAAAGCATCGATCTCGAAGCAAACGCCAGTGATGATGTAGCGGTTAAAAAGGTAGAATTTATTCACCGTGGTCCGGAATCTTCTGATGAAGAAATTATTCATACTTGGGTTGCAAACGAAAAGCACTTTAAGAAAACATTTTCCCTGCCTCTCAAAGGTTGGAATGGTGGAAAACACGATTTATTTCTTCGTATCTATGATGAATTTAAATTCGCTGAGTCGGGTTTGGTTTCTATTTTGTTTGCAGACGAAGAAACAATGCGCGCAAAGCGGATTCAAGATCTAAGAGCTTTGTTAGATGAATGGGTTCATGTCCTGGCAGATTTAATTGAGACTCAGCACGATCAAAAGCTTCACGAGAGTTTGCTTAAACGATTTTCTGAAATGACTTATCCTGAAGTCGCAGAAGAGTCTCTGATTAATGCTTTCGTTAAAGAGCTCAAGCTTTTAGCAGATCGAATTCAAAGATGGGCAAAATTTTCTCCAGATTTTTCGCAGGTTAAAGATTTAGTAAGTCGAACCGAGAGACAGATTTTGTATGGTCTTTCGCTCGTCTTTCAAGAAAAAACAGGAGAGATTGAATCAACAGCAGATTCACTGAAGTCGAGTCAGAATAATCTTCAAGATTTACTCGAGAAAATAAAGAAAGGAGAAATGGATGTTTCAAGCAAAGAGCTTGAAGAAGCTTTCAAAAGCCTAGCCTCCAAGATCGAGGAGCTGCAAAATAAAATCAAAGAACTTCCGAATGGTCCAAATGAAGACATGATTAATCGTGAGGCGCTTGAAAACCAGCTTGAAGAAAGTGAATCGCTTGCCGATAAAATAGAAGCGATCAAGAAACAAATGGCCTCGGGAGATAGCAAAGGGGCGATGAGAGAACTCGAATCGCTTCTCAACCAACTTTCGATTCTATCAAAAGAAATGCAACGCTCGCTTGATCAGTGGCAGGGTAATCTCGATAAGGGAGCTGTTCAAAGTTCACAGAAGTTTGCAAAACAGCTTGAGGATATCATTAAGAAACAAGAGGCGATTCAGCAAAATACTGAACGTCTGAAGGACGAATCTGAAAAGCTAGAAGAGCAGAATGCCAAAACCTGGAAGCCTTTATCTCCTGAAAAAATGGAAGCTCTTCAGAAGAAATTTTCGGAACTCAAAGAGAAACAGGATAAGTTAGGCCAAGAGCTTAAAAGAGCGGTTGAAGATTACGATAAAATGGTTGAAGGTACGGAATGGGAGCAGGTTTTACGTCCTGAAGAAAGTCGGCAGATGGAGCAAGATGCTCAGGAGAGAATGGGTCAGGCGAGAGACTCTTTAGGCGAGAGAAAACCTTTTGATGCTATTAGCAGCGAAAAAGAGGCTGCTGAAATTTTAAAGAAGGTTGCTCAGAAACAAAGAGATATTCAGAAACAAATGCAATCTCAAGCGAATGCTTCTAAAGCCAAGACCAAACCAGAAAAAATTGAAGTTATAGGCTCAGAAGCCAAAGGTTTAAAAGAGCGACGAAAAAAAATTATGGAATCTCTACAGCAAAAAGTGGATGAGAAATTTCAGAAGAGTCACGAAGGTTATTTCGAAGAAATTTTGCAAAGATAATTATTAAGGAGATTTAGTGAATATTCTAGAAATCTGGAACAAAATCTCCCCTCTACCATTCGGTTCAAGAATATTTAGTTTTGTCTTAGGTCGAATGGTGCCATACACAGCGACAATTTGCCCTCATATTCTTTCGATGGAAGCAGGTAGTGTCAGAGTTCAAATGAAAGACAAAAGGCGGGTTCGGAATCATCTCAAATCTATTCACGCCATAGCATTAATGAATTTAGGCGAGGTAACGTCTGGCCTAGCAGTCTTATCAGGCGTTCCGAAGGGAATGCGTTCAATCATCACCCATCTTGAAATCGATTTCATAAAAAAAGCGAGAGGTACGCTCACGGCCAAAGCCGCCTTCAAGTTGCCCCCAGGGGACACCGGTCTTGAGCGCAAATCTTACGATGTAAAAGCTCAAATTGAAAATGAAGAGGGCGAAATCGTTGCAGAAGTCAAAGCGGTTTGGCTCGTTGGCCCCGATAAATCGTAGTTTGCTTTTTGTTTTTGCCGAGTATCGGTGACGTCCATCGAGAATCCACAAGCAATGCTTACCAACGCATCAATCTTTGCAAGTTCGATTGCTTAAGTTATCCTTTATATATGCGACTAATTTTATTGTTTTTGGCTCTTTGTTTTATAGGAACAAAAGAATTAGAAGCAAAACTTCCAGCTTTCGATGATTATTTTAAATCATCGGTATTGGGACCTGTTCAAACTAAAACTTCCGGGCATTTTCAGGTGAGTTGGGTTCATCCGAGGGATGGAATTATTGTGGAAGGGCTTTTGGAGCAGCTTCTAAGAGCTGATAAAGATTTAGATCCTATTTTTAGAGACACGAGCGGGGAGCGAAAAATAACTCCGGTTGAAATTTTTCCTGACCTGAAAAGTTTTTCGGCAGTTTCTGGTTTAAGTCTTGCTCGCTTTAAGGCGACGGGAACAATCGCGCTTACCCTTGAGCAGCGTTTGATGGTTCTTTCTCCGCGCAACTTAACCGGAGGTTATCCGTGGGGAGTGACGGCGGTTCATGAGTATGTTCACTATTTAATTCGAGAAATTTCGCTCGAGCATATTCCTATTTGGCTTCATGAAGGGGTGGCGCAGTTTTATCAAGGTTATCCTGCGACTAAAGATTGGAATTTAAGTCCTTCTCAGTGGGGACTTTTTAAAAAGGCAAAACGAGCATCTAAACTTCTTTCACTCGAAACTTTAAAAGAGCCGTTTCCTTATAGAAAAGATCCTGAGGAAGCGGAGCTTGCTTACATTCAAGCGCTTCTCTTTGTAAAATGGCTCGATAAGCAGTGCGGTGCCGTCAATTTAGTTCGATTTGCGGGGGAACTTAAAAGTATTGATTCAGCGCTTAGTAAATGTACAAGGCTTAGTCTTAAGGATTTGGATAAAAAATTTGTTACTGAAATCTTAGGTTCGATCAAAATTCCCGAGCGATCGGATGTTCAGTTTTTTGCCAGAGATTTTTCGGGAACAGATTCGCTCGATTACGAGAGTCGCAAAATGGACAAAGTTTCAAAGAACTTTGCACAGCTTTCTAATGAGCTTTTTAAACAAGGTAGGTTTAAAGCGTCGACGATTGAAATGGAAAAAGCTTTTTCGGCTACGCCGGTAAAGCCCCCAAGTTGGAGTCGTCAACTTGCATTGGCATTTGAGAAATCAAATCAATCTGATAAGGCACAGAGAGTTTTAGAAGATCTTCTGAAAGATTACCCCGAGGATGCTGCAGGGTGGTATCTTTTGGCGCAAGGTCAAACAAAGCGTGAGGGCGGAGACCGTGCTTGGAAGTCTTATTTGAATGCATTTTATTTAAATCCTTTTATGGATGGACTTGAGCAAGAAATGAAGCTCCTACAAGAGCGTAATCCAAAGCTCAGCTTTTCGATGGCTTTTTAAAGTCTGCTGCTCAAGAATAGATCTATGAATCATAAATCTGATCTCGTACTTCAGGAGAAAGTTGTTAAATCATTTGAAGAGGTCCGAGTCTCTCTTCATTCAAGCATTGTGGGAATGGACAATGTTATTGACGCACTGTTTTGGACATTGCTTTGCCAGGGGCATGGACTTTTTATTGGTGTTCCAGGTTTGGCAAAGACCCTTCTTATTCAAACTTTGTCTGAACTTTTAGGACTTCATTTTAATCGTATTCAATTTACTCCAGATATGATGCCGGCCGATCTTTTAGGCTCTGAAATTCTTGAAGAAGATAAGCATTCTGGCAAAAGGGTATTTCAATTTCGAAAAGGTCCAATATTTTGTCAGCTATTACTTGCTGACGAAATTAATCGAACCCCCCCTAAAACTCAATCTGCGCTCCTTCAGGCCATGCAAGAGCGAAAAGTATCGTACGGAGGAAAGACCTACGATCTTGAGCCACCTTTCGTTGTATTTGCGACTCAGAATCCAATTGAATCGGAGGGAACATATCCACTTCCCGAAGCTCAGCTCGATCGATTTTTATTTTCAATTCCAGTTTCGTATCCAACCGAATCTGAAGAACGTGAAATTGTTAAGCTGACAACCTCAAAAGAACATAAAGAATTGAAGGCTCATCTTGAATTAGAAGATCTTTTGGAGTTTCAGAAATTGGTTCGTCGGGTTCCCATTGATGATTCACTTGTCGAAACGGCAGTGCGTCTAATTCGAAAATCGAGGCCAGATTCTTCAATGCCATCTGAGCTTTCTGATGTGATTCGATTTGGTGCAGGTCCTCGTGCTTCTCAAGCCTTGGTGTTGGGGGCGAAGGCCAGGGCTTTACTGGCAGGACGATTTGCTGTGAGAGAAGAAGATATTCGAGTGGTAGCTCCGTTTGTTATTCAGCATCGATTGGTTCTAAGAAGATTGCGAGATCGAACGGCTTATCAAATTGTGGAGCAACTTCTTGAGCTAGGCGCATAGAACCAATGGCTTTAGATTTTGAAGAATCTAATCTTTTAGAATTTGCAAAGACCGTTGAGCTCACGGCGACCACCGTCCTTGAGGGGCTCCATGATTCGAGGCGTGGAGGAGAGGGAATCGAATTTCATTCTGCTCTGCCTTATTCTGATGGAGAAGATGCTCGAAGAATTGACTGGAAGAGATTCGCGGCAAGCGATCGATACTATATTAATCGATTTCAAAGAGATGAAAAGACATCTTGGGCTGTTGCTGTCGATTCATCTAAAAGTATGAATTACGCCGCAAAGGCTCGTTGGGCTCATGTTTGGGCTGGGGCTCTTTTGTTTTTAGCAAAGTCATGGGGAGATTCGTGGCGCCTTTTGCCTCAGACCGAATTTTCGCTCGAAGAAGCTTTTGAAAATCTATCGAGAGAGAATTCAGAACTTGTTGAGCCGAGTTCTTTAAAAATTGAGTCGAGAAAAGGAGAGAGACTCGTAGTACTTTCAGATTTTTTTTGGGCGGATCAAGAGCTTGAGTCGCTCAAAAAATATTGGATTGATCATTTCGATCGGGTTTACCTCTTGCAAATTCTCTCTCCCCAAGAGACTCATTTTGATTTCTCGGGAGTCGTTGAGTTTCGAGATATGGAATCAAATGATAAGCTTATTCTCGATAGCAAGTCGGTGAGTCATAAATACCGTAAAGCATTAAAAATGCATCAAGAGTTTTTATCTCAAGATCTTCCAGAAAATAGTTTTGCAATGACCTTTTTGGCAGGCAAAGATAAAATTGAAAACCAATTACTAAAATTTTTTGAGGCGATGTGAGTTTTTTAAATATTCTCTTTTTATGGGGGTTAGCATCTATATCAATTCCCATTCTTATAGCTCTCTGGAATCGAAATCGTCAAAAGCGAGAAGATTTTGGCGGCTTCTTTTTATTGAGAAGAATGCTTGAGGCAACTCAAAAAAGAATTCGTCTTTTAGAACTTATTAAGCTTTTAAACCGAATTGCCTTGCTCACTTTACTTGTCGGAATTTTTGCTGAACCGCTTAAGAAAGAGATGAGATACGAAGGGGCAGGTGAAGGATTTGCCCTGATTTTAGATACCGGTCGTATGATGCAAGGTAAGTCGGGCGAAGGATATCTTTCTGATCTGCAGTTAGAGAAGGCTCTCAGCTTCTTAAAAAAATTTCCTGAATCAGCTCAGGGTGTTGTTCTTACAGTATCTGATCGATGCGAAGCTCTGAAAATTGAAGGTCAGCAAGTAACAGCGACGTCCGATAAATGGATTGAGTATTTATCTGCTCAAGCTTTGCCTTACTCAAATGCAACAACGACTTCAGAAGGTTTTTCGGCATGTCTTTCTCAGATTCAAGTTTTATTTCAAAAAAAGAAACCGCTTACAGTTTTTATCTCTCCTCTTCCTAAGACTTTAGAGGCGAATCTACTGACTCGATCAAAGATTCAAATCGAGAAGCTGCCTGAAGTTAAAGTTCCAGAGGTCGTTCCATTTAACATCCAGCAAGATGTTTCAACCGAACGAATAAGACTATCGATCCGGCCCATGATGACGCGTGAAGCAAAATTAATACGTGAAGGTCGAATCGAAAGTCTGGGAGAGGTTTTAGATTTTTTAGATTTGCCCACTCAAAACGATAGTTGGGTTGTGTTTAAAAAAACTCATGAGAACGATCCGTGGGTTGATGCTCAAATCGTGCCTCTTCAGTCTCAAAAACTTCATCAAGTTATGGTCTGGGCGCAAAAAGAAACGCCTGGATATCTTAGTTTGGTAACCGCGCTTCGCAATCACCCTGATCTTAAAGTGATAAGGCAGGTGGGCAATGAACCTTCCGGAAGTCCTCTTATTGTATACGGAAGCTTTCCTTTTTCGCTGGAGAGTTTGGGACAGACATGGTTTTTTATTGATTCGCAGGGCCAGAATCCTTTTAAAGCTCGTGATCAAAAACAATGGTCGGCAGCAGTGAGTTCCTCAGATGTGAGCCGCTCATTTCATATTCAAACTCAGGATGGCGAAGTCTTTGTAAAAAGATATACGCTCTTTGATCTAGATCGATTTGATATCCTCGAAAGTTTTCAAGATGGCGCACCCTCGCTTTTGGTTGATCGAACAAGGCGAGAGAGAACTTGGGTTTCACCTTTCGATCTTGAAGATCTCACTACTGATCTCTCACTAGAACCTATTTTTATTCCGTATCTTTATCGCAAGATTGATAAATGGCTTAATCAGAATCAGTCAGGAGCAGAGGCAATTCAGTTAAATCCGATTTGGTTGATGCCGTCTCATATTCAACCGACTCAAAATATTATTTCAACTTATCGATGGCCAGGAGTCTATGGCAACGGCGGTGAATATAAAATTGTTCAACCTTCCCCGATAGCAAGAGAGTTTTTGAATTTAACTTCTAAAGCCGAAGACTTAAAAATGAAAGAAGAAGAAATCTCTTTAAGGCCACAACTCCTTCAGTTTCTTATTCTCAGCATATTTATTGAGCTCATTTTGTGTTTGCTCGGTGCTCGCTGGGTTATTGCATTTGTTCTTATTTCATTTTCATTGTTTGGGCCAAATTCGAACGACTTGTATGGAGCTGTTGGTGCCACACGATTTATTCCGATTGGATATTTAAAGGGAATTGATCCTGACCGTAAATTAGCACTAGAACAGATCGTCCAAGAAATCGGACGTCTTTCAAATTTAGAGTTTTCTAAGCCTCAAGAGGTGAGCCCGCAAAGTTTTTGGCAATATTCTGTTATAGTCGGATCAAGCAGTAGACCTATCACTTCCTTTACCAAAGAAGAGAGAGAAAAAATTCGAGACTACTGCGAGCGAGGAGGCCTGTTAGTTTTTGATGATCCACTCGCTCAGACTGATTCTTTGTTTTATCAGAGTATAAAAAAGGAACTAAGTGAGATATTTCCTGGGCGCCCGTTAAGGTCTATTCCTACTGAGGACGTTACATTCAGAACCTATTATTTGCTTTCAGAGGTTTCTGGACGAAAATTAAGTTCTCCTAAAATAGAGGGTCTCGATCTTGACTCGCGATGGGTGGCCTATTTTTCATTTAATGATTTATTAGGATCTCAACTTAAAAGCGCGAGTGGAGATTATGCCTTTTCGGTTAGCCCTTATGGAATTCAACAGCGCATTTTAGCAAAGCGATTATTTTTGAATTTCTTGATGTATTCAGTCACCGTTAATTACAAAGATGATGCCATTCATTTGCCTCATATTTTAAAAAGGCGGGTTAAATGAGCGCCTCCTGGTTCTTTGAGAATCTCAATTTTAGTTATGCCCTCATCCTTGCGATTATTCTGGCTCTCCTTGAGCTAATAGTTCGAAGACGCTTTCACTCGGTGATATTTCTAAGATGCATTTGGCTTGGTTTACTTGGTTTTATTACGCTTCAGCTTATGTTTGTAAATGAGGCTGAATGGAGTCAGCCGCAAGCGCTCAAAGTTTTCGTCGATCGATCAGATTCTGTCGCTTTGGTTCCCAGTCGTGCAAACCGTGTGCATGAATTTTTAAAAGAAATTGAATCCTGGACGAAAAAAAGAGAAGTACCTTTTCAGGTTTACTCATTTTCAGATCAGGTGATCGATGAAGGTCTTTCATTTTCACTCGGAGGCTTACGTACTTTACTTCAGCCTGCAGAAGAAAGACTGATTGATCACCAAGGTTCAGCCCTAGTGATTTCGGATGGTTTGTGGTCCGATACGGCAAATTTTAAAGTTCCTACCTTTTCGGTCAACTTAGGTGAAGATAATGAGAAGGATGTCTGGATTGAGAATATTCAACCTGTTTTTACGGCATTTCTTAAGAATCGGTTAAAAATTCCGGTCACCATTGGTCATAGTGGTTTTAATGGTAAATCGATCAAAATTTCTCTATGGCTTGCTGATCAGAAAATTGAAGAAAAATCGATATCTCTTAGTCAAACCCGTATCGAAACTGAATTTAGTTACTTTCCTGAGAAAATGGGTGAACAGGTTTTTGTAGTAAAGATTACCGCTACGGATGGTGAGCTCAGTCTGATCAATAATGAGAGCCCCTTCCGAGTGCGGACGGTGAGAGATAAAATTCGTCTACTGCATATCGGGGGTAAACCCAGTCAGGATTTGAAAGCTTGGAGACTCTTTTTGACTCATCAACCAGACGTGGATCTTGTTAGCTTTTATATTTTAAGAACTTTAGAAGATGATCCTGAAGCCAAGAACGCCGAACTAAGTCTAATTCCGTTTCCTTATGAAGAACTTTTTTCAACGGAACTTGAAAAATTCGATGTCGTTATTCTGCAGAATTTTGATTTTAGTTTGTACTTCCCTTCATTTTATCTTTCGAATCTCGCTCGGTTCATAGAAAAAGGCGGCGCACTTTTAATGATGGGAGGAGATCAAAGCTTTCATCGGTATGCCCGGTCGCCACTGGAGCCACTGCTTCCCTTTGTTTTTGATCGGGGTGGAGCTTTTGAGTTTGATCGACAGAATGTTGAGTTGGTTACAAAGCATCCGATTCTGAAAGGTATTGAGTCGGCATTTCAAGTTGTCGATTGGACAGCAAGACACGGCGTCTCTGAGCGGTCTTCTCAGCAAACTTTGATGAGATTTAAGAATGGCATTCCATTTATCTCTTTGCGTGATGCAAGTAAGGGCAGAGTGGTTACTATTAATTCAGACGAATCCTGGAAGCTTCAGTCTCAACCCACCGGTGAAACCCCCGTGTTTGGAAGACTCGCTCGGCGCATTATTCAATATCTGACGTTTGACCCCGAAGTAGATGCAAAAGTTTTGCAAAGTAGTTTGTGGAGTACGGGTCAGCAGGTTCATTTAAGTCTTTCAAGCGGCGAGAGGGCGAACTGGAAAATCAAATCATTGGCATTTAAGAATTTTGAGACACATTTTCAAAATGTTTCTGGTGTTGATTTTGAAGTTCCGCATGCCGGCGCTTATTTAGTTGAGGTCGAAGGCATTCTTGAATCCAAAGGATTTATTACTGAAGAACAGCCCTGGAAGAACGAATGGAAGAATATCATCTCGAATGCCGAAGGTCTTAAAAAGTTAAGTAAGTTATCACACGGAAAATATTTCGATTACGAAGATCGAGCGCAAATTTTTGATCAATCACTGAGTGGTCGTCAGATGATCTCTGCCGATATTGTTCCTTGGAGTCGGGCGAATCACAATATTGCCTGGCTTATACTTATTCTTGCAATTCTGTTTTTTGGTTTAGATCTTTTTGTGCGAAAAAAAGTTCGCTGGGACGCCTAAAAAATATTGCGCACTCTCTCGATTTGAATTTTATGTGTCAAGCATTTCTGATTGGCCTAAGGTTAAACTTGCGAAAATATTGACGATGCTGAGGGGCTTTGCTAACAAGAGGGAGCGTTAAACACGCAAGGGTTATAAACGATCTTAGATAGATCTATTTTAAAAATAAATGGGTGTGCCGCAAAGAGTGTGTGGGTTTCTTTGCGTTGAAGGTTAAATTTTTTTGGGAGGTTAGGTAATGACTGATACAGGTGAGGCTCTTGGCCCATGGAAACGAAAGTATCAGCGACGTAAGATTGACTGCCTCATTAAAGTCAAAAGCCATGATGGAAAAACATATGGTTGTCGCAATAGGGATATTTCAACGGGGGGCATTTTTGTAGTCGCAAACCCCAAACAAGTTCCGTTAGCGGTTGGTACGACCGTTCATATGCAGATTAAATTCGTAGCTTCTCCCACTATATTTGCTGCTGAAGGGCGTGTGGCTCGAATGACTCGAGATACCTCAGTTGAGGCGAAGATGTTCAAGCCAGGGTATGGAATTGAATTTACCCGTGTTGACCAAGCTGGAAAGAAGCTCTTCGTTACGCTTCTTAAGTGAAGTCCTCTCTTAAAGAAATTTACGCAGATAAGATTGTAAGCCCACTGAGAGCAGGTGGGCTTGCTGAGTATTCACCGGGGCGTATTTGTTTTGACCGCACGGGTATTAAACAAATTGAACGCATAGCAAAGTCTAAACTCTCGAGTCTTAGCCGAGCATCTTATCGAGCTAAACTCATTACTCCAGGCCTCATTGACGCCCACACTCATCTTGTATTCGCCGGAAGTCGAGCTGATGAGTGGAACCTTCGTCTTAAGGGCGCAACCTATCAAGAGATCGCTAAAGCAGGTGGTGGAATTAAAAAGACGGTCGAAAGTACTCGCTCGGCAAGTTTTGAAGAATTGAAACTTGAGGCTGTTGCACGTCTAAAAAGAGCCGTGAAACTCGGCATTACCAGTCTTGAAGTAAAATCAGGTTACGGACTTTCAATGGAATCCGAACTTAAGATTCTTAAAGTCATTCGTGAAATTAAAGATGAGCTGAGATCTGTTCCTGATATTCAAGCAACATTTATGGGTGCTCATACCATCCCAAAAGAATTTAAGAACGCAAAGAGCTATGTCGATTTTTTTATTCTCAATGTCTTAAAAAAAGTCAGAGGACTGGCTCGCTTTCAAGACGTTTTCACTGAGCGAGGATATTTTGGAGCTAAAGATTCCATTCGGTTGCTGGACGCTGGCAAAAAATACGGATTGCTTCCGAAGGTTCATGCGCATGAATTTGGTCGAACGGGCGGAGTAGATGTTGCCGTCAAAGTTGGCGCCGTTTCTGCCGACCATTTGATGGCGGTGAATGAAAGTGATATGCATCGCTTAAAGACAGCGGGAGTCATTCCTGTTCTTTTACCGGGGACTTCTCTTTTTTTGGGGGCAAAGAAATTTGCTCCGGCGAGAAGAATGTGGGATTTAGGCCTGCGACCGGCGATTGCTTCTGATTTTAATCCGGGAACAAATCCAACTCAGAATCTTCCTTTGGTTGGAACATTTTCTGCCATTTTTACGGGACTCAATTTAGACGAAATTTTAATTGCTCAAACCTGGCATGCAGCTTTGGCTTTAGCCCTGCGTGATCGAGGTCGCCTTGAAAGAGGACTTCGTGCTGACTTGGCCTGTTGGAATTACGACAGCTTTGAAGAGATTTACTATCGTTATGGAGATATCGAGGCGGAGCAGGTCTTTATTTCAGGAGTCGCGGCTCTTTGAATTCAGTAGCTCATCAAGACCTATTCGTTTTTGATCTCGATGGAACCTTGGTTCATTCACTTGGTTCAGGTGAAAGAGGAATTCCTCATACATTAAAAGATATAGTTCATGAAATTTCTAAACGAGCTTCTATTGCGGTTGCAACAGGACGAAGATATCGGAGCTCTTTGCCCGAGATTCAGAATCTTCCGACTATGCCTTACTCTGTTCACAATAATGGGCTGGTGATTAAAGATCAGAGGGGTAAAACAGTATTTCGTCGAGAGCTGCCTGCCGTCACTGCCAGAAGTATCTGCGAAGTTTTAGAAAACGAACTTGTTGATTATTTTTTGGTGACTGATGGGCATGATGAAGGCGTTGACTATGTCTTTATATCGGAAGTTTTGGCTCGGTCTGAATCTTGTCAAAAGGTTTTAGAACGGACGCAAGGACATAACCGCATTATTAAAAACTTATCGGCTATCGAGACTTTTAACGAAGTGCCTTTTGTTGAGGTAGCTTCTTTAGGACAATCGAGTATGCTTCTTAAACAGCGGGAGAAAATCGCTGCGAAGCTTCCACCTTCTTATCGCTCAATTGTTGTTAGAAATATAGGATTTGCCGATTGGGGTGCTTTAGAGATTTTTCCTACAGATATTTCTAAGTGGTCCGGGGTCGAATTTGTCAAACAGAAGCTTAAAAGTATGCGCATCATTGCCGTTGGAGATGACGAGAACGATATTGAAATGATAAAATATGCTGATATCGGTGTGGTGATGAGTCATGCTGAATCGCATGTTCGAGCAGTAGGTTCGATTGAAGCAAAAGGTTTTGAAGGGCTTACGCTATTTTTAAAGGAGTTTTATTCCTCGTGAAGAGAGTAGATCGAAGTCGTTATTACACATGGCTATTTCAGGCTGCTGAGAATTTTTACGAGCGAGGCAATTTTGATAAAGCGCTTAAGTATTTTGAGCGGCTGATTAAGCAGCATGGCAAGTTTTTAGAAACTCCTATGAAGGCTGATTGCTATGCCTACCTTGGAGATATCTATCTTTTTAACGAAGATTTTCCTAAGGCCATTGACTATTTAAGTCGAGCTATTGCTCTCGACGGAGATTTTTCACATTACTATTATCTTTTAGGAATGGTTTATCAGACTCAAGAAAACTGGCGTCGAGCCATTGAGGAGTTTGAACGCTCAGTAAAGCTAGAGCCAAAAAACTCGATCTATCTAGAAGAACTTGGTCGCACCTATGTCTTTACTGGAAATCTTTATGAGGGCGAGAAGTTGCTTCGTAAAGCCTGGAAGCTTGATCATTCCAATATTGGTGCGGGAGTTGAACTTACCGGGGTTTTACTTTCGCTCGGAAAATTTAAAGACACCATGACTCTTATTGATGAGATATTTATCAGCGGTGAAAATCTGCACGACGGAATTGTCGATTATTTAGAGAATATCCGCATCGAAGCCGAGCGCGGAATAGAGGAAAAAGCCAAGCGTCGGCGAAAATCTAAGAAGCGCGAAAAGCGGAAATCTTAGTTTACACCTCTTTTTTTTCTTCTAAACCCAAATTATTTCAATAGGTTAGACCAGCTCGCTCAAGGCTTGACGCCCTATATAATAATAGGACGCGGGGCATTAGCGAGTTTCGCCCGCATAAGGGGAAGTTGGTGGAATACAGAAAGCTTGGAAAATTCCGGCTGCAGAAAACCCTAGCATCCGGTGGAATGGGCGAGATTTTTCAGTGTCTTGATGACTCTGGACGTACCGTCGCGCTCAAGAAAATTCTTCCCCAACATCAAGAAGATGAAAAGTTTAGAGATCTCTTTATGAGAGAGGCAGAAATCACGTTCTGCTTAGATCATCCTAATATTGTTCGTGCCTATGGTTTTGAAAAGGTCGGTCAGCAGTTGGTTTTAGCTCTTGAGTTCTTAGAGGGAGTAAACCTAAAGCAAGTTCTACGTCAGGTTTATGAGAAGAAATTGGTTATTCCGCTAGTTGTAGCCGTCGAGATTATTCGAAACGTCTTAAGAGGTCTCGATCACGCTCACAAAAAAAGAGATCGAAAGGGTAAAAGCTTAGGAATTATTCATCGCGATTTAAATCCTTCTAATATTTTTGTAACCTATGCCGGCGAAGTAAAAATTTTGGATTTTGGAATCAGCAAAGCCACCGAAAAAGAAGTTCATAATCTGACTCCCAAAGGCGAGCTGAGAGGAAAGATGTGCTATCTATCTCCTGAACAGATTTCACAATCAGAGCTCGATCGCAGATCAGATATCTTTTCGGTGGGAATTGTGATGTGGGAGATGATTACGGGGCAGCCTCTCTTTTTGAGAGATTCCAATACCGAAGTTCTTGAAGCCATACAACGTGCTGAGTATCGTCCTGCATCGCAATTCAGAAACGATATTCCTCCAGAGTTTGACGAACTGCTTAAGAAAGCTTTATCCCGTGAGCCTCAAGATCGATTTAACGACTGCCTTGAATTCGCGGTTGAGCTGACAAAAGTGGCTAAGAAATGTCTGCTTCCCAGTACTGGCGCAGATGATATTTCTGTTTTTGTTCGAAGTATTTTTCTGACCAATGCCGACTATACCGACCCACAGTTTATTTCGGGATATGCTTGGCTTCTCACTCAAATTCAAGGTCAAGAGCAAGCCGGTCTTGATATCGCTCAAAAGGTGGCTCGTGAATATGCCTCATCACCATACGTTAATTTGATGTTGGCTAAATCTTTATTAGCGGCAGGAAAAAAACCAGAGGGTTTAAGATTGCTCAAAAAACTCTCTCGAGTGGACAGTCTTGAAGAGACCACTCAGGAGATGCTCGAGTGGTTAGGTGTACGACGAAAACCTATGATTACATTTCTTAAACGCTCGAATCTTCTCAATCGAGCTTTGGGCCGCATCCGACATCGATTCTTAGGGCCAACGCCCTTTCAAAACGATTTTCTCGCTGCTTAGTTCTTAAAACGATCTAATGCGGATAAGAAGCTGCAGGCCGCGATCGTCTTGATAATATCTCCAATTAAAAAAGGCACGAACCCTAATGTAAGCGCTGAGATAAAAGACGTATTGGTGATAATTTTAAGCCAAATTACGCCCGGAAAGAAAATGGCGAACGAGGCAATGAAGAGAAAAAGACTTCGTTTCATAAAATTATCGAGCTTCAGTTTTTCAAATCCCAATCCGGTAATATAAGCCGCAATAACAAACCCAATAATGTATCCACCTGTAGGGCCCATCAAAAGGGAGTATCCTGGTTGAGCCTGTGAAAAAACCTGAAGTCCCATGGTGCCTGAAGCGATAAGGGCGATTTGGGAAAGGGCGCCTTTTCGAGAGCCCAATACTGCTCCTGATAAGACAACCGCTAAAGTCTGAAGGGTTAATGGAACGGGAGTAAAAGGCAGAGGAATTTTGACCTGGGCGCAAAGAGCAGTAAGGGCCGCAAAGCCAATAATTTGAAGGCTTGCGATCGAAATATTTTTAATTGGAGAGATGGTTTTGATTTCGACAGTAGAAGTTGAATTCATCCCTTAAGGAAAGCGAATTCAATCTGAGAGGTCAAGAGAACGAAGAGAACTTAAAGGCTAGGCTCTCGCTTCGACCCCTTGGATCTCAAATCCCTTTGATTTAGCTTTTTTAGGTCGAGAAGCCTTCGAGAGTGGAAGTGCTGTCTGGCTTCTATTTTGAAGACATTCAAGCTCCCAGCTAATCATGGCTGCAATTCGATCTAGCTCCTTAGGATTATTCACAAAATCTACTCTGCTTACATCGATCGTAAGAATTCGGCCCTTATTATAGTTAGTGGTCCACGCCTCGTATTGAGTATTAAGTTGGTCAAGATACTCGGCAGGAATAGTTTTCTCGTAATCGCGACCCCTTAAGGCGATTCGTTGAATGAGTGTAGGTGTATCGCATTTGAGGTAAACTAGGAGGTCGGGGGATTTTAAGAAAGAGGTCATCAAATCGAAATGGCCAGCATAGGTTTTATAGTCACGCTCCTCCATTTTGCCGTGTAAATAGAGGTTTTTGGCAAAAATTTCAGCATCTTCATAGATGGTGCGATCTTGAATGATACTTTCGCCCAAAGAGGCTATTTCTTGTTGATGTTGAAAGCGTTTGGTCAAAAAGAACATTTGGAGGTTAAAACTCCAGCGTTTCATATCCTTGTAGAAATCGGAGAGGTAGGGATTACTTTCAACAATTTCATAGTAAGGCTTCCATCCAAACTTTTGGGAAAGAAGAGTCGTAAGCGAAGATTTTCCGCAGCCAATATTTCCGGCTACAGCTACAAAGGTTTGTCGAGATTGAGAATTATGCATGAACTTCCTTGCCAATAGGCCAATGAGTAAATTGAGCGTCTTCCTGCACCATCAGGCGGTCTGACATAATCAAAAATTTAATAAGTTTTAGGGCCTTCGTGAAAAGGGTTTTTTTTACTTCGATTTAAAGCCTCTTTTGCATGCAAAAAACATAGGCGTTATGCTAACTCCTTTAGATGCTCGATCGAAGGCTGCCACTTCTTAAACCTCTTGAAAGTTTTCTCTTGAAAGAAAATCCTGGTTGGGTATCTCCGCTTGTCTTCGAAGAACCGCCCCAAACAAAAGAAACTGAGGCCTATGATCTAGCGATTCCTTGTTTTGGTCTGTCTAAAACATTGCGAATGGCGCCGGCTCAGTGTGCTGAGATCGTTAAAAAGCAGCTCGAAGCCAAAGCAGAAGAATTTAAGATTGAAACCATCGCTGTACTTAAAGGGTATGTAAATATTCGGTTTCAGGGGGCAGCCCTGGGGCAATTTCTTTTTGATCGCATTCGTGAACCCTTAGGTGATGCTACCCAAGCTCTTAAGACTGAGAGTTACGCCGTTGATTTTTCTTCTCCCAATATTGCTAAACCTTTCGGTATCGGACATTTGCGCTCTACCAATATTGGAGCTGCGATTTGTAGAATTGTGACCGCTTTAGGTGGGCAAGTTACCAAGATTAATCACCTTGGCGATTGGGGAACTCAGTTTGGTAAAATGATCACCGCCTATAAACACTTTGGTTCGGCTGAATTTGTTAAAGGTGATCCAATTAATAATCTTTATAAACTCTATGTAACTTTTCACGAAAAAGAAAAAGATGATCCCGCTCTTTTGGATGAAGCTCGAGAGTGGTTTGTTAAATTAGAGAATGGTGATGCAGAAGCTCAGGAGCTTTGGAAGTGGTTTAGAGATGTAAGCTATCACGAATTTAAACGCATCTACGATCGGTTAAGAGTAAGTTTTGACTATGTTACAGGCGAAAGTTTTTACAATGAGTTGATGCCGAAGACAGTGGCTCGAATTGAAAAATTGGGACTGCTCAAAGAATCTGAAGGCGCTCATGTTGTTGATCTCGAAGAATTTGGAATGCCCCCTTGTCTTATCAAAAAGTCAGATGGCTCAACTTTGTATGCGACCCGAGACCTTTCGACGGCGGAATACCGACATAAAACATTCAATCCGACAAAATTAGTTTATGTGGTCGGCTCTGAGCAGACACTCCATTTCAAACAAGTTTTCAAAGTTCTTGAGCTCATGGGTAACGCGTGGGCCAAAGAATGTGTTCACGTTGGATTTGGACTTATTAAGTTTCCAGAGGGCAAAATGTCGACTCGAAAGGGTAATATTATTTTGCTCGAGCAAGTTTTGGAGCAAGCCGAAGCCGAGGCACTCAAAATCGTTCAGACTAAAAATTCGGAAAAACCGAAAGAAAAGCAGTTAACTGAAGATGAACAACTAGCTGCAGCCAAAATAGTAGGTTCGGGTGCAGTTATCTTTTTTGATTTAAGAGCAAAAAGAATGAAGGATGTTCTTTTTGATTGGTCAGAGATTTTAAGTTTTGAGGGAGATTCCGGTCCTTACCTTCAATACACTGCAGTCAGATTAAGTTCTCTTTTAGATCGTGCTGAAAATGAAGGCTTAACTTTCTCTCGTAAAGATATTCCAATATTAACAACTCCTGAAGAGAGAGAGCTTGCGCGTAAGCTTTTGGCATTTCCTGCAGTCGTTGAAAGTGCAGCTCGAGAGTTTGAACCTTCGACGGTGTCACATGGCTTACTTGAGTTGGCAGCAACCTTTAATCGTTTCTACATGAATGTGAATATTCTTAAAGGGGAAGAAAATCTAAAATCGGGAAGACTTATTTTGGTTAGTCTTACACGCAGGGTTATTCAGTTTGGTTTAGAGCTTTTGGGGATTGAGACTCCTCAGAAGATGTAATCTTTTTCATTTCTTCCATTTCATTCTCTAAAATTTTATGAATTTGAGACACCTCGATGGCAGTTAGCTTGAGCGCCTTAGAGAAGTGAAGAAGAATAGTATACGCTTCGATTGTTTCACGAATTTTTCTTTTTAGACGATCGGATGAGTCATCTGAAAGTCGAATTCTTTGATCGTGAGCTGCCTTTTGAATCAGTAATTTAATTCCACCGGCAATCACATGCGCGCGAGTAGAATAATCCGATAGATAAAGGGTCTTTATTCCTGAAGTCTCATTTACAAATACTGTTGAAAGCGCGCCTTTTTCTAATTGGCTAGCTTTTTCTTTGTTGTAATTTTCAGAAATGGATTTAAAAGCCAAGTTTTCGAATGGAGCTATGCCTAATTTTTGAAGATATAACATGCGGTCAGATGGCATCATTACAGCAATGCCATCTTGAATCTGGATTTTAATCAGTTCAGGAGGAATTGAAGCGCTCCTAACCACTTTTACTTTAAATTCAGGAAGTGAATTGAAGTTCTCTATAATTTTGGCCTCCGAAAGCTGACGTTGATTTTCGTCCATGGCCATAAAATAAATCGCTTTGATAGGAATCTGAACCCCGCTGAAGTTCGCCTTAATTTTCTCAGATTGACCATTTATAAGAGGTATAGAATTCATAAGAAGAGGGGGTCGAGTTGCATTAAAAATGACAGAGATTTCTTTTTGAAATCTATTTGTTGGACAAAAGGATTCAGTTGCAAAGATAGGAGAGGCCGTAACTAACGCAAACAGATGAAATAGCCGAAGAAAAAATAGATTGTTCGCTAAAGATCTAACTTTCATTGCAGCCTCACTCATTTGTTTTTATTGCAAGAATCTTGCCATTACAAAAGGTGATCTTTTAGAAAATATTCAAGCGTCAGAGTCCTGAGGATGTTTGTGTGCAGGCATTTCTAGTCAAAGTTGCTACCCACAGAATTCTAAAAGTGGGCAGGCTTGTCCCAGTTAAAACCACAAAAGTCGCATTAAGATGTCGCAGACTTTGCGTAAGTTATTGAAATAGTTAATGTAATTAAACTCTTGCGTAGGCACGACTCTTGCTTAATCAAAGTGCGTGAAGATTTGTAAATGGTCTAATCTAGGATCTCACTTGCTCGGACTCGGTATTCTTTTTTTAAGTATTCCTCAAGTTCAGGCTCAAGAATCTTTAAACTGTGTTGATTTTACTTCAGTTCTTCAATTTATCGAAAAACAGCATCTTCGTTTTGAATGGATTACATTTGGTGAAAGAAACAAACTTGCCGAAGATGCCATCAAGGGAACTCCCGATGCTTTAAGACTTTTGGGATATCCTATGCTAGCAGAACAATTTGAAAATATCGGATTGAGCGCCACTCTAAAAGCAATCCCCAAAAAAAATTCGTTTCAAGTTTGCGAAGCTTTAAAAAGCAGTATTTTTAGAGCTGCATTTCTTAAATCGTATGCTCGTAGTTTAGATCCTTACTCTGATTTTTATCTTCCCGAAGAACTCGAATCTAAATCTTCAGCTCTAGAGGGTGAATTTGTCGGAGTTGGAATAGGAACTGATGTTGAGGGAGAGTTTTTAAGAGTTAACGAAGTCGTTCCTGAAGGACCGGCAGATGGAAAATTATTTGTAGGCGATAAAATTTCAACTATCGACAACCATAGTGTCGAAGGTCTCAATGATGCAGAACTCAGAATTCGCATTCGAGGTGAAAAGGGGAGCATCGTTTCATTTGCAGGTGAGCGTAATGACCAACCTTTTAGAATTGAGATTGTAAGAAATGTAGTTCATCAAAAATCTGTTTCGCATTCTTGGGGAGAAGATAAGGTTTTATTTATTAAGATTCACAGATTTTTTAGACAAACTGCTCAAGAAGTTGAGCAAGTCGTCAATAGTTACGGAAAGCAGGCTCGAGGATTTATTCTTGATTTAAGAAATAATCCTGGAGGTCTTCTTCAAGGAGCAAGAGACGTTGTTGATCTATTTGTTCCTCAAGGAGTTGTCGTTTATCTGAAAGGAAGAGGCGTCGAAGATCAAGTTTGGGCGCTTAAAGAAGGCGGCGAAATTAAGAAACCAATCGTTGTTCTTGTGAATCAAGGTACAGCAAGTGCGGCAGAAATTGTTGCGGGAGCGCTTCAAGATTATGGAAGGGCTATTGTTGTAGGCCAGAGAACTTACGGAAAGGGATCAGTACAAAATATTTACGAAACACAAACGGCCCTGGGAACAAAGTATCAAGGGGGGCTTAAACTTACGACGCTGTGGTATTATTTACCGTCAGGTAAGAATGTTCGATCGATGCGGCCCGACGTAGTTATAAAAACTAAAGCCGATCATGAAAACCTTCATCCGGCGATGCCTTATACTGGACCTGATCGAATTCCAGTTCGGATGACCCAGTCACTGGTAGCTCGTGAGAAATTTAATTTAAAGAAGGCCGACCGACTCGCAAAATCCACCGACGATTCCGAAAAACTCGGACGAGCTTTACTAAAAGAAACATTCGCTGGATCTACACGCTAATATTAAAATTCAGCTTTACTGGGTCTACTATCGTTGGCCACTTGTCTTGCGCTATCGGCTCGAGTTTGTCGATTCGCGGCTTCATCAGCCGCTTCGATTCTTTTCTCATTATCAGAAGAAGAGCTGCTATTTGATGAAGAGGCCTCGGCTTTTGGTTTAGAACTTGTTCGTTGAGATGGGCTGTTCTCACTCAATTTTTGTTGAGTGACAGCATAATTAATTTCATTTGAAACTCTTGGACGTTTGGGCTGATTGCTCGACTCGCCTCCAGCATTGTTTTGCTCGGGTTGGCTTACTTGTTTTTCATTAGCCGCTACTCGAGCATTTACTTTTTCGTCGACAATCTCAGGCTGACGAACTGGCTTATCGACAGGTCGTGCTTGATTGCGCGAGGCCTCCGACGAAAGCTGAGCTTCGCTGGTTTCGGTTTTAACCGGAGCACTTGCTCCACTTATGGAAGAAATGGGCATATTAAATCCTCCCGTCCTTTCTCCCGTTCCAGATAGAAGTAGAAGTCCAGCTCCATTCTAGCAGCAAAATGCTGCAGTGCGTTAGCCCCACAAATATAAATATTTTCTACAATTCTAGGTATGCAAAGAAGTTCAGGTTTTCAAAGCCTGCAAAAATTACAGACTTAAAACATGCTTTAATCTTCGTTTAGCTTTTTAAGAATTTTTTGTAATTCAGTAGGATTTTTAACCTCTAAAAATCGGAACTCTACACGTCTGTTTTGTCGATGAGCTTCTAAGCTCTCACCCTGAACTCGAGGACGACGGGCAGCAAAGCCTTGTGTCGTAAGTTTTTCGGCAGGGATTCCGTGAGATATCAGAATTTTCTTAACGGAATCAGCACGAGCCTTCGAAAGAATTAAATTATAGTTCTCTGGACCTTGAGAGTCGGTATGTCCTTCAATTGAAAGGCTCTTCCAATTTTTTAGATTATCACCAATGATATTGGCAAGTTTTTCAAGAAAAGCCAAAGACTCTGCTCGAGGATTTGGCTTTGCAAAATCAAAATAGAGAGGGCTTTCAGCGAGCAAGGTAAGTTTAACCTGATCGTTCTCAACTTCAATAATGCCTGCATTCGGGGCTTCTTCGGGTTCTTTCGTTTCATCTTCTGATGCAGCAATGGAGAGCTCAGGCACCTCTAAGCCGATTTGAATTCCAGCTTGAATATTATAAATCTGACGTTCAGGGAGAGTGAGATCAGTATGAGCTTGCACAAAAACGCGCGAGATCCACTGTGAAAAATCTATATCGTAAGCAATTTGAGGACCCATGAACAAAGCAGCCTTATGTTTTTTTGTTTCGGCCCCATAGCCTAGATCAGTGCCAAAGAGAGTACGCGAGCTAAGACCAGCAGAGAGCGCATCCGTGAATCGATAGCGGGCATTAAGTTCAAAAAAAGGAGAGTAAGTTTTTACTTCTTCGTTGAGAATGGGATAGGAGCTTCCTGAGATCTCATGATACATCCAGCCAAATCCAATATCGCCAACAACTGAGTCCCAATAGTGAGAGAGAACTCCATCAGTATCAATTTGAAACCCATCTTTATCAACTTGAGGAAGAAGATTAGTGGTGTATTTTGAATAACCACCTGCAAATCCAATCAGAACATACCAGGGAGCTTTTGGCTTATAAGATGGAATTTCTGTTTTTTCTTCGGAAGTAAGGGCAAGAGCTAAAAAAATAAGATATTGAAGATTCATCACCTCAGTAAATTAACCAAAGCTTTGCTGAACATCCAGTTTTCTGTACCCCGTCTTTCTCGTAAGTGAGCCTGAAGTCTAGATTTTTAAAAATTATTAAAAAAAATCATGAAGCAAATAGTCTGATCTGCCGAAGGGATCTTTGAATCAAGAATGTGATGACCTCATGGAAGGAGGAAGTCTATGAAAGATCTAGGGAAGCCCATTCACGAACTGAATCTTAAAGAACATCTTAAGTGCATTGAATTTCCGCGAGAGTTGCCTCTTAAAGAGCTTTGTGAAAAGCATCGAGCATTTCCACTTAAGCTCTGCAATGAGCGAGGAAGAAAATCGTTGATTTTAGCTATTAACGATCCGTGTCGTTTTGCTGCAATTCAAGAAATTGAGTTTAAGGCTGGGATGACTGTTAAATGTCTTAAAGCGAGTGAATTTGATATTTCGAGATTAATTGATGTTTATTACTGTGGAAGAGATCCCCGATGCCTTATTGAATCAGACGCAGATCTTGAACTTACGTACGATCATATGTCTTTGCTGAATTTTGTGGCTTGATCAGAATGTGCACTAAGTCTGCATTTTTTTCAGACATTCTTTAGTCTAGTGAGCTAAAACTGAAGAGAATGAGGTTTATACACGATTTGTCGTTGGCAAGACTTTTGCAAATAAGAGGGTGGAGGATGTGTGTATGATGACTCTATCTTTTGTTCTAGCAATGGCGTTGGCCAGTGATACCGGTGATATCGAAATGCAGGCCTATCAATCTAATTTAAGCATAGCCGCCCGCGAAGAATTGCGATTGGTTGAAAAGGTTAGAACTTTAAGAAGTCAGGTTGAAAAGTTGCCTGATAACTTTAAATCTTCTCCTTTAAGTTTTCAGCCGTCGGGTGCTGCTTTGAATAAACTACTTCTTCTTCATGAAGTAGAAAGTCTTGAACTTCAAGCTGCCGAGAGGTGGTCTGTTATTTTAAATAATACAGCTTATCTTGATCGAGTTTCTGATCCTAATGCTTTTGAAGCTCGTAAAGAATTGGCAAAACTTCCTAAAAGCCAAGGCAATCTCGATAAGCAAGTCGAAGAAATTAATCTTAAAATCAAAGATGCTTTTGTTCTTAATTTAGCTTCGCAGGCGATGCTTAAGTAAACTCGTAGAAGCGTCGCTTGCCAACTTTAAGAATCATTCCTGTTTTAAGGGTTTTTGAATCAAACTCAATATCGATTTTCTCAAGACTTGATTGCGCATTAGGCGCTAAGGAACACGAACCTGAGGCAATGAGTCGTTTCGATTCGGCCGAAGAAATTCCATCAAGTTCAGCAACGAGTTTGGCAATAGGAGGGCGTTCTGCCCAGCGGTTGAGTTCAATCTTTTTTCGGTCTTGAGGAATCTGGCCCTCAGAAATCTCTCGAATAAATCTTTCGCGTTCTTCTTTAGCCGCTTCAGCTGAATGAAAATCAGTTACAATCGATTCTGCTAATTTAAGCTTAGCTTCTCGTGGATGGCCACTTAGAAGCCTTGCTACTTCATCGGCAGGAACCCGAGTGAGATTTTCAAAATATTTTTTCATGAGTGCATCAGGAATACTCATGATTTTACCAAAAATATCTTTTGCTGAATCTTTAATGCCGATTGAGTTGCCTAAACTCTTACTCATCTTTTCAATACCATCAACACCTTCGATGAGAGGAAGAAGAACTAAAACTTGAGGCTCCTGCCCGGCCGTTGTCTGCAAATCTCGTCCGACAAGCAAATTAAATCTCTGATCTTGCCCGCCAAGTTCAACATCAGCTTTAAGGGCAACGGAGTCATAGCCTTGAACTAAGGGGTAAAGAAATTCATGAATTGAAATACTTTGGCCCGATTTATATCTATTTTTAAAATCTTCTCGCTCGAGCATCCGAGCTACATTCATCTGGGCCGCTAACGAAATGATTTCGGTGGGAGTAAGTTTAGAACACCACTCCGAATTAAAAACAACTTTGGTTTTCTGCGGATCTAAAATCTTAAAAACTTGATCGCAATATGTTTTTGCATTCGTTTGAATGGCTTCGTCACTTAAAGGCGGTCGTGTTTTGCTGCGGCCGGTTGGGTCGCCAATTCGGGCGGTAAAATCTCCGATCAAAAATAAGACTTCATGTCCGAGATCTTGAAAGTCTTTGAGTTTGCGAAGACCGACAACATGGCCGAGATGCAAATCAGGAGCGGTCGGATCAAAACCCATCTTCACTCTTAAAGGTCGTTTTTCTTTTTGAGCTTTCTCAAGTTTCTGAGCGAGCTCTTTTTCAGAAATAATCTCGAGGCTTCCTCTTTTTAAGAATTCAATCTGCTCTGGAATACTTTTTGTCACTGAGGTGTCTTTCTCACTCGTCTTACAGATTCACATTTGCCGCTCACCGAATCAATTGTAAATATAACGCCCTGAAATACTCCAGGACCTTCTGCAACTTCCATTCTGATCGGAAGTTTTTTAACAAAACGCTCAACGATAATTTCTTTCTTCATTCCAATCACAGATTCGTAGGGACCGTTCATTCCTGCATCGGTAAGAAAGCCGGTTCCTTTAGGAAAAATTCTTTCATCAGCTGTTTGGACGTGAGTATGAGTACCCACTAAGGCTGAGATTTCTCCATCGGCATACCAAGCCATGGCTTCTTTTTCGCTCGTAGTTTCGCCGTGTAGATCGACGAGAATAATACGCGTTTCTCGTTTGATAGATTCAAGTTCAACTCTGAGAGTTTCAAATGGGCAGTTGAGTGGGTCCATAAAAACGCGGCCCATCAGATTGATCACGCCAATGCGATTACCTGTTTTTCCCATTACAACCGTTGCGCCTTTGCCGGCATTATTTTTTGGATAATTGGCAGGTCTGAGAACTCGATCAGGGTAGCTTTGAAAAGATTGAACAATATCTTTTTTATCCCATGAGTGATTTCCGCCCGTGATTACGTCGATTCCCATATCAAAAATTTCACCGGTGATTTGGGGAGTAAGGCCATAGCCGTGAGCTGCATTCTCTCCGTTAGCAATAATAAGTTCAAAATTTTCGACAGCTTTAAGAGCGGGCAGATGCTCAGCTATGGCTTTTCGGCCGCTTGAGCCCACAATATCGCCTAAAAAGAGAATTTTGATGAGAGACATTTGAAGGTCTTAACATGGCCATAAGCGAAGGCACAAGCTCAGGCACCGACTTTGAGCGAGCTCCATAGACCGCCTGGGGTTGCGATAAAATGCATTGTTTGATCATGCTTTTCAGTCGGCCAGTCAGAGAAAAGAAGCTGAAAATCAAAGCCTATTCCCACTCTGATATTACTCGGGTTTTCAGAGAAGAATTTATCAAAATGACCTTTTCCGTACCCGAGTCGGTGCCCATTCTTTAAAAAGGCAACCCCCGGCACGATGGTGACGGAGGTGAGTAAGTCTTGAATTGTGATAGCAGGATTCGATTCAGGGGGCTCAGGGCAGAATTTGCCTTGAGTGAGTTCTGTCCAATCTTGAATTTTGCGAAACTGGAGCCGGTCGTTTGTTACTGCCGGAAGATATATTTTTTTTTGCTTGCTCGAAAGCCAATCAAAAAGTGGCTTCGTAGAAATCTCGTTTTCTATAGAAGCGAAGATGAGCCAGTTCTCAATTTTTTCAAATGCAATCAGACTCAATAAAACTTTTTGAGAGGCTTGTGCGATATATTTTTGAGAAAGCGAGTTTCTTTGATCACGAATTTGAGTTCGAATTTGAGCTTTCAACACAAAAAAACTGCCCCCACCTGTACCGTCAAAAGAGTTTTGTTGTGAACCCAGCACTTGCTAGGTGGGACCAGTGTTAAAGAACATTAGGCCGACTCCGTAGAGTGGCTCACCGCCTTCAGGGACCAGCCCCTTTCTAAATTTATAGGTTCAACAAAACCGGCTCTTATCGCATACCGCAGGAGCAGATTTTTTGGCTCGATTGCGTTTTACCTCAGTCGAGCAAGCTCAATATTGATCGATTCTAACAGTGAAGCGGATTGGTTGAGAAGTGCTTTTCCATCATGAACCATATCACTTCTTTCATAAGCGAGTTCGAGGAGAAGAAGAGCTTGAATGTCTTGAGGTTTCATGAATGGATGCTCAGCCGCGAGTGATTTTAGTCTCTTATTAAGCCATTCTGAGGCCTTTTTAAGCCGCTCTGGTTGAGCCGTTTTTAAAAGAAACTTTTTGCCACTGATTTCGACTTCTTGTTCTTTTTGTGCTCGAGCCATCTTGACAATATATTATTTTTCTTTGTCCCAAGCTTCTAAAATGTTTTCAATTAGGATTCTTTCTTCTTGCACTCAGTCTGACTTAACCTGCTGGATTCTTTAGCTTTCTTTAGAAATCGTAGGAGCGAATCTTGGCATGTTTATTGCATTTTTATGCTCGTATGTTTTTGTCTTCGGCAAACGTTAATTCAAGGCGGATTGGCAGATTATTTTTGGTAAGTTGCATTTTGGTTTTGTTTTCTTCACTTCAGGTATTCGCGACTAATCAAAGAGAGGTGGGCATAAGCCATTGCGTTCAAGCTTTGCATCAGATGGCATGGTTATGGAATATCCCATCTGTTCCAGATCTGGATGAATTAATGAAAAAAAAGGGGGCTCTACTCTCAGGCCTAACCTCAGGAATTTCAAAGAATGAGTTTCGAAGTGGCAGAGATTCTAACCCCTTAAGTTTTGAAGATATCATTTACTCTCTTCAAAGTGACTCTCCTTTAGATGAAAGACTTTCGAGTGAAAGTATTGATTTGCAAATCTCGAATTTATTGGCCGGAACTTCAGGTGATGAAGTCTTCATTGATGGAGAGGTAACGGTTGACCTTCTTATTGATTTCTATAAAGCGCTTAAAATTTTTAAAGATGGAGCAAAACTTCACTCATTGAATTTAGCTAATGTGAATAATTGGAAGCGACATTTGTCTACCCCCGATGTGTATTCCAGTTGGGATAAGTATGAAGTTGCAAAGAAGCGTTTCGAATCGATGCCCCCAAGTCTTAAAGTCTTACGAGCGACAGGTAAGCTTGGTTCGAACAATCAGGATTTTCTCGAGTATATTTATGGGGAGCAAGGTTATCGCATTCAAATGCAAATAAAGCTCGATGACGGCAATGAATTGCAGCTTGATTTTTATTCTGCGCTTACACCTTTAGCTTATGTATTGGATCATCCTTTTGACTTTCAGGTGAACGTTTTTGCTCCCCAGGGTGAGGTCGTTCGATCTATGCATTTTAACGGGCCACTTACGAATCCTATTATCAAAGACTTTTTAATACTGTCTGAATCTCTTAAGAATTTTATTTTGGACGGCTCTCAGAAAAACCAGAACTGAGATCTATCGACAATTGGTTCAACGTTCTTTAGTCTGATCAAATTCATGGCACTCAGTACAAAAATGACTCGTAATTTTTTTTGGTCTAAAAAGGTTTTTCTCTTCGACCTCGATGGAACTTTATATTTAGGAAAAAAGCTTATTCCCGGTGCTATTGATTTGATAGCTCGGCTCAAATCGGAGGGAAAACGTTTTTTCTATTTTACCAATAATTCATCTCGCTCTGTTGACGACTATGTCTCCAAAATGCGGGGTATGGGTTTTCCGTGTGAGCTTGACCAAGTTGCCATGTCGACTCATTTGCTCATTTCAGAATTAAAACGTCGAAAGCTTACCAAGATATTCTTACTCGGCACGCCAGCGATGGAAGAAATGCTCAATCGAAATGAGATTCTTCAATCAGACGAGCCTCAAGTGGTTGTTGTTGGTTTTGATAAAACTTTAACTTATGCAAAATTAGAGAGAGCCTGTCGATTGGTAGAGGCGGGTCTTTCTTATATTGTGACTCACCCTGACTTATTTTGTCCGACTGAGGAAGGCCCCGAACCCGACTGCGGGGCTTTTGCTAAGGTGATTGAGCTTGTGACTAAGAAGAAACCGCTCGCAGTTTATGGAAAACCTCATCCTTTGATGCTGCGCGAAATTCAAAAGCGTGGTCCTTTTTTAAAAAGAGATATGATTCTCGTCGGAGATCGCCTTATGACCGATATTGAGATGGGAAAAAATTTTGGAATTGATACGATCTTAGTGTTAAGCGGTGAGACGAAAGCTCGCGACTTAAATCCGACGCAGAAGAAAAGGTTAAAGATTGCGAACTCGGTCGCAGATTTATTGTGATAAAATAAGACAAATGAAACGAGCTCTTTTAATTCAAATTTTGTTTGTAAGCAGCTTTTTCTTGGCCTGTTCTTCAAAGAAAAAAACAGTAATGCCTTCTTCAAGAGTTGCAAATCAGACTGTAGTGAGTAATCAAAAATTTGTTGAGCAGGGATTGGAGAGTGACAAGCCTGGTGTGCCTCAAAACCTGACCAAGTATTTCTCGCAACTACAAATTCTCACAGAAACGACTCCTGAAGGTTCGTGCGCAGATGATATGAAAATTACCACTCAAAGTCTTGAGCCTTTTAAAGCGCATTTGAGTAGTGAAAAAGAAATTCAAATGGTTCAAGGGGCAGATTTTAAATTTTTCATCGTGAATGCAAAGCTAGAAGTGATTGGATTTGATTCGGCTAAATATGCTTTTACAGCAATTGATGGGAAAGTTCCTGATCAGATTCCTTTTGGAATAAAATTAAGAAGAACTCCGGGGCATGTGCTTGAAATTCAGTTTTTAGATCAGATTGTTCAAATGAAATTACTGACCACTCCTATCTATATGTTTTCAGCTATTGAAAGACGTGGCTCGTGTACCGTTAAACACAATGTAAATGTTTTTACGGAGCAAGTTGGGTATTACAAGAAGAGCGAAACGCCGTTTGATTCTAGCGCCGCTGCCACCGTCACAGACTAATGTCTTGCAATTATTTCTGGTAGCTTTTGAAGTCTATTTATTGACTCTGCGCAAGTCGGAAGCTCAGCTTTTGCCCACGTCGGATTTACTTTGCCCATAGCTTCTGCGCCCTTGATATAATATTTAAATTGAGAAGGATGCTCTCGATTAAAGAAATGCCCTTCAGCGTTTCGAATAAGATTTTTCATTTCAGCCCGAAGTTCGGTTCCACTCGCTTTAGCATTTTCGATTGATTGCAAAATGACTCCAAGACTCCACGCTAGTTTATAACGCTCAAGTGCCCAAGCTTCTTTACTGTCTGGTGGAAGGCGTAGGGCTGCGAGAGACTCGGGAGTCATCGCATTAAAGTCTTCAATGAAGTTAAAAGTTCTCTGAAGCCAGATGATAGATTCATTTTGTTCAGGAGTGAAGGCAATGTCAATTTGATCATCAAGTGCGAGCGCACGAGCAAGATCGATATCGGCAGCGGCCTTTTTATAATTCTTTTTATATCGCTGACTAAATTTTAAAGTCATATCTTTAGAAACCTCTTCAAGATCTTCACCCGAAATAATTCGATACACTCGTTCGAAGAGATTAGATCCATCAGGCATTTTAATTTGTCTTAAGACTTCTTCGTTTCGCTCTCGTAAGCCTCCACTCACCATCGAAAGTCTAACGCCGGCAATAGAAGTCAGAACGGTGATAAACTCAGCAATTCCGTCAGTAGGGCGGTATCTCTCGCGGCGGTACTTTATGAAGTCCTGAGAAATATCGGTCATGATGAGGTAAGTTAAAGTCCAATCAATATCGAGAAGAATATCGATAGGTTTATCAAATGAAGTAGACGGTGGATGGTGAGGTATGGGGAGAATGGCTTCGCTTAGATTTTCGTGAAGGGATGGTAGGCAAGACTTATTACCACAAATCTCAACACTCTCGCTCATCACTCTTCCATCATTGCGATGATAAATAAGGCGAGGATTTCGATTTTGATCGTTAGCAAAAATAAGAAAATCATCAGCAAGGGGTTCTAGATGCCAAACACTCTTTTCAACCTGCATAACCGAATCTTTAAGAAGAAGAGGGGGAACCAGTCTTCCCGTTCTTTCAAATCGTTCCTGGTTGCGCTCCTCAAGAGTTGTGATAGGTGAGCGAACATATGCAATTGCCGTTCGATAAGAGGGATGATCTCGCTTAATGCGTTCGATCATATCGCTTCCTGACGGCATAAATCGAAGTGAAGTGATATAGACGAGACTTTTTTGCTGGAGAAGTAGCCAGCCAGTTAGAATATCAACGATATACATTGAAAGAACGTGATACTGAGTACCTGCATCGCGATCCATTTTTTTTGCTCTCTCGAGATAGCCAGGAATTTGCTTTTTAAATTCATCGGGATCCAAAAAGAAAACTGTTTCTCGATCGATAAGTCCGGAATCAACGAGTTTATCAAGAACCGTGGATTTGCCAGAGGTCATCGCACCTGCTGTTAAAATGATTCTTGGATGAGATGATCGAACTCCGCGGCCTTCATATTTTTTGAGAATCTCAAGCGCAGTGAGGCGATCGCCTTCGGTAAGGCTTTTGTAATAGTCTTTATAATACTGTTTATCAAGACGAGCTTCAAGGTCAGCCATGAGTTTTCGATTGATATGCTGATAGTCATTTGCTTGCGAGATCTGCGGAAAAAAAAAGATAAAAGAAAATATGAAAAAATATTTTTTCACTGGGCCGCCTGAACTATGCTTTCTGCACAATCCGAAGATCTGAGGGGAGCGCGCAATTTCGCAATATCAACTTGAGAAGCGGGGACTATAATTTCGTCGTACTTGTGATTTTCACCAAACCGAAAAAGAATATATCGGCCATCATTCGTTTGACCTTTGATTAAATATCCGTCGGTGGTGAGTTTTCCCACGGTTTGATTTTCTGGCAGAGAATATTTTACTTCATCGCCTGCGATAGTTGATCCGATGACTTCAGTCTTTTCGGCACTTATTCCAATACTCGCATAATCAAAGTTTGGTCGATAACTTGTATCGGCAACGATGATTTCAAAATCATCGAATCTCATCACAAGTGGAAGGTCTCCACTAGGCTTATGGCCTACTATGATTCGTCTGATTCCCTGCGCTTTTAATTTTTTTATTAGAGCTATGCTGGGAAGGCGCGCTTGAGCTTCAAGATCTGTATAGCGGCCGTAGACAATACTTTGTGAGTTTTTAGCTTCGTTAGGTTTTTCTGTGCCAGGCTCAAACCTGTCGTGGGTGACAAGAGGCATTTGATAGAGAATAAGCTCGTCAGCTGTACGTTTGCCATCTTCTCGCTTTTTATCGAGCGCCCATTCTTCAAACTGCCGTCGTCCCCACTGATTGAGTTCATCTACCCAGACTCGAACATCATCAGTGTGATTTTTCTGGCCAGGGATAATTCCAAAATTTTCGTCAGTTACTGAGCCGTGAACAATCAGAGTATCACCCACGATCGTGGCGAGCTGACTTTGATTCATGTATTCGTAAATTAAACCGGTTGGGCGAAGCTCCTTTAAAACAGCCGAAGCAACCTCTTCATCATTTAGCTTTTTTCCTGAAAGTTTTTGGAGTTCTTCTCTCCAGAATTCAAAAGCACCCGGAGATGCCATTGTCTTAGAAAAAATAAACTTCATTCGTCCTGAAATCGAGTGGCGGGCGGTTGTGTCTGCTTTTGTTTCTTCGAGCCACGGCAGCATTTTTTCTGGAATGATTGGTAGCGCTTCGGGACTCGTCTCTTGCTTGAGTCTTAATTTATTAATATCACGATTGCCTTGAATCAAAATTACTCTGCGATGGTCACTCATTTTGAGGCGAAAGAGCGCGCGCAGAATAAAAATCTGATCAGCGCCCCTATCCATTGTGTCTCCGCCATAAACGAAAATATATGGACCAGGTGCTAAAGTAAGAATTCCATCGGAAGAAAGTGTGAGCTCAGGAGTCTTTTGAACAATCGATTCGAGACCTGCTTTTCGGCCTTCAAGATCGGTGACATAGATAATTTTAGGTTGTGCAGCTGACACCAATGAAAAACTCATACCAAAAAAACTGGCGAAACACAGCAGCTTAAGTTTTTGGAGCCAGGTTTTTATATACACATTTCATCCTTATTAATGCTCAGAGGCATACTGAATTTTGGTGCAAATGCCATGCCAAAACAGGCTTGAATTTTCGTGCTTAAAAGAGACCGGGGGCCCGGCCTTAAAGTCTGCAAAAGCTCCAGAAGCCTCTAAAACAATGATATGAGGGTGTCTTTCATTTCTTGGCGTCTCTGCTTAAGCGGTGTAAAGACTGAGAGATCTTATGGGGAAATTAAATATGGAGGTCTGCTTTGAATACTAGTCCTGTTATCGATTTAGTCGGAGTTGAAGAGCGAGTTCAAAGACTTAATGCTCGAAGTATCAAAAAAGAATCGAAAGTCGAAGCGCTTAAGCTTGCGATGAGCCTCTTAGATCTCACAACTCTCGATGCTAAAGATACAGAAGGAAAAGTTCGGCAACTTTGCGCTAAAGCAAAGAGACCGCATGAGGCCCTTCCAGATGTTCCTCCTGTTGCAGCAGTCTGTGTTTATCCCAATTTTGTTCGCCTTGCTAAAAAAGAGCTCCAAGAAACCCCTATCAAAGTTGCAGCAGTAGCGACGGCGTTTCCCAGTGGAATGAGTAATCTAAAATTTAAACTTGAAGAAACAAAGTGGGCCGTTGGTGAGGGGGCTGATGAAATTGATATGGTCATTTCGCGCGGTAAATTTTGGTCGGGAGATTTTAACTATGTGGCAGATGAAATCGCTGCCGTTAAAGAAGTCTGTGGGGCGGCACATCTTAAAGTGATTCTTGAAACCGGTGAGCTTGGAACGCTCGATAATGTGCGAAAGGCAAGTGATATAGCTATGGAGGCTGGCGCTGATTTTATTAAAACATCTACCGGAAAAGTTCAGCCCGCAGCTACATTGCCAGTTACCCTAGTGATGCTCGAAGCCATCAGAGATTTCTATTACAAAACGGGACGAAAAATTGGAATGAAACCTGCCGGTGGAGTCGCTACGGCTAAAATCGCTTTACAATATTTGGTGATGGTCAAAGAAACACTCGGCCAAGATTGGCTCAATGCCGAGATGTTTAGATTCGGAGCGAGTGTGCTCGCGAATGATATCTTAAGACAAATCGTTAAAGAAAAAACCGGTGCTTACCAGTCGTTCGATTATTTTACGAAGGATTAATTCATATGGCTAAAAAAACAAAAAAAGTTTCGGCGAAATTAAATATAACTAGGGCAAAATCTAAGACGATACCTCAGATTAAATTTGAAACAGATTGGACTTACGCACCATCTCCAGAAAGTATTGATCATATTAAATTAGAATCTCGCTACGATCTTTTTATCGACGGAAAGTGGACCAAGCCTCAGTCGGCAAAGTATTTTGATACCTTTAATCCCGCACGAGAAAGCAAATTATCTGAAGTAGCCGAAGCAAATGAAGCCGATATTGATTCAGCAGTAAAATCAGCTCGACGTGCTTATGAAAGAACTTGGTCTAAGATTTCTGCTCGTGAGCGAGGCAAGTATTTATTTAGAATTGCCCGAGCCATTCAAGAACGTTCAAAAGAATTGGCTGTGATTGAATCTCTTGATGGAGGAAAGCCAATCCGAGAATCACGTACGGTGGATATCCCTTTGGCGGCTGCTCACTTTTTTTACTACGCTGGCTGGGCCGATAAGATTGATTATGCATTTCCGGGACGATCGGCTCGTTCGCTCGGAGTCGCCGGGCAGATTATTCCCTGGAATTTTCCTCTTTTGATGGCCGCTTGGAAGATCGCTCCGGCGCTCGCTGCAGGAAACACTGTTGTTCTTAAGCCCGCAGAGACAACTCCACTTACAGCACTCAAGCTTGCGGAGATTATTCAGGAGGCGGATCTTCCTGCTGGAGTTGTGAATATCGTAACCGGCGCCGGTGCTACAGGTGCTGCGCTCGCAAAACATTCAGGTATCGATAAGATTGCTTTCACTGGTTCGACTGAAATTGGAAAGCTCATTTTAAAATCCATCGCTGGCACAGAAAAAAAATATACCCTCGAGCTTGGGGGAAAAAGTGCCAATATTATTTTTGAGGATGCAGCGATTGATCAAGCCGTCGAAGGCATCATCAATGGAATTTTCTTTAATCAAGGACATGTTTGCTGCGCAGGTTCTCGTTTGTTTGTTCAAGAATCTGTCGCCGATCTTGTTATTCGAAAACTAAAAGATCGAATGCAAACATTGATTGTTGGAGACCCTCTCGATAAAAATACCGATATTGGTGCCATTAACTCCAAGATGCAGCTTCAAAAAATTAATGAGTATCTTAAATTTGGTGTCGATGAAGGTGCCGAGCTATTTCAGTCGTCATGTAGGTTGCCTTCGAAGGGCTATTGGTGTCGACCTACACTTTTTACCAAAGCGGCTCAGTCTCATAAAATCGTACAGGATGAAATCTTTGGTCCAGTGCTGACGGTTCAGACATTTAGAACCATTGAAGAAGGACTCGAGAAAGCGAATAATACGCCCTATGGTTTAGCGGGCGGAGTTTGGACTGATAAGGGTTCGAAGATTTTTAATGTGACAAGTAAGATGAAGGCGGGAGTGATTTGGGCAAACACCTACAATAAGTTTGATCCTACATCTCCGTTCGGTGGGTACAAGGAAAGTGGAGTTGGCCGTGAAGGTGGAGTTCAAGGTCTTAAACCTTATATCGAGTTAGTTGCTTAAAGGAATTTATCATGACACGAGAGCCGGTAAAATTGATGAGATCAAACGAGACCAACGAAAAAACATCAGCGTCGGAGACTGATTCAGCTGAAACTGGAGGACGTTTAAAAATTCAAAAGACCTATAAGCTTTTTGTGGGAGGAAGATTTCCACGCACTGAGAGTGGTCGATATTACAAAGTTGAATCGAAGATTGATGAGACAGTTTTTAATATCTGTCTCTCTTCCAGAAAAGATTTACGCGATGCGGTTACAATTGCAAAGGCGGCTCAAGAATCATGGGCTCGTGCGACTGCATATAACAAAGGACAAATTCTTTATCGCATTGCTGAGATGCTTGAGGGCCGAAAGGCTCAGTTTGTTGAAGAGCTTAAACACGAAGGTTCTTCGGATTCTGAAGCAAAGAGAGAAGTAAATCTTTCGATCGATCGATTGGTTTATTATGCAGGCTGGTCTGATAAATATCAGCAGGTGTTTAGCCAGGTAAATCCTGTCGCGGTACCGTATTTTAATTTTTCGATTTTAGAGCCTATGGGAGTCGTGGGAATTATTGCGCCTGAAGAAACTGGTTTGTTGGGCTTGGTGTCGCTGATTGCACCAGCAATTGTAGGAGGAAACTCTGTCGTTGCGCTTACGTCCGAGTCAAAGCCTCTCGCTGCTGTGACTTTTTCTGAAGTTCTTCATTCGTCCGATCTTCCTAGTGGTGTGGTGAATTTATTGACCGGCACTCGCAAAGAACTTCTGTCGCAGTTTAGCTCTCATATGGAAATTAATGCGTTGATTTATGCGGGCTCCGATGCCGATGAGATTAAAAAAGTTCAAGAGTCTTCGATACCCAATTTAAAGCGTGTGTCGATTCAGAATGATAAAGATTGGTATTCGACTCAGATTGAAACGCCTTATGCCATTTTAGATACTCAGGAGACGAAAACTACCTGGCATCCAGTAGGGTAAATTTCTTTTGCCTCCGAACATAGTTGATTTTAACGACTTGGGCGTTACTACCTCTTCAAGTAGGGCATCTAGTCCTCATCAGAAGCTCGACTTTGGTAAAAACTCGAATGATTTCATTGAATTTCCAGGCGTGACAACTGAATAAGGCCTGGCATATAAGTTGCACTTCTCTTGAGTGGCGAAGGCCTTTTTAGACTTGTATGTATGGCTGTTTAAACAGCTTTGAAGTCCGATGTCTTTCTCAAGTGCGGTGTAAGTCTAGGTGTATGAGATAGGAGAATCAGGATGGTAAGAAACAGAATCGTCTGTAATTTATTTTTAAGAATATTTGTCTGTCTTGGATTTGTCTTTCTGTTTCGGATCGGAGTACAAGCTGAAGAGCCCAATCTCTATTGGAAAATTTCGGATCCAGCATTCGCATCGACTCGAGAAGCAGCGCGAGCTCTTGTTGAAGCCCACGCTCGTGGAGAATTTGTAGGGCAAGATGTTGCTCTTGTTGCAAAAGTATTAAGCTACTTTAATAGCAGCGATCGAGATATACCCGCATCTGTTCTCTATAAAGAAGCTTTTCGAAAAATTCCTTCTAATCTTTTAGGTCAATTAACTCATTTAGATATTTATCGCCTTAGGGCTGCATTTGAAGGGCTCAGGAATTTTCCTGAACGTTGGAATGTTCAGATCCTTGTTCCATTTCAATTTAATAAGGCCAATTTTGAAAACCTTATAAAAATTCAAGCGATTAGTCTGCATTGTAGAAGCGGTTGCTTCTTCGCTGAAGATGAGCGCATGGATAATGTCGCAGGACTTTCTCGCGCAAAACTCGACGAGCTCGTCAAAGATTTTCCTGACGCGAGTGATCGAAACCCCGGTGAATTTAATTTTCTTCGCTATGAGCAAAAAAATAACCTCCATAAATATGTAAGTGAAATCGATTGGTACCAGGTACGAGTCATGGCCGGATTTTTTGCCTACGGAATGCACAAAGAATTTAGATCAACCTATCAAGTTTTCTCGCGAGGAACTAAAAATCGCGCTTATATTGTCGCGGGTGGAATTGACGAGATATACGATCTTCTTGAAAACGTAAGGTTCACCGAGCGAGAAATTCAATTCTGGAAAGCTGATCCTGAAATGAAAATGATGGGAGAGGATTTTTGGGATTATCTTCGAAATTGGAAGTTCACCGGAAACATTCGTGCCGTCAAACCAGGTACGGTTATGTTTTCTAACGAGCCCATTATGGAGATTACGGCAAATCCTATTGATCAACACATCATTGAAACTCTTATTCTTCCGATCCTCAATGATGGAAGCAAGGTCAGAACGAAAGCTGCGCGCATAAAAGCTACAACACAAAAACCTTTTATTGAGGGCGGAAGCCGTCGTGGAGCAAATGATAATGGCTTTTCTGCTCAGAACGGAGTTTTTGGTGGTGCGGCTGCTACTTCAAACATTCATGCGGCCAGATTGATGGGTAAGCGCCCTGTTGGATTTATTCCTCATTCTTGGTTTGGATATTTCAAGCATGAAATTGATGCCATGATTGCTTTCGCTCGATTATATCCCGAGGCTGCAGTACTTCCTGACACTTTTTTTATTCCTCAAGGTTTAAGAAATGCTGCAATTGCTAACCCCAATCTTTCTGGAGTGCGACCTGATTCTTATTTAACAGGAATGGATTACGCGCAGACTTCTCAGGTTGTTCGACAGCTGCTCAACGAAATGGGTATGGATTTTACTAAGATTTCAGGTAGCGACCGACTCAATGAATACACAATTTCAGCGCTTGAAGCCTTGAAGTCACAATTTGATTCTTACCTTGTTGGAACAGATTTGGCTTCTCCATCCGATGCATCAGGAATTAACGTTGTTGATAAAAATGCCGGCAATGAAAATCTATATACCGGTGAAATCAGAAATATCACCAAGGTCTCAAATTCAAAACCTGGAATTCCTGGAAAAGCTCAGGTCTGGAGAGTCACAGGTGCTGATGGAAAATATGAGAAAGATATTGTAACGACAGAAACTGAGAAAGGACCTGAAGGATCCATTCCGCTTCTTCATGATGGTATGATCGATGGAAAGCGAGTTAATCCGGAGATCGAATCAGTAGCCGTTCAAGCCTTAAGAACAACCGCACAGGTGCTTAAAATGCCTGCTGCTGTTCAAGATATTAATGCTCAACCTGGAGTTTATACCGTCGAACAAAGCGAGGGTATTAAAGCTCGCATCGAAGAGATTAAAGCAAGCCATGTAGCAAAAACAAAAAAGAATGTCGGCTTTGTTTTTCTCTCAGCTGACCCAGCTACAGAATCACATCGAAAAATGGTTTTGTATGCAAAAGCGAAATTAAATCTCGACGAAGTCATCGTTGTGCCAACTGGTTCGAGGCCGGTTCACAAACCTCAACCGATGTTTAAAGGTGAAGCTCGAGCTAAGATGCTTGAGAAGTTTTTTGAAGGTGTTGAGGGTGTGCGAGTCGATCGTACCGAAGTAAACGGTCTTTCGAGCGGACGCACAGTCGATACGATGGACCTTCTTAAAAAGGCCTATGATCCTGCTCAGACAGAATATTTTATGATTATGGGAGTTGATCAGTTTTTTGACTTTCCCAATTGGAAGCAACCTGACCGCCTCATTTCTGAAAATAACCTCTTTATTGCTGAGCGCCCTGCTATGATGAATAGCAAAATTCCCGCGAATGTTCGTGCGTTAATGCCTGGCTATGAGCCGATCTTTGGATCTGAAAAGCATTTTCGCAACGACAAAACAGGAAAAGTGATTTATATCAACGACCTTCATGTTGAAGGAGATTCTTCGAGCCAAGTTCGAGAACAAATCGATGAAATGGACACAGTTTTTCATCAAGTCGACACTCAGCTTACATTTTGGGAGGGCATGCATGGAGTTGAAGCGGGTCCCCTTGCGGTTCCCGGATCAACGCAAATTACTGAGAATGTAAAGACATTGGCGTGGATTGCTAAGAATTCTCCTCGTATTAAAGCGATTGCTTCTAAGGATGCTCATTCAGAACTCGAAGTTGAGATGCGTGAAAAATTTAAAAATGAGTTTCTCATTTTTGCTCGACATGGAATGGAGGGAGTAGCTGGCCCAGTAGGAGATGCCCGGATCCCCGAAGTCATTAATCAGTTTCCTCAACATCGAAAATTGATCGTTCCTAATTTTAGAGAATCTCGTGGCGCTAGATTCGAAGATCATAAACTAGAAGAAGTTCCATTCGATATCGAATCCCATAGAGCTCAAATCATGGATCCGCATACAGAAATTATTCTGCATAAGAATGGTCAGCGATCTGAGCTGGGACCAGACGGTCAGCAAAAGTTAATCAATGCTTACGACTTTGGAACCAATAAACACGCTGAACCCATCATTAAAATGATCAATCCTAAGCGGGTTTTTGTTTATGGTGTTGCCACCGATTGGTGCGTAGTTGATGCAGTGATGCGATACCGAAAATTAGGCTATGATGTTTTATTAGTCGAAGACGCCGTGGCGCATATTTTTCCAAAAGAGATTGCCGATGTTCCTCCGTCTAAATTTGGCAATCTCGAATTGGCGTATCAAAGAATGCGAGATGCTCAAGTCAAATTTGTAAAGACATCGGATGTCGTTAATCAGTTTATTGCCAGTATTCCTGAAGGTTCAAAAATCGGAAAAGCCTTAGATTCAGCGAATTGTCCCGAAGTGATTAAGCAATTGGCAGTGAAGAAATGAGGATAACGATGGAGAAAATTCGGTTATCCAAAAAATTTAATTCTCTTCTTTTAACATTCATACTTGGATTGCAAATGAGTTTTGGGCTTGAAGCCAAAGAGATCAAAGGCTCTCCCAAGGTCGCGATGCTGCAAATCTCGCCAATCGTTGCTGATTACGATGGAACTGTAAAAAAAGTCATCGCCCTTTATTTAGAAGCCGTAAAAAATGGTGCTACGATTGTCGTAACTCCAGAACTTGTTTTGCCAGGATATCCCCCGGCTGATTTGCTTTCTGATCGTCCAGAAGTTTTGACGAGAAGTCTTGCTGCTGTTGAAACAATGAGAGAGGCCACCAAGGGGTATAATGTTCCTCTTGTTCTCGGGCATCTCGATCGCACCCCCGGAACGCATGGAAGAAAAATTCAGAATGTTTATACGATTTTTGCAGATGGTAAGCCGCTCAAACGCTACGCCAAACATTTGCTGCCAACGTACAATATTTTTGATGAATCTCGTTATTTTGAGCCTGGCACAGAATCATCGGTTTTTGAATGGAACGGTGTGAAGTATGGAATTCTCATCTGCGAAGATTGGTGGTTTAACGATGACCATGATGGCCGGCTTATTTATAAGAAGAATCCAGCTGATGCGCTTTATGAGCAAGGCGCTGAGGTTTTAATTTCTGTTTCTGCAAGTCCCTATACAAAAGGAAAACGGAGCTATCGACATCAGGTTCATGCTGAACCCGCGAGACGTTTTGAGGCCCCGATCATTTGGGTTAATCAAACCGGCGCTACAGATAATCTTGTTTCAGATGGAAGCTCGTTCGTGCTCGATGCAAACGGAGAATTAGTCGGAGCGATGAACTCGTTTCCCTCTAAAAATCTTGATGAAATTGGTTACGTCACCCTTAATGGTTCAACAAAATCAGAAATTAAATTTGAAGCTCCTCAAGAGGGGGTCATCATTCCCGGGGAGGATCCTGAAATGGAAGTACTCCTTCAGGCTTTGCTTACGGGTTTACGGGAATATTTAAAGCGAACGGGGCACTCAAAAGTTGTTCTTGGAATGAGCGGCGGAATTGATTCCACTGTGGTGGCGACAATTGCTGCCATGGCGATTGGCGGAGAAAATGTAACCGGCATTTCGATGCCTTCAAAGTTTTCACCTGGACACAGCAAATCTGACGCTGCAGTTACGGCAGAATCTTTGGGGATTAATTTTTTTACTCAACCTATTGAGAGAATTGTTGATGACTTTAGAACTTCGGGAGATAAGGCTCGAGCGCAAATGCGCGCTTTAAAGGGCGAAAAATTTTCTTTACTCAAAAACTTGGCTTATAAATTTTTACCTCGAAAATTAAGAGTAAAAATGTATGGCGAAGATTCTCGGGGTTCAGCAGATGAAAATCTTCAGGCCCGAGCACGGGCGGTCACTCTTTACGATTATGCGGGTCAGAATCCTGGAACGCTCGTACTCACCACCGGCTGTAAAAGTGAATTGGCTATGGGTTGGTGTACCAAATTTGGAGATCACGCTGGAGATTTTAACCCCATCGGAGATCTTTGGAAGACCGAAGAGATCGCACTTGGAAAATATATCAATCGTCGTCAGGCTTTTTTGGGACTTCCTGATTTGTTTCCCACTCGCATTATGGATAAACGCCCTTCTCCAGATTTAAAACCTAATCAATTCACAGATCAGACTTTGCCTCCTTATTGGATTCTAGATCCTCTGCTTGAAGATTATATGGTCAATGGTTTCGGTGTAGAAGAACTAACACTTAAGTATGGCCAGAAATTGCGAGAGAAAGAACCAAATCGCAGCGAAACATGGGTTCAAGAAGTGATTACTCGATTTGAAAATGCAGAGAATAAAAGAGATGTCGCTGCAACGTCCACACGAGTAAGTCGCCGAGCATTTAATCAAAAAACAAGGCGATATCCAGTTGGCCGGATGTCAGAGAGAACAGCCGCCGCGATCAAATGTACCGACCCACTTTTAAAATTGGGTCAAGATGTAGATCGTCGAACAGCGCGACCCTAGTGTGTGTTAAGAGGTCAGCAGAGCAAATTGGTGCTATGAAAAGACAAAGAATTAAATTCAAATTTTCTGATCGAGAGATTTTTAAGGGAGTCTCTCGATTTTTTTCTTCTTTTGTTTTATTCACGGCGTTTCTTAATCTCTGTCCTCAGACTCAAGCACAAGAGTTTCTCGTTATCGGTATTCGCGGAAACGAAATTCAGACTCATAAAATCTGCGACGGTATTGGAAAGTGTACGATCGCTCATGATGACACAAAAGAGTTTGACGAAGGTCTTGGTGCAACCTCTGTTCAAATTAAAGATCGGCTTGTTAATAAATCAGCTTTGATCGTTCTACCGAGAAGGTTGAATCCAAATACATTAATGGAGGCTCTGATCAAAGTTAGAATTGCAAAAACTAATGGCGCTCAGCTTGTCGCGCTTTATTCGCCAATTGCTTTAGCTACTTTACCCGTTTATGACTCGAATAATAAAAGAATGGATTTACCTCTCGAATCTTTTTTCGCCGTCGCTGGTGCTGAGGTTGTCAGAGAAAAGGGCGGTCAGATGCGAAAGCTCTCCGTTGAGGGTTTAGATAACCGAAGCGAACCTTCGCGTACGTATATTTATGGTCCAGAACATCCGGAATTAGAAGCGACACTTTCTCAAAAACTTTCGCTTCCTCTACTCGATTCTTCTTCAGAAATATCTGGATCTCAAATTTTTTATCTAGCTCCTTTTACAAGTCCCCATAACGAAGTTTTATTTCGTCAGTTGAGTGTGATGAGGCATTTCACATTAAAAGGAGCAAAGGTTCACTTCACTGCACCCTACTTGCATTATGCAAGATCCGATCGAATGAGTGGGGCAGGCACGACTGTACCAGGAAGTCTCGTTGCCGATTTAATTGAAGTCTCAGGCGCTCAAGGAATTACTTTTATTAGGGCACACGCTAGCCAGTCTGAAGGATTTTTTAAGCGGATTCCCACTTATCATCTGCCTGGAAGACGAAACATCAATGCCTATCTTAAATCACAAAATATCGAAGTACTAGTCGCACCCGATAATGGAGCAGTCAAAGACGTCACACTTTACGCAAAAGACTTAGGTCTCGATTTATCTGTGATTAATAAGAAGCGAGATCCGATGAGTGATCGAATCGAACTTATTGGAATTTCGGGAGCATCTGTTGAAGGTAAAATTGTCGCTATGATTGATGACGAAATTTCAACTGGGGGAACTTTAGCAAAAGGTTCAGAACTCCTTAAAACGGCGGGAGCTAAAGGAATTATCGTCGTTGCAACTCACCTTACCGGAAAAGCCGAACAGCTTTTAACGAGTGGTGTTATCGACGAAATTGTTCTTACCAATACTTTGCGTATTCCTGAAGCCATAAAAAAGAGAGTCAGAATAATTTCAATCGAATCCGAGCTCATTGAAAATCTAGGGTCAATTCGTGTCGATGGATCGGGAATGCGCGACAAATGTATTCAGCGTCTTATATCTGCAAGAGGACAAGGTTTATGATTAGTTCAAAATATTTTAAAATTTTATCTCTTAGTTTGATTGGAACAGGTTTTTTTTATCAAACTGCAATCGCGAAGAACGATTGTGAGCAATTTATTCGCATTCTTTCGTCTGATGAAGCCAGAGCATTAGATGCGAAGTGGATATCAGAATCAGCTGCTATTAAAGAGTCGGATATTCCCGAAAAATTTATCTTTAAACCCGTTGAGCAAACAGTTCCTCTCTCTGGAGGAAAATTAAAACACTGGTTGGGACCTACTCAGAATGTATATTCCCCTATTCATATCGAAAGTGCAGATGGAAGAATTTCGCCTCTTCGACTGGGAAGCGTTCCTGATATGAATGCGGATGCCGCCTTCGACGTTTATCAAGATGCTCGCAAAGCCTATGACCATGGCACAAGTGAATGGGCGAGTTCACCGATGGAATTTAGAATTGCTGCTTTAGAGAAGTTTATTGGCTTTATGAAGGCCGGACGCGATCAGCTTATTAAAAGCATTATGTGGGAAATCAATAAAACTGAAAGCGTGGCGGCTGGCGAAGTCGATCGCACAATTAGGTATATTGAGGATACGATTATCGAAGCTCGAAAACTTGCCAAAGAATGGGGAACGCTCGGAAAAGAAGGCAACGAGATTTATCAGTTGAATCGCGGACCAGGGGGGGTTGCTCTGGTCTTTGCTCCGTATAACTATCCGCTTAACGAAACTTTCACCAACTTGATTCCTGCTCTCATTGCAGGAAATTCCGTCGTTGTTAAACCTGCCAAATGGGGCGTTCTTTTGATGGAACCTCTTCTTGAAATGTTTCAAAAAAGTTTACCCCCGGGCGTGGTGAACTTTGTCTATGGAGATGGGCAGGTTCTATATCCTAAAATTTCTCAAGAAGGTGGATATGAATTTCTCGGCTTCATCGGTGGAGAGCGCGGAGCCAGAGCCGTGATGCTTGCGAATACCAGACCCAATCGAACTAGAGCCATTTTAGGTTTGGGCGCGAAAGATATGGTCGTGATTACTGAAAGCTCTATTCGCAATGATGCGGATCTTCAGTTTTTGGTTAATCAACAGCTTGAAGGTTGTTTATCTTTTAATGGCCAGAGATGTACGGCTCACAAAATGATTTTTATTGATCGAAAAGTGGCAAATAAGTTTATTCCTGCTTTTGCCAAATCGATTGATGAGCTTACTCATGGAGCTCCTTGGCTTAAGAATGTGAAGATGACTTCGTCACCTGATTCTGGATGGGTCAAACGTATGGCAGATTTTACTCAAGATGCAGTTTCTAAAGGAGCAGTAATCGCTAATTATTTGGGCGGCCGAAATCAAAATGGTTATTTTGCGCCAACTCTTCTTGTGGGTGTTACCCCAGAAATGAAAATTTATAATATGGAGCAATTCGGAACGGTTATTCCGGTTGTAATTTATGATGATATTTCAGAGCCAGTCGAATGGCAGCGCCAATCTCCCTATGGCCAGCAAGTTGCCGTCTATGGAAACAATATTGAAGAGATGAAATACTTTCATTCAAAATTAAGCCCGCTCGTTTGTCGATTTAATATTAATTCGGCTTGTAAGCGCGGACCTGATTGGGTTCCATTTGAAGCTGTAAAGGATTCTGGTATGCGGCCACTTTCTTTGCGTGATGCCATTTTGGAATTCACCGTTAATAGAGTGATATGGGAAGGCGTCAGGCCAGGCGATCAAAGTATTCTTGAGCAGATGCATGGAGCCTCTGCGGTACCACGAGCAAAGTAATTTTATTTCTTTTTAAAAACGTCGATGATGCTCGACCAACTGCTTGCTTTGGGTTTCAAATTGGATTGTGCGGTTCGATTTTTTCCCGTAGCGAGACCTTTAATTTTATTTGTGAGGTCATCATCTTTTTGTTTAGAAGCAATAGTTGAAATGCGTGAGAGCTCGGCCTTACTTGATTGAGTTCTTAGAGCCGAGTGAAGTTGTTGGAGGGAGACAATTTGCTTAAAGAGTAGAATTTCTCCAACTTTAAATTTTCGCGCTCCTTGAGCATTGAGCTTTGTTTGTTCAGCAATGGCGAATGCAAGTTGTTCAGTGGTGATAATCCCAGCATCAACGAGAATCTGACCAATTTTTTTATCGGCCGCTTTCGTTAATTTGGGAGTATTTGAAGTCTTATCTTCTGGATCTTGAGATGACATGGGCCCCCGCTACCTCTTATTTTACTCGTCATCAAAATCGTTCACAGGGGGGTATGGAGTATGACAATATATCTTTGTGCAAGTGCCTACAATTATTCAGGTTTCGCTCATAGATTTTACAGGTGATTCTTATCATCGGATGCGTTGGCCAGCGGATTTTGTGGCGCATCAACGGCCGCACTGGAGAGTCATCAATTTAGATTTCAGGGCCGAAGAAAGATTTTCATGGGGACTCGATGCTGATCTTCTCGTTCTTTTGCACTGCGGAGATATCGAGTTTCTTCCACTTATCGAGGAGAGAAAAAAGAGAGGGCTCAAGACTCTCATTGAACTAAATGACAATTTTTATCATCCGCAACCTTGGAATCAAGCCAGGCAGTGGTGGTCCTCTCCACTGATTTGGAATCTTTACGAAAAACTCGCGGCTGCCGCAGATGGCGTTCTTGTAAGCGGACCGGGTCTTTACGAACTTTTTGAGCCAAAAAATCCGGGTAAGGTTCATATTATTGAAAATCACTACCCTGAGAAGCTGCAAAATTTTGAAGAAGTTTATAAAGATCCTCAGTCTGAATTTGTCTTAGGATGGGCGGGCTCAGCAGGGCATATGGCAGATTTGCTTTCTGTACTTCCGATTTTAAGAGAGCTGCTTGATGAGCATTCAAATCTTAAAATACATTTAATGGGTGATCAGACAATACCCGACTTCGTTCGACTACCTTCAGATCGAGTAAAGTATTTTCCTTTTGGATCCGTTCAGTCTTACCTCGATTTTTGGAATAATGTGCATCTGGCTTTTGTTCCTCTTCTTGATAATCCTTATAATCGTTGCAGAAGCGATATCAAAGCTGTCGAGATTTCTGGCAAAGCCGTATTGCCCATTGTTCAAAATAGTTTCACTTATCAAAAATTTATTTCTCAGACTCAAGTTCCAGTTTATTCGACACCTGAAGAGCTTAAGAAATATATAAAAATATATTTAGCCGATACTCAAAAACTAAAGAGCGATACAAAGCGCGCCTATGAGTATGTGCGTAAAGAACGAATCGGAACTCAGCGCACGGAGCGAGCAGATCTATACGAGAGTTTGCTTCCAAAAGAATTGGTGAGTGGTGCACGAGCATGGGCGTTTGAGGCTGGATCATACGAAATTGAGGGAAGTTTAGAAAAAGTATCACGGCTTGTATCTATTTTAGGTTCTGCTCAGAAAAAATTTGATTCAAAGGATTTAGCGGGAGTTCTTCAGCTTTCACAAGAAGCTCAAAAGCAAAATCCCTATCAATCAGAATATTTCTTGCTTGAGCTTAAAGGCCTTGGCGTTAGTCATCCGCTATTCAAAACACGGCTTCATTCTGCCAAAGATAGATTTGATTTTGATTTGCGACTTTTGGTTTTAGAAATTCAGGCTTTAGCTGATACTGAGTCCAAAAATAAAGTTTGGAATGAACTTTACACAAAACTCAGAAATTTAAGAGAAGACTTGCGAGAAGTTTTTAAGCCTTCGGTTTTGCACTTAGTTTTTAAAGAGCTTCGAGCTTCTACAGACAATATTTATTGGGGCGAGAAAATTCTGGAGCTTTTTCATATGAATTGGGAGCTCCGTCTGCAACTTGCTGAAGCGCATATTGTTGCAAAGAACTATGCTCGTGCACGAGAGCTTTATCTCTGGCTCTCATACCATAAAGAACTGGTTGAAAAGAACCGTGCCATTATTGAGCAAAACCCGCTTTATGTTTATCAAGTGTGGGATTCGGCTGCTGAAATTCTTGGTAAATAGTCATTTTTTTTGTGTTTCTGGATGGAGTGGCTTTACTCGTCTTATTCTTTCGGGAATAAATCTCGCAAGAGCAGCTCTCTGAGGCCTGAGAGACATTGCGGCCATAACAAATTCACCATACACTTTTAGCTTTACTCGAGTCTCTTTAAGCTTAAATGCAAGCACAATAAAAAGAATAGCGACTGTAAGCCTCATAAAACCAGACAGAGTAAACATCTCTGTATTCTGAAACCCTGATTCAATCATTTTTGCTCCGGTAAGGCCTCCAATAATAGAAGCTGAATGTTGAAAAGAGGAATGAAAGCCAATTAGACCTCGTGCCTGACCCGGTTTAAAGTTATGCATAATTAAAATCACCGCGAGTTCAAATCCTCCCCAAGCCATTCCTGACATTGTTTCAATAAAAGTGAGAGCAAATATATTGGTTGAGAAGGTCCATAATAGACAGTTGATGCTCAGTAGAACCATTGCTATTTGAAGGGCGATATAGGGACGATAAGCTCTCACGGCTTCTCCCCAGGGAGCCAAGAAAATCGCTTTTGCTAAAAATGGAACAGCGGTGATCCAAGCATAATCAAGCATTGAAAACTTTAAATCATTCACCATATAGGGAAGAAAAAACGGCGAGGCGAAGTTTTGAACAAACCGAAAAGCTGCAGTCAGTAAAACCATAATTAACAGAGCTTGGGATCCAAATAGCAGAGAAATTTTAGCAGGCTCCTCCGAGCGCATTCTTTTGGATTTCTCTTGAATTACTGCTTGTGGTTGCAGATACAAAATAATCCAAGAGATACAACGACAGATCAGTGCAAAAATAAAAACAATGCGGTAGACCATTGTTGATTCATCTCGATGCAGAATGAATGCAGCTGCCAAATAAGAACAGACTGTGACGAGTGCAGTGAAACCATTTCGTCTTGCGAGGTATCGACTCATTCGATCGTCGGGTAGCCAAACGCTCATCCAATCCACCCAAAGAGGACTCGCAAGAGTTCCTCCTGTCATATAGAGAATCAGCGAAATTAAGCTCCATAGAAAATAATTTTCAGCGTCAACTGAAAGCACGCATCCTAGAATTCCAAGAATTTGAATTCCCACAGCAGCAAGAAGAGCATGCTTTATAAACTTTTGCTTTATTAGTCCTGGAGTAATCCAATTTGCAAGTGCTCCCACAAGAATTGGCAGAGTCGTAATAAGAGCAACTTCAGATGATGTAAGGCCTTTCTTTACGGCGTGATAAACGGCGAATGTTTCGGAACATCCGACCATAGCGGCCCAAAGTCCGCCTTCAAAATGACTCCATCCCAAAACTTTACGTCTAAGGCTTATGCCTAGATCTGGATTTTTTCGCATGCCTTTAAAAATCTGTGTAAACATATATCGATCGTTGGGTTTTTACCTTCGTATAACGCGTATCATTTATATAAGGCTTTGCCTTAGATCCTCCGCTTCAGCTTCTCTGAGTCAAAAAATCAACGCTGTGCAGTTGGTTTGACGGCAGGCGTGTAAAGATTTGCTCAACCACAAAATGGTGTAAACTTAAGTTGCAGCTCTGAAGTCCAGTTATTTCGCTAACTTGGTATCTTTATCCGAATAATAGCAAACTTTTGTTTTCTCGGCACGCGTCTTGCATCTGTCTCTTGTCGACAGGAACATTAACCGAAACGGAATTTGGGAGGAAAGCCATGGGACGTAAAATTATTATTAAGAAATATCCAAACAGAAAACTCTATAACACGGATTCAGCTAGCTATATTTCATACAAAGATATCGTTGAAATGATTAAGAGCGGCGATAGCGTTACAGTTGTTGATAACCGCACAAAACAAGATATTACTCGATTCACCTTGACTCAAATTCTCTTCCAAAAAGAACGAGAGTTTTTAAAGAGCTTGCCTGAGCAAACTCTTGAGACTGCTATTAAGCAAGATGAAGGTCTCCTTTCAAACTCAATTTCGACGCTCGCTGGTTTTGGCGCCGAGGCTGGCGTAACAGCTGCCGCGACTGAAGCTGCTAATGTTGGCGTCGCCTCTACTGCCAATAACTAATCAGTTGAGCATGTGGCTTTTCTCGAGAACTCAGGAGGAGGGAATATCAAGGATGAGTCCCTCCTCCACCCACCTGCTTCTCGCGCGCCGCGTCAATCTTAGTTCAATCGCATAGTTAGTGAGTAAATTATCTCTAAAGAAATGTGCAGAATTGGTTAAAGTTCTGCATATTTTTTTTATGCCACGTTGCGGCAGCCAATCTTTAGCATAGAATAAAGTTAGAGATGCATCGCATCTGAAAGTCTGAAATCTTTAAGGGGGGAGAGAAAGATGAAGACGTTGATTCGGATATTACTCGTGATGTGCTTTGCTGCTCCATACGCATGGGCAGAAGATCGAGTACCTTACCCACATTCAATGGCAGTACTAGGCGATAGTATTTCAGAAGGAATGCTTTCAGAATTTAGCATTGAACGCCCGCCAACACTTCCGCAACTCGTCAGCATGGCATTTACTGCAGTGCTCACACAGCCTGCTAATCGCATTCTTGAATTCAGAAAGAAATATGCAAAGGCGGAGCACGCGTGGTTTTCGGGAGAGAGCAGCAATGATTTCATTACGTCGCATCTCGAGCGGCTGAGACAAGTCTCTCCAGACCTTAAGGCGTATAACTTTGCGATTTCGGGTTCGACCACGCAAGATTTGGCAAAGCAAGTAACGGAACTTCTCGAAACTGAGAGAAAAGAGCAAAGGACGATGGAATATCTTTCACTGCTCATTGGCGCGAATGATTTAAAAGCTAAAACCCTAGACGAAATTGTTTTACCAATTACATACGAACTTAATATTAAGACTGCGCTGACCAGAATTTTAGAGAAAGATCCTTATCGACAGATTTTAATGGTAGGGCTTCCTAAGGTTTATAGAATTTTTGAGGAATCACAAGATATCGTCGGTTATAGATTATTAGGAAGCGATATTAGGTGCGACGATCTGCGACGAACATTTTATGGGAATGCTGTGTTTTTTGATCGAAGTAATCCTGACTATGACCGAACGAAAATTGTTTATCATATGTATCAAGAAGCCCTTGAGCGAGTTGCAGGAGAGTTACGAATTGCATTTCCTATGGCCCATATTCGTACAGTTCAGAATTACGATGTAATGGCACTTCTCAATAAAACTCTCAGCGTCGATTGCTTTCATCCTTCCGAGTGGGGACAAGCTATGCTCGCTGAAGTCACCTGGTCGTATAGCTTCTGGCCAGAACTTGAATACAAAAACGATCTGTTTGACGAGTGACAAAATCAGCAGATTCTAGAACTTCTAAAACAATACGGTAAGTTTTATAAACGGGGGCCTGGCTCAGGGCCCTATCAGTCATCGTTTCTTGGGGGTTTTCGAAATGCCTTTTTCTGTGCGTGCTGACGTTTATCTTCAACGATTTTTTCTTTGGCGCGTTTTGAGCGTTTCTTTTTTTGCTTTCGAATTCGGTACTGTTCACGAGCGTCGGCACTTTGTTTACCAAGTCGGTGGCTTTCGATTTTATCAGCGAGGCGAACTCGAGCGAAATATCGATTATCAATTTGAGATCTAGTTTCTTGGCATTTAACTTCAAATCCCGATGGAGAGTGCTTGAGATAGACACAGGTATTTGTTTTGTTGACGTTTTGACCACCGTTTCCAGAGCTTCTTATAAAATGTTCAATAAAGTCAGATTCAGAGATGCTCAGGCTTTTCAGTCGTTCTCTAAGCTTTTCCCACTTGTCAGGAGAGATCATAGATAGATCATAGTCTGATCACTATCTCGCAGAAAGAGGCAAAGCTACTTTACCCCCTAACGTTCGCACGGTATGAATTCGGACATGAGTACTTCTTTAAGATTTAAGAAACTTGATGATCGAGCAATCCTTCCTGCGTATCAAACTGCTGGAGCAGCGGGATTTGATTTTCACGCGATTGAAGATTCGGTGATTCAAATGTCTGAAGTGACTTTAGTAAGAACAGGACTTGCAATTGAGATTCCTGAAGGATTTGAACTTCAGATTCGTGCTCGATCGGGACTTTCTGCTAAGCATGGAGTTTTTTTGGTAAATGGAGTGGGTACGATTGATTCAGATTATCGGGGCGAGATCAAAATAATTATGTCTACTTGTCTGCGCAAGGCTTTGACGATCAAAGCTGGCGATAGAATTGCCCAGGGTGTTTTTGTTCCTGTCGAGCGGGCGCGCATCGAATTAAGCGAGCGACTCTCTGATACCGAGCGAGCTGAAGGTGGATTCGGAAGCACCGGACGTGGCAATTCGGTTCCTATCTCACTATAAGATTTTTACGCACTCATTTTATTGAGACTGGCGGTCGCCTCCTTTGAGGGGCCGCGAACAGCAGTATCGATTTGCTTTGATAAATCTTCGGTCAGTCGTGCACTCACTTGCTGAATAATTTTTGTCGCAGAATAGCAGCCTAAATAGCCGGCCTCTTTTAAATTGCGTCCGTGAGTATATCCAAATAAAAATCCTGCAGCAAAAAGGTCTCCTGCACCCAGCTTATCCACAAGCTTTACATCCCATGTGGGAATCTGCACAGTTTCGGATTTTTTCGAATCACTTAAGAGAGCTCCGCGAGGTCCGGTAGTAATGCAAACTACCGGCGCCCAGTTTTTAATGATCTTAAAAGCTTCATCGACTTGAGGTGTATTCGTCGCACGAACGGCTTCAGTCTCATTGCAGAATAAAATATCGACTGAAGATTTTGCAAGATTTACGAAATCATCAAAATGTCTATCCACACAAAATGAATCTGAGTAAGTGAAAGCGACTTTTTTACCTTTAGCCTTGGCGATTTTGATAGCTTCTTGAGAGGCGGCGCGACCAGATGGGGAATCCCAGAGGTAGCCTTCAATGTAAACAATTTCGCTTTCATCAATTTTTGTAGAATCAATATCTTTAGGGCCCAGATGGGTAGCAATTCCTAGGTGAGTGAGCATGGTGCGTTCAGCATCGGGAGTAATTAGCGCTAAACAGGTTCCAGTTTGCTCTGTAGCGCCAGGATGCAGTTCAGTATCAATTTTTGCAGCCCGCAAATCATTTCGATAGATCTCGCCGTGATCATCAGCGGCAATCTTTCCGATATAAAAAGCTTTGCCCCCAAAATTACAAAGGCCAGCAAGAGAATTAGCCACACAGCCGCCAGAGCTTTGTTTAATTTCGTTAGACTTGAACTCTTTACGAATCTCCCTGAGGAGCTTACCTTGAGTTTCGGCATCGACGAGCTGCATAGAGCCCTTTTTAAAGCCATTTTTTTCAAGAAATTGGTATGAAACCGAAACCTGATAGTCGAGCAGGGCATTACCCACGCCTAAAACATTGTATTTCATAGTCAGGTCAAATTCTTTTCATCATCGCCTTAAAAAGGCAATGATTTATAGGGTCGTTTCATTTAAAAAAACAGCTTATGGAAATCAAATGCCTTTCTCTAAAGACCCTACAAAGGGGCGGTGAACTCGGCGATGTTTGTCTTATTTTGACAAGTCTCTCAAAGCTTCAATCTAAAACTTTTTCTCACGGATTTAATGCCACTCTTGCTTCTCGAATTCATCAAGCCTTAGAGCTTCAGACCGATCCTCTTAAAGCTGGTGCAAAACTTCATTTACCAAGAGTCGAGAAGACCGAGGCTGATACATGGATTTATGTTTTGCCTGAGGATCTTTCGGCTTTTAATTTACTGACCTCTGCAGGCGGTTGGGTGAAACAAATTACATCTGCCACTCAAAAAGCATCTCTTGTTTTTGTAGACGCAAAGACTGAAGAAAAATTAGCTGATGTCTTGGGTGCGGCTTTATCTGTTCGAGTTTTTCAGATGCCCCTTTACGGAAAAAAACTTAAAGAAGCAAAAAAATTTAAACTGGCTCATGTTTTTATTTATGCAACTGGCAAAATTGAAAAGGCTTTTAACACTGGTTATGCAACGGGTGACGCCACTAATATTGTTCGTGAACTTGCAACTTTGCCGCCTAATATTTTAAATACTCAAACCTACGAAAAATATATTCGCGATTTTGCTCAAGAGTACAAACTTCAGGTGAAGTTTTATTCTAAAAAAGAGCTTAAAAAAATGGGTGCCGAAGCTTTCTTAGCAGTCGATCGTGGCAAGCCTGATTCAAATGCGGGAATTTACGAACTTACCTATGCTCCTTCAAAGGCGAAGAATAAGAATTTTATTTCGCTTGTCGGTAAGGGAATTTGTTTTGATACCGGCGGGTACAATATCAAAAGCGGCGCTGGAATGGCAGGAATGAAGGGGGATATGGCGGGCTCATCTCTCGCTTTGGCAAGTTTGATTATGGCTCGCAAATTAAATTGGCCGTTAAAAATGAAGGCATATCTTGCTGTAGCTGAAAATCATATTTCGCCCTCTGCTTATAGACCTGATGAAGTTGTGATTGCGATGAATGGAATAGCAATCGAAGTGATCGATACCGACGCTGAAGGACGAATGGTTTTAAGCGATACGCTCACATTAGCCTCAAGAGCTAAGCCTGATCTTTTGATCGATTTTGCGACACTTACTGGAGCGGCAACGGTTGCCATCGGAACCTCCTATGCAGCTGGCTTTACAAATAGAGAAGAACTTCACGCTCCAATTGTTAAGGCGGGCAGAGCATGCGGCGAGAGAGTCTGGACGTTTCCGATCGATAAAGATTTTGCAAAACCGTTAGAGTCAAGCGTCGCTGATATTGCGCAATGTGCAAAAGGCAGAAGCCCCGATCATATTTTGGCAGCGTATTTTCTTTCGCAGTTTGTTGAAAAAGATGTGCCGTGGGTTCATATCGATTTAGCTGCAGCAGATCGGTCGGGTGGACTCGCTCATGTGGATTCTTATTTTACAGGATTTGGTGCTCGTTGGGTGGCTGAATTTTTGAAAACCAAATTTAAAGTTTAAGTTTGAGTAGTACGACGGAGATTATTTTTGGCGAAGCAAATCAAACTTACTTTAGATCAAGAACAAGCTTTCTCTTATTTAAGTGAGGGGTATGAAAATCTTTTCGTCACTGGTGGCGCTGGCACTGGCAAAAGTTTTTTAATCAGACATTTTTTAAGAAGTTCAGAGGAGAAAATTCCTGTCCTAGCTTCGACAGGTGCTGCTGCGATATTAGTTGGGGGCCGAACTTTTCACAGCTATTTTGGTTTGGGCATTATGCAGGGGGGGCCTGAGCTTACGTTTCAAAATGCACTTCAAAATAAACGATTAAAAAAACGTCTGAGAAAGAATTCCACAATAATTATCGATGAAGTCTCGATGCTTTCAGCCTCAACTCTCGATACTGCTGAGCGAATCGCCCGCGCTTTGCGTGGAGCAGATGAACCCTGGGGAGGACTTAGAGTGATTTGCGTGGGGGATTTTGCGCAGCTTCCTCCCATCTCACAGAGCCGACAAAAAGAGTGGGCGTTTTTAGGAGAGGCTTGGGCAAGTTCTGGCTTTAGAACTTTTGAACTTAAAGAAGTTATGCGAACTGAGGACGAGGTTTTTATGCGAGTTCTCGGAGATGTTCGTTTAGGAAAAGCCAGTATTCGTGTGAATCAATATTTGAATGATCGCAAAGGAAGAATTCCGCCCGAGAATGCGACTCATCTGTTTCCGAGACGTGATCAAACTTTTAAATTTAATTTAGAGCGTCTCAATGAAATCAATGAGCCATCACATATTTTTGAGACGGAGTATGAAGGAGATTCGCGCTATCAAGAGCGTTTAAGAAGAGATGCTCCTATCCCAGAGATTTTAGAGTTAAAAGTGGGGGCGCTCGTTATGCTTAGAATGAATGATCCTAAGCAAAGATATGTGAACGGAACCACCGGCAAGATTGTTGATATTAAACCTGATATTATCGTGATCGAAACAGAAACCCGTCGACTTGAAATCGAAAAATTTACATTTACGGTTCAAGATGAAGAGGGAGCGGAGGTGGCTGGAGCGACGAATTTTCCCATCAATTTAGCGTATGCAAGCACCATTCACAAAATTCAGGGTTCAACGCTCGATCATATACATGTTGATCTGAGTGCGCTTTGGGAGCCAGGCCAAGCTTATGTTGCTTTAAGCCGCGTGCGTAGAGGCGGAGATGTCACGGTAAAGCGATGGACTGAGAAATCGATCATTGCTGATCCGATGGTAAAGGATTTTTACGGAATTAAAGAGACTGGCGAAGAGCCTCTAATTGATAAGAAAATTCCGCAATCTGAGTATTTTAGCGATGCATTCTGAAGAAAAAACACAACAATATTAGTTGAGTAGTATTTAGGGTGAAACCTTTGGATGGTTTCGAAAATCACACTAAAAGTGCTTTAAAACCTCTAAATGACTTGCTAATAGACCCTTCAAATTCGAACTCTTTATTGAAAATATTCGAAAGGTATCTCTCATAATGTTTCTCTTTAATTTGGCGTTTCTCTCCTCTTTATTTTTTTCATTTAAAATCTTTGCTCAAACGAGTCTCCCCACTGATGTGAAGAAAATTTTTGAAGATCGTTGTGTTGAGTGTCACAACTCAAAAGATCTAGATGGTGGACTTGATCTTTTAAATATGGATCTCCTTTTTAAAGGAGCAGGAGAGTCGGGCAAACCCACAATTAACTTAATCAATCCAGAAGCTTCTTATCTTTTTGAACTTGTCAAAAATAAAAAAATGCCTAAAGGAAATCGCAAAAAGCTTGATGATGCCGAGCTTCAGTCGGTTCTTAATTGGATCAAGGCAGAAGCGAGTGCTCGAGCTTCTAAAACCGAAGAAGTTCTGTCAGGTTTTGAAACCGATACTGCCGTTGAAAATGCGATTTTAGATGATTTGAAAAATCGATCAACTAGCGATGCCAAAGATATTCGTTACTTTACGCTTACTAATATTATTAACCGCAGCAAACCTCGTTTGACGGTCAAGCAACTTAAAACCTATGAGTTTGCGATTTCTAAGGCGATCAATAGTCTTTCGTGGAAGCCCCAAATTATTCACCTAGAAGCAATAGCAGGTGTTCGAGGGGTGTATCGAATTTATTTATCTCAGTTAGGATGGACGGCTGATCAGTGGGAGAATTTAGTAGGCGCATATCCTTACGGAATTCTCTACGATACCTTTCGATCGAAAGCGATTCGCGAAGCCACTCAAAGCAGACTTCCTTATATTAGAGCTGATTGGTTTGCGGCGAGAGGTTTAAAGCCCCCTCTTTATCATATGATGTTGGATCTTCCTGATACGGTTCTAAAGCTCGAAAGTATTTTGAATGTCGATTCAGCGAAAAATTTTGCTGAGAATAAAATTGCTCGATCTGGATTTAGAGGGGGAGATTTCCCAGGGGGATCTGGGGTAGCAGATCACAATCGACTGATTGAAGTTCATCGTCAGCGCTTTGGTTTCTACTGGAAGAGTTATGATTTTGCGACGAGTGAAGGAAGAAAAGATCTTCTCAATAACCCAATTGGCCCGGGTGAGGGTAAGCATGCCTTTAAAGAAGATGGGGGAGAATTTATTTTTAATCTTCCGAATGGATTGCAGGGGTATCTTATTGCTGATGCAAATGGTAAGCGAATCGACTCAGCTCCCGAAGTCGTTGTGCGAGATAAAACAAATCAAAGTCGTGCAGTCATCAATGGTTTGTCGTGTATTGTTTGTCATGCCGATGGAATGAACCGAACGGACGATCAAGTTCGGCAACACGTGACTGAATCTCCAGAGTTTTTTGACGCTGTCACAATTCAAAAAGTAAAAGCAATTTATCCAGCGAAAAGCGAGATGGATAATTGGTTTGATGAGAGCGATAAGCTATTTCAAGGTGCAATTGAAAAAATTGGAAGTCGCCCAGCGGGTTCTGAGGCCGTTGGTCAGCTTACAAAAGAGTTCGAAGCCCCCGTCGATTTTATTAAAGCCTCGGCTGAATTTAATATTACCCCTCAGGCACTTGAAAAAGCATTTCAAACAAGGCCTGAACTTGCTGCTCTTCGAACTGCATTAAAAAGTGGAGGCACTACTCGTGAAGCTTTCTTAGAAATTTTCTTAAGGGTTGTTGAGAAAATTGAATTGGGTAAAGCGACAGGTTCATTCAGATTGACAGCATCTGTGACTGAACAGAAAGAGAGCACAAATGCACCAGATGCATCGAAAGCCGCTACAGTTCAGCCCGTGAAGGTTTATAGACCTTCAGACCAGATTGAGTTTGATGCAAATGGAGATACCAAGCTTCATCGCCTCGTGGATAGTGGAACTGCATCACTTGCTGAAATCTCAGAGGCAATTTTAGAAGTGCCAATTAATACATTAAATAAAAAGGGCCTGACGCCTTTAGCAACAGCTGCTTTCAACGAAAAACAGGAATTAATTGAGTTTCTTATCTCAAAGGGTGCTGATATAAATGCTCCTCTTTATTCGTCGAAGTTTGATATGCTGGAGTTTCTCGAGTTCCATCATAAACATAAAATAGTGCCGTTCTTCAGAAATCTAGGAATGAAATATAAGTTACGGGCTGAGAATAAAACGACACTTTATGAAGTGGCGATACTTGATAAGAGTGAAGATTTAGCACAACGAATCTTTAACGACTTGCAAACTGTTAAAGTAAATGATCCGCCGCTCAGTTTTGCTTTGAAAGAGCACAGAACAGAGCTGTTCAAGTTTTTTCTATCAAAAGGTGCGACAGTGAGTTTTGACGATTTAAAATCTGCTTCGAGCGAAGAAATTTTAGCTTTGAGTGCTGGAGGCCTTGAGTCCCTGCATAAATATGTAATGAAAGATGCAAAATTAAAGAACGATCTCATTTTTTCAGCGTCGGTCGGTAAAATGGATGCCGTTTTGAAAACTATGACTTCGGCCGAAACCAAAGATTTAATGGAGTATACTGATGCAGTAGATGCATTCTCATCTGCGATCTCGGATGGTGGTGGAACCGCACGAATTGAAGTTTATCTAAGGCATGGCTTTGATCCTAATCTGTATCTGTTACGTTCTTTTGGAAGAATGACTCCATTGCACGTTGTGGTTAAGAGCTTTCTCGATCAAGATGATTATATTGAAAGGCTTGAGCTGCTTATCTCGTATGGTGCAAAAACCAATATCATTAACGATGATGAAGAAACTGCATATGATATGGCGATCGATAGGTTAAAAAGATACAAATCTGCTAATGCCCAGGCTCGACTAAAAGAAATTGTCGCATTATTGAAAAAGTATCCTCATTAGGATCGAAGATTTTAAGAGATAAGAGGCTCAAGAACGCGTCTGGTAGCCTTGCACTTATCGCCGAATAAATCTTGGGCTGCTTTACGCATTCGAGGTGCGTGCTCATTTAGATAAGCATCAAGCGAAGCTCGATCTTTAAGTGAGTAGTGAACGGTCAGCAGAGTTCGATTTTGATCTGCTGGCAATTCGGCATCTCGTCTGTAGACAGAAGCGGATATAAATCCAGGCAGTGCTAGAAGGTGGGCGATATGTTCTGGCAGCCAAGATTGATATTCTTTAGCCACCTCGGGTTGAACAGATAAGTTCACTTCATAAATAATCATCCAGTTTACTTATAAGGATGAGACCCCATCTAATGCGAGCAAAAGATATCTTTAGCCCATTTAGATGCTTAATTCCGGCAAGTTTTGGCCTGAGGCGAAGCGGGCCAAAACCTTATTTTTTGGGCTAGCGTTGTCCAAAATACTTGTTTAAGTTCATCGACTGTATGGAGTCGTAGTTCAGTTGTCGTGCGAAACGCACGCAAATGAAGAGTGAACGCCGTTAGGCGTTCTAACCAACTCAAACGATTCGGATATTTTGAGTGCACGGAGTTGGTGTGTTGTTTGTTTGATAAACGAGGAGTCGTAGTTCAGTTGTCGTGCGAAACGCACGCAAATGAAGGGTGAACGCCGTTAGGCGGTCTAACCAACTCGTACGATTCGTTTAGTTTGAGTGACACAGAGTTGGTGAGTTGTTTCTTTGATAATGAGGAGTCGTAGTTCAGTTGTCGTGCGAAACGCACGCAAATGAAGAGTGAACGCCGTTAGGCGTTCTAACCAACTCGTACGATTCGTTTAGTTTGAGTGACACAGAGTTGGTGAGTTGT
>CAZRLF010000012.1:0-59227 GCA_964601045.1 uncultured Bacteriovoracaceae bacterium
GTCACCATCAGCTTACCCAGTGGATCCCGATACTCTTCTGCTACAACGATTTCATCTTTTAAAATTCGAATCACTTGACCTTTATTTCGACCGATCCTAGTGCCTCGACTAATCACATGACCTCGCCCACTTCCATCCACAATAATCGCTTTAGGATTCGAAATTCCCCAAAGAATTGCAGTAAGACTAAATTTATTGAGATCAAAATTAAGAAGTGGGTCTTTTGAATCCGATTGCTTGCCACCTTTGTCAGAAAGAAAAGAACGAAAAGGATCACGCTTTCCAAACGGATTATAAGTGTAGGTCGTGATGTCAGACGCAACCAGAGAACTCTCAGAGATACTGCCAGCTTTAGGTGCAGGAGATGCAGCTGGAGTTTGCGAAATAAGAATAGCTGCTAAAATTGAAAAAAGATCTAGCTGCATTATCGAGCTCCCTGAAACATAAATGTAGTAGCGACACAATCGACGCTCAACAGCACATCTGCTTCGTTCTCAGTTTTTGTCATGCTCATTGAAAGATCAGAAATATTTACAATGCGAGAGAGCTTTGAAATTCGATCAAAAAAAACAGCCACCTCATGATAATTTCCGGTCAGAGATAATTTAATGGGAAGATCTGAATAAATTCCTTTATTCGCTTCGTTACCAGGAGAAAATGCTTTAAACGAAACGCCTGATTTTTTTCCTAGTGTATAAATATCTCTTAGAAGTGAAGGTATTTCTTTGTCTCGAGGTAACTGAGTAAGAGCGTTTCGTAAATCTTCTTCGAGCTTTTTAGTGTTTTGCTGAAAAGTTACTAAATCATCCGCAACGGATTTTTGTTCGGTATATTTTCTTTCAAGATCCTGAAGAGTTAGCTGCAGCTGTTTGACTTGATCTTCAATCGGCTTCCAAACTGACATTTGATAAAAGAAGGGAATCAAAGACGCTAAAGCAAAAACAACTAAAGCTTTTTGCCAAATTGGAATCTTGTTTAATTTGTCTAAAATCTTTCCCACATATCCACCTAAATGTCGTATCTCGCCTGAATCGTGATCGTAAATTTATGCAGTTTTTGATTACCCTGATCGTAAGCAGTCACAGCTCCTAACTGCGCATTCTGAAAATATTTTGCCGATTTAAGAGAGTCTAAGAAATCTGCAATCACTGGACCACTTTCTGCAATTCCTTCGATCGCGAGAGTCTTATTTTGTTCTCTAAAACTATTAATCCAAAGTTTGCGCGGAATTAGTTCCGTTAGCTCGTCTAATAATTTGACAGGTCCTGAACGCCCCTGTTCAAGAGTTCTAATAACAGAAAGTTGTGATTCAAGATTTTTTGCCTGAGTCTTAAACTTTTCAACTTCTCCAACCTTGGCCTTTAGCTCTTCAATTTCAGATTGTTTTTTTGCGATATCAGCATTCACCTGTTCGATAGCTGATTTCTTTGTGGCTGTTACTATATTGCACAAAATAAATACGCCAACAAAAATACCAATCCCGGCTACTGCTTGAATGATAAGCGCTTCTTGTCGTCTTACTTTAGGAACTGGGAGCAGATTAATTCGAATCATGCTGGTTTATCTCCCAATCTTCGAGTTGCCAACCCAACCGCGACTGCACTCATAGGAGCTAAATCACGGATATAATCTGGATCAAATTCTTTAGGATTAAACATGACATTTCTAAATGGGTCAGAAATTTCAACTTTTACATTAAGCGCCGTCTCGAGAGCATCTGTAAGACTTGCAATCTTGGCCGTCCCGCCGCTTAAGATAAGTCTTCCCAATTTTACACCGGCCGCTGTAGCCAAAAAGAAATCAATACTTCGCTGAATTTCCATCGCTAAAGATTCAGAAGTACTTCTGAGTATTGACCCGACCTCTTGAGGAACAATTGCTTCAGTCGTAGTCTGAGCTGTGCTGATATTGCCACCGAGCTTTAATGCTTCAGCTTCTTCGTAACTAACGTTGAGCTGTTTTTGAATTTCTTCGGTGAATTGATTGCCACCCATATTGATGTCGCGGGTAAAAGCCGTCATTCCATTTGATAAAATATTAATATTAACAAGACTTGCACCCACATTCACAAGGGCCACAGTTTCATTGGCCGAAGGATCTCCGTTTAAATCAAAACAGTTTTCAATCGCGAAAGCCGAGACATCGACTATTAAAGGTTTAAGACCTGCTTCGACGATGACTGAAGTATATTCCTGAACGACATCCTTTTTTGCAGCAACCAGAAGAACTTCCATCTGACCGGAATCGTCTGCAGCACGACTCAAAACTTGGGTATCTAAAAATACATCATTGATTGAGAACGGAATATATTGTTCTGCTTCCCACTGAATACTTTCTACAAGTTCTTCATCGGACATACTCGGTAGAGTAATTTTTTTGATAATCACTGAGTGTCCAGAAACAGAAGTAATAACTTCTCTTCCTTTTATTTTGTGTCGTGCGAGTAAGTCTCTAATTCCTTCTACGATCGCCGACGAATTCATTATCGCTCCGTCAACGATTGATTCAGCTGGTAATTTGTGTAGACCAAACTTGTTTAGCTTCCACGAGGTACCGCGAGATGGTTTAAGTTCAACCAACTTAATCGAGTGACTACCAATATCTAGGCCTAAATATCCTCTTGCCATGATCTTCCTGACCGCCTAACCGTTTACTTTTTCGACGAAAAGTTCCCTCCTTCATCGTATCGATGCTTTCAGGGTAGGGTCAAGTTTTGCAGTAATTTCAAGTACTTAGGTGCGATGCATTAGCCGCTATGTTCTGACAGCTTGTGGCAATTTTTACTTCTGAGTTGAAAGATGCACATTGCGCCATTTTCCAAATTTATCTTTCCAAAAAACAGCAACCACCAAGGTTCTTTCAGTACTCGAGGCCTCTCCACTGCCTCCCAGATAGGTAGGCGTCAAATAAGTTTTATAGTATCTGAGATAAGTTCGAGCGGGAAATTTTACAGGGTTGGCATAGTTCTCAATGCCGCAAAGTGAAGCTGTCGGCAAAAAAATTCCATTATAAGAAGTCGCATAGTTAACAAGGTTTGAAATTGCGCCAGTCGGCCTCACAACTGTAAAAGTAGTCGCATTTACAGCCGGTGTAACTAAATCAAAAGAACTTGCTACATTTGAGCCATCTAGAACACCCTCCAAGGCGCAATCAGCCGCTGAATTAGAAGTTGGAGGATAAAAATCAACTGTTGAATTATTCGAATGAAAATTTTTAAGCCCGCTCTCAGCAATAATGGGACAATTAGCACTTGAAACACTACTTGGCGTATAAGTGACAACATTTCCGGAACAATTTGGCAGAGAGGTTTTTCTTCTCAATGTCTCCATTAAATCAGCTGCAATACTTGTTGCATCGCTCACTTGCTGAGTAATCGCATTACTCTTCATAACGACAACGGTGATACCTGCAAGACCCAAAAGGCCAATGGCAAGCACAAGCATAGCAACGAGTACTTCAATAAGAGTAAACGCTCTTTCGCACTTTAATTTAAATACTTTTAATTTTTGCTTCATGCAGAACCCTCTTAGAAACATCCATCTGAAGGAGTTGATCCGGACCTTGCAGCCGGTAAACAACGTCTCACATAGGCATTTCCATTTTCATTCATTGTCACAAAATAACCTGCACAGTCTTCATTCGTAGCAGGATCACAACCAGAAGATTCCAACTGAAACAAAATATAATTTGCGGGCGCACCTCCAGGATTGGCTGCCTGGGCTGAATTCATAACGGGAAAATTTGCAGCCGCGACACTGCCAGTGGTACTGAAATACAAACTATTTGAAGACTCAGACGGATTTGCAGTTGTTGTCGACCAATCCGCTGACTCCAAGGCCCCTCCGGATTTATTGTAAATCGCTGTGAAAACAATTCCTCTAGGAACTTCTCGTGGGTGAACATCATGCGACCAATTGGCCATGCCATCATTACCGTAAAGAGCATTTTCTGCAGTTCCAGTACAAGGAGCCGTTTGCCTCATAATACTGTAACCACGAGCAGGAGCTCCGGAAGATCCAATAAGGCCTCCCGAAGCTACACCCGAAAGACTAGAACAATTGTGATCATCGCAAAAAACAAACCGTAAAGGACACCCCTTTAAAGCTGCTGCGGTACGAGCATACATCACATCACTCACCATCGAATTTGCTGTTTCTTCGAGCTGTACGCCGGCCGAGCGACTCACCAAGGCCGTGATCCCCATAGTGGATAAAACCAAAACGATAGCCAAGGCGACAATGACCTCAACGAGCGTAAAACCCCTGAAATTCTGATTCTTTATACCCGACTCCCGCACATCAACATTATCGCAGACATTTTTTAAGACGCAAGGCTCCACCTTAAACACATGATTTAAGGCAAGAGGCCTCAGTTAGCAAACTCGATGAAAGGCCTATTTGTACTGAAGAGTATTATCTCGATCGAGCATATAGCGCTCTAAACCATATCTCTTAATTTTATAGAGTAATGCTCTATGAGAAATTTCAAGAAGCTTCGCAGCCCAAGTTCGGTTTCCACCAGTTTTATCGAGCGCCTTTTTAATCAGCTCTTGCTCCATAATGACCATCATCTTCTTAATTGAAAACTCATTCGCCGCAGCTCTAATGGCCGGATTGATTTCAACATTGCGAACATTGTCCGGAAGATGATCCGGCGTTAGTTCAGATGTATTCTCAAGAACCATCGCACGCTCAATTGTATTCTCAAGCTCTCTCACATTTCCTGGCCATGAGTAATCAGTAAGATGTTGCATGGTCTCAGGAGAAGCTTTTTGTAAATTCTTACCCATTTCTTTGTTGAGCTTCTTAATAAAATGATCAACAAGCATGGGGATATCTTCTTTTCGCTCTCTCATTGGAGGAAGATGAATGGGTAAAACATTCAGACGATAATAGAGGTCCTCTCTAAAACCACCCTTTTTAATCTCTTCACCTAAATTTTTAAGAGTCGCAGTGATAATTCTCACATCTACTTTGATCGAAGCAGTTGCCCCGACTCTTCTGATTTCTTCTTCTTGAATCGCTCTTAAAAGCTTTACTTGTAGAGATAACGGAAGGTCTCCGACTTCGTCTAAGAATAAAGTTCCACCTGACGCTTCTTCAAATAAGCCCTTTTTATCTTTATTTGCACCTGTAAAAGCACCTTTTACATACCCAAAAAGTTCACTCTCAAGAAGAGTTTCAGGAATCGCACTACAATTGATGGCAATAAAAGGTTTATTTGATCGTGGAGAATTAAAATGAATAGCTCGAGCAATGAGCTCCTTACCTGATCCACTCTCACCAGTAATTAAAACGGTAGTTTTAAATTCCGCAATTTTACGGATGGTATCAAAAATCTCAAGCATTCGAGGCGAGCGAGCAATAATATTTCCAAAAGAAGTTTCTTCTTTAAGAACTTTTTTGAGCTTCTGGTTTTCAGCAACGATTCGTTCTTGAACTGTGAGTCTTTGAAGTCTGAGTAAGATCTCATCCGCTTTAAAGGGCTTTGAAACGTAGTCATAGGCACCCTTTTTCATCGCCTCAATGGCAGTATCAACGTTTCCAAATGCTGACATCATAATGACCGGAAGGCTACGATCAATATTCTTAGTCGATTCAAGAAAGGTTAACCCATCCATTTCGGGCATACGAATATCGCAAAGAACTAAATCATATTGGTTGGCTCTAATCTTATCGAGACCTCGCTTGCCATCTTCAGCAGTATCGATTTCATATCCTTCTCTTTCGAGAAGCACTGAAAGCATATGGCGCATTCCGCTCTCATCATCGACGATTAAAACTTTTCTTTTTTCATCAGCACTACTGGTGACTAAAGACATTGATCAACCCTCCCCATCTCGAACTTCGGCGATCTACTGGAGTAATCCGGAAATAATTTCCTAGAAAACTTTATCCCTGCAATTATTTTATGATAACGCTTTGCGTAGCACAACGCCCCCAGGCAAAACCTGAGTGGTTACCTTGAGATAGCAAGTTGATGCATCACCGCAAATTGTAAAAATTTGAACGATCAACTCGTAATTTGAAATGCGCCAACCTTTGCTTTTGGAAGAAAAATCGCAAATGAGGCTCCGTAATTAAGAGCACTTCGAACAACAATTGCGCCTCTAAAACTTTCCACAATACTTTTAGTTACGTACAAACCTAAGCCGGTTCCTTTTCCTGGTGCTTTAGTTGAAAAGAAAGGTTCAAACAATTTTTTCTGATCAGCTTCAGAAATTCCAATCCCATTATCTTCAATACTCGTCACCCAATAGGTTTCTGGTTTTAAAGACCGAACAACAGAAGTATCAAACTCATTCGGATCGGCAGACTGATGGCGATAGATCGGCAACTTTCTTGAAACAACTCGCACCTTAAGTCTGCCTTTTTCAGTCTTATCTTTTTTTGCATCAATCGCATGGCGCGCGTTAACGAGTAAATTGAGAAATATCTGAACGAGTTGATCTTCTTCTGCTAAAACCTCAGCTTCGTCATCTTCAAATTCGTAATCAATTTCAATTGCCGAAGGAATCTGCGCTAACTGAACACTTCGCACCAAAATGCCTTTTAGCTTTACGCCCTGAATTCGATCTTTAGGAGGTCGAGCCTGATGAAGAAGTGCACGAATGATTTTACTAATTCGATTTGTTTCATTTTCAATTCGATCACAAATTTCAATATCTTCTGCCGAGCTTCCCAGCTTCGTCATCGATCTTCTTAATATATCGATGTATCCTGAAATCGCACCTAGCGGGTTGCCTACTTCATGAGCAACGCCCGCTGCAAGCCGACCAATCGACGCAAGTTTTTCAATCTGAAGCTGTTCATTCTGGGCGACTTCTAATTCCTCATTTGCGCGTTTAAGAGACTCAATTGAAAGTACAAGCTTCTTTTCTTTCTCCTGAATTTTACCGGCCATTTCATTGAGAGCCTCACCAACATCTCCAAGTTCATCTCTTCTTTCGACAATACATCGCGCATCCCAATTTTCTTGCAAAAATGCTTTTGAAACATCCGCTAAATTATTAATGGGCACCAATAAGTTTCGTCGAAACAAAAGAAAATACCCCATAATCACCAAAATGGCCTCGATGAAAAGAGTAATAAAAAAGGCTCGGTACTTAAAACCTGTAAGAGCTCCCTGAATAACTTCAAGAGACCATTCGTACTGCAGAACTCCTTTATGAGGAGAGGGTGTTATGTATTTAAATCCAACCACGGTGGGCACAACAAAGAGAAAGTGTTGTTCAATAGGCTCGATTCTTCCCTCAACCGGGAGACTTACATCATCAGGTAGAGTGTTAACGTTAACCAAACTCCAACGGCTTCCCAAATCCATTTCAGCTAAAAATAAATTAAATGTTTGTTCAATTTCTGTTGGATTCTCGCTGGATAAAGCCTCTCTAAATGATTTGTTTGTTAAAGCTTGTCGATGCAAAGAAGTCAAAAATCCATGTGCAACTCCTCGAAGATCTTTGGGAAACTCACTTCGCAAAAGGACAATCAAAAGTCCCTGACTGAGAATAAGAGCACAGAAAGTTAGAAGACTTAGATCGAATACCAAATCAAATCGAAGTGACTGGTAAATTTTTCTTTTCATATCCACCAAAAATCTAAATTAAAGAGTCTGATTAAAGCCCCCAAGGCCAAGAAAGGTCCAAACGGAATAGGAAATTTTCGCGATCGACCAAAAATCAAAATAGAAAGAAGCCCAAACGCACATCCAAACACTGATCCAATAAGAACAGAGGTAAGAACCCCCTTCCAACCTAGCATTGCGCCAATGAAGCCCATCAGTTTTACGTCGCCGCCACCCAAACCCTCTTCTTGTTGCATGGCAAAAAACAATTTACTCAGAATCCAAAATGAAAAATATCCGAGCAGAGATCCAAGAGCGGCTTCTAAAAAAGTAAAAGGATAATCTGGTATCTGTACGGCCGCTAAAATGAGAGCAATGGCCCAGCCACCAATGCTAATTTCATCTGGAATAATTCTTAAATCGATATCGATAAACGTCACTACAACCAAAGCAGAAGCAAATGCCGCATAAAGCGCACCCAAAATTGAAACTCCAAACTGAGACCAAATGGCTAAAAACAAAACACCCATTAATGCTTCAACAAGTGGATATCGAAAAGAATAGTAATGGCCACACTTAGAGCAAGATCCTCCACTGCAGATAAAACTTAGAACTGGAATATTCATCCACGGAGAAATCGAGCTTCGACAAAAGCCACATCGAGAAGAAGGATGAACAATCGACCGCCCACGCGGAAGCCGAATGATAACCACATTTAAAAAGCTGCCAATTATTAAACCAAAAAGTACAGCTAGTACGGCGCCCATTTTGCCCATCTCACTGAACGAAAAATGACTCACCAACTGAGTTAGTTCATTCATTATTTAAAGTCTCTTCTTTCAAAAGCTAAATGAGAGAGAACAAGAATTAATGCGATCAAAAAAACTCCATAGAGAATAGGTAGCCAAAAATCATCGTAGTAAACCGGTAATTTATGAACTACTCGGCTGCGCAAATCGAACGCCTCCAAATCAAACACCTTCTGAGCCATGCTAGCGATAAATTTAAAAATTTCGTTTTTACTTCTTTCGCCAAACTGTCCAAGTAAATGCGAAATTCTGCCGACAATAAAAACTCCAACCGTAAAAATTCCACTTAAAAATGGACTCGAAAAACTTGAAAAAAACAGCGCCAACGCAGCGACGACGTAAAGTTCCACTGTAATCAAGACGATCGCAGGCATTAATGCCAAATCCACTCTTGCCTCCATAAACGAAGTCACCAAGTAAAGATAAATGGTCATCATCAACACGACCGCACTCAAAACCAAAATCATGCCAATAAATTTTCCGATCATGATATCTCGCCTCGTAAGCGGTTTAGACATCAGAGAGTAAATTGTACGGCCTTGAAGTTCGCGATGCAGAGAATTCACTCCCAAAAAAACTGCCACAAAAACCCCCAAAACGGAGATCGCGGCTAATCCAACATCCTTTACGACTTTTTCATTCTGATAGAGGCTCACCTCTCCCATAAAGAGCGAGAAAAGAATTAGAACTGCGGCAAATGCTGCAGCAATATGCAAAACTTTGTTATGCCGAGCTTCAGTAAAAGTATTCAGCGCAATAATCCATGCCGCATTTGTCATACTCTCGACTCCAATCGTCCGACTTGTTTTACAAAAACATCTTCAAGGCTATCTCTCTTCGGACTCAAGCCTTGAACAATTCCTCCTAGTGCAATTCCCTTTTGAACTATTTCATTCATGCGAAGTTCAAACGCTTGCGAAGATTCTCCCCCTTGAGGAAACATTTTAAGATAAACAGAATCTCCCGTTTGAGTCAGCTTAGGATCTATTTTTTCTAGAAATTCTAAAAGTTGTGAATTGCAAGATCTCCACGATAGATCAACATATTTTGTTTCAACCGAAATAAGCTCTGACAAAGTTCCACAACTTAAAAGATGGCCTTTATTTAAAATAGCCACTCGATGACAAAGCGCTTCGACATCACTCAAAATGTGAGTTGAAAAGAAAACCGTTTTACCTTGATCTTTAAGCTGAACCATCAGGTCGCGAACTTCTTTTCGTCCAAGCGGATCAAGACCGGTCATGGGCTCATCTAGAATGACTAATTCAGGATCATGAACAATAGCTTGAGCAATTCCGATCCTCTGAAGCATTCCCTTTGAAAACCCCCGAAGATACATATGTTCAGTGCCCTTCATTCCCACCATCTCTAAGACTTCAGGAATTCGCTTTGCTAACCGAGGAGAATCCATACCCGAAAGTCGACCATGAAACTCAAGAAACTGAGTCGAAGTCAGGTAATCGTAAAAATAGGGGTTCTCCGGAAGAAATCCAATTCGACGCTTTGCGTCAATTCTTCCGATTGGCTCACCAAAAAGCTCTGCACTTCCCGAATTCGGAAACACAATCTGAAATAAAATCTTAATCGTCGTACTTTTTCCTGAACCGTTAGGCCCTAGAAAACCGAAGATTTCCCCTTTCCGCACTTCAAAACTGACGGAATGAAGAACCCTTCGAATAGGAGTCCAAAAATGTTGACGATAATCTTTACACAATTCATGAACCTTAATGACCTGCACGTCCCTATCGTATCTAAAAGAAAGTTAGAGCCTCAAGAAAGAATGCCCGCCTATAATGAAAAGAAATGAAGGTTTCGATATTTACAAAATATCCAAAGTTCGTTGGTTGCTTAATTATCGTCCTAAGCTGGCTAGCAGGTCTTTACGCATTTGCTAAACCCAGTCATCAAAGTCTGCTCGATCATTTAAACCCCGAATCCCTTAATTTTACCTTCCAACTCCTCGATCAACATCGAGTCGTACTGCCAACTCCCCTCGCGCTTCCGTTTCTTTATCTGTACCTGTTTTCAGGTCTGATTCTTTTGCTCGCTATTTATTTAATTTCCCAGAAATTAATTTCACCTTATATCGGAATGGCTTTTCCTCTCATTCTCACGGCAAGTCTCGCTAGTCACAGCCTCATAGGAAGTCCGCCTCACTATCTTTTTGAAGTTTTGCTTTGGATTCTTCTAATCATTCCGCTTTTGATTCACTGGAACTTCTTTATGCTCTGGCTGCTTTCGCTTACAGCAGCAATTCTTCTTAAATACGAAAGCTCTTATCAATTCGCACTATTTTGGCTCTGTTTTAGTCTCCTCGTTGGACCAACTCTTAAGTTCATTTTGGTCGACCGTCTTCATCCCAGCCGATCACTTAAAGTAGACGCTATTCGAAGACTGCCTCTTCTTATTGCCTATGCCAGCCTTGGATATTGGGTGATTTCACTAACTCTTAATTTTGCCGATTCGAACACCCATTTAACTCCAGGAAAAGAATGGCCACTCACCGTAATTATTTTCGTTGAAACATTAACTCTAGCCTGGATTAAACCCTGGTCCACCCAAAGATGGCTTTCGATTAATACGTTTTCGTTAGGAACTCTTCTCTCAACTGGATTTGTAACCCCTCTCACACTGACCTCGATAGCACTGGGGTTTGAAATTATTTTTGATCCTTCTGTCCAAAGTCGATTGCTAGGTCTAATGACGACTCGTTTTAAAAAAACTCTCGGAACCCTCATGATTTTTGCTTCAATTGGAATGATCGCTTACCCGTATTCAAAATTTAAACTTGAACGTCTTTTTAATCGTGAAGCCGTCAAGACGCTTCGTAAAGTTGTCGATGATCCAGCCGAAGGAACTCTAGTGGTTTCAAATGGACTTTCATTTTTTGCGCATTTTGTTCCGGGAAACATCGTCGTCGACGATAATCTTCTTTTTGAAACTGAAGAAGAAGAGCTTGCACGAATTCTTAAAGCGAGTGGAATATCTCGAATTCTTGTTGATCGAAATTATCTCAATCAGTTTTGGAAGGATTGGATTGCACGAGGGGAACTTCCTGCCGTGAGCAACTACTCGGTTATCACTCGTGCCATCTTTTACGAAGGAAAAGCAGTTCAAACAATGACTATTGATTTAAAAGCTCTTAAAGAACTTTCAACAATTCCCCTTAAAAATACCGACTCGTACGCTCTCATTGAACTCAAAAAGAACGATTCTAAAAATTAAAATTACCGACGCTTTCTTCTCAGATTGATAAAATAACTAGGCATTCGACTTACTTGCCCTAGGATGTACGCACACGCACGGACTGGGGCTGAAAGTTTTTCCGCCTCACCTGTAACAAGCTTTTTGGTGTACCAGTCGTACACTCGATCTCCGATACTAATTTTAAACCAAAGTGGGATGGTGAAAAGCACCGCATAGGTTGCATATATTGACGGCCCTAAAACGCTAGAAAGATTTAAAGTTGCCAGCCGACTTGTATTTCCAAATGAGTCAGAACCAATTTCAAAAAAAACTGATTGAGAATGAGAGATGAGTCCGCGCTTTCTCAATTTTTCAATCGCAAGCTCAGCCGCCTGCACTGAAATGGCAGAAAGAAAAAACGAAAGACAGGCATTCGTCATGAGAGAGCCGTAACTAGTAAAACCAATCGGACTCGGGGGAAGATTCGCTAAAAGATAGCCCATGGTTGCTGCCAAAATTGGAAATATCATATCTCGCCCCAAACGAGCCCAAACACCAAATTGTCGGTTGAACAAATGACTTTTGAACCAAGGTTGATAAATTGTATGTTGAAGAAATGCAGAGATTCCGCCCATTCCAATGAAGGGAAGCATTTTTCGAATCATACTTGGAGTTTCAGGAGTAACAACACCAGACACTGTATTGCCCACCTGCCCCGAATTTACCATCCATGCTCCAATCATCACGGCAGTCGAAAATGCAACAAGTGGCGCAATATATTTTCGCCACTTAAGATAAGTTTGATAGCGAATCACTTCGGCCTGCGGAACATCGTCGGGAAGCGGCGATGGAGTAACCGCTGCATCAAGTTCTATAAAATCGAAACCTGAACGAGCCAAGCGAAGATTCGATTCTTTAAGTTCCGAAATTGTAAATGGAAGAGAAATTTTTATTTTTCCATCTGGTCCACTTTGTTTTGCATATTGACGAAGTGATTCTAAAGCCTGAGGAGTGATTCCCGATTTTCTTAAAAGAGCAGCAACTTGATCGGGGCCTAAATCGGTGTAAGCCCTTCGGGTCGACGCCACAAACTCATCCAAATTTTGCCAGGCAATTTCGTAGGGATTCGACAGAAGAATTCCTGGCAGGCTAAAAACTGCAAAAATGAAAAAATATCGAATAAAAAAACGCGCTTCCATATAAGTCAGAACCCGCGCAGTTCTACTCCCATCAAATGATAGGTGCAACTAGCTTTAAGTTCTGAAGCTTAAATTCTTAAGTCTATTGTTTAGAAAACTGTAGGGTTCCCACTTTCTTAACCCTATTCCAGAATCGCCCCAATAAACCCAATTTTTCAGTGCAATCGCCAGGCTGGGCAACGCCGGTTTTAAGCCTGTCTGCAGTGACCTTATCGTAGCGAGCATCCCCGAATAAAATCTTACTCCAAGCCGGAATGGTTACAACTAAAGCAACCCCACCTTGGACAACATAGGCAAAGATTTTGGCGTAAAGGTCCGCTTGAGCATTTCCTAAGAAGGGAGAGGCAATACCAAATGATCGGCCCGAATTAGCAACAATGCAAAGAGGAGATTCGATACAGTAACGAGGGCCTTCAGACATCTCACCTCTTTTTGTAAATCGAGCTAAGGCGGTCTGCGATAGGCCAAACGAGGCCATAAAAAAGGCAAAATTAAGGCCAACTTCTCGAGCTATATCACGCGCTGTTTTGGCTTCAAACTGAATCTCAATTCCCAGTTTTAATCCCACATAAGTGGTTAATGACTGCATTCCCCATCCCGCTAAGAAAAATAAAAAGGGTATTGTGGCATTAGCGGTGGCGGGTCCTGCGGCATCCAACGGCTCCCATACGTTTTTATTCCACCAATGGCTGAACTTTGAAAACTGCCATTCGGTAAATGCATAAATTCCGCCAAGTGCAAGCGAAGGGGCCATATGAAGCCAAAAATTAAGACCTTCAAATCCTCGAGATGCTAAATACCCTGCAGACGCTGCCGATAAAAAAGCTAAGGTAGGAACGAGCCTATTTCGAATTTTCTCCATTCTTAACCGCCCGGGCTCATGAGCCGGATAAGCCTCATCTGATCTCTGGGCATCTTCGGCACGAACGGCTTTAAATTGAATAAAATCGATCCCCACTCGTCTAAGGCGTTTATTAGCCTCGTCGGTAGGAGTCGAAGTCTCGCCCTTCATTACAACTGGGTGGGTTGGAATTTCAAGAGTCATTGCAACTCCACCGGTTTTCTTAAAAACCAATTCTCTTAATGCAGTGAGACTTACCCCCTTATCGGCGTAATTTCTTAAAACCTTGGCGAGATATCCCGGTCCTCTTTGAAGCTGAGCATCTCTCAGTTCGTAAAAAAGTTGGTTTGAAACCCTATCGACTTCGCTTTGGTTATTCAGAAGGTCTTGAAGATCAGCGACGGTAATTTCTGCTAAAAAATGAGTAAGTTCTGAGGTGGGTTCGGGAGCAACTGAGATAAACCGAGCTATCGTCGATTCGTAAGCTCGAGGAGATACCGAAACTTGCGCAATCGCATTACTGGACCAGAAAGAAAATACGCTCAGTAATAAAAAAACTAAAACAGAGACGGATCGGCTCCGAGAAAGAAATACCATATTCAACCACCCTTACTATTTAGAAACTAGAAACCCAAATTCCTTAGTTAAATTTATATAACCCTAAATTAACCAACCCTTAACTCAATCCCCGAATATGGCCTCCACTAACAAGAATCGATATTTGAATAGACATCGCCTGTCAATCTGCCGAACCATTAATGTGTATGTTTAGTCGCCACATTCTTGAGGTAGCCTTCGGCCCAATTCCTGAATTAAATGAGCCAGTTGAACGAATTTGGACAGATTCGCGCAGTCTGAAGCCAGGCGACCTTTTTGCTGCAATACCCGGAGAGAAGTTCGATGGCCATGACTTTATAGAGGCTGCGGCTAAAGCGGGGGCTGCGGGGGCTTTGATTTCAAAGTCTAAGGCCTTATTTAAAGATAATTTACCGGCCGAATTTACTCTGATTGAGGTTAAAGACACCACCCAAGCCTTACGCGCTTTAGCAAAGGCCTATCGAAAGACGCTCGACCTTCCCATTTTTGCTGTCGCCGGAAGCAATGGTAAGACGACGACTAAGGAACTTTTGGCTTTCTTGCTTCAGCAGATTCATGGCCCAAAGAATATCTTTAAAACCCAGAAGTCTCAGAATTCAATTTTGGGAATTGCTCTTAGTCTTTTGCAAATTCGAAATGAAAAAATTGCAATCATCGAAATAGGCATTGATGAACCCGGCTGGATGGATCAGCACCTTGAAGTCGTAGATCCAACGCATGGCTTAATTACCAACATTGGTGAGGAGCATCTCAATCGTCTTAAAAATCTAGAAATGGTGGCTGAAGAAGAACTCAAACTTCTCAAGTATTTGGTGGCGACTTCAAATGGATCATTTGCTGCTAATCTTGACTCGCCTTGGATTAAAAAACATGAACGTCCTGCGCAGTCACTCACGTATGCTCTTGATCAAACCGCTGATATCGAGGGGAGTTTTGTAAGCCCCAACATTTTAAATGCATTCGGAATTAAATGGGCGAATAAATTGCCCGGCAAACATAATGCTCAAAATCTGCTGGCCGCCCTCACGGCGGTAAGACTTTTGATGCCCGAGATCGATCAGCCCACTCTTACAAACCTTTCAAAATCTCTGCAGGATTTTTCAGGCGAAGCCCACCGAAGTCTTTGGCTCAAACTTAAAAATGATATTCAAGTTTTTGATGACTGCTATAACGCTAATCCAGATTCGATGGAGCAGAGTCTGCAAACTTTTAACGAAGTTTCGAAAGGCTGCATTCAACATATTGTCTTGGGCGATATGCTCGATCTCGGAGAAACATCTGAAAGAAATCATATTCGCATATTAAATTTAGCTTTAGTTTTAGGTTTTGATCGCATTTACCTTTTCGGACCACAGTTTAAAGCCGCACTTCAAAAGGTTCCTCAAATTTCAAAGTCGTGTACTCACTATGACTCAATTGAGGTCTTAGGCGCTGACCTAAAGAAGAGGGTTCAAGAGGGAGAGACGATTTTTCTTAAGGGCTCTAGAGGGATGGCTCTCGAAAGGCTGCTGCAACTATTGGCATAGTAATTGCATCTCATCTTCTTATGAGTGGAGTTCGCCATATGAAGTTCGTAAGCCTTCTATCGTTTGCTTTAGGCTTTTCTCATTCTATTTATGCTGGTGAATGCAAAACTGCACTCGAAAAACTTTCTATTCAACCGAGTGAAATGAATTATCGGCTTATTGGAAAGCCCACCGAGAAACTTCCATTTGTGATGGTGCATGGACTCGATAGCGCAGGAGCGACTTTTATTCCGCAAGTGGTTGATCCCCTCTCTCAAGAGCGACAAATTTTACTCGTTGACCAAAGAGGTCATGGAGAAACTGTTGATCGAGGAGAATATTATTTTACGGATCTACTGGCTGAAGATCTTATAGGTCTGATTGATCATCTGGGATTTGACCAAATTGATTTGCTGGGGCACTCCAATGGCGGTCGAACGGCGATCCGATTTGCATCAATGTTTCCTAATCGAGTACGACGAATTGTCATTGAAGATATGGAAATGCATTCACGAGATAAGTATAACGAGGAAGAAGCTCTTCAAGAATCTCGCTCTATCCGAAAACTAATGCCTGCCGATAGAATGTTTGCAGAAAGAGCCGACGCATTGAAGGCATTTACAAATCTCTATGGTGACGATGCTCGGGCAATAGAATATATAGACGGTCTTCTTAACCGCCGAGGCACTACTTTACCCGATGGTCGTTACAAACTTTTCTTTAGACCGTGGATAACGCCTCTCTACGGAAGAATGGCGACCTCTGAAGATTTGCTTCCTATTCTTCGAACGTTGACTCATCCTATTTTATTTTTGAGACCTGAAAATTATGATGCCGCTGCGATGTCAGAAAAAGGTGAAAAACTTGTTCTCGAAGCAAAGCCTGACGCTAAAATTATTGCTATTCCTGGAGCTGCTCACAATATGCATGGAAGTCAAACCGAAGCTTTTAATAAACTGGTGCGAGAATTTTTAAATAAAGAAAATCTTCCAAAAAACCCTGATGCCTCTCCTAGTAATAAGACAAAGGAGAGAATCTGGACCAAGCTTAGAGAGCTTTTTAAGCTGTAAATTTATTTTGCACTTGCGATAAAACATCTTCAAAATTTTCAGGAGTAATGAGGAAGATTTGCGCTGAAGGATATTTCTCTTTAAAAACCTCCAAACCCTTTAAAGATTTTTTGCCGGTTTTAACTTCTACACCCACAATTAATTTTCCGCGCTGAAGGACAAAATCAATTTCTGCATTTTTCTCACGCCAATAAGAGAGATGTACTCCCATCTTTGCCAATTCACTTCCCACAATCACTTCAAATGCTCTTCCTTTTTCTTCAGAATCTAATTTTGCATCGACTGTCACCGAATAGAGCGCGGGGCATAGAGGAAGAATTTTTGGAGACGAAGAACGACTCAAAGCTTTCTTTGTTGAAAACTTAAACAATTGTTTTAGCAAAAATGCCCCTTCAAAAAGCTCAAGGTAATGTTTAATGAGCTCAGTATTACCTTTTTCCTGCAGCTGTCCTAAAAGTTTTGTGTAACTAATTTCTTGCGCAGCATAGGAACACGCCAAATCAAAGCTTTGCTTAAACAGTGCGGGGGATTTCACTCGACTCAAAGAGAGGATATCTCGCCCTAGAATGGGTTCAACAAGTGAATGGCGAATATAATGGACCCATTCGTTTTGATTTTTTCGAAATGGGTACGCGCCAGGGTATCCGCCATAGATAAGAAACTCATCAAGGTCGATATTGAATGCTTCGCGACTTTCTTTAAATCCCCAATGATAAACGGGATGAAGTAAATAACGCCCGGTTAAGCTTTCACTCAAACCCTTTTGAATACTCAGGGAGCTTGATCCTAATAAAACTAAAGCCAACGATCGTTGAGACTTGGATCTCCTTTTTTCATCCCAAAGTCGCTTAACTGCTTCAGACCAATTATGAACTTTTTGAATTTCATCGATAACCAGAAGATCGCAGCGAGAAGAAGCCTCTGCAAGATGCCATTGCTCGGTAAGCCATGAAGATGGTCGCTCAATCTCAGAATCAGCCGAGACGTAAATTGCACGCTCACCCAAAGGTTCTATGTACTGCAAAACTCCCGTGGTTTTGCCAACTTGTCTGGGACCCAACACGACATGAATGAGCGTTGGATGATCTTTAATGGCCTTTTTAAGACGGCCTACAAAGCCTCGCTCATATTTCATTTTACTAGGTTAACCTAGTATTTTTACTAGATCAACCTAGTAAAAATAAATAGGTGCTATAAAGCCCCTATTTACAAACACTTACGAAAAACCTAGTTCGCAGCACCGGTGTCTATTGATACTGGTGGTGAAACTTCAGCCTTGCGAAAACTGGCCAGAATGGAATTGTAAACAGCACGATTCTCAGTCACCCAACGAGCTGCATCCTCAGGAAGAAGTGCAACCTGATCTTCAGTTGGTGTATAACCATTGAGTCCAGAGAGAATAGTTGAATATAGCTGATTCGAAGTAGATTCCGCAGAAACTCCTAACCTCTTGCTCGCATAAAGCCGAGAAGAGAGCTCATAAGAAAAGGCGGGCATGCTGAAAGGTGAAAAAGTCATCCATCCATCTTTAGTGAACCAGGAATATCCTTCGACAGCGGCCCCAGAAGTTTGAGTCACGTAATCATTCATTTTAGACCGCAGTATTTTAACGAGTTCGCCTGACTGTTTCGGAAGCCAGTCTTTTACATCCCAAATGAGATAAAACTCCTCAGCGATACCTAACGCCTCCATTCCGGCAAATGAATGAGAAATGATCGAATTAATTCTTGCCTGTTCATCGCTTGAGAATGCAAACGGCTTAGTGCCCGAGCTCACAGCAGTCGTAAATTCAGAATCTGCAATAAGTTGCTTTACTTGATTCACAAGCTTCTTTCGATAACCCGCAGGAAAATTGGGGAATAATCCTGAGAGGCCACCATGGGCTTCTAATTCTTTGGCATAGAAATCGCTATTCGCCTTGATTACTTCGCTTTCGTTCCATTGATTAATCGAGTCAAATTTTCGAATAACTTGCAGATAAGGAGACAAATCTGGGTCACTTAAAAAGAGCATCGAAACTATGGGATCATTCAAGAAAAAAACTTCCAAGATACCTAAAAAGAGATCTTCAAATGAAATATCTGAATATCGCGGATCGGTTTTTAACATTACAAATGTACTCGCAATCATGGACGGCAAATCTCTTTGTCGATTTTTGAATTCTTGAAGAACACTTGCGATGGGAGATTTTCCCGAATCAAAAGGAGCGCAATCTGCATACCAATAGACATGAGAGTCCGTACAAAAAAGTGGAATATCTTTGTTCATGTAGTTTTGGCCGCGATAGAGAGTTTGAATTGCTTTGTGATCGTAATCAAATGCCATCGCATTGCTGGCGATTCGATCTCCAGAAAGAGTTGATTCTTGAAACATTTGATAGTCCATGACTGAGCTGGTTGCGATCACATCGTCACCAGCATGTCCTTGAGTAAGGTAGTTTTTATAAATTTCATCTCTTTCTGAAGGTTTAAAACTAGCAGCAACAGAACCTGCAAAATTATGTCTCAAACCAAGTGTGTGACCAACTTCATGAGCAACTACTTCACGAACATAATCTTGAGCGATCTTGAGCAATTGCTGCTCAGTTGCACCCTTTTGAATAAGAGAGAGAAGATTTTGTTTAAGCTGAGTGGTTTCATCCCGCATACAGAGAACTGAGCTCTCAAATCCCTTAAGACCGATTCGAGGATGTTTCTTAGCATCTTTAAAAATAAATTTTTTGAGATTACCTCGCTTAAAGTCTTCTTTCTTTAAATTCAGATTTTTATTTTTTATAAGTTCCGAAACGTTGACGTCTTTATAGGTAATGAGATCGGCAGCAGCTAACTTCTTTCCATAAAATGCGAAAGCGGACGTAAGATAAATTTGTGCATGAAGAATTTCGCCGGTGAACGGGTCCATCTGAGCATCGGCATAAGCGTAGCCAGCATCATCCCAATTGACCCACTGAACAATATTATGATCGGCATTGGGTGCGGATAATCCCTCAGCCGCGTCCACCACTTTAACAACTTCTGAACCGAATGCTTTATTCCAGTAAAGAACTCCGTCCTTGATGGCTTGCTTGTAATCAGCAGGGGTATTTGCAGAAACTGCAAATGTAATGGGCTTACTGCTATCAAATTTACTTACATAGGTTGTATCCATTCCATTAATGATCTGCGGATTTGCTTCAAAAAATCCCATCCGATCAACGCCTTTAGTTTTTGTAGGCTTAAATGCATTATTGGTAGCGTATGGTCTAAGGTAGTATCGAGTTTCAACATTCGATTTTAACTGATACCCCCGGAAATCAGAATTTGTGATCTGCGATACTTGGCGAATGACGAGTGTTCCATTCTCACTGAATTGAGCATCTTCAATATAGGATGAAGAAATTGGCAATGCGACTGTATCGCCAGAATAAAAAGGCCCTTGAAAATCTGATGCATACCAGTCTGAGGAAACAAAAATACTCGACATTCCTTTTGCCCAGTCAAAAACAATTTCGTCGGCATTAGAACTAATAATCGGAAATGTTGCGAGAACAATATTACTGGGAAGATCTGAATGAATGACATGATTGTGGGCTGATTCAACCATCGCTAATTGCGAACCACGTTCTTTAAAGAAAACAACTTTGCTTCGCATACCGTTAAATGAGGGGACGACTTCTTGATTGATCCAACTGCCTTGAAGAAGAAAGGCTTGATTCATACCCGCTCGCTTAATGGAAACTTGGTATTTCTGAACTCCAAATGAGAGGGAATTTTGCATTACTCCTGAGTCATCGCTAAGCTGATGAATTGAGAAAGCATTCTGAATGGGAATTAAATTTTTCTGTGCTGTCTCGGTCGCATTTCTCGAAGGTTGACCGCAACCGCTAAGTAATACTGCACAAGATAAAACACTATATTGAAAAATACTTTTGAAATTCATAATCCCCCCGAGAAAATTTATATTCTGATTGTCTGATTTAAATGGATGGGGAGTCAAAATATTTACAGAAGCAAAGGCGACGCGATGCCGGAAAACAATTGTAGTTTTGAAAGTGTGACTTCTCGTGTTACGAGCAAATAAAATTAAAAATTATGCTCCGGCAAATCCTCGTCGAACTGTATTTTCTGCAAAAGTTCTCGGCTCCATAAATTGAAGTAAATAGTCTGGTCCACCCGCTTTACTGCCAATGCCTGAAAATTTAAATCCTCCAAAAGGATGTCGCTCAACGATAGCTCCTGTACATCCTCTATTAATATAGAGATTACCAACTTCCATTTCTTTTTTGATGTAATCGATATGCGAAGGACTTCGAGAAAAGACTCCTCCTGTAAGCGCATAGCGACAAGAGTTTGCGATGCGCACAGCTTCTTCTAGACTATGAAATTTTTTAACCATGACCACGGGTCCAAATATTTCATTCTGAAAATATCTTTCTTGGATATCTTCGACTTCAAAAATGGTGGGGGGAACATAGAATCCTGATTTCTGGTCGAGGTTAGCCTTATGTAAAACTTTAAGTCTTTTCTCAGAATCAGAAATGGCAGAGAGAATTCTCTTTTGAGCTTCTTCATCGACGACCGGGCCCACTTGAAATTCTGGCGAGACCGGATCGCCAATGCGAAGAGATTTTGCCGCTTCAACAAATCGTTTAACGAAGATATCATAAATTTTCTCATGAACAAGTAAGCGACTCAGTGCAGAACATTTTTGCCCCTGAAATCCGAATGCAGAATGTATGCAGGCTGCGATTGCTTCGTCCAGATCAGCGTCTTCGTCAATGATCATGGCATTTTTTCCACCCATTTCAGCGATGACTTTTTTAACTCCGCGTTGAGTGGGTTGTGGTTTTCGGCTAGCGGTTTCGATAATGGAAAGTCCGACTTCGGCAGATCCAGTAAAGACGATCAGATCGACTCGGGGATCGGCGACAAGTTCAGGGCCAATCTCCTCTCCATATCCTGGGAGAAAATAAAATGAATTGAGAGGAAAACCCGCCGCTCTTAGACCTTCAATGAGTTTAGCGGCGATGACAGAAGATTGCTCGGCGGGTTTAATGATACAAGTATTTCCCGTAACAAGAGATGCAATTGTCATTCCGGCAAGAATAGCGAGAGGAAAATTCCATGGGGCTATGACCAGCGAAATTCCCTTTGGAAAATAATTTAGCGTATCGTGCTCGCCTTGAACCACCTGGGTAATACGCCCTTCGGCAAGTCGATTCATCTCACGCGCATAGTATTCACAGAAATCGATAGCCTCACAAACGTCGGCGTCAGCTTCTCGCCAGTTTTTTCCTACTTCGTAAACCATCCATGCCGAAAGTTCATATCGATTTTCCGTCATCCAACGTGCGAGCTTAAGTGTGAGAGTGATACGAGTTTCGGCGGAGGTTTTCTTCCAAGATTTTGCCCCCTCCGTAAGAATTTGAAGTGCATTAGCGGCGTCTGATTTTGTCGCCGCAACCACTGATCCAATCGTCTGAGAAGGATTCGCCGGATTAAGACTGTGAATAGTTTTCACATCTGCAGGTGAAACAGTAGGTTCAGCTGTATGAAGGGCGTATGTTTTTCCAAACTGCGAGCGTACTGATTCTAAGGCTGCCATCATTTTGATTCGATGTTCCTCAATAGAAAAATTGAGCATACTCACATTTTTAAATGGGCTTAAATTCATATGCCCCTAAGATCTTCGAGGTCATGGGAAGTTGGCAAGCAGAAAGCCTGGGGAGAATGCCGGGATGTTTGGAACGAACATAGCAAATCACCAGAACAAGCTAAGGTTTACGAGATCATTAAGACCACCGCGTGATCTCTTTTATGTGATGGATGCAGCTAGTGTACCAACCCAGAAAGATTGTCCGCACAAGTCAAAGAGTTCTTCCACTCTTTCTGAACCTGCATGAGAACTTTTACTTGCAACTTAAAAACCTGGAGCTGCATAAAATCTCGAGCCAGTTGCGCTTGCGCGTCTCGTAAAACATTACTAGCTTTCGACATATCCCAAGGGCCTCCGATTCTGAACATTCTTTTCACCGAACGCATCGAAAATTCTACATCAGAAAATCGCTCAATCGACTTGGAAGTTTTATCTATACTTAAAATCAGCTGAGCTATCTCAGCTTCTATCTGTTGCAAATTTACTTTATGCCCCATCTTAAATTTTTCGTTCAAGACCAAAACTATTTTTATTTCGTCCTTATAAAAATCATTAAAATCACCAATATCCACCCTGAAGCTATCGTCCCAATCGTTTAATACCCCAAAAATGAAACAAACCGCCCCCATAGCAACTGTCAGTCCTCCCACCAACTGAACGCCTTCAAACCATCGCTCGCCAATTCGAACTAATTCAGGAAAAAAAGCCCTCGAAATCGGTGCTCCAGATTTTTGCATAAAAAGCAAAACCTCATTTAAAGCCTGCGAAAAATCAAGAGAAGCAAACGAATGGGGGTGAAAAAAATAAACTGCTCCAAAGGGTAAACTCATTAAAAGTGGAAGGAAAAATTTCATACTCATGAGCTGCATACTTTTTTTCTGAGTTCTTTCGATCGCTTCTTTTACGAATGGCGAATATGATAACCATTGCGCTTCGAAAATTTGTGCATCAGTCGAAAGTTCTTTCTGACGCTTACTTAAATAATCACTAAAATTTAATTGCTCCTGTGCGCGAGCATAAATCGGCAAAGCACTCACCCCGATTAAACTTGCTATCAAAAAAATTTTAATTCTTAACATTCGCCTGCACCTACTTAAAAAAACAGCAAACCTTAACTAGAGATGCAAAAAGTCTGCCATTCTAACTATTGATTATTATTTAAGAATTTAGCGTAAATTACATATTAAATTAGGCATTTTTGTCGCATATCGACAGAGGTTTATGCCCAGGCACAAACCTCACCGCGTGGGCTTATCGAGCAAATCCAAAATGGCAGTCTTATTTAAAAACGTCTGCTTTAAAAAAGAATCATTTGATGAATTCTCAAGTAAACGCCGAACCAGATAAGACAAGCCCGGAAGCATCTCTCCCATCGGATCGTATTCACGGACACGAATTCCCATTTTCACTAAGCTCTCTTTAAATGAATCGGCCATTCCATAGAGCATCTGCACCTCGATAGCATTTTTGGGTAGTCCCTTCGCCTCGGCATAGGCCAATGCATACGAAATCGAGCGAACATTATGAGAGCCGATAGCGAGTTCAATTGCCGGATAAGCATCGAGTAAATGTTTGGCGCAGGCCTCGTAGTTGATATCCGACTCAACCTTCTTAGAATAAACGGGCACTTCCCATCCGTTTTGATCGGCAACAATTACTTCGTAATCCCAATATGCCCCCTTCACCAAACGAATTGTAAACGGAGTCTTTCGCTCGCGAGCAATCTGAATCCAATCAAGCACATCACTTTCTGAAGATCTCAGATAGGCCTGAACGACAATTCCCAAATATCGGTAACCACAGAACTCAGGCTTTAAAATGAGTCGCTTAAATAATTCTCTCGTCAGATCTTTAAGAGCAAATTGCTCCATATCAAAATTAATAAAAATATTATACTTCATCGCCGCTCGAACAATCGGCTCAAGACGCAAACGCAGTCTCTCGAGAGATTCCTCAAAAGCCATCGAATCCATTCGACAATCAAGTGAAGAAATTTTGACCGAAAGGTTAACCGGAGGAATCGCACCTAAGGCCGACTCATCTAAGAGCGGATTCTTCTTCCAATACTTTGCTTTAGCTCCGATCTCATGAATTAAATCGATATACTTCTTCTGATAATGAGCAGCTTCGTCCTCCGACAAAACCGACTCGCCTAGAATATCGAGAGTAAATCCGAGTCCTCTGGCTCGAGCCCGCTCAAGTCTAGGCAAAACTTCGTCCAGATTCTCTCCTACAATGAATTTCTGTGCCATTTTACGAACCTGAACATCGGCCATTTTGACAGCCAGGCTACTCACGGCCGGCACCTTCATCATTTGCGAAATCATTCGCAAACTAAAGGGCCATTCACCCACGGCTGCTGGCTTACCTAAATATTCTTTGAGATGTTCACGCTTTTGCATCGCCGAAACCAAAACTGGTAGGACGTCAACGAAACGAAAAAGCTGGGTTTTGACCTTCAGGTCCTTTGTCGATAGATCAATTACTTTAGAGTACCAGAAGTCACTTTTTAAAAGATTCCATGCCGGCCTTTGAAATATCTGTTGGCCGATCTCCTTTACTCGTGCTTCAATCTTAAGTTGCTCAGGTGAACTCATTGGATCAAATGAAACGGCGATTTCAGATTTTAGGCGCATGCTTGGTCGCCCTCATTTTAGTCATGGGCGTTTACCTTCTTTACCACGACTTAAGTTCTCTCATCTCTCAAGAACGCTCCACTCTCGCTAAAACTGCCTATACAATGGCTCGACTGATTCCAGAGGCTCAGATCGAGCTTGCTACTTTGACTAAGAATTCACAGTCTCCTAACGATAGTCAACTACAAGACCGTCTGTTTGCGCTTCAAAACGAAATGGATATCTCGGGTAATATCGCTCTTATTACAGTCTCCGATTCACCCGAAGTGATTGCCTCAACCCGATTAGGTTTACGAAAAGGCGATAAATTAAGCCTCGAATCTCGTTATACAGAAGAAGGTATTCAGCAGAAAATCTTAGTCAGCGATTTTTATCGCCGGGACGACGCATTTCGTTTAAGCGCTGTTGCTCCCATACGAAATGCGGGGGGCCAGCGAGTGGCTTCTCTCGTTCTCGAAGTCAATTCATCCCCTCTGATTTACCGCCTCTTTGGTTATGGACTTCACTATGTTTTATTAGCTGTCGCTCTACTTACAATTGGCGGTTTTCTGTTTATATGGTTATCAAACCGAACCAGTCGCAGCTTAAAGCGAATACAAGAGCGCTACTTTACTCTTTTTCATGAATCATCCGATGGAATTCTAATTCTCAATACGCAATGCGAAATTCAAAAAGCGAATGATGCCGCTCTTCAATCATTTCAGCGCGAAAAGGCACAGCTCATCGGACGAAATCTCACTCAGGCTGATGGAAATTCGTTTACCTTTATTCCGCTCGAGCCTTCGCGAGATATTCAGAATCTTACACTCTTAGGTGGAACTCATTTTACTTCAAAGGCCAAGCTTCTACTGCCCAATGAAAGGGTGAGATATTTAAATTACTCTTCTTATCCTTTACGTGACCAAAAAAAAATAGCGGGCGCTCTTATTTTATTTCAAGATATCACTTCTGATTTTGTTCGTGAGCAAGAACTTCAGCATCATTCGAATCAACTTAAGAAAGAAAACGAAATTCTTCAGCAAGTGGCTATGACTGATGCACTCACTGGATGTTTTAATCGACAGTACCTTTATATTATTTTGGATGACCGCAATCTAAGATGGCTCTCAAGCGAAGCCTGTTCGATTTTGATGATTGACCTCGATAACTTTAAGAAAATTAATGATAACGAAGGCCATCAGCGAGGAGATCAAGTTCTTAAAGCGTTTGGAAAATTCTTAGGTAGTTTCTTTAGACGCAGTGATAAAATTATTCGATTTGGTGGAGATGAGTTTATTGTAATTCTTTCGGGAAATAACCTTGAATCAGCACAAAGAATTGCTAAAAACTTTCTCGAGAAAATGAAAACAAGTTTTAGTGTGAGCTCAGGAACTAATCTTGCGGCATCAGTTGGAGTTGCCGAATTACAAAAGAATGAATCAGGCGAGGCTTGGCTTAAACGCGCTGATCAAGCGCTTTATCGAGCTAAACGCGGGGGCCGCTCTATCGTTGAAGTATCACGAATGGATCAGCTTGAGATTATTGGATAGCCACAGCTCGTCTTTTTTTATTTGTTAGTTCTGACAAACTGCTCAATAGCCTCCCTGCAATGAATCAATTGACCTAACGATTTATGAATAATGCTATCCGAATATCTCCTATCCCCCTCTGAACGCTGTTTGAAAATAAAAGTTATCAAGCTAGGTTTCAAAAAATACTTAACGGCCTCGAACTGTTTTGGATGGGTTGTCTTTAAATCTTTATATACCGCAAACTTAGAGTGATGCAGTGATTCATTCGAATGCTCCTGAAAGAAACGAGACAATTTCATTTTATCAGAGAGACTCTCAGTAGAGTTGATCGCTTGGATGACGAAATAAGCAAACTTGAAGTAGTTACTATTACCTTCGTATACAGAGCCAGCTAAATACAAATTATTCAGCATTTTAAAAATCGCCTCTACGGAGCTAAGCCTCATTAGCTTAGACACGATTCGATTAAGTCGCTCATCATAAGGTTTATTAAATAGATAACTAATAAATAATTCTAAAAGAAGATCTACTTTGAGATGGAGCGATTGGCCGCCATTGGCAATTTCTGATTCGATGAGGTCAAGTAAGTGAGATCGAGTGAGTTGTGGATAGATATGTGTCAAGTAGGCCTCAATTTCATTTTGAGTGTAAGACTCTTGAAAGTAAGTAGATTCAATTCGAGGAATATCTTCTAAGAGCTCCTCACGAATAAGTGGAATACTAAGTAGCATTCCTAAAAATTTCATAGAATTCCACTTCGCTTGTCCTCGTACCCGCTTGATCAATGCTTTCCATTGATCACTTGGCTCCCGCAGTCCCGCAGCACGATTCGCTTCTTCCATTTTGACAAAAATCTTAAGTGCTTCCCACCTAAGATCTTCGCTCAGAGGAATCTGCTTCTGCATTAAAATTTGATACATTGATAAAAAATGAGCTCCTCTGCGAGAAGGCTCTAAAACCATGCTTACATACTCTGGAGTGAGCTGGGTGATAAAATACCTGTCCTTCCCAATATCTAATCTGTTCGCTAAATCAAAAAAATCGCCCAGCTTCCAGTTGAGTTTATGAAGAAATTTACGATCCTGGCCATAAATTCTAAAAACTTCCAAAACATAAAAAGCGTAATCTGGAAACGCATAGTAGGTTTTAAAAAGATCTTCGGAATTATTGCTCTTTTCTGTGCGAAAAGAATGTGAACGGCGTCTATATTCGTTGGTGAGGTTTCGGGAGTAGGAAGAAAGTAAAAATTCTCTCATATACTTAAATCTGCGAGTTAATACTTTAAAGGCCTCATCTCTATCCATTTTTTTGTTCATCTGAACGAGATACTGAAACTTTTCAAATAGCCCTCGATCCGAACTCTTCCAATTTTTTCTCCAAACCAATTCCAAATATTCAAGAGCACTTAAATTCAAAGATTCTGGAATAACTGTAATAATCGAACGATTGAGCACTAAGAAATAATCACCAAAAATTCTAAAATCTTTTCCCTCAACAGCTCGAGGGTCTACTCTGAATCGAATCGTAAAACCCGTTCCTCGAGCACCTTCTCGTCCCTTTCGGGTATAAAATCCTTCGCCGTGATATGCATTCTCGCCCTTCGCCTTCTCTCGCGAAATAAATACGTTTGGAAGACCACGAGGAGATTTCATAATTGCTTCATACGTGACAAAGTCGATAGTCTCGTGGGCAACAATGGAGATCCCTAAATCATTTGCAGTTTTCGAGTTAGCAACAGATTTAATATGGTAAGTTTTAAGAGGCTCACGATTCATCCACCACGGCATAGAATCTTTTTCGTGAATAGATCCGATATTGATTAATTTTCTTCTAAGACCTACTTGATCTAAAATTTCCCCCGCCCTCTCAAGATCGATGGCCTGTTGATAGAGTTTTTTAGCATTTTTTTCAATCCAGTTGCGCGCGTATTGGTTTGTAATATCGTTAGACCAATCAAACTCATTAATTCGTTTGATAATCTCTCTTCGATCCTGATCTAAAATTTCTAAATTGTACTGAAAGACTTTAATCAAAAATCTAATAACAGAAAAAATATGAGGATTTCGCCCCTCTCTAAATCTTTTAGTCTCTTCATGTTTACCTGAAGGTAGATATCGAATTCTCCCTGCAGCCAAATCATTCAGAAAATCAGGTGAATCTGAATTCCAGCTGCGCAAATCTTGAATGCGATTCTTCGAGTCAGTCAACTCAATCATCCCTACCGAATTTGAATCTGTATTCTGATTGAGAAAATCAGAATTCTTAAGAAGGGCCTCCTTATCCCCTCTATCTTTCGAGAGTAATCTTATTTCCCATAAAATTTTTGATCCTTGAAGGTGGGGAAACTCGCCTCGAACTATTTCTTCAAAAGCTTCAGCTTGCTTCACGGTTCCATCAATCACCAGATCGCAGTCTTGAGTAGGCCGATAAATATTGAGATAGTTATAATCAAATTTTTCAGCTTGATAGGTGGAATCGCCCTTTCGTCTTTCTAAATCCCATCTCACATAATGACCAAATCCCGCTGCTGTTCCGCCAAAGATCCAGACGCGAACTCCCATCTTCTGGGCAAGCTCTTTGATGAATTTGAATTGAGAGACCTTGAGAATTTTAGCGGTAATCTCGCTCTTAAGTTCTTCAGAAGAAATTTTCGGCGCAGCGAATACAAGAAGGGGGAAAAAAAATCCAAAGAAACAGGCGGCAATAGCCATGAGCCTTGTTTTAATTCTACACATCTGTTTATTAAAACAATGCAAGCAGCATGCCAAAGGGAGCTGCCAAGAAGGCTCCTAACTAATTGATTTAATTATATTTTTTATACTTCACGTTAGCAACGGAGCGAAATCGCATCCTCAGAGTACAGAATGTCCCATGAGCTATTTTAGACTTTCCATCACTTCATCAAGTACGTGTTTTGAAGGTCTCAACTGCTCGATCGAATACTCAACAAGTGGAGTTTCAGACTCCCAAATCACTTCCTGGAATGGTTTTGAATCCGGGTTAATATAAAAAAGCCCTGTTAAAAAGTGGCCTGCTTCTCGAGCTTCGTGAAGCAAATTAAGAGCGGCTTTTCGATTGGTTGGGTCGTGATCTTTATGAATTTTCTTTAAGGTAATATGAGCGCCATCAGGCAGAGTTACGACTTTCGTAGTTCCTTGATCATAATCAACATTAATCGGCGTATAGCTCGGAACAAATCCGATTTCGTGAATTGCATCATCATGCTCCTTCACAAACTTATACGACTTAGTTGAACCTTCGTGATTATTAAAAGTGATGCATGGACTAATAACATCAATGACCGCAGTTCCTCTGTGTGAAAGCCCCCCCTTAATCAAAGGTACCATTTGCTTTGCATCTCCAGAAAAAGATCTCGCGACATAATCGCAGCCTAATTCCAAAGCTAATAAACAAAGATCGATAGGATGAAATCGATTAGCTTCACCTTTTTTCTGAAGCGAGCCGACATCAGAGGTCGCCGAAAATTGCCCCTTGGTCAACCCATAGACCCCATTATTTTCGACAATGTATAGAAGCGGAATGTTTCTTCGAATTAAATGTGTGAACTGCCCTACACCGATACTGGCGGTATCGCCATCACCACTGACGGCAATATTCACCATACTGCGATTAGCGCAAGCAGCTCCGGTTGCAACTGAAGGCATTCTTCCGTGCACCGAATTAAATCCGTGTGCACCAGAAAGAAAATATGCAGGAGTCTTACTCGAACAGCCGATTCCACTAAACTTAGCCACGCGATGAGCGGGAATATCTAATTCGTAAAAGGCAGAAATAATATGAAGGGTAACCGAATCATGCCCGCAACCCGTACAAAGCGTGGAAGCAGCTCCACCATACTCTTTTTTTGTAAGCCCAGCTTTATTGGGCGTGATCATAGGATTTGCTTTAACTTCAGGAACTGACATCTTTAAGCCACTTTCTTCTTGCGCTTAGAATCAAGATCTAAAATTTGGGTAGAGATAAAACGAGCGTCTATTGGCATTCCATTATAGTGTAAAATGCTTTCGATCTTAGTCGCATAAGCCTCATAGCCTGACTCCATCTTTAAAAGAGAAGCCATTTGTGCATCGCGATTCTGCTCAACCAAATAAACCACTTCGTGGTCAGCCAAAAATTTCTTTATCGAATCTGCAAATGGATAAGCCCGAATGCGTAAGTAATCAGCCTCGATTCCATTCTCAGTTTTTAATTGATGAACTGCTTCAAGCATTGGTTCATGAGTCGAACCATAAGCAAGAATTCCGACTTTGTTTTTTCCGGAGCCCGTCAAAATGGGCTGGGGAATATACGATCTTGCCGTACTAAATTTTTTCAAGAGGCGATCCATTGCTCGTTTATAATCTTCACCGCTTTCAGTATAGGCTGCTTTTTCATTATGCCCACTTCCTCGAGTAAAGAAGACACCTTTGCGATCTTGAATACCGGGCAATGTTCGATAAGGAACTCCATCACCATCAGTATCGCCATATCGTTGGAAGTTTTGTAGCTTTTCAGTATCTTTATCGGTCAAAACTTTTCCGCGATCAGCGGGAGTATTAAAATACTCAAACGGATCGGCCATCCAAAAGTTCATTCCTAAGTCGAGATCAGAGAGCACAAAAACGGGGGTCTGAAATCTCTCAGCCGTATCAAAAGCTTTTGCGGCAAATTCATAACACTCAGTGACGGTTCCTGGATAAAGTGAAATATTTTTTGTATCGCCATGGCTTAGGACGGCAGTAAAAAGGACATCAGCTTGCGATGTTCTTGTCGGAAGCCCAGTCGAAGGACCGACGCGCTGAATATCAAAAACAACTGCGGGAACCTCGGCAAAATATCCAAAGCCAGTAAATTCTGCCATAAGCGAAATTCCAGGACCCGAGGTTGATGTCATGGAGCGAGCACCTGCCCAAGAAGCGCCAAGGACCATCCCCATTGCAGCGAGTTCATCTTCAGCCTGAACAATGGCAAATTTCTTTTTCTTACTGGCCTGATCAACACAATATTTTTCAGCGTATTCCGTAAAATAATCGATCACGCTTGAAGAAGGTGTAATGGGATACCAGCTTACAAAACTGCAGCCCGCAAAAATACTCCCCAGAGCACATGCAGCGTTTCCTTCGATCAAAATCTTTCCCTGAGTTTTTTCTAATGGCTCAACTTTAAAAGGAAAATCGGCAACATTATGATTGTCGATAACGAATCTCCTGCCCGCCATGAAAGCGCCCTGATTAAGCTCAATGACTTTTTGTTTTGTCTTAAACTGCTGAGTCATCGCGAGTCCAACTGCTTTATCGGTAATCCCTAAAAACTCGGCGAGAATTCCAACATACACCATATTGATGGCGAGCTTTCTTAGTCGAGGATCTGGGCAAGCCTCAGCAATAATTTTATTAAAAGGAACAGAAATTGAGGTGACGTCTTTTCGAATGGCGGAGACGTTCATATGATCATGATGAATCACGATCGCACCAGCAGGAATGCTTTTAACATCTTCGACGTAAGTTTGGTCGTTCATGCAGATCAAGATATCGTTCTCAGCTTTGCGACTAACCCAGCCATCTTTATTCACTCGAATGGTGAACCATGTTGGAAGGCCCTGAATATTTGAAGGAAAAAGATTTTTTCCGCTGCAGGGAATCCCCATCCTAAAAATGGAGCGCATCAAAACATTATTGGAAGATTGCGAACCCGATCCGTTGACGGTCGCAACGTAAATACTAAAGTCATTAACTTTGGGTGCCATGATCGCAGAACTTAACTAAAAAAGAATTCGCTGACGAGAAAGAAGCGCTTTAAAATGAACGTATTTATGGCTATTAAACCACAGTTTAAGCTCTTTTTGGCCCTTCTCACGCTTTTACTCTACCTCCTTTTAGGCACTGTAATCCGCGTTCTACCATGGCGACAAAATATTCAAATACGCTTGGTTTCGCTAACCGCTCGCCTGCTACTGATTATTTTTGGAATTCGATACAGAGCGATTGGCGCCCCCCCTCAGGGCCTCGTGGTCTCCAACCATCTCTCTTATATCGATATCATGGTCATCGCCGCCCTCTGGCCCTCTATCTTTATAGCCGCTGGCGATTCAGGTCGATTTTCACCTGAGGTTATATTTGCAAAATGGGGTGGAAGCTTAATGATCAATCGCAAAGATAAAAGCTTTCTTGAAAATGAAATTCTTAATGTCACTCGGGCTCTTCTTCGTGGGTTTCGAGTCATTTTGTTTCCCGAAGGAACAACCTTTGACGGAGTCTATATTCGAAAATTCAAAATTCCATTTTTTGCTTCTGCTCTTAAAGCTGAAGCTTTGATTACACCGATCTGTTTATGGTATTCAAAAATAAATAATCTACCGATCACTGATGAATCCAAAAAATCTGTTTTCTTCTTTGAAAAGATATCTTTAGCCAGTCACTTTAAAAAACTCCTCAACGTACAATCGATTGATATTGACGTTTACATTTTGCCCTCGATCAATACTCAGAAATTCTCAGCAGCTTCGGAAGCCGCTGATATTACATTTCAGATTTTGAATGAAAAGTACGAGAGTCTTAAGGGCAAATAGCCTAAAGACCTTTTATTTGCGTCTAAGCACTGCTGGGCCAAATGCTCTTACAGTGAGATAATGAGACTGTGTTAGGTAATAAAAGGCATCTTATTTTAACCACCTCCGACGCTGCCACTGAAGAACAATGGATTCGGCTGCTTACTGATCGAAATTTATTTGCCGTAAAGATTGCTCGGTCGGGCCATCAAACCTTGCAAATGATCCGTGAAGAAATTCCTATCGGCCTCATTATTGATCACAGCATAGTAGATCTCGACGTTCGCTATATTATCGATAAAATTCGAAATAATCCGGTGACCAGGTCTGTACCTGTCGTCATTGCCTCAAAAAATTGTACGATTAAGACTGTCGAAGAATCAATTAGATCGGGTGTTGCTCATTATATTTGTATGCCCATCGATGAAGAAGTCTTCGTCGACAAAATCAAACTCGCAGTGACGCCAGAGAAGAGCCGCACTCGTCAGGCGTATTTTAGAGTCAATCAACAAAGCGAAGTCCAGGCTTACCTCTTTGGCAGAATTTCGTATATTTCCGCTACCGGAATTCATTTCGAAACTCATCTTGATCTTGAGCCAGGTAGCAAAATTAAAATTGAAAGTTCCCTTTCTGAGGCTCTGCATCTTAAAGAAATCGAAGTTGAAGTGAAAAATATCAGCAGTGACGTTTATTATAATTATCCGTTTGCGGTTGATGCGGACTGGACCGACCCTCAACTCTCTTCTCGACTCACCAATTGGATTAAAACTCATCAACACCTTAACTCGCCTAAGAAACAGAAAATTCTAGTGATAAGTCCTGATCTCAGCCTCGAAGCCAGTTTGGTAGGCAGTGTTGATCAAAGATACTACAGTTTAAGATTTTCTCCTTCGATCGAAGACGCCCTCGAACATATTACATTTTTAAGACCGGCTGGAGTTGTGATGGATGATCAGACCTGGAATCAAAGCCTTGATTCGGCAAAAGCGCAATTCATAAAATATCTCAAAGAGTCGGGGCTCGCGCGTATATTTCTAGGAGAATTTGACCTGAATGAAACTGATATTGGATCGCCTTTATTTATTGATAGAGACCACAATCTTGTTCGACCCGCCATCGAAAGCGTTCTTCCACCTCGAAAATTAGACGCGGACCGACTATATTTTTCGAAAAACTTACCTGATTCAAGATGCCGATTTCAAGTCCATGCAATGTTACTTATGTTAGGCGAACTCGGAATGAGGCTTGGTTTGGAGCATAAATTAAAACCTCCGTGCAATATCCAGATCTCACTTCCATTTTTTGCGGATCAAAGGCTCAAACATCCATTTGTACGAGCCTGGCCTCCCACTGATCCCTTAAGTGTTTCTGAATCTTCTAAAGGTAAGTTTAAGATTGGAGTTGAAACTCAATTTTTAGGGCTTAGTGAAAAACAAAACGAAGCGATTAGATTTTGGCTTCACAACGAAGAGCTTAAAGAGAAGCGAGAAGAAATCAAAGATATCCCACCAGCTCCTAAAGAAAAAAAGAATAGTAATCAGCCGCCTAAATAGGACTTTCGAAGATCATCATTCGACTGAAGCTCGGACGCACTACCGGAATGCTTTATCTGGCCAGTTTCGAGAAGATAAGCTCGACTACTCACTCGTAAAGCCATATGGGCATTTTGTTCAATTAGCAAAATACTAATCCCTTCGGATTGAATTTTTCGAATAAGTCTAAAAATATCTTGGATAATTTTAGGTGCTAAACCCAAAGAAGGTTCATCCAATAACAGAAGCTTCGGCTTTGAAAGTAGAGCTCGACCAATCGCCAGCATCTGCTGCTCTCCCCCCGAAAGAGTTCCGGCATTTTGAAGAAGTCGCTCCTTTAATATAGGAAATAACGAAAAAATATAATCTAATTCATTCTTCCACTCATCACTTCTATAAAAAGCGCCCAGCTCTAAGTTTTCGAGCACAGAAAGCGAGGTTAAAATGCCCCGCCCTTCAGGAACTAAAGCCAAACCTTTTTTCAATAGCTGATCAGGACGAGACCCTTTAATTGATTTACCCTCAAAATTAATCTCTCCAGTCTTTAAACTTATCGCTTGAACAACGGCTTTAAGAAGACTGGTTTTACCAGCGCCATTTGAACCCAACAGACAAACGATTTCTCCCTGATCGACTTTAAGAGAAACACCTTTTAAGGCCTGAACCGCTCCATACGAGACGCTTAGATTTTCGACAGTAAGTAAATTCATATTTAAGCCACGTTAGTTTCTTCTCCGAGATAAGCTCGAATGACTTTTGGATTATTCTGAATTTCTTTAGGGGTGCCTTCAGCTATAAGCTGCCCATGATCAAGGACATAAATTCGTTCACAAAGCCCCATAATAAATTTCATATCGTGTTCAATAACGAGAATGCCAATCTTATATTTATCTCGAATAAATCTGACCAAACTTAAGAGCTCTTCGGTTTCAGCATCGTTCATCCCTGCGGCAGGCTCATCTAAGAAAAGTAATTTCGGCTTTGTAGCTAAAGCTCGCACAATCTCTAGCTTTCGCTGATCGCCATAAGGAAGATTGCGAGCAATTTCATCAGCCTTATGATCTAGTTTAAAAATCTTTAAAAGCTCTAAAGCTTCGGATTTTACTTTTTGTTCATTCTCTTTGAATTTTTTCGTCTGAAAAAGAAGAGAGAGCAAACCGTAGTTCACTTTTAAATGAGAGGCGACAAGCACATTATCCAAAACGCTGAGATCTTTAAAAAGTCTGATATTCTGAAATGTTCTTGCAGCATGACAAATATTGGCAACTTCATAAGCACGACACTCGCTGACTTCTTTATTATCAATTTTGATTGAACCTGCAGTCGGTCGATAAATGGCCGTCATTAAGTTAAAAAGAGTAGTCTTGCCCGCTCCATTGGGGCCAATGAGGCCTACAAGCTCGTTCTCACGAACACTTAAGCAAACCTCTTGAACAGCTTTAAGGCCTCCAAACTGAATACAGACTCTATTTACCTCAAGCACCTTGGCCTTCCTTTCGCTTTCCACCAAACGCTCGGGGCAAAAAACTCCAAATCTCCCTTCGACCGAAAATACCTTGAGGACGTGTGAGCATCACAACGATCAAAATCAAAGCATAAATCACCATTCGAAAATCATACTCGGTATACTTTTGAACTTCTCTCAATGCTTCAAGTAACACGGTCAGTAAAACCGCAGCTGTGACTGAACCCGAGAGGCTTCCCATTCCACCAAGAACCACCATAGCGATAATTTGAAAACTGTAATTAAAAGTAAAAGTGGCCGGATTTAAATAACCATAAAAATGTGCAAATAGAACTCCAGCAATTCCGGCCAAAGACGATGCAATAACAAATGCCTTCACCTTAATCTTTGTTGTCGAAAGCCCCATTGCAGTTGAAGCGGTTTCGTCATCGCGAACAGCCATAAATTGCTTTCCCGAAACACTATTAACAAGGCGTGATAAAAAGAGACTTGCAAAAATCGCCAAACCGATAATCCAATAAGCATTGGCCCAATTAGGAATTCCAATCAAACCTCTCGCTCCACCGATAGCTTCGATATTTAAAATGAAAGTTCGAATGATCTCACCAAATCCTAAAGTTACGATAGCGAGATAATCTCCTTTAAGTCTAAGAGATGGAACTCCAACCAAAAATCCCACGAAGCCCGCCATGCACCCGCCGCAAATGGTCACTCCTAAAAAGAGAAGATTTTGCAAAACTGGATTCAAATCACTACCGAAACCTAAAGCAGGTAATAGGACTGTGGTAATCGACGCAGCAGTATAAGCTCCAACGGCCATGAAGCCTGCATGCCCCATCGAAAATTGCCCGGTAAATCCATTAACAAGATTAAGGCTGACCGCCAAAATGACATTGATTCCGCACTGAGCAATAATGGTCTGAAAATAAGGCGGAACAAAATCAGTGACGAGAAAACCCATCAACACGATGACTGCACCTAATATCAGCCATACTTTTTGAGACATTAAACTTTCTCGATTCTAGCAGTGCCTAAAAGACCCGCAGGTTTAAGTAATAAAATTAAAATAAGAATCGCAAAAGCAATCGCATCTCTAAATGAACTAGAAAGATACGCCACGGTAAATTCCTCGGCTAAGCCAAGAAGAATTCCCCCGAGGGCAGCTCCAGTGATGCTTCCGATTCCGCCCAAAACAGCGGCGACAAAAGCTTTAAGTCCGAGGAGTGAGCCCATCAGTGGATCAACTTTAGGATAAACGCTAGCCACTAAAGTACCGGCGGCAGCGGCCAACATGCTTCCTAAGATAAAAGTAAAAGAAATCACCCTATTGACCGGAATTCCAAGGAGCGCCGAAATCTCGGGGCTTTCGCTGACCGCTCGCATGGCCTTTCCTATTTTTGTTTTATAAATAATCCACTCAAGCCCCCCCATTAAAAAAAACGACAGGGCTAGAACAACAATTTGCAGATTTGAAATCTCAACGCTTCCTAAATTGAAAGCGATTTTGCGCTCAATGAGTTCAGGATAACTTTGAGGAATCGCACCGAAAATAAAATCGAGCTGAGTAAAATACTGAATAAAAAGAGAAACACCAATCGCCGTAATTAAACAGTTAATACGAGGAGCTTTGCGCAAAGGTCGGTAAGCAACTCTCTCAATCAATACCCCGATTACTCCGCAAAGGAGCATCACAACTCCAAGCACGATTAGAAAATGAAGCATGCTTGGATCTCCCTGAAATCCAAATAGTGGGGCTACAAAAAAGCCAAACACAGCGCCCAGCATAACTACTTCTCCATGAGCGAAATTAATGAGTTGCAAAATTCCGTACACCATCGAGTAACCAATAGCGATCAAGGCGTAAATACTGCCTAAAGAAAGACCATTAATTAGATGCTGAACTAACTCCCCCATATTGACTTCTAAGGATCCACTCGGCGCGCAAATTTGTATTGGCCGTCTTCGATTTTTAAAACCACGGCAGGCTTTGCGGCATTGCGATTTTCATCAATTGAAATAACCCCTGAAGCAGCTGCAAAATTTTTAGTTTCAGCAATCGCAACTTTAAGATCATCACCCTTTAAAGATTTTGATCGTTTGATGGCGTCAGCAAGAACTAATGCGGCATCATAACCCATGACAGCGAGGCCATCAGGAACTTCATTAAACTTAGCTTTATATTTTTTAATAAAATCTTGAACACGAGGATCTTTATCTTCAACGCTATAGTGATTTGAAATATAGCTGCCATTTAAAGCCTTACCGCCAATTTCAAAAAGTTTGGGAGAATCCCATCCATCTCCCCCTAAGAAAATACTTTTAACTCCAAGTTCACGGGCTTGCTTCAAGATCAACCCGACTTCTGTGTAATAGCCAGGAACCATCACTACATCAGGATTCTTAGCCTTGATCGCGGTGACCTGAGCTTTAAAGTCGATATCGCCGCCAACATAGTTTTGAGTAAGAAGAACTTTTCCGCCGTCCTCAACAAAAGTCTTCTTAAAAAACTCGGCAAGACCTACTGAATAGTCGCTCTTGGTATCGACTAAAATAGCTGCTGTTTTTGCTTTAAGATCTTCCTTTGCAAATTTAGCCAGAACTTTTCCTTGAAATGGGTCGGTAAAACAAACACGAAAAATAAAATCTCCAACTTCAGTTACCTTGGGATTTGTTGAAGAAGGAGAAATCATTGGAACGCGATATCTCTGGGCAACAGGGGCAGCTGCCAAAGACCTTGAACTTGCCACTTCACCCAAAATTACATGCACGCGATCTTGATTAATAAGTCTTTGAACCGCAAGCATAGCCTCTTCGGGTTTGCCCTGATTATCTAGGCTAATAAGCTTAATTTTTTTTCCGTTAATCCCACCTTGAGAATTGAGATCATCAACTACAAGCTGAATTCCTCGATGAGTTGAAATTCCAAAGGTTGCTTCTGTTCCAGTCATCGAACCAAACTCACCGATTCGAATTTCTGATTCATCTTGAATCTTAGGTTTACAGGACGCAAAAAGCGCTCCAAAGAAAACAATCGAGAAAATCTTGAAAAAATTCTTCATAAACTCACCTCTACTATTTCAAACGTTTGATAATATGATATCCAAAGGGAGATTTCTGCGGATCATATTGAGCAAGTGCAACCTCGCCGACTTGAAGTGCAAAACCGACATCTCCAAATGCTGCAACCATTTGTTCTCGAGGAAACTCATCGCCTTGAGGGGTAACACCTGTATTAGACATTCCATAAATGCCGGGAGCTCGATCGTCAGTATACTCTTTAACTAAAGCATCAAAATCCCCGCCAGAATTAGCTTTTGATAATATCTCGTCCGCTAATTTCTTCGCCTCATCTTGTGTTCGTTTAAGTTCTTTTCCAGGAAGGGTTCCCTTAAACCCAACAAGAATATGCTGAACTTGAATATGCTGAACAGATTCTGAATTTTTCACGGCTGACTCCTGACTAATTTGTTCTTTTTTTGTACATGCCACTATGGAAATAATGCAAAGAGCTGCACAAACCGATCTTAAAACCATGTAATTTATTTTCATTAAAGCCACTCCCTTCTCAAAAGAGAATTACCGGACTTCGAAAAGCAAAACCACTATAAAATGCGCTCTAGAGCCCTAAATTCGTTTCCCCGCTTTAAGAAAAAAGCTACAAACTTGGTATGCGGTTAAGGGTTTTGGGCGTTGATCCTGGCTCGATCAAAACAGGGTTTTCGATCGTTGATGGGCAAGACCGAAAATTTAAATATATTTCGAGTGGAACGATTCTTTTAGAAGAGGCTGAAGACCTATCGCTGAGATTAGTTCAACTTTACAAAGATATAAAATCTCTTATCGAAAAACATAAGCCAGATCATTTAGCCCTCGAAAGTTTATTTTTTGCTAAAAATGCCCAAAGCGCTTTAAAACTGGGGCATGCTCGGGGAGTTATTTTAATGGCTGCTGCATCAATGGGTTTAAAAGTTTTTGAGTATACCCCGACCGAAGTAAAATCTTCGATCGTAGGCGCTGGGCGCGCCCAAAAGGATCAGATTGCCCGGATGATCAAGCTTTTACTTAAATTTCCAAAAGATTTTGAATTTTCTAGCGCTGATCAGTCAGATGCACTTGCCATTGCGCTTACACATGTCCAAACTTGGGAACTAAAGGATTTGACCTATCGTGATCGCTCAACTTTCAGGCAAGATCGTCCATAAATCTCCAACAACTTCTGTCGTTGATTGTGGAGGCGTGGGCTACGAAGTCCTCCATACTCCTTTTACGGCCGAAAAAATTCTTGGCGAAGTAGCTCTCTTTTTTATTCACACTCATATGAGAGAAGATGCCCTTCAGCTTTTTGGATTTGCTTCACTTGAAGAACGCAGCCTTTTTAGAGAACTTCTTAAAGTAAACGGGATCGGACCTAAATTAGCACTCTCTATTCTTTCGGGCCTACCCTACGAAGAAGTTTTGCAAGCGATTACTCGTCGCGATCAAACTCGACTGCAAAAAATTCCAGGTGTGGGTAAAAAAACAGCCGAGCGTCTCTTGTTAGAACTAAGTGATAAGCTTAAAAATCTTCCTGAGAGGAGTACAAAGGGAGCTCCCCTTCTACTTGATAAAGATTTTGAACTTGAAAGTGTGCTTCTTCATCTTGGATATCAAAAAACTGAAATTCAAAGAGCCGTTAAGACACTTAAAACTCGACTTGAATCATTTGAAGAGAGTTCGCTTGAGCATCTTGTTAAGGCAACCCTAAAAGAACTCACACAGGTAAAGAGTGTATGATTATAGAAGATAAAAATTCTCCAGTCGCTAATCCCCCCGAACGAGTTGTCTCGCCTCAAAATGACAAAGATGACCTAGCTTCACTCCGTCCCGCTCAACTTGCAAATTTTATAGGACAAGAAAAGCTCAAAAGAAACCTGGCAGTCTTTATTGAAGCCGCTCGTAAACGAAAAGAATCACTTGATCATGTTTTACTCTCGGGTCCCCCGGGCCTCGGAAAAACCACCCTCTCACATATTATTGCTCGAGAGCTCGGCGTGAATATTCGAGTGACGACCGGTCCTTCTATTGAAAAGACGGGTGACCTTGCGGCACTTCTTACTCACCTTGAGCCATATGATGTTTTATTTATAGATGAGATTCACCGCCTTCCTCGAACGGTAGAAGAAATTCTTTATCCTGCCATGGAAGATTTCAAACTTGATTTGATGATCGGCGAAGGCCCTTCCGCTCGCTCTTTAAGGCTCGACTTACCTCCATTCACCTTAGTCGGCGCGACAACTCGAAGTGGCTTACTCTCTTCTCCTCTTCGCTCGCGATTTGGAATTCCTCTTCACCTTGAATTTTATTCTGATGACGAGCTCAAAACGATCGTAAGCCGATCTGCTCAAATTTTGCAGATTACAATCGATGATGTAGCGGCATTTGAAATTGCTCGTCGATCCCGAAAGACTCCTCGCATCGCTAACCGCCTACTTAAGCGAGTTCGTGATTTTGCTGAAACCTCGCAGAACGGACAGATCGATCTTAAATTGGCTGATTATGCACTGAAAGAACTTGAAGTCGATAGCGTTGGATTTGATCCTATGGATCGAAAGCTTCTCAGTATTATTATCGACCAGTTTGGAGGGGGTCCGGTTGGAATCGAAACTCTTTGTGCATCTTTGCAAGAAGAACGAGATACGATTGAAGACATCTATGAGCCTTACTTACTGGGCGCAGGCTTTATCGCTCGAACTCCCCGCGGAAGAATAGCGACTGATTTAGCCTACGACCATCTCAATAAAAAAAGAGTGGGCACTCATCAAGGGAGTCTTTTTAGTTCGTCACCACGAAAAGAAGACTCTGATTTAACAAATTAATTTGTTTTAAAATTTTGAGGCGTACAAAGCGGAACCTCTGCTTTGAAAATCTGAAGAGAAGATCCATTTAGCTTTTTGATCTTTATAATAACTTCAGATTTCTTATTTCGTAGTAAGTCATACGGGCTGAAATCAATTTCCGCGGCTACCGGCAGGGGCACGTCTTCATGAATCATTTGCATATATTCATTCAGGTCTAAAATAAAAAGAGGAAATCGATCCGACTTCAATTTCAATTTTGAATGCATTCCACCCAGAAAATCTTGGTATGCAGGATCTTCAAGAGCTCCAGCCAAGATACAGATGGGCTGAGGAACACTAACAAAGGTTTGGTCATCACGAAGCTCTGGAGCTAAATCAACGTTAGCAGATTCAAAATATTTACTTTTAAACGTCCATCTAAAATGTGGGCTGATTGATCTTAAATCAGGATTAAAATTGAGATTCTTTCGATACTTCGAAAGAGATTCAGAATAAAATTGATCCATATCAATTTTTTGTTCGCACTCATGAGGAAGAGTAGATGAATTAACTCCTTCAATACAATTAATGGTCGTAGCTGTTACAACCGGCTTACGTGTTGGCATATCGAGTCTATATTTTATAAACTTATAGGATTCGCTTGATTCGTTCATCAACTGATAGGGGTCAAGTCCATGAGAAATAAGAGCAATCTGCTTATCTTCGGCGTTCTTTACGGCAGCCCCATAATCCGAAGTACTAAGACGGCAATCACTTAAAGCAATATAGGGGTCATTTGCTCCTTTATAAAGTGAAGCCATCAAACTGCCCTTAAGGGCTTTACAATTTAAAACTTCGCCAATCAAATGGGGGGCACTTTGATCATCAGAGACATTTCTGAATCGTTGAATTTTGATTTCTTGCCCACTTGAAATTGAAGATGAAGCAAGCTGAGAAACCTTTCTTGAGCTTGCTTTTGCCAAACTTAAAATAGCAAAATCTTTCTTACTTTCTTTGTTTTTAGATTTTGAAATTCTGCTTCGGGATTCCAGCTTATGGCAGGGAACAACTTCAGCTTCTGATTCATTCATTCCAGGAAAAATAATTCTAATATTAGATTCACATGAATCTCCGATACTAATCGATTCAGGGATACATTGGCCGGCGGTTAGAACTCTTTGACCATCGATAAGATTTGCAACACAGCGAGTAAGATTATCTTGTTCATTAATGACAAGAAGGGCTTGCGACGGCGAACACGCTTCAGCTGATGGGCAAGAAATCTGTAAGCGAGTACTAAAAACGTCTACCGTGGTCTCAGTTGATTTCGTCGAGGGTCGAGCTTCAGTTTCGGTAGGGTTATTTTTTTGACCACCACAACCTAAAATTGCAGTTAAGATAATGATAAAACTCATGTTTAATTTGATCACTTTAGAGGTCATAGAGTGCTCTCATAGCACGTGCTCAAATTGGATCCAATAGGTTTAATGCCCCTCTTTTAACTTCCCCTGAACATATGCATCCCCTTGGTTTTCAAAGCACTTTTCAGTTTCGCCAAGAAGCAGGCAGATCTCCTGTGACGCTTCCATTAACTCGGCTCCTTTTGCGGGGTTTTCATCCTCGAGTCTATAGCCTTCGTAATATTGCTTCTTCGCCAAACGTAAAATCCGGGACTTTAATTTCAAAAGAGAATCATTCTGATATTTCTGAGAGTATTGGGCTAGCTCCTCTGCCGCGGATTTTGGGTTTTTTTCTCGCAAATAATAAGAAATGAGATTTTTACTCAACTCCCCTTCTAAAACCTCCTTGGCCTGTAACAACGAACAATGAGGTGTTTCAATATCCTCAAAAAGAATAAAAAGGGAGCTTAGCTCTGATCTCGCCTTTACCCATTGCTTTTCTTTAATCGCTTGTTTGAATTCTGATTTATAACCGGCAAGGCGTCGGGCAGAATTTTGAATATCTTCATTAAAACCATCGTAACGGTAAATGCCTTGTTGAATATTCTGAGCAAGCTCTGAACACGATTGCTTTTCTTTCTCGCCTCGCAAAAAATGAATGAAAAATAAAAGTAAGACTGAAGCGCACAAACCCGTTATCGTCCACTTGGACTGAACGGGAATTTTTGAAACTTCACGAAGCTGACAAACCGACTCCCCAACTTGAAAAAGCTCATTAGATTCGATCTTTGAGATCTGACCAGATTTGAGGTCGATTATCTCAAGTGATGAACAATCAAGTCTGGCGATGATCCCATTTGCTTGTTCAAGCTTTATGTCAGCCGATACATCCGAGCCAAACAGCACCTCCGACTTAAGAAAAAATCTATTGAAAATTTTGTTCTTGTTCGGACGCCATACGCGCAAAAGGTAAATTTTAGGGATCATAAGCTCAGGGTTAACTCCAATAGTTGAGGACCAATCAAAAGAAATAAAGTTCCAGGAAATATAAAAAATCCGAGTGGAAGCAGAGTGAAGAGAGTGAGCTTTCGAAGTTCATCTTCCCAATGGGCCATCAGTCTTTCGCCTTCTCTTTCTGAAACATCTCGTAGAAACTTTGAAAGCTGAGATCCCGACACACGCGCCCACAGAATTCCAATAAGAACTTCGGGCCAGCCATTACTTAGCTGTCGAGCCCATTTCTCTAGCGATTCATCGAACCGATCGATTTGAATATTACCCGGGTGCAGAGAAATTTTTAATTTGGAATCAACTTGTGTTGCTTCTCTTGCCAAATTCCAAGACGAAATTAAATCCAATCCAGATTCGATATAAATAGAAAGAAAGTAGAAAAAAAACACTTTTGAAAGCAAAGGCTTTAAATGACGCCTTGGCAGTGAGCACAGCCAAAGCAATAGTCCTAATCCGACAAGAATAATAAAAACTCCGATAGCAAAGAGATCAAATCGTCCGAGCAGAATAAACGAAGGAAACATTCCCTTTACCAAAAAAGGTAAAGCAAAAGTAAAAAACAAAGTGGTTAAGAGCGCCATCCACGCTTGAAACTGAGGAACAAATAGAAGCGACTTCTCTTGCCTTTTCAATTTTTCAACGGCAGTTAAAATGCTGGCATAACGGTTAAATAGCTGAGAAAAATGAGTCACCCCTTTTTGAGATTGAAGAAGAATTTCAAAAAACATTTTTAGGCATAGATCATTTACTTTTGATTTTTCAGAACGAAACACTTCTTCTTCAGTTGCAAACTCTAGTTTTTTAGTGAGTTCAGAGAGAAACTTTCTCAAATCAGAGCTGGAATCTTTTAAACTTAACCACTGGAGAATACTCCTCCAATCTCTTCCACTTCGAATTCCCATCTCCATGCCAGAAGAAAGGCGTCTGAGGTCGGCGATCGGAACTCGATGAATCATGCTCGCTGAGTCTCCAGAATAATCTGCTCTGCATCTCTGCCCCGGACAAAGGCTATTTCAACAACTCTTCGCCTACCTTGCTCATCTCGACTGCAGTGAATAACGGCATGAATATTTCTCGCCAACAGATCGCTCGTTGAAGTTTCGGATAAAGCGGCCTGTGACATCTGAATAAGCCCCTGAAGACGATAAATTGCATCTCTTGTCGAATTTGCATGAAGACTCCCCATACATCCGCGATGTCCGGTATTCATCGCATGCAAAAGATCTAGCGCCTCTTCTCCGCGAACTTCTCCTATTACGATACGATCCGGCCGCATTCGCAGAGACTGCTTAACAAGGTCTCTCAAATGAATTTCAGGCAGAGAATTTAGAGTCTTAGTCCTAACACAAAGAAAGGCGGCATTTTCACGACTAAATCTGAGCTCAGAAGTGTCTTCTAACACAATCATTCGTTCTTGAACGGGAATTTCTCCCAAGAGAGCCTTAAGCAAACTTGTTTTTCCCGAACCCGTTGCGCCTGATATGATAATATTCGATCGACCTTCAATTAGTTTCAAAATTGTTCTAAAAAAATGGTCCGAGAACATCTCATTTTCTTTAAGCTCATTTAGTGTCCACATCTTCTCTCGAATTTTTCGAATTGAAAGATAGTGAGTTCCATCAGTGAGCGGCGAGGCAATAAGATGTCCGCGAGATCCATCTGGCAGTTTAAAATCTAAATAGGGTTGTGCTTCATCGATAGTCTGATGCATCTGTTTAAGCAGATTCTCAATATAGATAAGATACGCTTCAGAGCTTGTAAAAACTGAGGAACCTTTCTGCATTTCTCCTTTGCGCTCAATCCAAATACAATTCCAAGCTTCAACCAAAATATCGGTCACACTTGAATCACTCAGGTAAGACTCAATAGGACCAGAAAGATAAAGTTCGCTCATTTGAGCTTTAAGCAAATTTTTTAATTCATCGGGAACTTCTTTGCTCGCAAACCACTCAGATGCCAACTGAGGCAAAATATTTTCAAAGTTCTTTTGAGGAGATTCTTTTAGGTGTTCTTTAAATGAACGCAATATATTACTTTGATGAGTCTGAAAAAGATCTGATCTGTTGGAAAGGTGGACCTTCCAATTTCCGATAAAAAATGACTTATCAGGACTCAAACTGAGGCTTTGCCTTTCTTGAAAGTCAGTAAAATAGATCTCTCCCGAGCTTATCGCGAACTGCCCATGTAGAGGTCGAATGCCTTTTCCCGAAAGCACAATATGATTTGAAACAGCTAGTCCCACCATCGCACGATCAAACACCGGACTTAGTTTTATTTTTCCCTCTGATTCAAAGCAGAGCCAGGGCTCTAAAACTCGGGAGTCGGCAGCCACGGGCCCTCCAATCTGCGAGGAGTCGCAAAAATATAAGCTTCACTTTGATTTTTTCTAAAATCCTCACTTTTAAAAATTCTTCCAAGCACTGGAACAGAACCCAAGCCAGGTATTTTCTCGACATATTGAGACTGCGATTGTCGGACCACGCCAGCAAGAGTCAGCATTTGATCTAACTTAGTTACAATCTCTGTTTTGAGATGCTTTTTTGAGATCATCGGCATTCCATCGATGAGCCCTCCCATATCGAGATCTGACACTTCAGAATCGATCGCCAAGTGAATCATCGAATTTTGCTTTAGATCGGGAAGAACCTTAAGAATTAACCCATAGTCTTTGAACTCAATGCGACTTGAATGAGTTGAAACAATTTTAATTGGGAGCTCTCCCCCGGCTCGAAACTCGCCCCACTTTTTATTTTGGACAACTAAACTTTGTTTCGAATGAATTTTGGCCGATCCATTTTGAATCGCAGCATCTAAAAAACCCCTAATGGGATCCGAATTAAAAACGCTTACATGGTCTTGTCCACCACCTAAAATTTTGAAATCAAAATTGAGCCCAACACCCAAAAGATGAGGAAACCGAGAACCTAACCGCTCTAGTGCGCTTTTCTTGATTTCAATCAACGCAATTTCAAAAAGTACACTTGAGTCAGCAGAAATATGAGGCTTGGTCTTCGAATGGCGGATTTGATTTTGTCGATTTTCTCGAACGGCCTTGACCGCTTTAGTCTCATTTTTAACTTCGGGATGAAGAGCTAAAAAATCGGCAACTTTCTTAAAGTCAGATTTTCGATATAGAGTTCCTTTTAAGATGATTTGTCCTGAGTGATCTTCCTCGAGTTCGATGCCTTCCACTCCCGTTAAGTAAATGGGTGCCTCATCAAACGCATTCGAACTTAATCCTATTAGAAGAGATAAAACTCTAAACAGCATATACACAGGAACTGCGAAAAATATGCCAAGGCTTATAAAGCAGAGGGAATGCATTCAGCAAAAATCGATTCACCGAATTAATTAAAAAATTCGGATATTCACCCGAATTTGAGACGCGGCGAATCAACACTTTGCGGTTGAGAAATCTCTTATGCGGAGACGAAATCACTTTGGAGAAGGTTCTTTGAATCGATAAACTAATTGAAGTTTCATTGTGCTTGTGGGCACAGATCTTTGGGGAGGATTTATGCGACTATTGTTTTTATTAGTGATTTTATCAGTCAGCTTTTCATTTCTTTCATTAAAAGCCGAGCCAGGTCAGGGAAAAGTCATTTTTCGTCTCAACTTAAAGGAATCAGAGATGAGAATTCAAGAATTGCCTGGCTCAATTGACATTGCCGGACAAGATATACAATCAGGCACGGTTGATATCGTCGGTTCCCAGGAGTATTTTGAGCTTCTTAAATCTGATGGATATCCAGTCGAAGTCGTACAAATTCAACCAGAAAAAATTGATTCGCGATATATGACTCCTCAAAAAATTGGGGTTCTCGTAAGAGAAATTTCGGAACAATACCCTGATCTTGTGCATATTGAAGTCATCGGAAAATCACTTAGAGGTCTTCCTATCTACGGACTTAGAATTTCAACAAAAGAGAATTTAGAATCAAAACCCGCCGTTCTCTTTAATGCAATGCACCATGCCCGCGAAATCATGACTCCCGAGGTTGCGATCGATATCATGCTCTACCTCGTTAAGAATTTTGAAAATGCTGAAACCCCCTGGGTCGCCGAATGGCTCAGTCAACTTTCAATTTGGATCATTCCTCAAGTTAATCCCGATGGAAATCAAATTGTTTGGTCTGAAGATAACTGGTGGAGAAAGAATGCTCGTGGCGATGACGACAGAATATGGGGAGTCGATATCAATCGGAATTATCCTTATGCTTGGGGTAAATGCAACGGCAGCTCTCCTATTCGAGGCAACGATACATATCGAGGCGAGAAAGCTGGTAGCGAGCCAGAAACTCAAGCGATTATGAATTTTGTGAGATCACATAACATTGTGCTAAGTATTTCGTACCACTCATACAGTGAATTAGTAATCGCTCCTTACGGTTGTAGAGGAAGTTATGCTGCCGAAAATGCAATTGTAAAATCTATTGGCTTAGAATTCGCCAAACTCCTCAAGACAGATAACAGACAAAAATCTTACAAATACGGAACAGGCTGGGAGCTTCTTTATCCTGTAGATGGAGACGATATCTCTTGGATGTACAACGAGTTAAACACGATGGCGTACGTGGTTGAAGTCAATGCAAGCTCACAAGGTTTTCAGCCTGACTATGATCAATGGAGAAATCGAACTGTTGAAGCTCAACGAGTAGGTTGGCAGTATCTTTTAAATAGAGTTCTTAAAGGACCACAGGTTCGCGGCCGAATGATCGATGCGAAAACCGGACAACCTGTGAACGGCAGTATTAAAATAGCCGGCGTAAAATATACAAATGAAAAACCGCGAATGGCAAAAAACGGAGTCTATCAGAAACTGATTATTCCTGGCTCATATGAACTGACTTTCTCAGCTCCCGGTTATGCTTCTCAGACACTGGCCGTATCGATTGACGATGGCGTGATCGCTCAAGATATCGCCTTTGAACCAAGTATGGAACTCTTTGAGCAAGAATCCGTGGAATCTAACATATTGAATTAATTAGCCTTTATCCACCTCCGTCACCCTTGTGGCAGTCTGGGCAAGCTCATGGGCTCAGGCTAAAATAGAGCGTGGTTGGCTGTCCGTATTGTGGAGAAAAAATTAATCGAGAGGCTAGGCTTTGTCGGCATTGCAATCGCACTCTTCTTTACTCGTTGGTTCTTGATCGAGTTTTAAGTGATAAAGAATCTCACCAGTTTGCTCGCCAGTGGCAGGACTTTGATAAAAAGAACATTCGACATATTTCTTTTTCAAACTATAAACAGGCAAAAATAGAAATTACAAAACTTCCGGTGACTTTGGCCTGGGATCTCTCGCTTCATCAGGTTGAAGAACTTAAAAAGACCTTTGAAATATTTTCTTTGGATCAGAGACTCCAAGGAGGCTTGCCCTCTTCTTACAATATTGAGCCCCGGGCTGAAAAAAGTTCTTACGCCATTTCTTTATTTTTTGCGACAATCACCGCTCTCTGCTTGATATCATCAGCTTGGTATTTAATAAATAATCCATCAGAAGAAATACCAACAACATTAAATTCGCAAGACGCATCAGATATAAGTATTTCTGTTAAATCGATTGAAACTCCTCAAAAGCAAGAAGCAGCTCGAAATGAATTCGAAAATTCAAAAGACCATATTATAGATCGAAATAAAATGAATGAGCTCTTAAATGCGACAGTTTTTATTAAAGAAAAAAATATGGTAGGTTCTGGGTTCCTTGTTACCGACGACGGCTATATTGTCAGCAATGCCCATGTGACATCAAAAATGGAATCGCCAACTGTCATCTTGCGAGATGGAAGCACATTTACCGCGAGCAAAATAAAAGAGGATAGCCGCATTGATGCTTCGGTTATCAAAATTCCTATTCGCGGCGCCGATTATCTTCGCATGGGAGATGCTAATAAGCTCTATCCTGGTCAAACCGTCATTACAATTGGAAATCCAGGCGGTCTTTCATTCACTGTGACTCGCGGAATTGTAAGTTATGTCGGTCGTTTAATCGGAGGAGTGCCTTATATCCAAACCGATGCGGCGATTAATCGCGGCAATAGTGGTGGGCCGATGATCAATGAAGAGTTTGAGGTCGTGGGAATCAACTCAATGACCTCTCTAGGGGAACAAGGAATCTCATTTGCTCTTCCGATCAACTATCTCTGCGGTAAAGATGGTCTGACCGAAGGCGTAGGAACTCAACCTTCAAAGTGCGATGATTTTAAGTCAAGCACCGAAGGTTTAAGCTCCGCAAACTTTGAACGAAAGCAAGCAGAAGAGAAAAACTCTCAGCCACAGATCAGTTCTTATCAAAAAGAAGTTTTCGATCTGAAAAATGTTTTGGACAGAAAAGAAAAAGAAATTGCAAACGAGAGTCTTCGACTTATAAATCAAATTAAGAGTTTACAGTCGGAACTCTATTCCGACTCATCAAATATTTCGCTCAAAGAGCGAATCGAAAAGCAAATCGACGAAAAGACAAAAGAGTATAATTATCTTCCAAAAAAGAGAATCGAGGCCCAGTTACAATACATAAAACAAGTTATCTCAGTTCTCGAACGTCAAAAAGCAGACCCCGATTACAATTCATATTCAAATCAAATTGTCGCTCAGATCGAGACACTGAAAACGCAGCAAAAGACGCTCGAAATTTCGATGGGCAACTAAAAAGACAAAACCCGTACGTGATTTTTTATTTCGTTTGCGTTTGCAGTCGAAGGAGGAAACTGCCCTCCGAGTTTTAAACTCACCTGATCTAAAGCACTTAAAAATGTTTCTCCAGCGGATTCTTTCTGAAAATTCTTCGCCAATTCTTGACCTAACCCCGCCCACTCCTCTGCCTTAACGACATTCAAAACACCCTTGTCTGCCATAACGAAAACTGATCGCTCCAAAGCAGAAATAAAAATCAAAACACCCGTCCTTCTTTCAGTCGCAAATATTTCTTCTTTAAGAAAAACGCTATGCGCCAATTCTTCTACTTCGATATGTTTTAAAATGGCCGGCAGAGCTCGTCTTAGAACACATTGAATTTTGAGAATAAAAAAGACAAAAATCGAAAACAAAAATGAAAAAAATATCGGCATCAAAGGATCCTGAAAACCGTTCTTAAAGGTAAGTCCAGCAAAACAAAGGATAAATCCCAACAAAACTACATTGAGCCGAAAGCTCAGATACGACGCACTCCTTGAAGCAATAACAGTAACAAATTCCACGCTTGTATTTTTTTCAAGCGAAGCAATTTTTTGCTCAATACGATTTTTAAAATCTTGATTAAGTATCTGCATTTCTACCAACGTCCTGAAGCTCCGCCACCACTAAAACCTCCGCCTCCGCCACTCCAACCCCCGCCACCAAAGCCTCCACCTCCCCAAGATGATCCTCCTCCCCAATATGTTGATCTTCCCCGAGGCTTAATTCCAAGTTTTGAGCCAAACATCGATAAGAAAAGACTCAAGCCAAAAGATCCAAAAACAAAAAGTAGAATCAGCATATAAAAGATTTGATCGCCATTAAGTTTCTTTTTCGAAGAGGGTGCAGCAAGCTGTGGATTTTCAATTTTTTGATAAAGATTTGAAAGTGCCTCCGAAATACCCGTTACATATGAGCGATTTCTAAAAGCAGGTACCAAAAGATAATCAATCACTCGACCTGCGTAAGCGTCGGGAATATCCCCTTCTAAACCCTGCCCCACCTCGATACGAACAGCTCGATCTTTGATAGCGATGAGTAAAAGAATTCCATTATCAAGTTTAGCATCCCCAAGCTTCCATTTTTCAACTGCTCTAATTGAAACAGATTCGATTGCTTCGCCTTCAAGGCTGTCTGTAATCCAGACCTGCATTTGAACTTTCGGTAGATAAGCGCGAATTTGTCTTTCAAGTTGCCCCGATTCTCCCGGATTTAAAAGATGAACGTCATCAATAACTGGACCCCATAAATCGGGAATCTTTTTTTCAGCCTGAATATTACCTAAAAACAGGAAATAGGAGAAAAGGGCTGAGACAAAATACTTCATTTAATAATATTCCAAACTAAAATTTAACTTGAGGCGGCTTTTTTATCTCAGTTTCATTTTCAACCGAGAACTGAGGCTTCTTGGAATGATGAAAGAAAAGACTATTTGTAAGACTTGTTGGAAACACACTCACCAAATTGTTAAAAACTTTTACATTCTCAATATATCGTTGGCGAGCAATAGTGATTCGATTTTCAGTTCCTTCCAATTGAACCTGCAGATCTCTAAAATTTTGATTCGCCTTTAAATCTGGATATCGTTCTGCCACCAACATCAATCGAGAGAGTGCTCCCTTCAGTTGAGATTGAGCGTCTTGAAATTTTTTAAGATTTTCTTCACTTAAATCTTTAGCATCAACTTTTATTTGAGTGGCAGAAGCCCTTGCTTGAATCACTCCTTCTAAAGTTTCTTTTTCGTGCTTGGCATACCCCTTAACAACTTCAACAAGATTCGGAATCAAATCTGAGCGTCTTTGATACTGGTTAAGAACCTCAGCCCATGATGCATCCACTTCGTTTAACTGCGTTGGAATTGATTGAACACCGCATCCTGCCAAAACGACGGTCAGAGCAATCATACAAATTTTTTGAAGCAATGATGAATTTGTTTTCATAATCGAGAAACTAGCAGAATTTGACAAAAAGACACCAGCTCGAATAGCCTCACATCTAAAGATGAAGCGAGGCCTGTTTATTACATTTGAGGGCGGTGAAGCCACCGGTAAATCCACTCAAATCGCTCTTCTTGAAAAAGCTCTAAAAAAATTAAAGTTTAAAGTCTTCGTAACTCGCGAACCAGGCGGGACCGCCTTAGGTGAGAAAATCAGAACTTTACTAAAGACGGACTCCATGTGCCCGCTAGCTGAACTCCTCCTATTTGAAGCTTCGAGAGCTCATCTTGTTGAAACAGAATTAAAGCCTCGTTTAAAGAGAGGAGAAATTATTCTTTGCGATCGTTTTGCAGAATCAAGCATTGTTTATCAAGGGGTGGCGCGAAATTTAAAAGAAAGTTTCGTAAAAAAAGCCAATGCGTTTGCAACTCAGGGGCTGAATTCTGAATTCATAATTTTACTTCATGGACAAAAGGCTCGAACTCGCATGATTAAACGCGGCGGCCTTGATCGATTCGAACGTGAACGCCAAAGCTTTCATTCAAAGATTTCAAAAGCTTACCTTCAGCTCGCCAAAAAAGATCGGCGATTTCGACTTTATTCTGCCGATTTGGATCGACAAGAAATTCACAAAGTGATTTTAAAGGACATTAAATACTTTATGAAGAAACGAGGGCTCCTTCCCTCCTAAAAGAATAAAATGCTTGAAACGCTACTCAAAAAAAAGACTTTCCCCTCTCCTCTCATCCTTGAGGGCGACGATCTCGCTGATTGGCTTAAAAAGATTGCACTTTATACGCTCTGTGAAACCGAGTCCGCATGCGAAACATGTCGGTCATGCAAAAAAGTTTTAAAAGGATTCCATCCAGATTGGATTAATCTTAAAGGCGATCTTAAAATGGAAGATCTCAGAGGGGCCATGCATCAACTAAAGCAAAAACCCTTTGAATCCAAAAAAAGGTTTTTTTCGATTTTTGAAGCTCAAGAGACAAGCACCCATATTCAAAATGCCCTCCTTAAAACTCTTGAAGAACCTCTCTCGCATTGGGTTCTGGTTTTAGCCGTGAATTCGAAGTGGAGTTTAATAGAAACAATTCGCTCTCGATGTCTTTTTTATAAAGTTCCTCACGAAAAAAATAATTTTGAATTAAAAACTGATGAGCAAAATTTATTTGATGCTCTCACTGAAATTGATGAAGTTAAAATTCAGCAAACTATCGAACCTCTTTTAAAAGAAAGGCAAAAAGCTAAAGTACTTTTTCAAAATCTTTTAAGAGCTGCTTCTCAGCAAAAATACCCTGGTCATTGGAAAAAACTAGCCCCCCACCTCGAAAGTTTGATTCCTTCGATTGATAGAAACCTTAACCCCAGAATTATCTGGGACAGCGCGTGGAGCAAAAGCCAAACCTCTACTTTATGAAACTGATTGATATTCATACTCATCTTTCTTCCCCTGAATTTGATGCTGGTCGAGAAGAATATCTCAAGAGAGCTCTTGAAGTTTGCGATTCAATTATTGATATCGGCGCAGGCACTTCTGCCGATGCAATTCAAAGAGCTAAATCGCTTGCTGAATCTCATCAGCAAATTTATTTCACCGTCGGCGTTCATCCTCATGATGCAGAAACAATTGGTCAAGATTCTCAGATTTTAAAAGAAATTGAAGCACTCGCTCTTCATCCTAAATGTGTTGCCATTGGAGAGTGCGGACTCGATTACTATTACGGACATTCTCCTCAAGAAATTCAGAAAAAAGTATTTGAATGGCATATTGCTCTATCTCAAAAAGTAAATCTTCCGCTGATGATTCATACTCGAGATGCCGAAGAAGATACCAAAAAGCTGCTTCAAAACTATTCTGGCAAAGCCGTCTTTCATTGTTTTACCGGGTCACAAAGCCTAGCTGATTTTGCAATTTCAAAAGAATTCTTAGTTTCATTTTCGGGCATTGTAACATTTAAAAACGCTGACGACTTACGCCAGGTTTTTAAAAGTCTTCCCGTGCAAAATATAGTAATTGAAACAGATGCTCCATATCTTGCTCCCGTTCCAATGCGAGGCAAAAAGAATGAACCCTCTTTTATTCAATATACCGCTAAGTTTTTAGCAGATCTGAAAAAGATGCCCGAAGCCGATTTTGCACTTCAGACGACTCAAAATGCTCTAAACTTTTTTACAAAAATACCGCAGCCAAACTAGCCCACCTAAGATTACAAGAATCGATACCATTTGAGACATCGAGACCACTCCATTGAAGTAAAGCCCCCTCTCTGGATCTCCACGCAAAAATTCTAAGAAAAATCGAAATAGAGCATAAGTCATAAAAGCGAAGACAAGTGCAATACTCGGACGCTTGGTTGGGCCAGGAAACAACCTCCAGGTCACCGCACACATAATAAATGCAAAAAGCATTTCTAAAAACTGAGTTGGATGGAGCATTAAATGAAGTGGGGCTGCAGATCTTGGATCGCTAAAGACAACTCCCCATAGAAGTTCGGTGTTCTTTCCATAACAACAACCAGCAGAAAGGCATCCTGCTCGGCCAATAGCTAGACCCAAATAAAAACAAGGTGCAACCAGATCTGCCCAGCGCGCAACGGGCTCTTTAAGCCAACGTAAAAAAAGAATTCCTCCAATTGTTCCTCCGATAATACCCCCGTAGAGAACAAAACCTCCCTGCCAAAAATAAAAAATTCGAAGTGGATGATCTAAATAATATCGGGGTGATTCAAAAATTATATGAAACAATCTCGCGCCTAAAACTCCCGTAATAAAAAGCACCATGCCGAGGTCAACTGCTCGAACTGGGTTTAAGCCATCTCTCTTTGCTTTCTTTGTGGCTAAAATAATTGCAGCTAAAAATCCTAATAAATAGAGAACATAATAGGTGGGAGTTTCGAGAAAGCTCCCTTCAAAAAGAAACGGCTTCATTTTTTATTAGCTCGTTTCAATTTTAATTTCTTGGCAATCGCATCCCACGGCAAGATCTGAAGCACGAACCAAGTTGCACCAACAGTAATAGCAGAATCTGCAATATTGAATGCAGGCCAGTGATAACTTCCGTAATACCAATCAACAAAGTCGGTGACTTCGCCAAAGACGATGCGATCGAGTAAATTTCCAAGAGCGCCTCCTAAAATAAGACTGAGCAGAAAGCGACTGAACTTGTCCCCTAACGGAGTTTCAGAAAGCCATCGAAGTAAAAGGTAAAGACAAAGAATTGTCACACCACCAAAAAAGAAGAGCCTAAATAAGCCGGTTGACTCGTGAAACATTCCAAAGGCCGCACCCCTATTTTTTGTGTGTACTAAATCAAAATAAGGCATGACCTGAACCCGATCACCCATACTAATATATTCAATGACAGCCCATTTTGTGAGTTGGTCCAAAATAAAGACGATAGTTACGGTCCAAACGGTAAGAGGAGTTCTCACACGAGACCAGTCAATGCGCAAATTCATCCTAAAAGCTCTCCCTTTCGCTTTTCAGTCGTTCTTCAATATGTTCTCTCATTCTTTGCCTGAGCGAAAGGCTTAAATCCGTTCGAGTATAAGCCCTTGTGGCCCCCGAATAAGAACCAAGTCTCGAAACCGGGAGAACTTCTTTAAAGGTTGAAAGAACGAAAAGCTCGTCGGCTTCAAATAAATCTTCTTCAGTAAAACTTCCCTCTTTAACTTTTTCGATCTGAAGTAAAAGCCGTCGAGTCACACCATGCAAAATTCCACTATCGGTTTGAGAGGTATAAAAAATACCGTTTTTAATCCAACCTAAATTACTGGTTGTTAATTCAGTAATATGCCCGTCTGAGTTGAGCATAATTGCATCGTCATAACCCGCCTCGACGGCTTCTTTAAAAGCTAAAACGTTATTTAAATAATTTCCACTCTTCACGGCAGGATCAAGTGCCAGCCGTGAATTTCTTCTAATTTTTGAAATATATAAACTGACAGGTTTTGAAAACCCCGCGTGGTCAAACTTCCAAGCGGCAATATAAATGGCTGGTTCGCTACAAGATCGCCAGTCGATATTTAATTTTCCTACCCCGCGAGTAACAATGATTCTCACTCCAGCTTCGGGTTCATTTAACTCGGCAAGTAACGATTTAGTTCGCTTTTCAATTTCAGGAAGAAGAGCCTTAATATTGATTCCTACTCTTTCGCCACAGATGATAAATCGCTCGGAGTGTTCCTTCCATGCAAAAATTTTTCGTTTGTAAACGCGAAGTGCCTCATACAGCGAATCGCCAAATAGAAATCCGTGGTCAAGAATTGAAATTTGAGGAGGATTTGCAGAAATATGCCCAGAGGCGTCTGAATACAACATGATGCCACAAAGCTTCTTACAGCAAAAAAACTTTGTAAATGATCAGCTCATCTAATCAGCAAAGATACTTATTATTTCATCTGATATTTTTTTAGAACTTCACTATTAATAATCGCCTGGTCGGCAGCAGTTATGCGATTAAATCTAATACCGGTGAATCTATCTTTGGTCGAATAAATAACTTCACAAGCACCCGACGCGCTCGCATCAGGAAGATCGATCGAAAAATGCAAATCTTCTGGTAATTCAATTCCCTCAATAAGAGCCCCCCCACCCGAAAGTGAAACAACTGTACGCTGCTGAACCCACCCTGTTGAAAAGTCGCCGAGCAGAATCGGAAAACTAACGTTAACCCGCCTCCAACGCCGCTCTGCCTCCCATCTATTGTCCTCAAGGCGAAAAGCTTCTACTTGCTGCTTTGCCATTGTCCAATATCTATGAAGCACCTCGGAGTGCGGCTTAATTTCTTTGGCCTTTTGAAAATGCGAAAGTGCAAGATCTGGCCGTCTGCAACTGAGATAACTTAAACCTTTAAGAGTTAGGGCATGGGGTTCATTTGGATTCACTTCAAGAATACGAGTAGCGTAATGTTCAGACTTTAAATAATCCTTCGCTGATAAAGCGGCCACTCCTGCAGAGAGAAGATTTTTAATCAGCTCCCGGTGATTTTGATTCGTTAGATCTTCAATGACCTGCTTGGAATGCTCTAAAGCCTCAACTCTCTCATGATCTGCGACAACTTTTTTTGTCATTGTGCCTACCTCACGGGCAAATATGCCCGATTTTCAAACCAGATCTGCTAACTGCAAAGAACGAGCCAGTAGACTACCAACTTTTTTTCACAGTCATTTCAAGGCAAGTAGGTATTCTTACGTCTAATGTGATTTCGACAAATTTTGCCAAAACGCCCGGAACCGGTAAGTTTTGGACAGAATTGATGCATCGCGGAGGGTGAGAAATGCTTCTCTTATATAAAATGATTTTAATGAGTTTACGAATTCCGCCCCTAGGCGATCAACCCACTATTATAGTGTTTGATAGCCCTCAAGAGCTTCAAGCCGAAACCGGCCAGAGTCTTTGCCATGGTTTATTTGATCCAAAGAAGAACACCATATTGGCTACTGCTGACTCTGTTGCCCATGAAATCGGCCACTATCTCGATTTTAAATCGGGACAATTTAGAATTGTTTCGTCGCATTTTTCTTCTGAAGAAAAAATATCGGCACGCTTAAGAAACGAAATCGTCGCTATTCTTTTTGCCTATGCCAAGGTTGGGGAAGGCGGAACCAGTTTAAGCTACGAATGGCAATTTGTTAAATGGCTGATGTTTATGAGAGCCAATGTAAACCGCTTTGGCCCTCACACCGACATCTCACTCAATAACCTGAAGCTTGAGCAAATCCAAGAAATCGCCGATTGGTTGACCAATCATGAACACCCCTGGTTTGCGAGACTTAAATTCTTCTTCGGCTCGTATCTCACCGACGAAGACGCTCATCAAACTTACGGATTTCTGACTCACGGCCGTTAAGACTTACGGATAAATTTTTTCCATCATTCGAGGAAACGGAATACATTCTCGAACGTGTGGAACTCCCGTAATCCAAGCAACAGTTCTTTCGATACCCAAACCAAACCCAGCGTGCGGAACTGATCCAAATTTTCTTAAGTCGAGATACCAATTAAACGCTTCTTGCGGAAGTTTATGCTCGGCAATACGCGCCAAAACCTTACTGAGATCGTCCTCACGTTGCCCCCCTCCGATTATTTCTCCATACCCTTCAGGTGCAATCATATCAACACAACAAGCGAGTTCAGGATTTTGCTCATCAGCTTTCATATAAAAAGCCTTAATCGCTTGAGGATAGTGATGAACGAAAACAGGCTTTTCAAATTTCGATGAAATAATGGTTTCATCAGGAGCGCCAAAATCATCACCGATAATAAAGTCAGGATTTTCCTTCTTAACCATTTCT
>CAZRLF010000012.1:59237-95392 GCA_964601045.1 uncultured Bacteriovoracaceae bacterium
TAATCGCCATTGGATAATGATGAATCATTACAGGTCGATCAAACTGCTGAGAGATAACAGTCTCTTCATCTCCACCAAAGTCATCTCCAAATTTAGCAGGCTTTCCATTTTTGACTAGAATATCGATCGCCTCTTTGTAAGCAATTCGAGGAAATGGCTTTCGAACTCGACTAAGAGGCTCTAAATTTCTTTCGAGATGTTCAAGCTCGATTTTTCTATTCTTTAAAGTACGCTGAACAACATACTCAACAAAATCTTCGGCCAAATCCATATCGCCCCAGATATCCATAAAAGCAACCTCAGGCTCTACCATCCAAAACTCTGCAAGATGCCGCCTGGTTTTAGATTTTTCAGCTCTAAATGTTGGTCCAAAACAATAAACTTTTCCTAATGAAAATGAACTCGCCTCACCATAAAGTTGCCCACTCTGAGTTAGATAGGCTTTTTCATCAAAATACGGTGTTTCAAAAAGTGTGGATGTTCCTTCGCAAGCATTGGGGGTCAAAATAGGTGAATCAACGAGATGAAATCCACGCCCATCAAAATAATCTCTGACAGCCCGAATAATCTCGGCACGAACACGAAGCATCGCAACTTGCCTTGAGCTCCTGAGCCAAAGATGACGATGCTCCATTAAAAAAGCTACGCCGTGCTCTTTTTTTCCGATGGGATAATCGGCGCAGATATTTAGAATTTTAAAATCTTTAAGACCTAACTCAAACCCAATCTTAGAGCGTGAATCTTTGCGAACAGAACCCTCAATTACGATAGCACTTTCAAGAGTAATTTTTTTTATTTCTTCAAACTTCTCAGCGCCAAGCTCTTGAACATCGCCAACACACTGGATAATTCCCGTTCCGTCCCTTAACTGTAAAAAACAAATTTTTCCCGAACTCCTAAAATTAGCAACCCAACCTCGAAGAGTAACTGTCTTACCGTCGAACAACGAAATTTGATCGATAGTTGCATTTTCGGGATCTTCGCGACCCGTCGAACGTGCATCTCTTAATACTTTCATTTTTTCACCTTCTTCAGACGAATCATTCCTTCGTCCAACAATCGTTTTAATATTTTTAAAGACTCCAAGTCAGGAACTGGTGAAATCATTATTAGACTTTTAACGTCCCAATGCCCGTTGATTCGCGAAGCTAAAAACCCCTCAAGCGAACTAAAAATCTTCTCGTTAAGTGCCGAAAAATCGACAGCAATTTCAGGGACCGCATCAGGAGGACAACTTTCGTAGAGTTTCTTTACGTAAGTTTCTCTCACAACTTTGTAAAGCGTTTGACCTTCTTGATTATCGGGATCACTTAAAACAAATTCATCCACAAGAGCGTAGGCCTTCTCAAAATCTTTATGCTTAAAAAGATCAATCGCTTGCTTAAGTAACTCCCGCGAATCTTCAACTTGAACCTCAACCTTTTGAACTTGCTTCTTAATAACTTCTAATAATTCGGCCCAATAAAGTTTAGCAAATGCCTCGATTCCTCTAAATTCTGGGGCTCGAGTTTCGAGAAGAATTCGCCGCATTGATTTTTCTCCATCAATGGCGTCGTATATCTTTTTGATAATAAAATCTTTGCCAAGCTCTCCAATATCCTTAGCCTTAGTGCGCTTACCAAAAACGACGTCGTCCGAAGGAAATGATTTTTTAAATTCCTTCCATTCGTCGACTCGTCGCGCCCCTTCAAGTATGGCATGATCAATCGTCAATGCTGAATCAAGGCGATCGTGTCGGGCAATTTGAGTAATTCCATCGCTATAAATAAACTTACCTTCATCCCAAATAAACAAATCATAAATTGTCTCTTCGATTTTAATACGAAGGCCCTTTTTGATTTGGTCTTCTTTAACTCCATAGTCATTCACCATGAGTTTGCCTAAAAGCTGACCGGTTGTTTGTTGTTTTTGAAATGCCTCTTTTAATTGAACCTCTGTAATCCAACCGAAGCAGAGCAGAACCTGCCCTAAATATTCTTTAGGATCATTCGAACTCGCAGAAACGATGAGTCCCTCTTCGATAAAAATCTTTTTGACGATGCCCTTTCTCTCAAGAACGAGAGATCCTGTCTTCTGCCCAAATTTTGCCCACTGCAAAATTTCGGGAAGGTTCATTGTGCTTAAAAGGCCAGATATCGACACAGAAGAAGTCTAGCGTTTTAAAACGCTGCTATCAATTCAACTTCGACTAGAACGTCTTTGGGTAGACGAGCAACCTCTACAGTCGTTCTTGCTGGTTTAGAAGTCCCAAAAAACTTCTCATAAACTTCGTTAAAAGCAGCAAAGTGCCCCATGTCTTTAAGATAACAGGTTGTCTTAACTGCGCGAGAGGCATCAAGGCCAGCTGCCTTAAGAACCGCCATGATATTTTTACAAACTCTTTCAGTCTGAACCTTGATGTCGCCGGCTATAATTTGCTGAGTTTCAGGATCAATCGGAATCTGCCCTGCACAAAAAAGAATATCCCCTGCACGAATGGCTTGAGAGTAAGGGCCAAGAGCTTGAGGTGCATCTTTTGTCGAAATGGTCGTCAATGATAGCATAAACTTCTCCTTTTAATTTCTAATTTGATCTCAATGTGCATCAACCGGGCCATCATAAATTACAACCTCAGGAATCTCTCGATAGCGATTGTTGTAATCAAGCCCATAACCAATCACAAAATGATCATCGATTGTAAAACCCAAAAAATCGACATCCACTTTTGTCTTGCGTCGAGATGGCTTATCGAGAAGCGAGCAAACTTTAATACTTTTTGGTTCATGTACTTTTAAATGAGCAAGTAAACGTGAAATTGTAAGCCCTGTATCAACGATATCTTCAACTAGAATAATGTCTCGTCCCTTAAGTGGAACCGAAGTATCTCTCAAAATCTTTACTTCTCCTGAAGAAGTCGTGCCGGCTCCATACGACGACGCCTCAATAAAATCGATTTCACAAGGAATATCCAAAGCCCTCACAAAATCCGCTGTAAAGATAAAACTTCCCTTTAAAATTCCAAGAACCACCAGACTCTCAGTTTTTTCTCTTTGATAATGTGCTGAAACTTCTTTTCCTAATACCTGAATTCTTTTTGAAATCTCTTCTTTTGAAAGAAGTACTTTAAATTTTTCTCCCATCAACTTATCTCACCCAGTTAAACCAAAGAGTTATTTAAAATCTCACCGATACCCCCGGCACCGGGAACAATATAATCATTCTCGTTGAGGCCTCGCTCCTCATTCCAGAATTCTCCGAGACCTGAATCTAAAACTTCTTGCGAACTCAACCCTCGATCTAGTCTCAAAGCAAAGATTTCAACCTCCGAAGATCGCGGCTGCATCTTTTTTAAATACTCGGGGGTCACAATAAAATGAATGGCGATAAATTTACGAGGCACTCCATATTTTTCTTTGTAAAGATCCATCACCGCACTAAACGTAGCTCCAGTTGCACCCATTGGATCAGGAATAAACACAAAGGCTTTTTCTGAAGTCCCACCAATTTTATATCCACTCATTTGAACACCAGAGACTTTTCCATGAGAATCTGTCACACGGTTTAGAAGAATATGATCTTGGCGAATCTGGGTGGACGGCAGAACACTATGTAAGGTTTCAAAACAAACTTGCGACGGTAAAATTCCCGCCCTCATTAAATCAACCACAACAGCGCTTGACTGAGTATCAACTAGATCGACTTCGTATTCAGCTTCAGTGTGATATTTCCTCATTCGAGTCGTAATTTTCTGTCTGCGACGAGGAAAAATAAAATTAACTGCTTGCGTGACTAAAAAGTGAGAGAGTTCCGAAACAATCCGATTTGCCTGCGGCTGAATGACTTGCTCCGTTGAAAAATTTGAAAGCATCTGCTCATAAAAAGGATTTTGAATAAGATGAACGTTTTTTCCATAGCGATGAGAACGCTCAGACAAATGAAATTCCGAATTTAAATACTGAGAATCTTTCGGCATCGCAAATTACTATGGTAAGCGCAGAGATAATTGTCCATTGCACTATTGATGAAATAGCGCCTTTTTCGGTTTACGGACGACTTTGCAACAGCGTTAAACTGCATTTATTTCAATAACTTACCTAACCCCCTCGTTTTCGCCCCAATCTGTGCTAAATTTCAACCGATGCACGGTGGCGATTTACTAACAGACATCAGCCTTTATCTTCTGGCAGGAGGAGGCTTGGGTGGTTTTATTTTAGGCACCATTTATTCTCGAAAACTTCGAAAACAGATTAAAAAACAATCCTACCAACTACTCACCATCGAACAACTTTATAACGAAGTTCAGCGACAATCCTCAGCCATCGATCAAAACGTTATCGAATCAATCGAAGCCCTTGTTCAAGCTCTTGAAGCACGTGATTCGTATACAAAAGGCCATTCCGACCGAGTAAATAAATACAGTATGGCCATCGGACAAGCTTTAGGCCTTACTTCTAAAGAACTTGAAATTCTTCACCATGCCAGTCTCCTTCACGATATTGGAAAAATCGGTGTCTACGATAAAATCTTGTTAAAGCCCGCTGGTTTAACAGACGAAGAGTTTAAATTAATGAAATCACATCCTGATTTAGGGGCGCATATTCTCAATTCGCTTACTTTTCTAAAAGATCACATTCCGCTCATTCAACATCACCATGAACGACAGGATGGCAGCGGCTATCCTCTTGGGCTTAAGGGTGATGAAATTCCCATGGGAGCACGTATTATTCAAGTTGCCGATACCTGGGATGCAATGACAAGTGATCGCCCCTACCGAAGGCGTCTTCCGACAGAAATTGCGGTAAAAGAACTCTTAAAAAATTCCGGATCCCAACTCGACACTCAATGCGTTGGTGCTTTTATCTCATGGCTTCAAAAAACTGGCCGGCTCTCAAGCGAGAATTGGATCGAAGATCAAGTTAGCTTGCCTTCTTCACAAACTTCGCCAGCACCTTTTTAAGTCCGCGTCTTTGAAAAGCGATTGATAGGCATTCATCGCTACCGATGAATTCAAGTTTTTGAACAATACCATCACCAAAGCTGGGATGATTAACGCGATCACCCTTCTTAAAGCCTGAATCAAAAGCTCTCTGATCAAATTCAAAATCATCCCACTCTGTTTGAGCTTTGGAATTCTGTGAAGCTGCAGCACGTGATTTGGCTGCCGCCTTCTTCCAAGACCAATCATTTTGCACTGGAGATTCGTAAGAATCCGATTCATCGCGCAAGGTTGCCAAAAGCGCCGAAGGAATTTCTTTAAGAAAGCGACTTGGCACACAAAAATTAATCGAACCAAAGGTTCGTCTGCGATTAGCTCGCGTGAGATAAAGCTTTTCTCTTGCACGAGTCATTCCGACATAACAAAGACGTCGCTCTTCTTCTGTTTTTTCGTAAGAATCAAAAGAGCGAGCAGAAGGAAACAAGCCCTCCTCTAAGCCCGCCATAAAACAAATTTTAAATTCCAAACCTTTTGCGGCATGTAGACTCATCATGGTCACCTTAGGTTCGAGCTCGTCCATAGAATCGACATCAGCCATGAGTGAAACTTGCTCTAAAAAGGCTCGCGCTTTCTGCCTTACAAGAGATGATATATCGGCAGGATCAAGTGGCACCCAGCGCTCTTCGAAATCTTGAACGGCAGAAAGAAGTTCTTCGATATTAGCGATTCGATCACGAGCATCATCACTCTCCTGAGATTCAAGATGTTCGGTATAACGAATCTTTTTAATGAGATCGATGAAGACATCGACAAGACTTCCACCTCCTTCAATTTCACCCAACCCCCAACGTAGGATTTCGCGAAACTGGCTAATACCTTCTTTAGCTTTACCAGTAATGGCGATGGCATCAAACTTAGCAAGCCACAGTCCAATAGGCTCGCCCACCTCTCGATTCATCGTTTCAATTTTTTCAACAGAAGTTGCACCAATCCCCCTCAAAGGAGTATTAACCACCCGTCGAAATGCCATAATATCAGAGGGGTTCAAAAAGAATTTAAGATAAGCCAAAATATCTTTTATTTCTTTTCGTTCATAGAATCGAAAGCCACCTACTATTTGATAGGGAATGCGATAACGAAGGCATTCCTCTTCAAATCCTCGCGAAAGAGAATTAACCCGATAAAGAACCGCGATTTCAGAAGGCAAAACCCCCTCCGAAATTAATCTCTTCGCTTCACCGATCACGAAATGCGCCTCTTCTCGATCATCCTCAAGAATCGAAAGTTGAATGCGCTCACCATCCGAGGATTTTGTCCATAGAGTCTTATCGTGACGCATTTGATTCTTAGAAATAATAGATGTCGCTGCTTTAAGAATATTTCCGGTCGAGCGATAGTTCTGCTCTAGCTTTACAACTTTGCATCCAGAAAAGGATTGATCGAACTCTAAGATATTTTCAATCTTAGCGCCGCGCCATCCGTAAATACTTTGATCATCGTCACCAACAACGCAGATATTTCGATGCGGGCCTAAAAATTCTTTAAGAAGTTTATATTGAAGTTCATTCGTATCCTGAAACTCATCGATCAGAATATAACGCCACTGATCTTGATAATAATTTTTAACATCTTCGTTTTTACGAAGCAGCTGATAGGTGTTCAGAAGCAAATCATCGAAGTCCATCGCTTGAGTTTTCTTAAGCTCTTCACTGTAAAGGGCGTAAAGCTTAGCACAAGATTCTTCGAATGAACTTTTGATATGCGCATCGAGATCATCAGGCATTTTAGCGCGATTTTTCCAATCACCGATTTGGTTGAGAGCTGCATCGGGAGCAATATCTTTATCTGAAATATTAAGTCTTTCGAGACAAGTTTTGATTAAGCCTTTCTGGTCAGCATCATCGTAGATGACATAGTCAGGCGAATATCCCAGACGAGCTCCATGAATTCTCAAAATTCTCGCACACACTGAGTGAAATGTAGATATCCAAGGAAGTCTCTGAGGAGCCGTGTCTCCCATTAAGGCTTTTACACGGTCATGCATTTCACGAGCAGCTTTATTTGAAAACGTCATCGCCAAAACGGCATCAAGAGGGATATATAAATCATAAAGTAGATGCGCGATTCGATAAGTAAGAACTCGTGTCTTACCTGATCCAGCACCCGCTAATATAAGGAGGGGACCTTCGGTATGAGAAACAGCCTCAAGCTGCTTCTCATTTAATTCATTTGCATGATGAGCCAAAAATTCTGCCACGGTTGAACAAAACAAAAGCAAAAGAACTTAATCGTGGCAATCAATTCAAGCTAAAGAAAATCTTAAGTATGCCAGATACTTCGATATTGTAGGTTGTTAATAAGGAGTGAATGGCCTTAGACCAATTTTACCAGGAATATGGCCTTAGTTTAAATGGTCGCTGGCATTTTCTGCGCCAGTACCCAATATAATTTATTTCTAGCTGCTCGTTTTGCGAAACGCCCGAGAGACACGTGAGACGATTTTATCATCCGGATCAAAAACTTTTACCTCGATACGTTTAACCTGAGCGCGACGAGATTCCTCAGGAATTTCTTGCAAATAAACCACACTGCGAACTTGATCGGCAGAAAAACTAGGCTCTGCCATTAAAAAATGGCCATTAAAAATATCTTTATTATTATAAAAATAAATTCGATAGCGTACGATAAAAAAAGGCTCCTCGGCATGCATGAGATATTGAAGAGCAATTTTGAGAGATCCGTTGTCATCTACTTTGGGACTGAGCTCATAACCCACTAGCCCAAAAAAATGCGAGTTCTTACTCATCTCTTCTTTGGAATATAAATTCCAAATGGGCACTTCATTCGGCAGAAGATACCCAAGCTCTGCATCTATTTCGGCAATCCTCTCTCTCACTCTTATAACTTCGGGTGCTTCCGGTCTAAGATAAGCTGCACGCCCGCCTTGTATTGCAGCTTGAGTAAGAGCTTCATCAGTTTTTCTAAACTTTCTTGCCTTAAGCTGTGCATCAGCTGTTCGCAACGTATCTTCAGCATCGGCAATATAAGTAAAAAACTTAGCTTCCAGAAGCTGCGGCATAAGACGCCCTTTGAGTTCTTTTACGTCGTCAAATTTTAGTGCTTCAACTGTCCGCAGTTCGAGCTGAGCTTTATGGAATTCGACATTGGCATCTCGGTACTTTTTTTGATTAATTAAATGTTCACCCTGAGAAATAAAGAGCTTTGCATTATCTATTCCGCGTTTTGATTCGATACGACTAAGCGCCTCGTTGGCCGTGGGCATCTGCCCTTCAAAGCTACGAACAATCATAAATATATTTTCGGCTTCTTTAAGAAGCTGGCTTTCGATAAGACCCCTTCCAATCCGTGTCAGCGCCTCGAGATATTCATCAACCCTCTGAGGATCAGTCCTTCTAGGCTGAGGAATAAATTCAATATTTTTATAGGCAGCCAAATAATGTTCAAGTTTTAGATTTTGATAAACTCTAGTCATGCCTGTACGAAATTTATCTTCATATTCATTTTCGGCTTCGATTTCGGCCTGACGTTTTCGTTCGACCTCTTGATTGTGCAAATACTGTTTAAGAAAAAAGACGCCAAAAATTCCCAAAAAAACAGAGAACGAAAAACTAAAGATCACCCACTTAAACCACGTCTTTTGAAAGATATTCGACACCTAGTTTATTATAGTTCATTCAACCCGAGTCCTGCGATGCGTCAGCTTGAGGTGACGCATCAGTCTTGCTTAGATTTATTTAGCTTACTGATAGTTTCTTTGCGCACCAAAATCCACAAAGCTCTGGATATAAAAGCATTATCTCAGTTAGCGTCTCAGACATGGGAAAAAGCAAACTTGCTCAAGAAGGAGCTTCCAAAGTGAATCCTAAAGGCAAATTAAAGAAAAAAGAGCCTCATATGAAGGCACACAAAAAGACTTCTAAGTCTGAAGACATTGAAACTAAAGGGGCCACGGTAGAGAAAACTTCTCCTACGGCTAAAAAAGGTAAAAAGGTTGTCGTTGAAAATGCAGAATCCTTAGCAAAACGTCAGAGAGAAATTTCTGTTTCTGAATTCTTTGCAAAAAACAGACATCTATTGGGATTTGATAATCCGCGAAAAGCCCTTTTAACTGCAGTCAAAGAAGCTGTGGATAATAGCTTAGATGCATGCGAAGAAGCGCGAATTTCTCCGGAGATCACTGTTAAACTAGTAAGACTATCTAAACCTCTTAAAGAGCCAACCGCTGAAGAAGTCGCCGCCGCCGAGAAGAATCCTAAGAAAAAAAGCGCGCTGGCTGCGACAGAAAAATTTTCCCTTCAAATTATTGATAACGGCCCCGGAATCGTCCCCGCTCAAATTCCAAAAATCTTTGCAAAGCTTTTATATGGATCAAAATTCCATAGACTTAAAATGTCTAGGGGTCAGCAAGGTATCGGGATTTCAGCTGCTGGCATGTATGGTCAGATGACAACTGGTAAACCTGTGAAGGTCATTTCGAAAATGCCTAAAAAGGACAAGGCTTGGTTTTGCGAACTTACGATCGATACGAAGACCAACAAACCTGATGTCATTCAAGAAAAAGAAATCAACTGGCCTGAAAAATCTGAATCAGGAACGAGCGTAGAAATTACTCTTGAGGGACGCTATCTACGTGGACGCCAATCAATTGATGAATTTATTTTACTCAACACCTTAAGTAATCCACATGCGACATTTAGATTTATTGATCCAGACGGACAAACATTTGAGTATCCGAGAAAAACAGATGAGCTCCCCTCCCAGCCTTCAGAAATTAAGCCTCATCCTTATGGAGTTGAGCTTGGTCGTTTCTATCAAATGACTTCTGAGACAACTGCCAAAACGATTAAGCAATTTTTGATGCGAGAATTTTCTCGAGTTTCAGACAAAGTTGCAGATGAAATTCTGAAGACCGCAGGGTCTAAAGATTTTTCACTTGCGACAGCAAAGCCTGATCAAATTTCTCAAGTTCATGAAGCCATTAAAAGTGTGCCGATTATGAATCCTCCCAGCGATTGTGTGGTTCCGATTGGTGAAGATCTCATCACTGAAACCCTTCGCCATCAAACTAAGGCAGAATTTTATACTGCAGTGACTCGTCCCCCTGCCGTTTATCGAGGAAATCCGTTTATTGTTGAGTGTGCGTTAGCATTTGGTGGAGAGTTGCGAGCGGATGAAGCGGTTACTCTGTTTCGATTTGCCAATCGCGTTCCTCTACAATTTCAGCCCGCTGCATGCGCCACTACTCGTGTGATAACGAAAGCAGATTGGAAGAACTACGGTCTTAACCAGCAAAAGAATTCTCTGCCTGTTGGACCCCTGGCAATTTTGATTCATGTCGCAAGTGTATGGGTTCCATTTACCTCAGAAAGTAAAGAAGCCATCGCTGATTATCCCGAAATCAAACAAGAAATCAGGTTAGCTGTTTTAGAATGTGCACGACGATTAAGTGTGCATGTCTCTCGCGTTCGACGAGCAGACGAGGCTGAACGAAAAGCAAATTATATTGATACCTATATTCCGTTTATCGGAGAGGCTCTTCAAGAAATGCTTAAAATAACTGATAAAGAGAAAGACAAAGTGATTTCGACTTTACGTACGACCCTAGAGAAAGGAAAACTCGATGAGTAAGTCTAAAAAAGGTGATCGCATCGATTTCGGTGCTTCTAAAAAAATTGAAAATCTTGCTCAAGATGTTTACGACAAATCCATTAAGGGCGGAAAACCTCAACTCAAAATGCCAGTGCGCTCACTTTCAAACGTAACGTATAAGAAAAAAGGCGGATACCTCGAGCTTTCAAATCAATTTAAAACCCGAACGCTGACTTATAATACGGTGAAAAGTTTTGCTCAAACGCTGAAGATGATGTCTTCATCAAAAGAGCTGATTGATACCAACGACCATGCCTCAAAGCGGGAAATGTACTATATTTCTAAAAACTGGGGCCCAGCACGTTTCGATGAACAGCCTGAATCCGATACGGTAATGGATGATATCGAAGCGATGATGTGTGTTAATCGCGAGCAACTCAGATTTTTGCCTGAAGAAAAAGGCGGTGAAGTTGCTGGTCAACTCATCGTGTACGATAAAGATCGAGATACCGGAAAACCCATTAAGATCGATTGCACAGGTTTTGGATCAGGTGCTTATTCAATTCCTATTTCTGTTGAGCATTTGGAATTTCAAACAAAAGCGAAATTTATTTTGTGCATTGAAACGGCGGGTATGTTCCAACGTTTGGTCGCTCATAATTACTGGAGAAAGGCAAATTGCATTTTGATTTCGATGGGAGGAGTTCCCACTCGAGCGACTCGAAGATTCGTTCGTCGAATGGCTGATGCAATGAAAATTCCAGTTTATACATTTGTTGACGGCGACCCCTACGGAATCGCCAATATATATAGAACTCTTAAAGTGGGCTCAGGAAACGCCGCTCACATCAATGAGTTCTTTTGTGTACCGAATGCCACCTTCATGGGCATTACACCTCAAGATATTATCGATTACAAATTGCCCACTCATCCTTTGAAAGACGTAGATATTAAAAGAGCGAGGGACGCTCTTAAGAACGATCCATTCTTTAAAGCCCACAAACCCTGGGTCGATGCGATAGAAAAAATGGTGAAAATGGGCGTGAGAGCTGAGCAACAAGCTTTGGCAAAGCACGGCCTTAACTATGTGATGGATACTTACCTGCCTGAAAAATTAAAGAAGGCTGAGAAGTTTCTGCCGTAACTAAGATCCGACTTTACTGACGGTATCCTTAACCCACTTTTGAAAAGTGGGTTAAGCACTTTGTCCATCGACTCTTGCTCCCCCCGTCGACACCCGTTAGCATAAAGAAAGATGAATCGAAAACAATGGGCGTGGGTGCTCATCGATGTAGGCAACTCTGGCTTTGCCACGACTATTATCTCCGCTGTTTTTCCTGTTTATCTTCCAACTTTGCTTCCACCAGAAGGCGTTCAGCTTTCTTTATTTGGGCATACCTGGCAAAGTTCCGCACTTTCGCTCTGGGCATATACGGTCTCAGGGAGTGTCTTCGTTACGTTTATTCTCTCTCCATTTTTAGGTGCCTGGGCGGATGAAGGCGGATACCGAAAGCGCATTTTCGCCTTTTTTACTTTTATGGGAATTATCGGCACTCTCTGCCTCGCATTTACTCAAGCATGGCAATTGGCTCTTCTTGCCTTCGTCGTTGCAAACGTTGGCTTCACGGCTAGCAATGTCTTTTATAATTCACTTCTCTCAACAGTTGCTGCTGGAGAACACGAAAGAAATCGAATTTCTCTAAACGGATTCGCCTGGGGTTATATCGGCGGTGGAGTTCTGCTTGCTATCAATCTCCTCATGATCAAAAAATTTGAATGGTTCGGCTTTGAATCTAAAACACAAGGCCTTGAATATAGCTTTATCTCTGTTGCAATCTGGTGGCTTATCTTTACTCTTCCTTCACTTTTTATCCTTAAAGAAAATATTAATACATCGTTCGCCCAACTTTCGTTTGGAGTGAAACATTACCTCAAGCAAATCGGAGCCACCCTAAAGTCTCTGCCAGCTAATCGTACGTTGCTTCTTTTTATGGTAAGCTTTGCCTTTTTTAATGAAGGAATCCAAACCGTCATCTCCATGTCGACCATTTTTGGAAAGCAGGTAATTCAGCTTAAAGAAGAGACTCTGATAGGAACTCTTTTGCTCGTTCAAATTCTGGGCTTACCTTTTACTCTTTCGATGAATGCAGTCACAAAACGCTTTGGAGCAAAGAGAGTTCTGACTTCTTCTCTTCTCTTTTGGATCGTGATTGTTACCTATGCCCACTGGATGACAGAGTCAGCTGAATTTTGGGCACTTGGAGTTATGGTTTCTATCGTTCTTGGAGTCTCTCAAGCACTGCCACGCTCCATTTTTGCCTCATTGGTGCCAGAACACCGGCAAGCTGAGTACTTTAGCTTTTTTGCACTCTCCGGAAAGATGACTTCGATCATGGGACCACTCACTTTCGGTCTGGTCGAAGACTTAACGCATAACTCAAGGCTCTCAATCCTTTCACTTGGCGTATTCTTTATTCTCGGACTTATTTTCTTTTCGTTCGTTTCGATTGATCCTCAAAAAGAGGCACAGATACAATAGACTGATGAAGTCAAAAATTCTAATCGGCCTAGTTTTGGTAGGTTTAACCTCAAACATCGCCTGCAAAAAGAAATCGACTGAAACTGCAAATAGCCCAATAGGCTCTTCCAATGTAGATTTAACTCCGATAAAAAATGATCGCCTGGTTCTTTATCTTGGAAACAATCCTGAAACTCTCAATCCAGTCTTGGCGACAACAGCAAATGCAAATTCCGTCATTAGCTATATCTTCGATCGTCTCATTTCATACGATGTTAAAACCGGTGAGCCTCAGCCAAAGCTTGCTGAGTCCTGGAAGATTTCTCCAGACGGCAAAACCTATACTTTCAAAATTAGACCAAATGCTTTTTTTCATGACGGAACACCTGTCACCGCTGAAGATGTAAAATTTTCTTTCGATATTATTAAAAATCCAAAGGTAGATGCCGCTCATCTGCAAAACTATTACGCGTTTCTTGATTCTGTTACTGTAAAAGGCCCCTATGAAGTCGAATTTAAAATGAAAGAAATCTACTACCGTAACCTCATTATGGTGGGCCTTAACGATATCATTCCAAAACATATTTATGGTGTCGGTGATTTTAACAGAAACGAAGCCAACAGATTTCCTATCGGTAGCGGCCCTTATAAGTTTTCAAAATGGGATGCAGGCCGTTCTGTCGAATTAAAATTGTTCGATAAGTATTGGGGATCCACTGACCCGCAATGGAAAGACAAATATAATTTTAAAGAAATTCTAATGCGCATTATAAGTGATGATGCCGTCGCTGTTATGGCGATGAAAAAGGGTGATATTGATACAATGGATCCAACCCCGACCATGTGGTTACAAGATTTTGCTGATCCCTCCTACGAAAAGAAATTCTACAAAATAAAATATAGTACTGACGATGGTGCAGGTTATCGATATATTGGTTGGAACTCAAAACTTCCAAAATTCGCTTCAAAGAATATAAGACGAGCTCTTTCGATGGCTTTGCCACGTGAAGAAATAAACACAAAACTCTTTAAAAATCTTTTAAACCTCTCGGTTGGACCTTTCCCCAAAGCTTCTTCAAAGACAGATCCTTCCATTACTCCCCTTGCCTATGACCTCAACAAGGCAAAGGAAATTCTCGCAGCCGAAGGCTGGAAAGATTCGAACAAAGATGGTGTGCTTGATAAAGATGGACAAAAGTTTTCTTTTGAGCTCCTTTTTGCAGCGGGCCGACCTGAGTACGAGAGAATTGCATTAATTTATCAGCAGTCCCTTAAAGAAATTGGCGTAGAAATGAATATTCGCACTCTTGAGTGGACCGTCTTTGTAAAACAACTCCAAGAGTGGAAGTTCGACGCTGTCTTTTTAGCATGGTCGGCCGCCCTTGATGGTGACCCCTATCAAGTTTGGCATTCATCTCAATCAAAAAAAGGCGGCTCAAACTATGTTGGATTTTCAAATGCTCGAGTTGACGAGCTTATTACCAAAGCCCGCAGTACACTTGATCGAGACGAACGAAACAAACTCTATCAAGAATTTACAAAAATTGTGGCCGACGAGAACCCATATACTTTCGTATTTGAACTTCCTCATCTCGCTTTGATCGATCGGCGCTTTGAGGGCGTCTTGCCTGTCGGAAAACTGGGCCTTGATTCAGCTCAGTGGTTTACCCCCAAGGGAAGAGAAAAATTTAAAGAAAGTTCTCAGTAGTCTAGATGCAAGCTTATATTATTAAGCGATTATTTCTTTTAGTGTTTACTCTCTGGGGTATTACATTTGTTTCATTTATTATTCTTCAGCTGGCGCCTGGCTCTCCTCTTGAGATGAAACTCGCTCAAGATAAAAGTGGCGGTATGGGAGATAAATCAGCACTTTCTGAAGAAAACCTAGAGCAACTTAAGAAGCTTTATAATCTCGATAAACCTATTCTTACCCGCTACGGACTATGGCTGAATGATTTAGTTCATCTGGACTTTGGAACCTCATTTTTTGATCACAGGCCTGTGATAGATAAAATAAAAGAGAAGATTCCTGTCTCTCTTGCCTTCGGAATCTCAGGCTTGCTCGTTGCTTTGCTCATTGGAATTCCTTTAGGCATGATCGCTGCTCTTTATCGAGATACTCCGATCGATCGAACGATTACATTTCTTGGTATCGCTAAATATTCAACGCCGACATACGTCTTAGGAATTCTCTTACTTACATTTTTAGGCGGAGGAGAATTTTTGGATTTGTTCCCCATCTACGGAATTCAAAGCGATAATTACGAAAGCCTAAGTATGGTGGGTAAATTTCTTGATCGGCTCAATCACTTTATACTGCCTTGTATTTGCTATAGCATTGGAGGCCTTGCTTTTATTACCCAACAACAGAGAGCTAGCCTCCTTGAAGCAATGAACCAAGACTATATTCGCACCGCAAGGGCTAAAGGCTTGAGTGAGCCAGTTATCTTTTTTAAACACGCTTTTAGAAACTCACTGATTCCGATTGTCACAATCATGGGCGGAATGATCCCTGGAATTTTAGGTGGTGGTGTCATTATCGAATCTCTTTTTTCGATTCCAGGTTTAGGTCTGATGGCCTACGAAGCTCTGCTTCAGAGAGATTACCCCACCATTATGGCAAATTTTACGATCTCAAGTTTTTTAGCCCTCGCAGGAATTTTTATTTCGGATATTTGTTACGTACTTGTAGATCCAAGAATTGATTTTGAGGGGCGATGAAGATTTCAAAAGTAACATGGGCAGCAGGTTTCGTCGTTTTGATTTTTTTGCTTATTGTCATTTGCGCACCTCTTATCGCCAATCATTCGCGAATTGCGGGTATCTTTCCTCTCGTCAATCAAGGCCCAGAATCAAGTAGCATCTTTGATTCAGTGATCTTAGGAGAGCCGAGTGGAGAGCATCTTTTTGGAACTGACTACGTTGGCCGCGATGTCTTTGCTAGAATGATTTATGCAATCCGAAACTCAGTAACATTCTCACTACTCACAGTCGGAATTTCTTTATTCATTGGCATTATTATCGGCGGAATCATGGGTTTCTTTGGTGGCTGGGTTGATCTTAGCCTTTCAAGGATCGTCGAGGTCATTTCGAATTTTCCCGTATTTCTTCTGCAGCTCACACTTCTGGCATTTCTTCCCCAGGGCTACGGAATTTTACTCTTCGTCATGTGTCTTACAGGCTGGATTTCATACTCGAGGTTTACACGCGCTGAATTTTTGCGCCTTCGAAACCAAGAATTTGTTCAAGCGGCCACTGCGCTAGGAGCCAGTCGAACGAGATTATTTTTTAGACATTTAATTCCGAATTCATTGACGCCCATTATCACATATGTTCCGTTTGATCTTTCATCCACAATTGTCGTTCTTGGAGCCTTGTCTTTCTTGGGCTTTGGTGAACCCATCAACGTGCCCAGTATTGGAGAACTCCTCAAACAAGCCAAAGACCACTTTCGTGAAGCCTGGTGGCTTGCCGTATTTCCTGGAGGCATTTTATTCCTCCTCACACTCTCTCTGACTTTGTTTGGATCTGGTATTCGGGACTGGCTCGATCCAAGAAATTAAAAAAAGGTAAAGGCTGTAAGCCGGGTTCTGTCTCAGATCTACTGCGAGCAGTAGATCTGATGACGGTCATCAATCTGGGAGGATCGTCTCCGATCCCCTCGAGCAACCGACCTTCGCTTTTGACTACCCTCTTGCCAACCGCGGAGCAGTCATCGCGGCGAGCTTACCGCGCATAGGCTCACACCTACAAAAACGACACTTGGTCTTGCACCCCATAGGGTTTTGCGTACTTGAAGTTGCCTCCAAATACCGTGAGCTCTTACCTCGCGTTTTCATCCTTACCTGATCTTCTTTCGAAGCCATCGGCGGTATATTTTCTGTGCCACTATTCCGTACTTCCCTTTGGAATTTTACTCCCTCCAGAAAATCCAGGCCGTTAGCCTGTATGGTAGCTCAGGCCTAAATCACTTTTTCTGTTGAAAAGTTCCTCAGGCCAGGTGCCCGGACTTTCCTCTATCACCCACCTTCGTGAATGACAGCGACCGTCCGCCTTTACCTTTTTATAAGATATTGAAATACCGAAGCGAGCTTCAGCAATCAATAATTTTTAAATTTTAAAAACAATTTCAATAGATTAAGGGCCCTATGAACCTAGTTATGTGTACTAACTGGCAGCTTTTTCGGTATGAGTTTCACCGGACTCAAAATCTCCCGGAAAAAGTATTCTAGAGCAGCTAGGACATGTAATCAGCTCAGAAAGTTTATCCAGACGATGTCGCAGTTGAGGCGGGATATTAACAAAACAACCCGTACACTTAAGACCTTTGACTAGGGCAATGCCATTTCCCTTGCGTAATTTTTGAACTCGTTCGTAGAGAGAAAAAATTTGGTCGTCTACTTTTGAAATATGCGATTCTCTTTGAGCGTCTAAAGTCTTGACCTGATCTTGTAATTCTGAAAGACGACCAGCTCTTACTTCATCAAGCTTCTTTAATTTCTCTTCAAGTTCAGTAACGAGCTTTTGCTTTTCGTCGCGAATAGCAACTTTCTCGTTCATCACTTTATCTTTTTCTTCAAATAATTTTTCAGTATCTGCAACTTTGCGCTGAAATTGTTCGTATTCCTTAGTCGCCGCAAACTCTTCTTTGGTATTGCGAACATCCCGACGCTTACCTTCAGCTCTTTTTAAATCGTCCTTTAAAGTTAGAATTTTCAATTCAAGACTGCGTCGTTCGCGATCAGCATCTTTATGTGCACGATCGGCATTGCGATAGATTTTCTGAGCTTCTTCAAGCTTAGATTTGATCTCTTTATACTCGGTAGAAGGCTCGTTGAGCTCTCGTTGCAGAAGAAATAGCTGGCCATCAATTTCTTGGAGTTTAAGTAAGGCTTGAATCGACGTTTTAATGGTTTCGGGCGTTAAGTCCACAGTGTGGCCTCCTGATAAATCTTTTAACCTTATAAATCCCTCGAACCTCAAGACCTAAATCGAGAAAAAGGCCTCGGCATGGGAGAGACCAGTTTTGGCCCGCTTCGCAACAGGCCAAAACTGGCAGGAAATGAAATCAATTCTTTTTAAACAGCCAAACTGGGGCGTTACCTCATCACGAGCCGTTTTCTCGAAGAAATGGGCCCTTGAAGCGTCACTATTCTTTATTTTTGAAACACTCGTCCACTCGTGGACGGACTTTTATAACTGAGGTATGATCTGGTTTCTCACTGAAAGGAGGCCATATGATTGTCAATAATTTCAAAAGCTTGGGTCTCTTTTCATCTTTGAGCTGAAGACCTCATTCGTTTCTCACGCACAATAAATTCTTAAATTTAACGAGGTTTTAAATGTCTTTGAACATTGATTACGAAGCACTCCTTCAATGGGGTTGGTCGCCATTTTTTGAAAAACAACTTAGCAAGCAACCAAGGGGGGAGCTAAAGGTTGCGCGAATTATAAGTATAGAAAAAAATTATTTTCTACTGGAGTATGGAATTACCAGATCGGCCAAACCAAGTTTGGCAGTTTTATCTGGTAAATTATTTTACGAAATTCAAAGTGGGGGCTCTTGGCCCGCTGTCGGAGATTGGGTTTTTGCTCAGATGCCACCTGGTGGCGATGGGCATTCTATTATCTGCGAAGTTTTCGATCGGTTTTCTTTACTTCGCAGAAAAGTCGCAGGCACAAGACATGATGAACAAATTCTTGCAGCCAATTTTGAGACGGTCCTTATCACTTCGTCGATGAATGAAGATCTCAATTTAAGACGTATCGAGAGATACCTCATGCTTGGATGGGATTCAGGAGCTGAACCCGTTATTTTGCTGACCAAATCTGACTTAACCGAGAATCCATTAAGGATTTTAGAAGAAATTTCTGGGCAGTTTCCGGGAGTAAAAGTCGAGATGAGTTCGATTTATGATTCAAGTTCTTACGAATGTCTAAAGAAGTATTTTTCGCCTGGTAAAACCGCTGTCATTGTCGGCTCATCAGGTGTCGGCAAATCAAGCTTAGTAAATCTGCTTTGCGGGTCAGCGCTGATGAAGACGCAAGAGATTCGAGAGTCAGATGCACGAGGAAAACACACTACAACATCTCGCCATTTAATGAGGACGAAATGGGAGGGATTGATTATCGATACTCCCGGAATGAGAGAAATTCAACTCCTCGACCATGACGAAGGCTTTGAGCGGGAATTCTCAGACATCGAAGAACTCAAACTTAATTGCCGCTTCTTCGATTGCTCTCATATTACGGAGCCCGGTTGTCAGATTAAACAAGCTACTGAAGCTGGTGGACTTGATCAAGAACGCTGGAAGTCATATCTAAAACTACAGCGAGAACTTCGCCATTACGAGAGAAAAAAGAACAAACAAATCGCCTCTGAAGACAAAAAGAAGTGGAAAAAAATGCATAAAGACTACGAGCAAAGGAAGAAACTTGATTGAGTGAACCAATAGAAGCTAAGTATAGTCAGAAATACTGCGAAAGCCGGTAGATATCTGAAAGGATATCCATTGGCCGTAAGCTCAGTTGTTTCGCCAGGGGCGAAAGAATAAATAGAGAGCTCCGCTCTAGCCAACGCATTGAAAGTTAGAGAGAGCAATCGAAATGAATACGTTAATTGAAAACCCAGTTTTGAAAAGAGGGCTCATAGCTCAGTTGGTTAGAGCAGCCGGCTCATAACCGGTAGGTCCCAGGTTCAAGTCCTGGTGGGCCCATTCTTTCTGTTCATACCGGGGACATCCTTTACACATCCCTCAAAAAATGACAGGTATACCCACCCGGATTTTTTTGCAGATAATCTTGATGATATTCTTCGGCTGGATAGAACTTTGAAGCTTTAATAATTTCGGTAACGATAGGTTTTTTCCATAATCCAGAATTTTGAACTTCGTCTTTGATTTTTTGTGCAGTCTCTTTTTGTTCATCAGAAAAGTAAAAAATAGCCGATCGATACTGCGTTCCGACATCGTTACCTTGGCGATTGAGAGTGGTCGGATCATGAAGCCTAAAGAAAAATCGCAGAATATCTGCGTACGATTTCTTTTCTGCATCAAATGTAACTTCGATCGCTTCAGCATGCCCCGTTGTACCGGTTTTTACAAATGGATAGGTAGGCGATTCAAGCTCACCTCCTGTATAACCAACTTCGGTTGAGATAACGCCCGGTAATTTTCTGATGAGCTCTTCGACCCCCCAAAAACATCCTCCTGCGAGTAGTGCTTTTTCTTGCATAGTTAACCTTACAGCACAGCTCAAAAAAACGCAGAAGATTTTCTTAAGCAGTCTTGCTAGCCTTCTCCTTATGCCCGAACTCTTTCGTAAATGCAGTACTTGCAAAAAAGATATTCATATCGGCGATACATTCCAAGTTTGTTCGGTATCAACTTGTCGTGCCAAAGCTACAAACTATGCCTTTTGTAGTGTTGAATGTTGGGATGCTCACCTTCCCATCGAAAGACATCGAGCTGAGAGCGCATACGCCCTTGAGCGAAGAGCCTCACGAGCCGAAGCGGAGGCCTATAAAACTGGCGAAGAAAAAAAGAGGGTCATTGCTCCAGAAGACAATACACCTCGTTCATCTTCACCTGGCTCAGGCCAAGTTGGGACGATCAACACCACCACTTCATCTGTAGAAAATGAGATTCTTGTCGTGGCCTCTAAGGTAAAAAAATATATTTCCGATAAATCAGGAATGAATACTTCAGCAGGTGTTTTTGAGGCTCTAACTGAGCGAATTAAGGAGCTCTGTTTAAAATCGATTGAAGAGGCCAAACGACAGGGTCGCAAAACAGTAATGGATCGAGACGTTCCCTAGGTTTTAAAGCCATGATAAATATTTGTTAATCTCTCAATTGTTTTCTGACAAATACGAGGGTCGTGATCAGCTCGACTTTTCAATACACTCAAAATTGCGATCATATTATGCTGATTCAATTTTTCAAAAATTTTTGGAATCTCCTTCCAAAAAAAGTCGGGCCACTGGTTATGACGCTTAAGTAAATTGATCGAATCCAAATACAAATTCTCGCTTGTTATGGCTGTCATAAGATCGGGAATCCCTTTCCATATTTCAGGAGTCCACTCATCAAGCCCACTTAAAGCAACTCCGACCGCCTCATCCATATACATACCCGCATCGGCAAACCTCCTCATATTCTGAGCAAAATACTGGGAGAAGTCATTCGGCCACACCTTTTGATGACCCAGCGAGACGAGTAACCCGTACAAATGACTTGATGAGCTTCTATCCAATAAAGATGGAACTTCCGCCCAAAAAATTGAAGGCCATGGTCCCACATCATTCAAACGATATGTAAGAAAAAAGTTCGCCTGAATAAGGTCAGGAATTTTTTTCCATACTTTCTCTGGCCATATCCTCTGAGCCTCTAAACATTTCATATATCGAGATTTATAAGGCTCAATTTCCGACGATTCTCTCTCCAAGTCCAACATTTCGATCCACAAATCCCAAACCTGCTCTGTTGGCTTTGCCAATAAATTTATTTCGATCCACCCAGGCATTGAGTCTCCCAGTTTCTCGTATAGACGCTTGGAGCCGAGCTTCCAAATCTTTGATATAAGATCTGAATTCAAAGAAGAAAACACATATTCTCTCTCTGATTTCATGAGTGGCGTTAACGCAAAATCTTTAAAAAAAGAAAAGAATTTTTCTTCTATATCAGACACTTTAGCCTTCCACTGTGAATTGAGTTGTTCTGCTCCAGAAATCAGCTCTCGAAGTGGGCGGGGGTTTTTAAAAATCCCTCGCCTACTTTCTATAACACCAGCGTTTTTAAGAACAAACGCACGGCCGTCCTTTAAAAGTTTATCTTCATATTTATAGGCAATAAGATCGGCGCCAAATTCCTCAGCAAATTTATCGAACGCATCGTCGACATTAGAATTCTTATTTCTCCAGGTCTCAAAAAGCTTTGCTCCCTCGCCGCGAGTGATATCAATAAATTTTGTTTTAATATTTACTTTAATTGCGACAACAATATCATCAACTTCTGCCCTAGTTAGAGACCAGTTTTTTGCAAAAGCTAGACCATTATAATCTACCGAGTAAAAGCCTCGGCCAGCAGAACCATACTCAGAAGGCACAATACCTTGAAAAATAATACTCCTAAAGGCGACCTCACTGCCTGCGCCATGAATTAACTCCTGCCCCTGCAAAACTGTATCAATTTTTTGGTATATAATTTCAGGCTCTACTCCATAGACTTCAAAGTTTTTACGAATCTTGTCTGGATCTCGCTTAATTTTAAGTAGATGGCTATGCAGCGAATCAATTTCTTCTGGATACCTTTCGGCAAGTCTAAGAACACCCATCTCCTTCATTAAGTCAAAGGCTGCATTTGCATTGCTATACGATCTAAAACTTTTTTGAAGTGGACCATTAAGCCAAGCTCTAAACTTTTCAAGCTTAAGAGAAGATTCGAATCGAGAGTCGGTTAAGGCCGTTCGAATAATAGATTTTATCTTCTCTCGCACAATTGGATCGATTGAATCAATTAATTTAGAGCGTTCAGGTAGATCATCTCCGTGACGTCTAAGATAATCTTGTGCAAGAATGCGCAAATAGCGGATTGGAAGCAGAATGGGATGGTTTAAGCCTTGCTTCGCATACTGTGTTTTCCAAAATTTATCTGGATCGGCAAAATGCATACTGAGCCTGCCGCTAATCAGCTCTTTCACACCATTTCCAAATCTTGAATCTTCAAGAATTCCGTTCTTAGAAAGTCGTAGTTTCTCAACCGGAATAAACCCCTGATCAAATTCACTTTGTCCAAAATCGCTCTGAGGATCAATTTGATCATAAGCAATTAAATCCAACTTTCGAATTCCAAATGTACCTCCGGATAAACCAGAAAGCTGATTTCGATCATGTACTAAAATATCTGCATCAGAGTCATGCCCCACCATTTCACGAAACTGAATAAACTTAAGAGCCAAGAGATTCTGTTTTACTTCACTCACCTGAGCAGATGTTTTAGCATTTCGAAAATGTCCCAGTATCCAATACAGATAATCTCTCGTAGTGCCCGCATAAAATTCTGCAGTTGGATGAATGGCCCAAACCTCTCGAAAGAGATCAACCTTAGAAGAAAGCTGCTGAGCCAATTCTTTGAGTTCGGCAGAAGAAAGCACAAAAGCATATGGGTTTAGTTTTTCTGCGGGTGAATGTTCTGGTTCATCAGAATCTGCGCGTACGACGACAGCTACAAATAGAAATAGCAAAGAAACAAGAATTTTTAAGCGATTCTGCACGCATCGATGGTTACCCACTTTGGTAAAATTTTGCACAGGATTGAAAAGTGCAATTTTTATGCCCAAATTGACTTCAAACTGTGATCGAGCACCATTCAGAACTTAAGTGATTATAAAGGCTTAGCGAAGCTTCATTAGCCTGCCGATCAAACAAGCAAAAAAAACGGCCCATTTCTGAACCGTCTTCTTTGTTAAATTTTTAAATCGCTTAAGAAATATTATCGATAAACGACTTCAATTTCTTTGCTCGTGAAGGATGTCGAAGCTTGCGAAGGGCCTTGGCTTCGATTTGACGAATACGTTCACGGGTGACTTCAAAATCTTGTCCGACTTCTTCGAGCGTATGGTCTGATTTTTCACCAATACCAAATCGCATCCGAAGCACTTTCTCTTCTCGAGGAGCAAGAGTGGCCAAAACTTTACGAGTTTGAGCAGACAGATTGTAGTTCACAACTGATTCGGTAGGTGAATCTGCATTCACGTCTTCGATAAAATCTCCCAAGTGTGAATCTTCTTCTTCTCCGATAGGTGTATCCAAAGAAATCGGCTCTTTGGCAATCTTCAAAACTTTTCTTACTTTGGCGAGAGGCATTTCCATCTTCTCAGCAATTTCTTCTGGAGTGGGCTCTCGTCCGAGTTCTTGAACAAGATGTCTTGAGGTTCTGATCAATTTATTGATTGTCTCAATCATGTGCACAGGAATACGGATGGTTCGAGCTTGATCAGCAATCGCTCTGGTAATAGCTTGTCGAATCCACCAAGTAGCGTAAGTTGAGAACTTATAACCCCTTCGGTATTCGAACTTATCAACGGCCTTCATCAAGCCGATATTTCCTTCTTGAATCAAATCCAAGAACTGAAGACCCCGGTTGGTGTATTTCTTGGCAATACTTACAACCAATCGTAAGTTTGCTTCAACGAGTTCGTTCTTAGCTCTTTCAGCCTTGAACTCTCCGTTTTTAACTTGTTTATGAATTCTCTTAATCTCAGCCGACTCAAGGTGAACTTCATCTTCAATCAGCTGAATTCTTTTAGCAGCTGCTTTATACTGTTCAATAGCTTCAGCTAATTGCTCAGGCTCGAGTTTAAGTTTGGCAGCCACTCGCTTAGGATCTTCTTTTCCTTTATCGAGAGTAATAACCAGAGCTTTAATTTCTTCTTCAGTTGAACCGAGCTGAGTTTCAACCGCTGTAACTTGATTTTGGCTTTTTTCAACCCGGCTTACGAGGTTCTTTAATTTGGCCGCAATCTTATTAATGAATTTACGATTGAGATCGATTTCTTTGAGAATTTCAAAGATATCATCTCTCATTTTATCCATTTGCTTTTTGGCGTCGTCTATTTGCTTTTTAGATCCGGCTTTGGTTTGCGCCCAAAGCTCTTGAATCTCTAAAAATTTACGACGTGCCTTAGCAATCAGCTTAAGAACTCGCTCACATTGAGCATTTTCTTGAAACTGACCACCCTCTTCAGTTTCCTCATATCCCCGAATCACATCTCCGACACGAATCGTCTTTCTTTTGAGTCGATCTTCGAGATTTAAAATTTCTTTGATCCCGAAATCAGAACGTAGAACAACACTTAAAACTTCGCTTTCGCCTTCTTCAATTCTCTTGGCAATTTCAACTTCACCATCACGGGTAAGCAGAGAAACTTGACCCATTTTTCGAAGATACATTCGAATGGGGTCGTTACTTCGGCTTGCAGAATCATCATCATCTTCATCTTCTTCAAAAGCATGCTCTTCAGCAGCAGCGGCAGCACCCTTGGTTTTCTTAGCAGGTTTAGCTTCGTCACCTTCATCGAGAACTTCGATATCCATTTCATCAAGCATCAGCATGACGTCATCAATATCGTCCTCAGAGGTCATCTCAGTGGGAAGAACTTCGTTTACTTCTTCAAATGTTAAATAACCTTTTTCTTTGCCAAGATGGATCAGCTGTTTAACTTCTTTAAGATCGCGAGTTGATTTGCGTCTTCCTTTACCTCCAGCTGCAGCGGCTGGCTTTTTTTCTTCGACTGCGGCTTCACCTTTAGCAGCTTTCTTTTCATCTTTTTTAGTCACTTTTGTTTCAGCAACTGACTTTGCTTTTACAACAGCCGTCTTTTTTACAATGACTGGCTTTGCAGCAGGTTTTGCTTTCGCAGTAGTGGTGGTTTTCTTTGCAGTTTTTTTGGCCTTCATAATAAGACTCCCTCAAATCAATTTTTTAAACCTGAGTTAATTGCTCCGAACTTGCTTTATAGAGTTTAAGCAAATCCTGTTTTTCCGATAAAAGTTTTCGAACTTTTTCAACATCATCATTCTCTTCGGCAGTTTCAATTGCGAACTGAATTCTGTCGCCTTCTCGCTGAAAATATGAACGTCTGAGCCCCTTTTGTAAATCAACCCAGAGTGCTCTTATATCAAATGAACCTTCAAATACTTTATCTTCAAGAACCCATTCCCTAATTTCAGCCTGAAGATCAGCTTCAACATCATTCAGCCAACGCAGTTCGCCTATGACCCTAGACTCTAGCCGAAGCTCAATTAAACGCAAAAGAAGACTAGCCCATTTTGAGGCTGAAGACAGATAAGGAATAAGCCCTGTTAAGTCGAAGGCCTCTTTTTCACCCCATTTGACTAAAAACCTTAGAATTTCGCGCTCCCAACGGCTATTCTCTGCAGCTGAAACTCCCATTTTAGGCTCAAATTTATCGGTCGAAAGTGGCTCAGCCTGAGCTCCCATCAGCATTCGCTCAGGTAGCTCAAATCGCTTCGCGATATCTTTCTTTAAAACCGCACGTTCAATCTCATCGGGAACTTGATCTAAAATATTCACAAGACCCCGCAGTCTTTGACCTCGGGTCATTGCATTTTTCTCATTAAGAACAGTGTTCTGAACCAAATAATCAACAGCGCTAATCGAATTCTGAAAAGCCACTCTCAGCTGAATTTTTCGGTCTTCTAAAGCAATCGCCTCATTATGCAAAAACGCATCCGGATCCTTGCCATTTGGAAGTAAAACAACTTTAGCCTCTAGGCCTTCTCGTAAAAAATTACCCAAATTTTTTTCGGTCGCCATGACTCCTGCTTTATCAGCATCGTATAGAGAAATGACTCGAGGACTATAGCGCTTGAGCACCCGCATTTGATCAAGAGTAAGCGCCGTACCCATCGATCCCAGCGCGTTTGTTACCCCGAATTCAACTAATGCAATCACGTCTAAATACCCTTCAACCAAAACGGCATATCCCTTTCGCGGAACTTCCCTATGTGCAAGATGCATGCCATAAAAAAGGCGGCTTTTATCGAAGTGAGCGGTCTTAGGAGAATTGAGATATTTAGGCTGCTCAGAACCGAGTCCACGGCCCCCAAACCCCCTCGTACGGCCTCTATCGTCCAAAATAGGAAACATCAGTCGACCCTGAAATCGATCGTAGTATTCCCCCTGATTGCTGCGACCGAGAAGTCCCAAACGGACAGCTATGTCCAAAGAAAACTTCTTTGCCTTAAGCATATCAGCGAGCATTCGATTAGAGCCTGTATGAGCTCCTAGGTGAAAATCTTCCCATAGTTTTTCAGGAATTTTTCTCGCAGTCAGATAATCTCTAAATTCTGTGCCTGCCTTTGAGTGCAATTCTTCTTTAAAGAGCTCTTTAGTAATATCAAGAATCTGAAAGCCTTCTTCCCACGAAGGATCCACCTGATAAGTCTCAATTTTAATGCCTGTCCTTCGAGAAAGCTCTTCTAAAACTTGGGTAAAATCCCAACGATGAAAGAGCTGAAGGAATTTAAAAACATCGCCACCAGCCTTACATCCAAAGCAGTGAAAAAATTGTTTTGTTGAACTGACAGAAAACGATGGGCTTTTTTCATTATGAAAGGGGCAAAGTCCAAGATAATTCGTGCCCCGGCGCTTAAGAGGTACAACCTCATTAATGATTTGCACGATATCAGCAGCCTGGCGAATCGCATCAATGGATTCGGAGTTTTTCAAACGCCCCCCGATAAAAAGGTGATTCTCAAAATGAGTCTCACTCTTGGTTTAAGGATTCAAACTTTGACGAACGAGATCCGTTACGAATTTAGCGTCAGCACGCCCAGTGATCTTTGGCTTAAGCTCCTTCATCACTTTTCCTAAATCTTTAACGGATGAACTTTGCGAAACTTTAATCGCATCTTGAATCATGGCTTTGAGTTCTTGTTCAGAAAGAGCTGCGGGAAGATAAGCCGAAATGATTTCAATTTCTTTCAATTCTTTCTGAGCTGCTTCTTCTCTACCACCGCTTTTAAATTGTTCGGCGGAATCTTTTCTCTGCTTGATGAGAGATTGAAAGACTTGAAAAGCTTCTTCTTCAGTCAGCTCTTTTTGCTCTTTTTCGACGAACTTATATTTAAGAGCGGACTTCATTGCACGAAGGCAATCGAGTCGAACCTGATCTTTAGCTCGCATGGCGTTTTTGATTTCTTCGCCAAGACGATCCTCAAAAGGAAGTTTAGGAACTTGAGTCATTAAACTCAAAAACCTCTTTTGGTTCTTTGAGTTCGTTTAACTGCAGCGATTGCTTTGCGTTTTCTTTTTTGAGAAGGCTTCTCATAAAATTCGCGCTTTCGAAGCTCAGTCATGAGTCCTGATTTTTCAATGATTTTCTTAAATCGCTTCAAAGCACCTTCAAAGGATTCGCCATCTCGAATTCTGATTGTCGTAGCCATAGAAGCGAGAATCTAGGACGAGCCGATTACGTCGTCAATCGTGCTTTAAATGATCTTTCATGAGCCAAAAACCCCTCCTCTTTAGCAAGCTGGACGGATTCGCGTGAAAATCGCTCTAAGGCATCTTTATCGAATTCCATGACCGTAAAACGCCTTACAAACGATGCAGGAGACATTGAAACTGAGTAGGAGGCACTCCCCATGGTGCCGACCAGGCCTGAAGCCCCACCCACCAGATCCAAGCCTACCGGAGGAGTGAAGTGCCCTAAAAGCACGCTTCCGCAAGCCCGTAAATCAGCCACACGTTCTGAAGCATTATCCATGGCGAGACAGACAACTCCGGGAGCCAGTTCGTTAACAAGATCAATGGCCTTCGAGACATCCTTGGTCTGAAACAAAATCAATCGCCTTTCAATACAGGCCTCAATCGACTGTTGCTCGGCCTGATCTTTTAAACTCTGGACCTCAGTGGCCAATCTTTCGACCAGAGACTGCAGCCACTTCTCTTGAGTATGGAAGACAAAAATTTCAGCCTCAGGGTCATGATCGGCCTTACCGATGATATCGGCAACAATGGCATCGAGTGAAGTCGACTTATCGCACACAAACGCCGTCTCCGAAGGACCAGAAAAACCCTCGACTCCGACAAAACCCGAAAGTCTCATTTTGGCGACCGAAGCTCGTATGCCTCCTGAACCTACAATTTTCTCAACTGGTTCAGTTCTTTTTGTGCCAAAAGCAAGGGCAGCCATTCCGCCAATGCTTCCTGAAATTAAAATCCGAGGAATTTCAAATAACTTCGCTAAATAAAGAAGCGTCGGATCAATATAAGGCTTTTCAAGTCTTCTCTTCGGAGGAGTTGCAACCAAGATATCTTTGACTCCCGCCATTCGTGCGGGCACCGCGCATAAAAGCAAAGTCATAAAATAATTTGCTCGCCCGCCAGGAACATAAATTCCCACTCGATCAAGAGGACGAATCTCGGTTCCCCAAAAAACTCCTGCCTCTTCGCTCGACTGAAACGAAGCCAGCTTTAATTCAGACTGAAATCTTTCTACCCGCTGAAGTGCATGATCAATAGCTTTTCGAATGTCTGAAGAAATAAGTTTGTGGGAGGTTTTAATATAATCTTCTTCAATCCAAAGATTATTCTCATCAAGTTCAACTCCATCAAACTCACTGGCCCATTGAATAAGTGCAGCTTCTTTTTCGCTTCTATAAGCTGCAAACGCTGCATCAACTTCTGAAATGAGATCATCCATAAGGCGATGTCTTCTAAGTTTCAGTGCTGCGATGCTTTGATCAAACTCTGGACTTCCCTGTTTAAGAAGTCTCATTGTGGGGCTCTCCAAATACTGGCACCAAGAGAAATAAGTTTTCTCTCAAGATCTTCGTAGCCGCGATCAAGGTGATAGACTCTTAGAACCTGAGTTTTACCTCTCGCACGTAACCCGGCCAAAACTAAAGCAGCTGATGCTCTTAAGTCAGAAGCCATCACTGAAGTACCACTAAGATACTCAACACCTTTAATCACGGCGGAGTTTCCCTTCACTTCAATTTCTGCACCCATGCGTCTTAGTTCGCTCACATGCTGAAATCTGTTTTCAAAAATGGTTTCACGAACTGTACTTGGGCCTTTTGCTCGATCAGCCAAAGTAAGGCAGGCCAAAAACTGTGCCTGTGCGTCGGTTGGAAAACCAGGAAAAGGCGCAGTTTCAATTTCAATTGGCTGAATGCCCGAAGCAGCTTTGATCGTCACCTCATTTTCGCCTTCTTGAATTGAGGCTCCTGCTTCCATAAATTTTTGCAGCGCTGCGTTCATGGTATTTCGTCTATAAGGAGTGCAAGTCACATCTCCCCCGGTGATTAAGCCAGCCGCAAGATAAGTAATGAGCTGAATTCGATCAGGCTGAATAGCCCATTTAAGTCCGTTTAGCTGCTCGACGCCCTGAATTTGAATTCGATCTGTTCCGTGACCTTCGATTTTTGCACCCATTTGAATAAGGGCTTCACAAACTTCAACGACTTCAGGCTCTTTCGCCACGTTCTCAAAGAGAGTTTCACCACGCGCTAGTGCCGCTGCAGTAACTAAATTAATAGTTCCGGTCACTGTGGGAAAATCAAGAACCAATCGACATCCAGCTAAACCACCCGGACACTTCGCTTTGATGTATCCCCCTTCGATTTTGATTTCTGCACCGAGAGCTTTTAAACCCTTTAAATGAATATCAATTGGGCGCTCTCCAATGGCGCAACCACCAGGAAGCGAGACTTCAGCTTCACGAGCTCGCGCAAGAAGAGGCCCCAGAACAACAACCGAAGCACGCATTTTGCGAACAAGCTCGTATGGAGCTTTGATTGAAGTAATTTTTTTGCAGTGAAATGAACTATGATCGATAGGGTTTGCGCCTAAATGGGCAAGTAACCCCTGCATACTTTTTATATCAGCGACATTAGGTAGACGATCAAAGTGAACAGGTTGGTCTGTAAGTAAAGAAAGACAAACCAAAGGAAGAGCAGCATTTTTTGCAGGCGGAATTTCAATCCTCCCGCTCAGTCTCTTACCTCCTTCAATCCATAAACTATCCATACTCATAAAAGATGTGAGGACCATCGTGCCACGTTTTGCTGGCATCCACCACTGAGACTTTTGTTTTGAGTTTTTCCTGTTGCTGAGGCCCCATAGTCTCAAGAGCCAAGAGACCAGGCCTCTTCAGGCGCTGCAACCACTTTGCGAAAATAGCTTCATAGAAGTAAAGACCTAGGGGGCCAGCAACGAGCGCGTTCTTAGGTTCATAATTGAGAATATCGGGCTGCAGGGTTTCATAATCGACATCAGGGACATAAGGAGGATTTGAAACTATGATATCAAAGGATGAAGGAAGTATCTGATCTGTCTGCGCAGAGAGAATATCCCCCTCAATAAATTTGATTTCAGCTTTAAGACGCTTGGCATTTGAGCGAGCCACGTCGAGAGCTTGAGTAGAAATATCGAGGGCCCAAACTTCCGATCGACCAAAAATATTTTTTTTAAGACTGGCAGCAATACAGCCACTTCCCGTTCCCAGATCAATGATGCTTGGATTTAAAATATTTTTTGCTTTTATCCAATCAAGTATGTGAGTCACTAACGATTCAGTCTCAGGTCTGGGAATCAAAACTGATGGGTTTACTTTAAAAGTTAATCCGTAAAATTCCTTTTTTCCCAAAATATAAGCCATAGGCTCATAATTGAGGCGTCTCTGCGCAAGAGTTTTCATTCGTGCCACTTCTGAATAAGTAAGATCTCTACGATCTTGAATAATAAGTTGCTCTATCGGAAGGTCGAGCACACTACTTACGATTAATCTCGCCTCTAAAAGAGACCTCTCAGTATTCACGGCTTTTAAACTTTTTGAAAGATCTTCGAGAATTTCAGCAATATTCATAATGAGAAAAGAGCTTAAGGATTTTCTTTTTCAAAAGCCATTTTTCCTAATTCTTCAATGCAGTTTAAAATATGATTTCTTTTTTTTGGATTACCGAGATCCTTAGATACAGTCTGGGTCACGGACTCAACCCATTTTGGCATTCGATCGTACACGTTTTGCAGCCACCCTTGAGGTATACGATTTTCTCTCAACGCTTTTACGATTTCTAAAAAAGCCTCGGGACTAAATGTATTCCATTTCTTTGTTTCGTAAAGAAGTAGATCGATCTGATACTGATTATTCTCGCGAAGAAATTGAATCAGTGTATTTTCAGTTCGCCTTCTATGCGAAACGGGCGAGAAAACAGCAACATTATTACGGACCAGCTTTGGATCTCCTCCAGCAAAAAGTCCAGTCAGGAAATAATAGGCATCGTGCTGTTGTAGAATTTCGTCAACCTCATCTTCTGAAGCTAAACTATGATTTGGTTTTCTTTTCAGCAACTCGGTCAATGCAAAAATAACACTTTTATATTCGTTTTTAGAAATATTCCCGTCTTTGAGACCACTGTCATCAAAAATTGGAGAATAACCGCCATTACTTAAGGTTTGAAAAAAAGATGACTGACTGACAAAAACGCTGAGACGGTATTTAAGCAAATCCTTTGTTTTATTTCTTCCGTAAAGAAAATGGCTGAGTGACAAAAGCACTTTGAGCTTGTCTCCTCGTAATGTAAAAAATGTAGTCGGTTTCTCTTCTAAAATTTTTATAATTTCTTTCTCAGTTGCAATTTTAAGAGAAAGCAAGACATCAAGAGTTTCTCTGATGTGTTCCGAGCGAGTATGCTGAAAGTTATATCCCGTCAGAAGATCAAATCGATAAGACTCAAAAGAGCTCCCCAGCTTTTCAACTAAAACTTCTCGAATTGAATCAATTCGCTGATTAGCAAAGGCCTGCGGACATAAAAATGCATAAGCCAAAATGAGGCATATATACCCGGGTAAATTTCTCACTATCACTGCCCATTCGATTTCGTTGAAGTAGATCCGACTAGTGCAACGTTCTTTGCACAATCGTCTTTAAGAGGAAGCTTTTTAATTGCGGACTGATTATAGGTACTCCATTTAGGAATTACATTATCTTTCCATTTGTTCGCAGCCTTATCATCTCGCATAAGCAGGGCTTCATATTCATCGTAATTTTGAAGTGGTCTTAAAATTTCTGAAGTCTTTTCGTCGATCCAATCTGAATGATCTTCTAAAAATTTAACCAGGCGACCAAGCACAAATGAATTAGGAAGAAATCCAAAATCAACACTGATACCTCTTCGCAACTCCAAAACCAATCTCGCCGCGATAATTTGAGCAACTTTTTGAGCCACTCCATCCGACTGCCCGTTTAACATCAGATGCTCCATAACTTTCATTTCTAACTGATCGATAATCGGTGTGGTAATACCCCTTTCTGGAACAGCTGTTGTTAAGGCAATGACATCGGTTTGATTCGCTAAAATTGGATTCAAAATAGAAGCAGAAATATTCGCGGGGGCAATATCAGCCACCATTTTTTTTATTTCGTCTAGAATTTCAGCATTTGTCTTGCTGTGAAAGTGCTCTACTTGAACTCCTTGACTATCATCAGAGGATGCAACAACTAAAGAAGTGCGGTTAATTGATTTAATAATTCCCGTTGAAGTTTTTATCATCACAAGCTGACTTGGATTTAAAGCGGCAGTTGTTTCAAGATAACCATCATCCATTTTATTTTTTATCAGAAACTGAATCTGATCGTTTTTATCTCGTCGTACAAATGCAACTTGTCCTGAACTCGTTCGAAAAAGCCCCATCACACTCTCGCCAAGTAATTCTGATTTGCCATCAGCAGCAGTACGAGTTAAGCGACCCCGATCAGTGAGACTAAATAAGCCTGAACTATCCATAAGCATCTGAACAATATTACCTCGCGGAGCCTGATATCCCGTTCGAGTGATAATAAAACTTTGCCCACTATATTTAAATTCATGCACTCTTCTGTCACCCGTCATCACATACAAGGCTCCATCGTTCGTGACATCAAAAGTAATACTTGGAATCATCGGTGCCGCTCCAACCAAATTCGCCTTGGTCCCTGCAGCTGCTGAACGAGAAAAAGATCTCCCATTTAAAAATAAAAACTGAGCTGGATTTTCACTGGGATCTAGCATGACCAATGTGGAGTACGGATTTTGAGAATGCTTTACTAATGCAATATATTTAGATCCATATTGCTGAATCATCTGAACTACAAACTGCGAAAGCGGAAGAAGCAGAGGATCAACAATATCTTCTCTTCCTGAAACAGCCCTTGAAGTAATTTGTCCACTTTGAGTTCCTGAATTAATGGAAACAGGATGAGTCGACTGAATAGCTTTTTTAAAAAGGCCACCCTTTGTTACCACTGTTTGTAAAACTTGAGAATTTGCAAAATCAAATGAAAGCGTATTACTCAAAGCAATCGGCGTCTGTTGAGTAATAAGCATCGAATGATATTTTACTGCATCTTTTATCGTTCCATTAATTTTAACTTGAACGACATCAGGAATTGCCTGGGATTGAATTTCAGGGAATTGCTTAAAAAACTCCCAAATTCCAAAACGGTGCTCTAGAGTTTTAAACCAAACTGGCTGATCTTTGCCCATGGTCGAAATGAGCCAGCCCAAAACATCAGCAAGACGATTTACAAAATAGCGAGCCTCTTCATTTTTTTTAATGAGGAAAGCCTGCAGTTGAGGCTGTCTCTTCTTAAACTCCGTCAAAATCAAATCAACGTTGTGATGAGCAGTATCCGTTAACTTGACATTTGGATCTTCGACTAGAATTTTAAATATTCGAATGACTTCAATGATCTGGTTGAGAAATCCATCTGTGGATTCAAGCGCCCCCGACAAATAATACTCAAGAGATCGACTTTCAAGCGACTGAATAGCTTCACCTGAAGTAATATTATTGGGAGCAATAATATCCATCAAATCAAGCGCTCCTAAGGGTCCGACAATAGCCTGAGAAGGAGTATCGTAACCCTGCTTCAGAATAATGGGATTTTCTTTAACTTCAGAAACTAATTTCATCTCGACATTGCGAACGCGAACTCCCCTATTTGCCAAATGCTTCTCAAAGGCAGACATAATCTCCGCACGAGCTTCTTTTGCACGAAGTCCTTGTAGTGAGTCTTCGGGATCAACCCAGATAAGATCTAAATCACGACTACTATCGAGAATATCCATGAGTTTTATTTTTTTATCCTCGGGATGATTATGAAGATAGGCAGCAACCTTCCGAATAAAGCCCCCGCCAAACATAATTTGCCGAGGTTCAAATTTAACTTTTTTAAGGACGTCTGACTCGCTAGCCATTTTGCCGAGCATTCTGTAAAATTCTTCAAGTTCAACAACTTGATGAGTAACAGTGTCTACAAGTCGTTCTGAAAAACTTGCTGCCTGAAGAGAAAACGAAACAATTAATCCAAAAATAAATGAAAGATATGATTTTATTCTCATACGCCTTAATGCCTCTAAGTCTTTAAAGAGCAAGAATCATGCCATCAGATTCTTAACAAGTTTTACGATAAATTAGCGATTTATCGAGTTTTTAAAGCAAATTCAAGGCAGATTCTGGGACAAGAATGTCTACGATTAAGCAGAGCCCTCGGCCAAAAGACGAGTGTATTCGTCCTGCTGCAAAGACTCCAAAATCTCTTCGAGATCACCCTCCATCACCGCTGTAAGACGCTTCAGTGTCAGATTGATTCGATGATCCGTCACCCTTTCTTGAGGAAAATTATAAGTGCGAATTCTTTCATTTCGTTCGCCTGTACCCACCTGTGACTTACGCTGAGCCGCTCGTTCACTCGCTTCTTTTTCTCTTTGCACATCCACAAGACGAGTTCTTAGAATCTTCATCGCCTTGGCTTTGTTCTTAATCTGTGATCTTTCGTCCTGACAGACAACCACCGTATTTGTAGGCAGATGCACTACGCGAACGGCCGAGTCTGTTGTATTAACTCCCTGACCACCTTTTCCACCAGCACGAAAAACATCAATTCTTAAGTCTTTGTCATCAATTTTCAAATCTGCTTCTTCGGCCTCAGCCATGATAGCTACAGTTACAGTTGAGGTATGAATTCTTCCCGAAGCTTCTGTGGCTGGAACCCTTTGAACTCGATGGACTCCTGACTCGTATTTAAGAGCAGTATACACATCAGCACCTTCGATCGAGGCCACAACTTCTTTGTATCCACCCCGATCAGCAGGAGAATCACTCAACATCTCGACTCTCCATCCGCGCTTTGCCGCAAACTTTAAATACATTCTGTAAAGATCACCCACAAATAAACTCGCCTCTTCTCCACCTGCTCCAGCGCGAATTTCAAGAATAATATTTTTTCCTTCATTGGGATCTTTAGGCAAAAGCTCAATAAGAATTTTCTTTTCAAGCCCGGGGAGCGCTCGATTAATTTCGGCAATTTCTTCTCGAGCGAGATCAGCCATCTCTCCGCCTGAAGAGACGAGAGATTCACTCTCATCGCGAGTTTTTAATAGCTTAAGATATTCTTGAGATAATCCAACAAGAACCTCGAGACTCGCGCGTTCGCGCGAGAGTTCTCGAAATTTATTTGCATTTCCGATGACAATTGGATCAGAAAGCTCTGCAGTAAGATGCTGAAAACGGTCAATGACCGTCTGAAGTCGATCTTTCA
>CAZRLF010000013.1:0-25686 GCA_964601045.1 uncultured Bacteriovoracaceae bacterium
CCCATTTTTTACGCCACCGTTGTCCCACCACCCGAACGAATCACTTTAGCCATCTTTCACGCCGCTGACTTAAATTCGATTTGGTAAGAACTCTTCGGCATTTTTATAGCGATGCAATCGTAACCAAATGAGAGTTCCGGAGCCTTAGTGTTTTTCGAGCCCTTCATATTTTTCAACCGGATGAACCCGGTCCCCTCGAGACTGGTGCAATCACGAAGAACAGCGGCAAAGTCTCGATCCACCATCTTTGCGAGTTCATAAATCGACGAAGGCTTCAAGATGGCAATGGCGGTGAGGAGTTCAATCTTCTGAATTGTCATGAACTTTCGAAAGGTCTCAACAGATTCAAAAAAGATATGATTCTTTGATTGAATGAGCGGCTTACGCTTGGCTAAGGATCGCCTCACCTCATTTTTAAAATCATCGAACGCCTGAAAGTGGATTTCTAATACCTCATTCTTCTTCATTTTTAACAATCCTTTCTACCTCTTCAAAAAACATATCGAGAGCTTCAGAATAATTTGTCGATTCCAGGACTTCCCGATGGTCTTTCTCCTGCGGCATCTTCGTATGCATATGGAAACCAAAAGGTTGGTGATTATCGACAAGCAGTCGTGCAAACCCAAGTTCAATATCCTGGAGAACAAACTTGGCTTTAATTCCATCGGGGAACTTATTGTTTTTTGACACTTCCATAACTTTAATAATCGCGACGTACTTCCCATTTTTGATGGTGATCTGTCGGTCAATCAGCGTAAGGGCCTTCATTTGGGCTTATACTACGTCCATCATATATGATCGTCAAACATATATCAATAGGGGTGGGATTTGTGATAATCTGCTTTTAAAGCTGGAAAGGGCGAAACGATGTTTTCATCTCGTCAATTCAAAAAGGAGATCCACGACAGCATGTAGGGAAAGGAGCCCCTACATATGTCACGATCTTATCGTCAGCCTTATATCACTCAAGGTTATGGAGGCAAAGCGCGTAGGTTTTATAAACGACTCGCCAACAAGGCAGTGCGCAGTACCAAAGACATCGCAAGCGGTGGTGCTTACCGAAAAGTCTACTGTTCATGGATGATCTGCGATTACAAATTCCGTTGGTCAGAAACTTGGTCGGACACTACACCTCGATGGAAAGTTGAGCGAAAGTAACACCACCATTTTCCCACCACTCTTAGGGCATTTGGCATCGACCTTAGTGAAAACTCCTTAATGCTGGAGGTATTTTGGCTTGCTGTAGTTTAAATATTTCTAAAACGGTTTCTTTGGGTGAACTAAATTTTAATTGAACCTGATGAGTGTGATAAGGGGTCCGAGACCAAGCAATAAAGAGGTCTTCGTCTTTTTCTCCAAAATCCAAAAGAATTTTTCCTGGAAGAGATCTAATAATAGGAACCTGTGAAAAATCTGGATTTTTATAGTTTTTGAGAAAAGCCTCGAAAGTTCGATTGAAGTTTTTTCCGGCTAAATAAGATGTGATGATTTCAGGCTGATGTCGGGCTACTAAGAGGCGAAGCAATTGGTCTCCAATCATCAAACGAGAAGCGCCAGATTTTTTAACTCCTTGCATCCAGTCGATTTGCAGTTGCGATTTGCGGCCCATCATTTTTGAGAATCTTATTTTTGCACTGGGGAACTCAGCTGGCCACCATTCCGTAGTTCCATCCTTCTTTTTCTGAAAAACTTTTGTTATTAAGGCAGCCGACTTTGGAACATTCAGCGCTACCTCAATTCTGTTTTGGTATTCGATGTTTTTTTGAGAAATGTGCTGAATCGAAATAACGCACTGTCTCAATTCTTCTCGATTATCTGTCGCGAGGAGAAGAACTGGGAAGATCAGAATGAGAAAAGAAAGTGGTTTTAGCATCAACACAATTCCGTTGCAAAGATCATGCCAGCAATTCTGCTTATTCTGGACTCAAACTTGGCTGTTGAATTTAGAAACAAATGAAAAGTATGAAAGCTCCTCTAGGTCAGTTTGATTTAGAATTAGAATGGCATCTCAAGTTCCTTCCATCTTTCTCAAAATGATATAATGATATGAATTCATTTAGATTAAATTTTCACTTTGCAAGTTTTGGATTCTTTTTGAACTTTACTATTGTTGGTCTGAGTACAGCCGCGGATGAGTCTCAAATCACGTTGAATTTTACTGCTATATCTTATTCCAATACCGATACGTAGTACGAACTAATATTGCTTTAACCGGAAAAACTCGTGGGCCAATTCAGAGGGAATCACTACTTCATTTACGCCATCCGTTTCGACAATTGGCAAATTAACTAACTGATACGGACTATTAAAATCACTGGTCGAATAGAGAGAATATCCCGCCCCATCAACTGCAGACCAAGATAGTTTCGCATTATCACCGTCGATAGACATGCGGAGCTCAGGAGTAAGGGGAGAGCCCATTACTGTTACTAATCCATCAACTGTTGCTGGAGATTCGGGGCTATAAAAGGTTGAAAAATTATCGAGTGAATAACTTCCATAAGTACTGGCCGTGAAAGCTATTCGATAATCAGGAAGCACAACAATAGATTTTCCTCCATTGCGTGAATCAGAGGGAAAAGGAGAGATTCTTCTCATCCATCTCCCTACTCCGTCTTTATTGATTTGTGCGACCAGAACAGAACTATCTGTCGTCCTATATGTATCAGGTGCGTTCAAGGTAATTCCAGCCGAAGGCATTCTAGCGCTTACTCGAAATAAACCCGTTACGGTTGAGTTACCGACTGGATCAACAGTTATTTTTTCAAGGTTCAATAATGAGTCCGTTGCGATCTGAGACATCCACTGCAAACTTCCGTTACTTGTGAACTTGGCTACGACTCCTTCGGTAGCTCCCGTTGCAAAAATGGGGGCTACTTCAGCATCGGTGATGCTTGCCGCAGGAGAAAATGAGAAGTTTTTTGTAGAGTTTGATTGCCCATTAAAATTCGCCGAAACATAAACATCACCCGCCCGAGAAATTGCAACTCCTTTAATACTAGCGCCAATTCCTGCAACCCCTTGACCGACAACTGTGTTTGCCGGAGTTGTTCGACGTATCCACTGAAGTGTTCCAAACGAATTGAATTTTGCGATCATTCCACTAAAGGTCGCAGCAGCAGCAACGACTGAACTTGAGCCAATTGTTAAGGTGCCTTGAAATGATGCAGCAACATAAATATTGTTTGTCTCATCGATAGCGATATCCCATAAAATAGCGGTTCCACCACTGCTAATCGGAAAGTTTTTTAGAAGATTACAGCTTCCGTTATTCGTAAATCTAGCAATATAGAGACCGGTGGTTCCACTTCCAGTCGTCAGAGATCCGCAATTAAGTGTGTTCGAATAGTCTCCAGCTACCACAATTTCACCATTCGAAGTCACTGCAGAGGCTTTTCCAACAACACTTCCCGGAGAAGTAATCTTTGCGACCCAAACAACATCACCAGCAACTTCTCCGACTCGATTGCCAATTGTGTCTAATCTGAATTTTGCAACAAAAGCATTTCTAGCCGAGTTATTAATTCCAGAAACAGGCAGAAAGGAATTATCAGATCGAGGTCCGATACTAAAATTGGGTGCCTGAACATCTCCTACTAAGAAAGCTGAAGTATTTGAAAAAACTGAGACGCTGAGACTATAGGCATCTCCGCGAGTCGTGCCCTGAATGATTCCATATCTTACCCAGTCACAGTTTCCGGTGGTCTGGTTATATTTACTAATATAGGCCGAATAAGATTCGGTTGATCCTGTTCCAGGAGCGCTGCCAGAGCAGTTTCCGCCAAATCGAGCTGTTCCTGAAAACCAGCCCGATGCAAATATAGAATCAGAACCTTGGGCCGCAATATCCATGGCCGCATCAATTGCGCCATCTGTGGGGGGATCTCGATAAATGTGATTTGCCCAGTGAGATCTTAAAGAGGGTTCAAAATTTTGGCTAAAAAGAAATTGGGGAAGGATAAAACCTAAAACGATTAAAGCATTGACGATTTTCATTTTCGAGCAATTAGCAGTTCATCAATTTGTGTCAAGAGTGGCAGTCTAATTAGTCATTACATAGAATAAATTCATGATTTTACATAGTAACAAAATCGAATCTAGAGAGTGTTCTTGTCCTGTGAGACTATGGTCAAAGTGAACCACTCAGTTAAATGGATTAGCCATCGCGGCTACTGTGCAGAAGCTGTGGAAAACACGCGCCAGTCTTTTTTACACGCCGTTCAATCTGGCTTTAAGTTTTTAGAGACAGATTTTCAGTTAACTAAAGACAGACATATTATTCTTGCACATGACGAAGATTTGAAGCGTCTTTGTGGCCGCAATGAAAAGATTTCTGAGCTTAATCGAAATGAACTGAAGCGAGTTGAATTTGAAAATGGCCTTGGATCATTTTTTTTCTTAGACGAACTTTTAGATGAATTTAGGGATTTTGGTTGGACGTTCGATATAAAAAAACCTTTCGCCACTGAAATTATTTCTGAATTCAATCGTCTTATCATCGATCGAGAACTAAAAAATTGGGTAGCAGAGCAGGTTGTATTTCTGACATGGGATGAGGCTCATGAAAAAATGCTTAAGCATTGTTTTTCTTTTGCCAAATTTTACGCGCGGTCTTCAGAATGCCGGCGCGCAGGAGTTGCATTAATGGGTAATATGCCTTGGCTGAGCGGTATTCAATCTCATAAGGTTTATTCACTTCCTTCAAAATATTTAGGAATCGATTTATTTCGAAGAAATTTTGTACAAGCTTATCATAAGCGAGGAACTCGTACTCTAGCTTTTCTGCCCGAATCTAAAGAGCTTACTCAGAAGGCAATCGACGCCGGATTTGATGAGATTTTAACGAACGGTCTTATTATTTAATAAAACTAATTTGTGGGTCGCTGGGGGCTGGTCCTGAAGGATCAGGCGCGAGATCTTTATGAGTTCTCACGTTCCAAGCGAGTCCTAGTGTTTCGAGAGTGCGAATCCAGAAAAAACCTATATCAACTTGCTTCCAATTAAGTCCAAATCTCGCCGAGCCCGGCATAAAATGGTGATTATTATGCCAACCTTCCCCACCTGAGAAAATCGCAACCCAAAAACTATTTGTCGAGCGATCAGGCGTATCAAAAGTATGTTCTCCCAATCCGTGACCAGAGACATTTAAGAACCAAATAAAATACGAGACATAAAGAGCTCTAAAACATCCCGCCCAAATGACCCATGACCAACCACCAAAAAAATAAAGTGGAATAAACGAAACGAGAAAAATATTAAACCAGTGCTTTTCAAAAAAATTCATCATCGGGTCGGCTCTTAGAGTTTCCATCTTCATTAGTTTTTTAAGAGGAGATTGTCCGATTTTTTTGTGAGAAAGAAAAATCCAGTTACAGAACCCCCACCAAAATCCGTAGATTTGTGCATGAGGATCTTCTGGAGTATCTGATTTTGAGTGATGAATTTTATGAGTTCTCGCCCAAGTGATGGGGCCTAACTGCATCGAAAGTGCTGCTAAAAGCAGATGAAAGAAAAGAACTGCCCGATTACTTTGAAATGATTGGTGAGTGACTTGCCGATGGTAGCCTACCGAGATTCCAATATATCCACAGACGTAAGCCGAAATAAGTCCGGTCCAAAAGGCATGCCAACTAAAAAACCAAAATCCGACGATCAGAGAAAGATGCAAAACGAGATAAACAACAATGGGCAACCATCTCAGTCTAAATTCAGAGAAATCTGGCAAAGCATTCGCACCTGTCTTCTTCGTCTCATCAAATTTACGCTTTGGAAGTACCGACACAGGGATTTCTTTTGAAGAAATCTTGATGTCTAAATTTTGACCCACTTCAGTTTTCATAGTTTCTCAAGAGAGATGTGATTAGAATGCAGTCCCCTAAAACCATTATAGATTCACTCTTTAAAGAGCTGAACGGGGTGGCTTAAGAACTTTGCCAAGTAGCAGTGACCGACTTTGGTCCAGCCTCAAATAAAATCAAATATTTCAAGCCTGTCATTTTTTTGACGAGACACAAAAGCTCACCAGTCTACGATAAAATATTTGAAGTTAAGAGCCATCAAAGCTCTTTCAAAAGATTAGTGACACCTTGTGTGTCGGGGGGGGCCTGTGTCAAAAGTTTCAAAGCAAACTGCTGATAATTCTTCGAAAGTTGTTTCGATTGCACAGTCGAAACCTATTAAAACTTTGCCAGAGGTTATTCTCAATCAGAAAGAAATTTTTAGACAAAAGAGGATCGATAATTCGAAAGGGCAACTTCAACTTAAAGTTGGAAATGATTCCTACAAGCTTATCAACTGGAGTCGAACAGGAATTGCCTTTGAAATTCCAAAATCAGGCTCGACTTTTCCTGTTGGACTAAAGGTCGGTCCAACCAAAGTATTTGTTGGAACCATCTTGGTTTATGAAGGCGACATTGAAATCATGTCTATACGAGAGAATGATGATGGGTCTCGATTCGTAGGTGCCGCATTTAAATCAACTTTGTTTTTAGTTGAAGGAATTGAAGCTGCGCTTCATGTAAACGAAACCATTTTCGGAATTGAAAATCTCGATGCAGAAATTACAGATATCGATCCCAAGGTTACAAAAGTCATTTTAAAAATGGCCTCTGCTTTACAGATTCTTCAAAAATCATGCCGCGATCAAGAAGAGAGACTGTCGCGTATGACGTTTGATGAGAGATCTGAAGCTCTTAAAATATTTCTTCCATCAATGTCTGCTGAAATCAAAAAAATATTTGATAAACATGCCGAAGAAATCGAAACCCTGGTGGACATTGAAAAACTCGAAAAGAATTCAATTTTTCATCGTTTGTTTCAATCGCATTTGTTTCCTTATTTACAAGGGGCAGATCTATCGCGACGGGCATTTGAAAAACCCCGCGGATACGATGGTGATTTTGAAATGATGAATCAGGTTTATCGCCAAGATTTCGAAGGTGCTGATTTGATGGGTAAGGTTATTCATCATTATGCAATTAATGTTGAAACCAACGCCGCAGTTCAATTTAGAAGACCTTACTTTTTGTCGCATATGGAGTCGGCCTTAGATTTGCCAGGAAACAAAAATTTTCTTTCTCTTGCATCTGGTCCCGCTTGGGAAGTTCAAGACGTGGTGACGCGATGGCCACAAAAAAATCTCGATCGCGTTGTCTTTCATTTATTTGATTTAGATCGAGCCGCGCTCGAACATTCTCAAACTAAAATCTTTGAGATAGCGATCGAAAAAAGCAAAAGTCCAAATATCGAATTTGTAAATGCCAGCGTTAAGGCTCTGCTCAATCATCATGAAGAATCGGCTCATCTGTTTGATTTGATTTATTCGGGGGGTCTGTTCGATTATCTCGACAATTTAACTTCAAAAGTGATCGTTCAAAATTTAGTGAAAATGCTTCGTCCTAATGGGCGTGTTGTGATTGGAAATCTCACGAAAGATGTTCGAACTAAAGGTTTTATCAGTCTACTTCTGAATTGGCAGCTGATTTACAAAACAGAAGCCGATATGAGGGAGTGGGTCAATGGAGTGCCTAATTGCAAAGTCAGTGTCGACTATGATCCAAACCGCATCAACGCCTTTATCGTGATAGAAAAAAAGGGCTAACGTAGGAATTTTTAACAATGCGACTATTTCCTTCAGCTTTCGTGCTGCGTAGAAAGAATCGTGTTGAAGCTGATGCTGCTTTCAGAGAAGAGCGAAGTGTTAAGTATACTCGATGGCGTATTTTGGTTCCGGCCTTTGTTTTATTTTGCGCAATTGATTTTGTTATCGCTGGATTTAGAGATTTTTATTTTTATTTCTTTTTAAGGCTTTCCGTTATTCTTTTTGCAATTTTTTCTTATTATGCTTTGCGCGGAAGAATTGGGCATTCCATGCGATTTATGCTGATTCCGTGTCTTCCGACTTTGCTTATTCAAGTTATCATGATTTATAACGGAGCTTATTTTTCAACCTATTTCGCAGGAATTGCTCTCATCTTATTTCAGGGAATTATTTATTCACCTAAAAGCCCGCTTTGGACAGCGGGGATTTATTTTTTCACCTGTCTTCCTACTTTCATTATGTTTTGTTTAGAGCTTCCAGCTCATCCGCAGGATGCGATCTTAGGAATGGGAATGCTTTTGGGAACAATTGGCGCGAGTGTTCAGCATACCGATAAGATCAGGGAATATTTAATTGCTATTTATTCGACTAAAAGACAGCTCGATATTGAATTGCGAAGTAGAAATGCAGAAGTGCGAAGACAGGCCAACGAACTGGTTAAACGAAAGCGATTTGAAAGTCAGTTTTCTCCACAAGTGATTGCCGATGTTCTTGGCAATTTAGATCGGTACAAAACTCTATCAAATAGAAATATCTGTGTACTGGTTGTGGATATTTGTAATTCAACACAAAAAGCGAGTGAACTTGATGCGGTTAGTTACAGTGAAGTGATTGAAGAGGTTTTTGATCTTATTTCAGCGAGTTGTCTTAAGTGGAATTTAACTGTCGATAAGTTTACGGGAGACGGGGCGCAGGCTTTTGCAGGTGCGCCTAAGTCGCATCCTGACGATCTTGCAAGAACTACAAAAGCTGTCTTGGATATTCTCGATATGCTTTCGAGTCGAAGAGATTATTTGGAATTCAGATGGGGGGGGCCTGTTCAATTAAAGTTTGGTATTTGCGAAGGTGAAGCTTTGGTGGGATTTTTAGGAAAAGGTGCACTTAAATCTTATACTGCGATTGGAGCCAATGTTTCACTGGCCCATCGTCTCTGTGCTGAGGCTAAGCCTGGGGCAGCTTTGGTTTACTCACTTTCACGAGAGAGCGGCATTATGGATGATCTTTCATCTCCTGAGACCACAATGAAGTTTAGAGAGGTCTCTAAAATCAAAGGGTTTGATGGACGTACTTTTGATACTCTTGAGTTAAAACCGAAGAAGAAAGCTCAGCCTGTTGCTGACCTCGGGCGATGTCCAGAATGCTCTACCCCCCTTGTTTTAACTGAGACTTCTACGGGCTTGCCAAAGTTAATTTGCCCTTCATGTTCGCTCTCAAAAACCGAACAACTGGCTATTAAAAAGACAAGTTAGGCTATTTCTTGGGTGAACCTTTGAAGCCCGTTACAATTTTACGAATATTAAAACTCAGTCGCGTAAGTAAAAAGGCGAGAGTGATGCAGAGAACATAGTAACGCCAATCGCTGAAATGAGTTTTCAGAAATAAAATTGAAAGTACAAAATAGACTGAAAAAACTAACCCTGCTGCCAGTATTTTTTTTCGTTCTATCATTAGATTTTTGCGATAGGTTTAATACCTTCAACCAAAAAAAGGGGTGAATAACTAAATCGGTCAGGGCTTTGAAAGAATTCTAAAAACCCCTCTTTAAAAGAATCAAAATCAAAGCTGATATTAAGAACTCCCTGATCAATAAGCGTGCTCATTTGATCAAGCTTTGACCTCCAATTGTCGTAATCACGTTTATCACTATCACCATAAATCAAATGGTGGGGAAGCATATGTACTTTAATATTTTCAAGTGAGGCCTCGCGAAAATAATGAAATAATTTTCGTCCTGCATAGGGATCCCAGAGTTCCATTTTTTGAAGCTCGCCTATGAGCTCGAGTAGCTGGGATTCAAGATGAGATTTTAACGGATAATGTGACATCACATTATAATCGAGATCGCCAACGACAATTTTGCCGCCAGGTTTAGTGATGCGAATAAGTTCGCTAAGAGCTTGCTTTGGATCTTTTATGTACTCGAAAACAAAGCGGCAAAATACAAAATCCGACGCATTATCTTCCAGTTCGATCGCTTCAAGAGGGCTGCAAAGATAGCCAATATTTTTTCGATTAGGATTATAAGCTTTTGCAGCCTTGAGACGATCGAGTGATTGATCAATCAGAATAACTCGACCCTCTGATCCTAAAATATCGGCCATAATTTTAGTAACAAAACCGGCCCCGCCACCTGCATCGATTGCTAACATTCCAGGCTTAAGTCCTGTCAAAAGAAGCTGCTCACGAGAAGAGGTGTGATCGCTTTTATTCAAAAGGCGTTCAGCTTCTTTTTTGGACTCCATTAAATAAGCCATACTGTAATGATAATTTTTTTTAGCAATCGGTGCCAAGCACAAGAAAACTCTAGGCATGTTTGCGTTATCGCTCTTATAATTTGACCTATGAAAATTAGAATTTCATTTTTGACAGTAGTAGCTTTTCTTCTCACCCATACTTTCGCGTTTGCGAGTGGTTTAGATTTAGTTCTGATTCATGGAACCCGATACGTCTCTTTAGGGGGTAACCAGGTAGCAATCGCAAAAGATGCATACGCACCATTCTATAATCCTGCAGGGATGACTTCGGTTGAAAAAGGGACTTTCACGCTCAATATCAATAACTTAATTCATCAATACGAAGCTCCCATTGGAGCGAATGATGCTCAGCAAAAAAGTCAGTGGAATTGGGGACCTCTTTTTTACGCTGGGGGAGTCTATCGACCTATTGATCGCATCGCTCTTGGATTTGCTATTTTTCCTACCGCACTTCAAGGTGGAAAGTATTCTCCAGTAGACTTTGGTCCTGCTTCTTTAAGTAGCTTAGAGTTGAGCAATAAACTTGTTCGAATCGAAGCTGCCCCGTCTATTGCCGTAAAAATCTTAGACGAGCTTTCAGTTGGTTTGAGTTATCGAGTAGCTTACACGCGCTACGATAAAGCAGGCGGAAGATTTATGTCTGCTGCTGGAGCAGCTGGAGCTGTTCATTTCGATAGCACGATGACGGGCTGGGATTTTGATACGATTAAGGCCGGTATCATGCTTGATAATTGGCATGGTCTTTCAGCAGCTCTGACTTATCGAACCGAAACTAAAGTTTCTCTATCCGGAAAAACAACTGTGACTACTTTGAGTACGGCTCCGGGTATGAATGGACGGTTTCATTCGGAGCAAGATGTCCATCTTCCCGCTCAACTTCAAGCTGGCTTAGCTTATGATTGGGTGCCTAATAAAATTATGACTGCATTTACTTACGAATATACTCAGAACTCTGCTCTTGAGTCGGACAAGATGACTATTAGCCATCCTGTAATCACTGAAGCTGAAGTTCCAATTCATTATAGAAATGGACATACCTTTCACCTCGGAAATGAGTATGTGTTTCATCTACCCGAAGATCGAAAGTTAAGAACGGGTGTGGGCTTGGCATTTGATAAAACATTTACGAGAAGTGAATTTGCTAATCCTGTTTTACCCCCAGCCAATTGGTATCTAGGTGGAGCGGTTGGAGCCCAGTATGAAGTTGAAAAAGTAACTTATGGAGTTTCGTTTAACTATGGGCGCTACGACAAACGCGTAAAGGCAATTGACTCCCAAATAGCAACTTCTGCATTTACGGGTAAGTATGGCCTTGATGTATTCTTGATTTCAGCTGATTACCAAGTTCATTTTTAACGCAATGGGCCGCTTTCACGCGGCCCACATTGTAAATTCGTATTGTTTAGACCTTCGATAGTAAACTGCTGCCGCGAGTCAGCGGGGATAGCTATTATAATGATATGAATGAGCACAAATGTTTTTTCGCTCGAAAAATTTTATCGTACTCAACCACCTCAGCAATTAGGCGCTCTTAAAGTCACTGGAGTTCTCGAGTATTTGGCTTTTTCTGGAACCTCTGTTTACTGCACGATCGAAACTCCTAATCGGGTTGCACGATGTGACGAATCGAGTGTTGTGGTTGATGTTCGTGATGAAGATTTTATTTTGGAATCTCGTGAATTAGCTTCAAAGGCGAAAGTTGGAGACGATATCGCTCTAGCTTTCGGTTATAAAAGAAAGCGTGCCTACCTTAAAGCCAAAATTAGCAAAATTGATGGGGGCGTTATCACTCTCATTAAACCCGAAGAGATTATTCTCACGAATTTAAGAAGAAATCCGCGGCTTCTGGTGGATTCTAATTTGCTCAACCGCAGTCTAAAAGTTTTGTTACAAGCTGAGACGGGTGTTGGGGTTGTTCATACATCTAAAGTGCATGTTTACGAAATTTCTCAACTAGGTATTTGTCTTTTTGTTGATCGCGAAGAGGCATTGGTTTTGCCAGGAGATAAAATTACTTCTCTTGAAATTGAAGTCGACGGAGCTCTTACTCTTAAAACATCTGGAATCGTTAGCCGAGTTGATATGAAGAAGCGCTCCTCCGTTATGCCGAATGCTTACGAAGTCATTTGCTTATTTCGTGCTAAAGAATCTCTATCGCAGCCAACGATCACGGCACGATCCGCTAAGCGCACTCCTGTTTTAGATGATAAACCCTGCTATTTTACAGCAGAGCATCCGTTTTTTCCTGGAAGAAAACTTCAAGGTCAAGTTTTTGAAATTTCGACGTCTGGGCTTTCTTGTTTGCTTGAGAAGACTACATTTCCTGTACTGCCAGGAATGAGATTTAAAAATTGCTCTCTTCAATTGCCTCACAAGCCTTCACGAGATTTTGTTTTTGAGGTCGTACATGTTGATTTTAGATCAGATGGATTTGAAACTCATTTTCGATTGGGCGGAGAATTTTTAAAGGCTTCAGTCGATCTCATCAAAGACATTACAGCTTATGCACAAGAGGCTGAAGGTAGTTTGGTGCAGGATGTTTCAGAAGAAGATTTAGATTTGCTTTGGGAATTTATGTTTGAAACCAGTTTTGTCTACCAAGACAAAAGACGACTTCTACAAGGACAGTCCAAAGAAATTCTAAAAACTTATCATCGGCTAATTTCAACTGATAATCCGATCGTTAAGAAAATTGCGTTTAAAGAAGATAATGAAATCAAGGGGCATATTTCAGCGATTCACTTTTTTGATCGTGCATGGATTATTCAACATCTCAATGCTCTTAAAACTTCGTCTCAATCGGCTGCGCAGTCGGTTATTCAGGGCATTGTTAATTTCTTCAAAGATGCACCGGCAATGCACAAAGCGAATATTTTTTATGTAATGTCATTCTATCGACCTAATAATTTATATCCCGCCATATTATTTGGAGAGTCTTGCCGCAGAATTAATGACCCACTTAAAAGCTGCACAGTTGATCTCGCTTACGGCCTCTATCAAAAACCAGAAGAGATAGCTCGCCCCTTGCCCGTGATCAATGAAATCCAGACTGATCGCGGCGAAGATTTAGTAAGTTTGAGTAATTATCTTATTGGTCTTAACATGATTTCATTTGTCAGAGCGTGTGGATTGCTTCAAGCGTCTGAACTCAAAATTAAAATTGCCGAAGAATATTTTAGATTAGAACTTTTTAGAGATCGACACCTTCTTAAGATTGAGGAGGGGGGAGAGTGTGTATGGGCCTTAATCGAAACTGCTTCAGTGGGGCTTAATTTATCTGAGCTGACTAATTCAATTTTTATTTTTTCGCGAGGTGAGAACCTCGAAGTTCTTTCAAGACTTTCGGGAGTTTTGATCGATCGTGCTTATGAACTCTATTTCAAAGATCGTCATATCACTCCGGTAGTAATGCAATTACTTGAAGCTCCAAAGGCACAGAATGTGAACTGGTCTAAAACATATACCTGCTGGATCACAGCTGCTTCAGCCGTTGCAGAATTCGAAGCACAATCAAAAACTGTAGTCGCCGAATTTAAGGAACTTGTAGCCAAGTACAAGGGGATAGAGGCGGTGAGCGATGTTCAAAGGGCGGATAGTGCCTAACGGGGAGAAACTATTTCACTCTCGAATTTTTCGAATTTATCTCGAATACCTTCGCATCAAATTGTTTTGGTCTGAAACAGATATTCTTCAATTTTTAAATGAAATTGGAGTGGATCTTGATCGCATCATGGATGACAGCACCTGGTTTGATGCTGAGTTTGCAGATCGGTTTTACGATTCTCTTTCAAAGCGCACTCGTGATCCGGATTTAGCCTATGAAGCTGGACGATTTATTCATCAAGAAGCTTTCAGTCCTCTTATGCATGGTCTTATCCGTGGGCTCGTGGATGTGGGGATGGTCTATCGTCTGATCACGCGATTCTCGAGCCATTTTACCAAGGCCACACACTTCAACAATATTAGAGTAAGCGGGCGTTCGGCGTCTGTTGATGCTATTTCTTTGGGAGCATTTCAGGAGCGCGCATATATGTGTGAGAATCGAAGAGGCATGCTTGCAGGAGTTCCACTCATTTTTGGCCTGCCTTCGGCTGAAATCGAAGAAACAGAATGCATGCATCGAGGTGGAAAGAAATGTAGTTACCATCTAAAGTGGCAAGAACAATCATCTCTCATTGATGTTGTTCGATTTTCTTTTTTAACTATTACTTTATTTACATGTGTGACTTGCATTTCAAACTGGAAGTTCGGCTTTCTCGCTGCATTCTCTACACTCACGGCTGGAACAATGGTCGTCGTTCGAAAGCGACTCAATCATCAACGGGACGAACTTCTTAATCATAATCAAATGCTGGATCAGGTCATTAAAAAATTGGAACAGAAAAACCAGGAATTAGCTTTGGTAAGTCAGGTGGCTCAGATGACTCATTCGCTTACTTCGCCCGAAATCCTTTTTCAAACAGTAGTTAAAAATGTTTGTGAGAAACTTAACTATGATCGTGCAGTTTTATTACTCGCAGATTTAGAGCGGCAAGTTCTTCGGGTTGTCGCTCACTTTGGCTTTACTGCTGAACTTCAAGATTTGCTTACTCAAACCGAATTTACTATTCGTCAGGACAATTCAGCTGGATTTTTTATTCGTGTGATCAATACTAAGGCTCCTGTTTTAATTAGCGATGTTTCAAAGGAACTTCCGCTATTATCGACACGCTCGCAAGCTTTTGCAAAAAAACTTCAAACGCAGAGTTTTGTAGCCGTTCCTTTAAGAGATCAGGAGGAAAATGTTTTAGGCGTACTGAGCGTCGATAATATTGATCGATCAAAGAAGCTTGGTATTTCAGATCAAGATTTACTGATGACATTGTCTGAACATTTAGGAATCGCTATTCATAATGCAAATATGGTCGAAGAGCTGGAGAATAACTTAGTTAAGTTAAAGCAAACGACCGAGCAGCAGAAAAATCTAATTCATGCATTTCAGAAGTTTGTTCCACACGAGGTATCAGCCGATCTTATTCATGCAAAACACGCCGAAGATTTTAATCGAAGACTAGCGCAGGTCAGAAAGAGGGCGGTAAGTATTTTGTTCTTGGATATTGTCGGTTTTAGTCGACTCGCTGAGGGGATACCTTCGGAGTCTGTCGTTGAACTTCTTAATATTGCATTTCGTTATTGGGAGCCGGTGGTTTCTCGTCACGGAGGCTTCGTCGATAAGTTTACGGGGGATGGACTTCTGGCCATTTTTGAGACGGGTGAAAATACGATGAAGGTTTGTTTGTGTGCTCAAGCTTTGATTGAATCGCTGTCAGATATTAATTCGAGTCTTCAGAAAGTTGGATATGATTCTATTTCGGTGGGGATTGGCATTAATTTTGGCTCAGCCATTTTAGGAACTGTCGGAAGTGAAAACCGAGTGAATTTTACGGTGATGGGAGATGCTGTGAATCTAGCCTCAAGGCTTCAATCTCATACGCGGACCTTGGGTTCAAATACCATATGCACATCTGCTTCGGTCAGAAGTCGCGCAGGCGAGCAATTCCGGTGGCAAGATTTAGGCCGCATCCACCTGAAAGGCTTTTCAGAGGGTACTCATGCTTTTAAGCTCGTTCAGGAGATGGGAGCCGATTTCACAAATCGAAGCGCCGAAGCGCCCCCTTCAATTCTTTAAAATATCAGTATTTTCAATAAGTTACCTTGGTAATTACTATTTTTTGCCACGAGTTTCTTTTTTAATACTTTCATGATAAAAATCGCCGATCTCGTTTTTAAGGGTTTATTAATTTGGGGGTCAGTAAGTTTGTGAAATCATTTATCTCTTTTAAGTTAGCCAATAGTAAATTTTCTTTGCTGACACACAGTATCGTTCGATTTCTTGTATTTGTCTTAGTTCTCTCTCCTTGCCTTTCTAGTTTAGCTGCTGGAGCAGAAAATATTCCTCCTGCATGGAAGCAGGAGAATCAATCCGAAGCTAAAAAGCAATTTTTTGGATTACCTTTTGCCTATTTTGTTTTGAAAGAACCAGGCGTGAGCGGATGGAGTGCTCTTAGAGCCAGAATTTTTGGCAAGCCTGAGAAGAAGGAAACTCGAATCGAATATTCAATGCAGCCCGGATATTTGGGGCATCGATTTAAAATGGGAATTAAGGCGACGACTGATTTTAAAACACGTCTCGAGGTTATCGATGGGCGCTCATCAGTCGTTATTCAATACTCTGACAGCAATTCTATCTATGATGGTTCTTACGCTGTAAATCCTTTTGGTTTAGCTCCTTTTATTTCTGTCGTTGAAGATTCCAATTTAATTCTTATTCTCGACCAAGAAGGTCGAATTTTCGCAATTGATAAAGTTGCTCTCCGGTTTAATTTCGGTCAGCAAATTCCTCCCATGATTTGGATCGATCAGATCAGTCTTGAGAAAGATAAAAAATATAATTTAGCCCTTAATGATGGACCGTGGTCGCAAGATCATTTGCAAATTTCTGATGAAATGATTTCTGCAGATTTGGCAGATCAAGAAATTGCTGACGGTTCATTCATGGTGATCGAAGAAGGTACTAAGCCTAAATTGGTCAACATTATTTCTCGAGCCAATATTATTCGCGGAGCATTTCTTGAGCATATTCGTCTTGCAGCTCTGACAGCTCCATATAATAAAAAAATGGCAGAGAGCTTGGCCGGATTATTCCCAGGTATTCAAGAGGTTTCAAAAGAGTTTTCTGCTCAGCTTGAAAGAGACCAGCCGCTTTTGAAGGACCCAAAGCAACTTGAAAAATTAGCTTCGTTTGAAAGTTCTTCTCTTGCTTCAATGGTGAAGTCTTTGGGCGAGCAGCTTTCGCAGTCTCATACTAACCCTAAGCGAACTCTAGGAGAATGGCTTTCGCTGGGGAACATCTCAGTAAGTTCGCTGAGCCGATCGGTTATGAAGTTTTTACTGAATTGTGAGGGAGACTGTAGTTTAGATCCTCTTATTCAGAATGCGCTTCATCAAGTTCGCATTTTTGTTCAGCAAGGTGCTCAGCGAGGTGATCTGGCATTACAAAATCTGGAAGAAGTTTTTCAGAGTAGTACGAATCAGAATGCTGGAATTAATTTTCAACTTCAGGCATTGGTTGCAACGGCAGAGAGGTCTGGTTTTGATTTTGCAACTTGGGTCGATAAACTTTCTGTATCTTCAGCTTTATCGTCAGAACAGAAGAATATTGCGGTTGCTGCGCTAAAGGTCGTAGCAAATGAGGGGGGGGTGCCTGTTTCGACTCGATTGAGTCTTTCAAGTTTTTTGGAATTGCGCTCGGCTCTCAGAGTTTTTATTAAAAATAATCCTCGTCATTCGAATGCGGCAGTGTTGAATGCTGCTTTAGAGAAATTGAATCAACTTGAATCAGCGGGAAACCCAGATCATTTATTGGCTGATCTTGATAAAGTTCAAAACATTTTAAAAGGATTTGAAGGGGCGCCCTTTTTAGATCTTCTCATTTCTATAGATGCTTCGGATGATGCTAACTACCTCACTTATCTCGAACGAGCTCGTGTTTTTAAATTTAAGGGGAGCTGGGTTGATAGTCTTAAGCGAAACCCTAAAATTGCAACGTCACTTAAATTTTTAAAAGTAATTAAGAATGAAGTTTTTTCGATACCTAATATTTTTATGGGTGCTGGCCTTGGATTTGTGGCATTGGTTCCCTGGATTCAGTCTAATTTTGGAGACACCTCGGGAGTGGCGATATTGAGTAAGGCCATCGAAGCTCCTTTTAAAGAAGATTATCGCCCACTTTTATTTAAAGCGATGACCTATCAATTCGCGATGCTCATTTTAATTCAAGCTGGATTTTCAATTGCTACGCTTTTGCGCAGACAAGGGGAGACAAAAGAGGTTTTAGCTAACAAGTTTGGTTTGTTTGTTTACGGAAAGTTTTTGTCCTTTCCCTATATTGCGGGGATCACTCGACTATTAGGTCAGCAGAATATTCTATATGCCTCTGATCACGGAGTATGGCCAACCCCGATGAACGGAGGAATTCATTTTCCTACATGGCCCTCTCTCTCTCAGAGTGAAAGAAGCAAGGCGCGCATAAACGCTGCTCGAGCTCGACTTATTCAGACTGTAAAGGAAAAGGAATTTGCCGAAGCTACATCGCGTATTTTGGCTTACAAGGCGGCTAGTCAAGAAATCTTGGGTGATTCACTTCAATTAAATGGCAGTGATGTCCTGAGCATAATGAGTCAAGTCGCAGAATTTAGAAGGAAGAGAATTTTGGCTGAAGAAGAAAAATTCAGTCTTCAGATTCGAGAGGCTCTTCAATCTGCTGATTCAGATTTAGTCTCAAAAGTTGATGCTCAAATTGCTCGAGCTCGTATTAATCAAAGAAATCTTATTACCGATGAAAATCATCAGATTTCTGTTTTGGCTAAACTGCTTAGTGCTCATCTCGAGCCCGAACTTAGAAAACACTTGAGTGGAGTTGAGATCTCGGATTCTCAATTTAAAGATTTAGAGGTTATTGCTCAAAATAAAGCCCATCAATTAAATAAGAAAAGTTCATTTATGTTATGGGCTAGAAATATTGGCCGGTCCTGTCAGGCAGCAGTGAAGAGTAGCGCTTGCATTTTAAAGTATCCGATTTCTATTTTTGAAGCTACGACCCGCGCAAGTCCACGGCCTGAAGTCGCTAATAATAATTGGCGACAGTGGAGTGCGGATATGGTGATCCAGTATGTTACTCTAGGTTTAGCAAGTGGTTATCCCTTTCAGGATATTGCCCAAAGTCATTTAGGTAGACGAATTCCTATGCGCGCCGATCTGCAGCAACCGAATGAACTTTTTGGTCACGACAATCACGAGCTTCCGATGTGGAAGCAAATTTTGTATCCAAAAACTCATCCTGATGAAGGCAATAACTTAATTGATCAGCATCGAGCCTATCTCGTTAGCGCGCAGGCAATTAACTCAATGGATCTTGGGGTGGGAACTGCTGTTCATAATCCATACAGTTCTTTTGATATTCCAGCTCATGAAAAAGAAGAGCCGTTTATGAATTCTCTTTGGGGAACATTTACAGGGGCTTTCAAATTAAGAGAAGCCGGTTATCGTGCTTATTTTAATCGTCAAGTTGCGAATAAATTTAAATTTATTCAGGCCAGTCTTTTAACAATGTTGGTCTTGAGAGTGTTTTTGCGCGGGCTGGATCCAGTTGATGTGCTCGGGCAGTATATTTTTAGTACCGGTATGGGAATGTGGGCGTTCGGCTGGCCATGGGCCCCCCTTACTTTAGGATTTAGTAATCATGGCCAAAAGTTGCAGAAGCAATGGGAGGCCTTTGATTTGGCTAGGCGAAATCTAGAGCAGGCTCTTATTCGTCAAGATTTATCGTTAGCTCAAAATGCTGTGATCGAGCTTAAGGCACAGTATGCAAGTGCGGGTAAGGCCTTTGAGCCCGCGAAAAGGTGGGGATCTAAGACGCCATTAGAACTGACGCATTCTGATCTTGAACAAGCACTCGAATATTCTAAACGAACTCCCGCGTCTTATTTTGAGACAAATCGACATTGGAACGAATTGGGAAATCTTTTATTCGGGGCTATTCCAACCACCCTCCTTGGTATCTCGTTTTTTATTTTTAGTTTTAAAGTGGATCTTTTGACTGGGAGTCTTTGGGGTGGCGCAGGATTATTTTTGTATGGAGTTGCAAATCGATTCTTTTGGGCTCAGGAACATTTTGGAAATAAAGTCTGGGATAAATTCAATGCTGAGCTTGAGACTTTAAAGCAGAGAGATGAAATGCAGGCTTCAAGCTCGGCTTATTCACAGGTGATGTACGTTCATTTGCAAAATCAATTGGGGCTCGAGCAAAAAAAGATAAATGAAAGTGATGGGCTTTCTGACGAACAAAAAGCTGCCATGCAGGCAGAACTTTTGCAACTTCATGCGATGAGACTCGACGTCTTTGAAAAACGTAGGGCCGAACTTTTAATGAATGAGAAATCTCAGGGGCATGGTTTTCTAGCCAAAGCAGCTCGAAAATGTTCGGGTATACTTTCGGGGCTTGCTCGTATAGGCACGGCAGCTCGTTTAACATTTAAAAAGAGCTCTGCGGCAGACTAGTTTGCTGTAAAAACTTAATTATTCTCATAACTTAGCACAAAGCGCTCGGTTGGATCTTCTATTTGGTGTCCCGTGGTATCCTTAATTGGGGGATTTGGATGGCCGATTTTCGGTTTTTAAGGCTCATCAGAGAGCCACAGCTTGAGCGTGCTGTTGAAGAACTTAAGCTTGAAAACGCTAAGCTTCGTCAGACCATGGAAGCTGAAAAAAGTAAGCTTGAGCATTTGCTTAATGCTTCTTTAGAGCTTTCCACTGAGCGTGACACCCAGTCTCTTTGCGAAAAAATTCTTAAAATTATGAGAGAGTTGTGTCAGTCCGAAGGAGCGAGTCTCTACTTAGTTGATCACGATCAAAAGGCTTTGCATTTTAGTCACGTTCAAAATGAAAAAATGGAAGTAGAATACAAGCATTTTACGTTGCCAGTGGATGAGACATCGATGGCGGGAGCTTGTGCGGCCCGCAAAAAAATTATTCATGTTCCAGACGTAAATCATATTCCGACCACTGAAACATTTAAGTTTAATCAAAAATTTGACGAAAAATCTCAGTATCAAACTAAATCGATTTTGTGTTTTCCTCTGCAGAAATCAGATCAAGATTTAGTGGGAGTTATTCAGTTAGTTAACTCTAAGCGTGAAATGGGATTTACCGATCAAGATATTGAACTTGGTACTGCACTTTCAACCCATATTGCAGTTTCGCTTGAAACGGCTCTTCTTTACAGCGATATCGAAAATCTTTTTGAGGGGTTTATTAAGGCCTCTGTTACTGCGATTGAGTCTCGAGATCCGACAACTTCTGGTCATAGTGAGAGAGTCGCAAAACTCACCGTTAAGCTTGCTGAGGAAGTAACTCTCAATAGTCAGCCCATTTTTAGAGATGTTCGATTTACAGATTCAGAACTTAGGCAGTTGCGATACGCCTCTCTTCTTCACGATTTTGGTAAAATCGGTGTGCCAGAACTAGTGCTGCTCAAAGAGAAGAAATTATTTCCAGTTGAATTACGAGAAATTGAACTTCGAATTAAATTGCTGAAGGCGGTTCATCATGAAGAAGCTCCAGAGCTCGATCGAATTTGGAAGATGATCACCAGCGCAAATGAGCCCTCGGTAGTTTTTGAAGCTGCAAAAAACGATTTATCTCAATTCGTAGATAAAAAATTTAATGTGATGGGCGAGGACATTCCTTTAATCACAAACGATGAGTGGAAACGACTTTCAATTCCTAAGGGTAGCTTGACCACTGAAGATCGATCTCAGATTGAATCACATGTAATCCACACCTTTAGATTTTTGGCACAAATTCCATGGACTAAACATTTAAAGAATGTTCCTACGATTGCTCAATCTCATCATGAAAAATTAGATGGTACAGGATATCCACAGCAACTCAAGGCTCCCGAAATTCCATTTGAAAGCCAAATTATGGCCATCACTGATATTTACGACGCTCTTACAGCGGCAGATCGACCTTACAAAAAATCTCTTCCGCCCGAAAAAGCTCTAGAAATTCTTTTTGACGACGCAAAAAAAGGCAAAATCAATAAAGAGCTTGTCCAACTCTTCTCTGAACAAAAAGTTTTTAAAGTTCTTTAGTTAAATTATTGAATAGACAATTAAAGACCTATATTTACGCCAGAAGGCTTCAGATACCCAATCATAGAATCCAGTGCAGCCCGTACCTCTTGGAGAATTATTCCATTAGCGGCACTTGGCTCGATGGACTGAAATCTTTTCTTACCCGCTCCGTGTGGAAAGGTATCAACTTTTTCAATATCGCCGGCCGGTAGATACTTAACGAGTAAGGTACCGACATCCTTTAAAGTAATTGATTCGGCTTTTCCAAACTTCCAAAAGGTGAATGCGACTTCTTTTTTAGCGATATTATCGCTGAGAAATGAAATTTTTCCCTGCGGGTTCCATTTGACGGAAATACTTACGACCGTTTTGCCACCTTGAGTTTCTTTAGCAGAAATGAGGTTACATTTGGAGTCGTATTTAAATTCAGCATCAGAGAAAACTTTGCCCCCCCGACTCATTTTGATGTTTGATACCAGATTGCATTCAGGGCTTTGCTTATAGTCGAAGACGTCTCCGCCAGGCACTGTTGTTCGTTTTAAAATTGCTCCTGAATTGGCGTCGTAAACAAAAAGCTCACCTTGACCTTTTTCGTCCAAAACCGAAGTGGGATAACCTGTTTCGCTCGAAATTTTTCTTATTTCTTTTTTTATTTCTTTTCCGGCGCCATCAAATTTTGTTTCGATTTCAAATTCTCTCGTCTTATATTCTTTTACTTCTCGCGATAGAGTTTTGCCGTTTTTGAGTTTTGTAATTTCGGTTAATGAGTGATTATTGTTGTTGGCGACAAATTTTCTTGAATAGCGAGTTTCAATATTATCCGGACCAATTTGCTTTTCGACTTCATACTGAGCGTTGTAGGTAAATTTAATAACTTCTTTTTTTGGTTCTTTTTCGAGCGGCGTCTTTTTCGAGGATGTTGTTGTAAGACTTAAGAGATTACCCACATTATCGTAAACATACTCGATAAGTTCATTCTGAAGGTTTCTAAAAGATTTAAGCCTTCGATTAGGATAAAAATCATACTTAAGCTCGCGGCCTAGTGAATCTCGCATGGCCGCAATAAGCCCTTCGTTGGCTTTACCTTGTTGGTAACTAAAACTAACGGAGCCTCCACAGGTATCATTAATTCGAATTACGTTTCGGTCTTGGTAGGTATAAGTAATATAATTACCATTTCGATCGGAACTCTTCGTGATCAATCCATCTTTATTAAAAACTTCAAAGGATTTGTTTTGAAACGTTCGAATAAATGTTCCGTCAGCTTTTAGCTCAAGGGTTGAAGGGCCACGAGAAAAGCTATAGTAGAGCCCAGGTCCTAGAGGTTTACGTCCGATTAACTTTGCCTCGAGATCTTCTCGCATCGCTGGATCTTTAAGTAGTTTTTGCTTTAGTTCATCGTAAACATTGGTGGTCTTAAGTCCGCCTTTTTTTGAATCTTCTTTTTTTTGAGCGACTATAATTTGTTCGACAAGAGCGTTCTTTGCTTCTTCGAGATTTTTTTCTTTGGTGTAGTAATTTTCAAATCCATCACCTTCCATCAATTTAAAGCGAGTATTTTCAGGAGAAATTCGAATATTGTGATTAAAAGTCCATTTTTCTCCAAAAAGACTTTTATCGTTTGAATAAGAATTGTAATTGCCCTTAATTTCGATTGGCATATAGCAAGGCAGGCTTAAGTGATCGATAGGTAGATAAAGATTGAGCGTTCGGGGGTTTACCTGGCCGCGAAAGCCCTGAGCCATTAATGAGGGGGCAGTGACACTCATTAGAAGCAAGCCCACACCTAAAAAACGCTGAATAAAAATTAAAATACTCACTCTTCTTAATAACTTACGATAAATTGAAGAACAAATGTACCCTCTTCTTTTAGAGTTAGGACCTATCAAGCTTTATAGTTACGGACTAATGATGGCGATTGGTTTCTTTTTGGCCATTCATTGGGGAATGCGTCGCGCACTGCGTTATGGAGTTTCGTCGGAGTTTATTTCAAATCTAAGTTGGATTTTGGTTCTAGGCGGAATTATCGGCGGACGGGCTGCTTATCTAGCAGTCGAAGAGTCAATTGATGAACTCTTTTCTTTAAAGTTTTTTGAAGTTTGGCAGGGCGGGATGGTTTTTTACGGAGGTTTTATTTTGGCTGTCATTGGCGCACTCTTTTACAGTCGAAAACACAATGTTCCGTTTTTAACAGTTGCCGATATTTTATCGCCTTGTATTGCCCTGGGGCATGCTTTAGGTCGAGTTGGTTGTCTTCTAGCGGGGTGTTGTTTTGGAAAACAATGTGATCTGCCTTGGGCGATCGAATTTACTCATCCCTTAAGTCTAGCGCCTCTACATATTCGACTGCATCCAACGCAGATTTACGAATCTTTAGGAAATTTTATCGTGATTGCACTTCTTTTGCTCATTGAACGAAAGCAAAAGTTTAGAGGACAGATATTCGCTATTTATCTTGTTCTCTATGCGATCTTAAGAGCTTCCGTTGAAGTTTTTAGAGGCGATGTTGAAAGGGGTTTTATCACTTTTGGTGGGCTTTATCCAAACGAGTGGCTATCGACTTCAACCGGTATTGCGATTGTCATGACCAGTATTGCGCTTCTTATTTATTTCAAGCAGCGAACTGTTACTTCTTTAAAAGTAAAATAATAAAAAGAAATGAGAAGACAATACTTGCAACCCACAGTGGAACTTCAAGAAGAAATCCAGGTCTCAAAGCAGAAATCAGACTTGCAGAAAACATCAGTACCAAAATAAAAAAACTAAAGAGAGTCAGCTGATGCATTTTTTTATAGGCATTAAGAGCCTGAAATCCTGCCTCTGATCCGAAAGAAAATTCAGAAGAATCCATTCTTCTTACGAGCGATTTAATTTGTCCGGGAAGTTCTGTTCCTAAAGACCTCAAGCCTTCGAAGGTTTTAAATAAATCTTTAAAGAGTTCTTGAGAAGATAATCGGCGTTTAACCAGAGTTTGTGCGAACTTTTGCCCGTAAGTTAAGAAATCAAAATCAGGGTCAAGCTTTCGGCCAATATGCTCCAGTGTCATCAAAGCGCGATAGAACATAATGAGATCTCGAGGCAGCTTTACTCCATATTTGCGAGCAATCTTAGTAGAATCTAAAAGAAGCTGACCAACAGGAATTTGTTTTAAGGGTTTTCCAAGATGGGGAGAGAGGAGTCCTGCGATATCTGACTGAAAGTCTCGAATCGAAAACTTTTTCTGAAACTCTCCAATGTCGGTATAAATCGTAGCCAAGCTTTCAAAATCTCTTGAGACAATTGCCAAAAACAATTGCGAAAGTTTAGAGCGCAGTCCGGGGCCAAGCGTGCCTACCATTCCAAAATCAAGAAGGGCCAGCCTTCCGCGCCCTTCTGTTTGCAGAAGCAAATTGCCTGAGTGAGCATCAGCATGAAAGAGCCCATGAAAAAACATACTTTCAAAAAAGAAGTTAACCAGGCATTCCGTTAAATACGCGCGATCAATCTCAGGAGGAAATTCGTTCAGTTGTGACAACCTAATTCCATTAAGTTCAGTCATTGTTAAAATTTTAGAAGTGCTCTGAGGCCAATAAATTTTAGGGAAAACAATGCCTTCTAGATTGGGAAAGTTCTCGACAAATTGATCGACATTTCGGGCTTCGAGAGAGAAATCTAGTTCTTCGTATATGGCTCTTTGAAACTCTTGGACCATCGCCGAGAGATTAAGAAGTCTAAATTCCTCGCGCATTCTTTCGAGGGTGTGAGCCACGACATGTAGCACCTGAATATCAGCTTGAACTGTTTTTAAAATTTCGGGGCGTTGAACTTTAATGACAACTGAATCATGAGTATCTTTAAGCTTGGCTTGATGTACTTGTGAAATACTTGCCGCTGCAATCGGCTTTTCTTCAATACTCTCAAAAACTTCGTAGGGGTCACGATTAAGTTCAGTCTGAAG
>CAZRLF010000013.1:25696-50344 GCA_964601045.1 uncultured Bacteriovoracaceae bacterium
AGAACTTCTTTAAATGAAAATCCTGGGGCCTGATCGGTTAGTTTAGAAAACTCATAAATGTAAGCCTCGGGTAAAAGATCGATTCGAGTGCTTAAAAGCTGTCCGAGCTTAATAAATGTGGGACCTAATTCCTCGAAAGCCTGTCGTAATTTTTCGGGAGCAGATTCTTCTTTGACATCTGATTTGGACCCTCGAGGAAGGGGAATTCCAAATTCTTTTACAAAACTCGAAAACCCATAACGTGCAAAAACACCAATAATAGTTTGAAAGCGATTCCAGTTTGTGAGCTTCTCTTTAAGCTTCATCGTCGCCTTTTGCTTTTGGGTTTACTTTCTAAATGTTCAATAAAGCGAAATGTAATTTGTCGCTTAAATCGATCAACATCTGAAAGATGAACTCTCACTTTATCTCCTAGTCTAAAGGTGAGACCTGTTCTTCTGCCACTGAGATTTGTCTCGTATTCATCAAGAGCATAATAATCATGAGGAAGAAGTCGTATCGGAATAAGACCCTCAATTCGATGGGGAGCAATCTCAACAAAAGTCCCAAACGATTTAACCGAGACAACCATTCCCTCAAAAGTTTTTCCAACAAAAGGAGCCATGAATCGAGCTTTCTTCATATCTTCGATATCGCGAGAGGCTAAGAAAGCTCGGCGTTCAGATTCTGAACATGCTTGAGAGATTTCTTCGAGTTTTTCAAAACTAAATGGAGGCTTAGGATTCGATAAGAAATTGGAGTCTCGTAAAATGCGATGAACCATCAAATCGGGGTACCTGCGTATTGGACTTGTAAAGTGCGTATAGGATTCGGATCCTAATCCAAAGTGTCCGGCGTTAGAAGCAGAGTAGTGGGCCTGCTTCAAAGATCTTAAAAGAGAGATCACGAGCATTTTTTCGTTCTTATGCCCTTTAACGGTATCTAAAAACTTTTGAGCGGCATCACTGATATCTTGATTTTGAGAAAGTTTAAATCCCCAGTGTTGAATTGTTTTCTGAAATCTTTCGATTTTAAGTGGGTCGGGATCTTCGTGAATTCTATAAATAGAGGGGTAGCCCTTTTTTTCAATCGACTCAGAGACAACTTCGTTTGCGAGAATCATAAAGTCTTCGATCAGGCGATGAGCTTCATTGCGCACGGCCAGCCGAACAGCTTTAATTCCACCAGTTTCATCCATTTCGAATTCAGTTTCAGGAAGATCAAGATCGAGAGCACCACGTGTTGTTCTATTTTTTCGGACGAGAAGAGAGAGTTCGTAGGCGACTTTAAGCATGCTTTCAATGGGCTGAGGCATCAGCCCTTCTTCATGATTTTCGATCAAGCGGGCAACTTTAGTGTAAGTAAGTCGAGCGGCACTTTTAATCAAAGAGGCATAGATATTTGATTTCGTGACTTCACCTTTCGCGTTTAAATCCATATCGCAAGTTAAGGTGAAGCGAGGAACCTCAGGCTTTAAACTGCAAAGATCGTTTGAAAGAATTTCAGGAAGCATCGGTATGCATCGATCAGGAAAATAGATCGAAGTTCCTCTTAGATAGGCTTCATCATCAAGGCGAGTTCCAGGTTTAACGAAGAAACTCACATCGGCGATCGAGACTTTAAGGTTATATCCACCCTCCTTTTTCTTCTCTACCGAGATGGCATCATCAAAATCTTTTGCGGTTTCACCATCAATGGTGACGGTAACGCAGTGTGTCAAATCTCTTCGCTTACCAGGGCTAAAATCTTCTGCAGCCTCAGCATCTTTAATTGCTGCTTCGGAGAAATCGATAGGAAAGCCGTGTTCTTCTTGAACTATCGCGACCTCTAGTTCGTTATCATCCATGCTTTTAAAGGTCTCTATAACCTGTCCTTCGTATTCACGGCCTTTCTGACGCTTTACGTTAACTCGTACAATTGTGTGCAATTTTAGGTCGTGATATCGGACATCCGATTTTCTTAGGAAAATGATTCCAGGAAAGTCTTTCTGGAACGGAGTAACGACAAAGGATTGTTTGTGGCGGGATCGATCTATCCAACCCAGGATAGTTATATGATTTTTATGGGTTTTTTTGCTCGACCTCGCACCAGACTTTAGGATGTCATTTGAATTGGAGGTATTTTTACTTATGAAATTAGGCTTACGTTTTCTCATTCCTTTGGCTGGACTTACAGCTTTTGCTGTGAACTTGCCAGCGGCAGATATGATTAGTCACTCAGGACACGCTAGAACCCGTCTTGAGCTCGACAAAAATGCGACCGGTACTGAAAGTGCATGGTCCGAAACCTGGATTAATCGAGTGCGACTCAATCTTGATATCGCACCCACCAAGACCTTAATGGTTCGATTAACTCCTCAAGCAACACATACATACGGCTATGTCCCTGCGACTGGTGTGGGCGATAATATGGTATTCACAGCTGCTGAAGCATGGATGTCATGGAACGCTAGCGATATGGTTACTCTTTATGCCGGACGTCAGGTCCTTAGCTATGGCAAAGGTTTAATCATCGGAGCAAACGATTGGGGACAAGTTCCAAATCGTTTCGACGCAGTTCGAGTTCGTTTAACCTATGATATGGGATCAACTGATATCTTTTATGCCAAAATTGCAGAAAACGAGGGAGCCAATGCAGCAGCTGCGGATCACGATCTCTTGGGTTTCTATTCTGCATTGAACCCCGATATGGGTGTTGTTAAGAACCTCGATCTCTACGCTCTCTGGAATGACAACAGATCTGCTGTAGCAGTTGGTGGTTCAAGAAGCAGAGTTGCTACTTTAGGCTTAAGAGCTGATGGCGATATCGCAATGCTTGACTACAACGCTGAGCTTTCTGCTCAATTTGGTAAAGTAAACGGCGCAACTGATATCAAAGGATTCCAAATGGATGTCACCGCTGGTGCTAAAGTTATGGAAGAGCATCACGTTGCCGCTAATATTGCTTATGCAAACTCAGAGTTCGTCGATCAATTTGCTGATATGCATGCTCAACTTGGAAAAGCAGATTTCATCACTGCTCGTAACAATTTGATCAGCATTGGTCTTTTGACCAAGTGGAAGCTTCACGATCAATGGAAGGCTGGAGTTGATGGCTACTATTTCATGGTTGCTAAAGACACAGCTGGTTTCGCTGGCGGAAAAGCTATTGCTACAGAATCTGCTTTCGGAATGGAAGGCGATTTGACCTTAGCCTATGCCGCAGAGAAAAATCTGGATTTCGAATTCGGATATGATTTCTTTAAAGGTGGCGATGCTCTTAAACCTGCTGATGAATTCGTTAGCAAAGTTTATCTGCAAGGCGTCTTGAGCTTCTAATAATATTTGCGAGTTATATTCTCGTGAGAAAAAGGCAGGGCCAAAAGCTCTGCCTTTTTTATTTTTATATTCAGAGTTTTTTAATACTTATCCGAGATCTTCATTAGGCGCTCAACACAATTACGATTTTTTGATGACAAGGGTTTTAAAAAGTGTGGGGTAGTCGTTTTAAAGGGCACTGCAATTGACATCCAGCCGCCACCAGAGACGTTTACTTTTCGATTTTTGCTAAATCTCACCATCATCATTCTATCGAGTACAGCTCTAAAATCTGCACCTACTCCCGAAATTAAACCAATTTGTCTTAAGTCGCTGTACCACTCGCCACTGCCCGGCACATTGATTTGATTTAAATCGAAGACCGGTTGAGCCAAAACAGCGAAGGGATTTTCTTTCGCTATATTAAAAAAATCATTCCAAAGAAAATGAGAATAGAGTTCGTGGGCGGAAATTTTAGGATCTTTAAAATCATCGGGATAAATCCAAACTTGTTTTCCGCTCTGACCGAGAGATTGCTTTAAGACGGGATGACTTTTTTCGATTTCTTTAAATATGCTTTCGTTGAGTTTTCCTTCAGCGTCAAAAAAAGTAATCGTCTCCTGGGTGGGAATAATAAGCCTTTGATCTGCTGTTCCATCATAAGGAGTTTGTTCAAGCCCTCCAGCTAAAATAAATTCATCAACCATCAAATTGACGAGCTTTGATCGAGTAAAAGTAGAGTGAGGGCCATTTACCCAAATAAACCCTTCGCCTTTAGGCTTAGTCCATGCCGATACAATGCCAGGAACAGAAATGAGTTCTGCTAAATCATTAAGATCGTCTCGTCCGGCTTCAGCATTTCTTTTGAGCTGGTCAGAGTGCTGAGTGTCTATGGCTTCGACAGAAGTAAGAGAAACAAAAATATCTACTTTTTGTTTTCGTTTCGATTTTTCAGGTAAGTAATAAAGAACTCCATCTTCAACAATAAGTCTTCGATCTTTGGGCTCAACAGCGAGACCTGCCCATTCGGCGCCGGCATCATTCAGTAGTTTTGTAAAATCAGCTATAAATTGATCGCTTACAAAAAATGGTGGAGCAATTTTCTTTCCACTTTCAACCGTAATAGGGGCTGTGCGAGGCGAACTATAGTCTCCAAAAACAATAACTGGCTTTCGGTCTCCAAACTCTGATTTGGCGAGCGCTTTTAATTGTCCGATCCACCGCTCATATAAATCTTTATTAAAGGGAACCTTGCCAAAGCCGGGGTAGTTGATCGCGACATCCTGAGCGGTGGCAATGAAATCGGAACCACCTACATTTCCTCCGTTTTCTTCGAGAGTTCGATAGATGCCACTTGCAGATCGAACAAGGTCGGGACCATAAAAGCGTGCAAAATGCTTATCTTTCATCAGCCCAACAAGTTCAGGCCAATAGCCGGGGAGATGCTTAAGTATTTCATTCCAGTGCGGAAATTTTTTGAGCAAGACTTGCCGATCGTAAAGATCGGCGACGATAAGTTGAATCGCCGCAGCTCTTTGAAAATATCCGGGGACAATAATATTCTTATATTCTTTTGAGGGAATTCCCAAGAGCGCTGGATAAAATGGGTAACCTGCAAGGTTGATCGTCTTTCGAGGGCGAAATGGGTAAGTAGCTCTGGCGGGATGTGATGAGCAGATTGTTAGACAAACTATTGCTATAAAAATTTTAAAGGTTCGCATTGTTTATTTACCTTTAGCTAAGCTCTGAACAAGAGCATCATTTCGAATGAGCGTCAGCAGTGGGTCTTCTTGTAAATTTAACTGTGGATCAGCTCTTAAATTCTCTGGAAGATGGGGCATAAGTTTTGCCATAATTTCTGGAGTAGGACCGCGAGATGTTGTGAAAATTCCAAATATGGCCCATCGAGTTTCTTCGGAGGTAACTTGAATGGTGAGATCTGAATTAAAAGTCGGGGTGTTCGCTGTACCTAATTTCTCAAGCGCTTCAAAAGTGTCTCGCGTAATATAAACTCCCCCAAGAGCTCGGGTAAAATTAGTGACCATACTAATATCGATATATCGGCCTCCAGCTTTGGCAAACGTGAAGAAAAAGCCGAGGTAAAGAGCGCGAAGATATTCAATGGGATCTTCTATTCGCTGAAGTTCAGAATCTTTACTGACATCAAACGGAGCCCAAGATCCGTTTGATTCTTGCCATGGATAAAACACGCCTTCGCCAACATAATAAGTGCCTCTCTTTTTTTGCAGAAGACCTGCCACAAGTTTGTTGTCGGGAGATAATAGTTCAAAAGCAAAGCCGTCGCCTTTTTTTAAATATTCTCGCGTGGTCTGGATTTTCTCTATCTTTGCGTAATCATTTTCTTGGCCAGAATTTCGTTTCATATTTGCTAAGTTGGCAAGAAAGGCTTCGATCTGAGAATTTACTTTGATTTTGAATCCTTTCGCCAAGAGAAAAAGAAGATTGCGGTAGGTTTTTCTCATACTGGTGCCGTCGAGTGTGAGCGCTTTTTCAACACTTAAAACCGCACCAAAATCTTTTTTGCACCAGGCGCTTACACCCATAACCGGACCTACATATTTATCGTTACTAAAAATTAGATCGTCTGAATGGATGGCTTCAGAAACCCAGGCCGGATCAACCAATCGTGTTCTTCCATTTTTAATTTCGTAGAGACCCGTCGAAAGCAAGGTTTTAGCCGTATTTCTCCATTCAGTCGTTACCGAGTCTTTGAGTTGTCTATCACCAGCTGCCCAATCTTCGGGTTTTAAAACCAGGGCGGGAATTTGAGGTGCTGTTCCAATAAGATAAACACCAGTTCTTGCCGGGTTTGATTCTGCAATTTTCTTATGATGAGCTTGTGCAGCTTCAAGAGAGGGAGCGATATAAATTCTTAGATTCCAATCTTCAAAGCCGTGGGCTTCAGCAAGCTTTTGATTTTCGCTTGTAATAGGAATTTGTCGGGCAGTGGCAACAACTCCTCGATGAGTCAGACCATCGGTTGCGGTAGCAAAAAAGCTTTTCGGTTCGCCTATTTTTTGGAGAACAGCGACACAAATTTCAGCATGAAGGAGGGTGGGTACAATAATGATAAATGAGAGCAAAAAAAGTGCAGAAAATTTAAAACGTTTATCACTCATGAATGAAGTCCCTTTATATAAAGAACGTTGAAGACTGCTGGAAACGGTCTATAGCATGGTTATAGGGCGGAAACTAGGGAAAAAGGCTTTAGTTAAATACCGGTGGAATCATGCTAAAAGGGGCTATGACTGGTGCCCAGGGCGAGAATCGAACTCGCATGGATCGCTCCGCCAGCCCCTCAAACTGGTGCGTCTACCAATTCCGCCACCTGGGCATATGTGAAAGTCACCTCGGTATCCGAAGTGAGTATGTTTAAAAAACGATAAAAACGATCGAAGATCAACTAGATCTTAACGATCTTTGGGTCTCTAAAATTCTTAAGCGCGTTTCGACTGTCTACTACTCGTTTTGAGCTCGCTAAAAGCGCCTCGTAATCTACGTTTGAGTGGTCAGTTACAATTACTGCACAATCATAGGAGCTTCCGAGTTTAGAATTCCAAGTTACGGATTTCATCGAGAGTCCGTCCCACTCAAATTGAGGAACAAAAGGATCATAATAATCAACTTGAGCGCCTTTGTCCTTAAGGACGTGGATAATATCAAGCGCAGGCGACTCACGCATATCATCGATATTCTTCTTATAGGCAATACCCATAACGAGAATTTTGGAGCCATTAATCGATTTGCGATCTTTGTTTAGCGCATCTGATATCTTATCAACACAGAAATGGGGCATCGACGTATTAACCGCAACCGCAAGTTCAATAAATCGAGCGGTATAATTAAATGATCTCAACTTCCAACTCAAATAACTCGGATCGATTGGAATACAGTGTCCACCAAGTCCTGGGCCAGGAAAGAAGGGCATAAAACCAAAGGGTTTTGTGGCAGCTGCTTCGATGACTTCCCAGCAATCAACTTTCAATTTATCGCACATGATGGCGACTTCGTTGACGAGACCAATATTCACGGCTCTAAAAGTATTTTCGAGAAGTTTGACCATCTCGGCGCTTTCTGGAGAACTGACGCGAACAACTTTTTCCATGACTTGCGAATAAAAAATAGAAGCCAAATCGCCGCAAGCTTCGGTCACCCCGCCGACAACTTTAGGAGTATTATAAACATTAAATTTTGGATTTCCGGGATCAACTCTCTCGGGAGAGAAAGCTAAAAAGAAATCTGCTCCGCATTCAAACGCTCGACCTTCGCGAACTCGTCCTGCCTCTTCAAGACGAGAGAGCATGATTTCACGTGTCGTGCCAGGGTAGGTGGTACTTTCGAGAATGATAAGCTGACCTGGTCTTAAACTTGCTTCAATTTTTGAGAGAGCAGAAACAATATAAGAAACATCGGGATCTTTTGTTTTGCTAAGAGGAGTTGGAACACAAATAACAATTACATCGCACTCCTTAAGACCTGTGAATTGAGCGACGGCGGTAAATTTTTTACTGGTGACATGTTTTGCAAAATGTTCGGTAGGGACGTCCTGAATATAAGAGATTCCTTTATTCAGAGTTTCAACTTTTTGAGGATTATTATCAAAGCCGGTTACTTTATAGCCAGCATCGTTGAAGGCAACGGTCAAAGGTAAACCAACGTATCCAAGACCAATAACGCCGACATGAGCTTCTTTATCAAGAAGCAGGTTTTTGAGTCTTTGATAAGCGGGCGCAGTTTTATAATCGTCAGATTGAATTGCAGCCCGTTGAAGAGATTGAACGAAATAACTGGATGTAATATTTTGCGGTTCCATGGCTCAGAAGCTTAGTAAAATTTGAAAGTATTGGCCAGCAGAGGACTTCTCGAAAACGAGGGTTTAGGATTTCTCTAGGTCTTTGAGGCACTTCTGGATCCAAGCCACTATCATGCTAACCATGCGATAGTAATGAAAAAGTCCAAGATGATCGTCATTTTTAAACCAAACGATGCGATGCGATTTATTCTGAGAAAGATCGGCCGTATCGAGCGGATCAACGATGCTGTCGTGATCGCCATTCATGGCTAGTAGCGGCCCACTCGAGCTCTGAATCAGCTTCTCACCCCTCAGACGCATTTTTCGAACGATTCGGGCCAGTTGGACCGGGTGCTTTAAATTAAACATGCAAAGTAAAGCATACGAAATAATGGGGTTAAGTTTAAGGCCAGCCGCTACGCTAAAGGTCCGCCTTAGAGGTATTCCATTGATAAGACTAAATTTGATTCTAGGATCGGTTTTGGCACAAATAAACGTCCAGTATGCACCAAAGCTAAAGCCCACCATTCCAACTTTGTTTTGATCTACCCAAGGGAGCTGGCAGATATCGTCGATGACATATCGAATTAATTGATCGGAGTCGGAAGTCATCGGCACTTCATAATCGGAACTGCCGGGAATTGATAAGAGCGCATAACTTGTTTCGGCATTGAGGTATTTATAAAGAGGAAACGCAAATTCTTCACATGAACCCTCAAGTCCATTCAAAAGTAGAACGAGTGGAGTTCTCCCTGTAATTTTTTGTGTTCGACTGAGATAGTATCGGATTTTTCCTTGAGGAGTTTGAATTGTTCTTTCTTCAAACTGAGCTTTGAACTTGTTGTTCCACTCTTTAAAACTCTTTTTCTTAAGCTCGTTAATTTCATTCTTCCATGGCGCATCCTCCTTGGGAAATGACCCCATGATATAGCACATGCAAGCTGCCTGAAAATTTTCTCGAGCTTCAAAAGCATTACCTACTTTTATCCAGTAGCGAGTCCAAACTTCGGAGTCGAGAGAAGGAATGTTTTTAAGAATTTCATCTGCTTCTTCAAGAGACAAATTTGCCCCGTAAGCAAGACGGGGCAAAAAAATATCGGGCAAGAGTGTGTGAGTAGAAAAAACTTTCGATGCCAAAACTTGAGAATTAGTCAGGCTTACAACAGATTGCAGCAGACGTTTGGGTTTAGAAATAGGGGTCATAAAAAGTTTTTTACTTTAGTTGAGTAAAACGTAATAGCGAATGCGTATGATAAAAAGACTCCAAGCACAAAAGGCCATGAATGAAACGCAAGCGCAGTGGCACTTAATGCAAATTTTTGAAAATGAAAACTTCGATTAAAGTAGAAGAATTTTTCAGAAGCTTTGATTGCCCAGCTTAAATCAGAAATTCTTCCGTCCAATACCTGAAGAGGTGCAGATAATTCTCGCTGAGGAGAAAAAATGACTGTTCCTTTAATGGAGCTTTGAGGATCCCAAGAGCTTTTGATTTCATAAATATTCTTTGCTCTTTCTTCCCATAACTTAATCTGAATTGTTCGTTCGATCGGAAGAAGTCCGAGAGAAATTTGATCTGCATGCTTTTCAAGCGAAGAATTCCAAAGTTCAGGCATGCTTGAGGTAAGGGCAATTGGGCGGAGGCTTCGCAAATTCTCAAGATCTTTATCAGCATCCTTTCGCAATTCAAGAGACCAGGCAACTGCGGCTACAATCTGCTGATTTACACTGAGAAACGTAAGTCTTAAATTTTTTGAATTCCAGCCCCGAACTTTCTGCATTCCTGGCTCGGAGATTTGGTGTTCTAGAACTTTATGCCAAAGTGAGCTTCCTAAAATAACTTGAACGTTTGAATGATTGAGATCGCTCAGTTGTGCTCGAACTCCAAGATGGGGGACCTCCTCAGCTTTAATCAGTTTCGCTAAACGTTTTGTTTTGCTTTTAAATTTTTTAGCGATCATTTGGCTGATGGGATGCTTAGAGGTTTCAGCAATTTGTGAAAGGAAATCCAAAACTTCTTCTTCTGATCGACCAGATTCAGAGTCAATCCAGATCTCACTAATACGAAAATCTGGTTCTGTAACAACTCCATTTTGATGAATCATGAGTAAATCTGTTTTTCGTAAATTCTGAAATGCTGGCAGATCAGATACGATGAAGTGGTGGTCTTCAGCTTCTTTAAGCAGGCGGTTAAGCAAAATATGAAAGAGTGGAATTATAAAAAACACATTGCTCGCCAAGAGAAGTGAAAGGCTTAAGGTTTCTCCTGAAATAACTTTACTAAGAACGAAAACACTAACCACTAAAATGAGGGCAATAAAAGTAAAGTGTAAATTTCGTTTATCTGAATTTCGGCGCAGAGCTTCAGTGATTGGCCATTTCAGAGAATCGTTTTTGAAGTATCCGCGAAGAGCTTTCTTCCATCGAAGTGTTTCAAAATATTTAAGATGAGCAAGGGCTAAGCATACCAATGCAACTAGACCGAAAATTTTTGATTGTTCAAAAAACAATTCAAGATTTTGCTGAACAGCTAAAACTTGCTCAGCAATAAAAACAATCAGAGTAAGAATTATCCAGGTATCAAGAGATGAAAGTCTTTGCCACCACTCGGAGTGCTCAAGATAAATTGAACGAGCAGCCCCGCCGATAAACTTCAAAATAAAGACCCAGCTAAGAACAAAAAGGGAATATCTCAGAGCAGGGTAAATGGTGAAATCAACAAAGAGCAGTCCCAAAATACAGATGGCAATAAAATATATAATTGCGAGAAACCATCGTCTTTGTTTTTGAGCGGGTGACAAGTATTTTACCGTTTTCTGGAAGGGGTAGGAGAAGCTGCAGGCTTCTTTAATTTTCGAGCAGCCTTATCTTCGGCTCTTTGTTTCTCAATCTCTTTTTGCTTCTCTTGATCTTTAACGTAATCTTCGATGCCTTTGATATTTCGTTTAATTTCTGAAAGCAAATAAGGGTCTTTCTCGGAATCGAGTCTTTCTTTTAAGAAATTAAGTGCATCGGGGTTTTGTGTTTTGCCCACCATGCGAATGGCCATAAAGCGAACTTCTGAATTTGAGTCGGTCAAAAGTTCTGACATTTTTGCAATTGAATCGGGCTGTTTAAGCTCACTAATTTTTAGAAGAGCATTGATTCTTAAATCAGGAGAGGGACTTTTAAGTTGCTCGACCCATAGATTATAATTTTGACTGGTAAGTTCGGGAGCTAGCGCTCCTAAGATCAATGAAAAAATGGCGTGAGCTAACATTATAATTTGATTTCCTTTTCTCTAACGATCGATCGACCAATTTTTAAACAATCTGCCAGGCTTTTATTAAGAGCGTTCTTTAAATTTTTTGAATGGGCATTAGCCACTTGGTTCTTGGAGACTGACATTAAAAGATAGGATTTTTCTTTATGGGTCATTTCAAGTCGACCTGTTTTACCTTTGCCTTTTTCGTCAAATTCAACGTCGACAAACTCTAAGTTGATTTTTTGGATATCTGGAACTTGTCTAAAGACTTCTGACGCCCCCAACCCCATTTTCTTTCCGCGCCCACCAAGTAGCCATTGATAGCCAGAGCACTCAACTTTGGCAGGATCTGGCTCAGGGGGGAGTTCTTTCCATATCTTGAGGTTGGCGGTGCTGCCTGAAATTGTAATCCGGTCGTAGGGAGAGCGAACTTTGTGCTGGATGTAGAAAAACTCCATGATTTTGGCAATGGTATCTTCTTTACTTGTAGAGGTTTGGGAAGATGCTTGCGTAGAGATAAGGACTATCACTAAAAAGATCTGAGTGAGCCGAATAAATTTGAAGTCTAAAGTATCAAACGACATCTATAGTGAATACCGTAATATGCTAGCAGCTCGCTATGCAAGTCCAAGCATGGTGAGACTCTTCTCTGAGCGTACTCGGGCAAGAATTTGGAGAGATCTGTGGATAATTCTTGCTGACGAAGAGCGCAAATTAGGGCTTCCCATCACCGATAAACAGGTCGCAGCGCTAAAAAAGGCAAAAGATGAGATTCACTTTGATCGAATTCTTCAACTTGAAGCCGAACTTAAGCATGACGTAATGAGTCATCTTAAAGCCTTTGGCGAATTAGCTCCCGAGGCTGAAGGCATCATGCATTTGGGAGCAACATCCTGCTTTATTACGGATAATGCGGATGTGATTCTGTTTCGCCAAGCTGTTGAATTACTTTCATCCAAACTCATTTTGATTCTCGAAACTTTGAATGAACAGATGAAGAAGTATAGAGATTTAGAAATGTGCGGATTTACTCATTTTCAACCGGCTCAACCTGTAACTTTGGGTAAGCGCATGGCTCTTTGGGCCCAAGATATTTTGTGGGATCTCGAAGAGCTTAAAGCGGCCAATGCTAAATTGGTGCCGCTCGGATGCAAAGGCACAACTGGAACCCAGGCGAGCTTCATGGTTCTCTTTAAAAATGATAAAAAGAAAGTCCGTGCCCTTGATGCAGCCGTTTGCAAACGCATGGGCTTTGATAAGCCGGTAGCTTTAAGCGGACAAACCTTATCGCGAAAAGTGGATGCTTGGTATTTAAACGCACTTTCAAATTTAGCCTCAAGTTTTTCAAAGATGAGCTACGATTTACGCCTACTTCAACATCTTCAAGAAGTGATGGAAGCCTTCGGCAAAAAGCAAATAGGAAGTTCCGCCATGGCCTACAAGCAAAATCCCATGTTAGCTGAGCGAATTACTGGCCTCTCTCGTTTATTGATGAATTTTTCTCATAACGCCTCATGGACTCATGGCACACAGTGGCTTGAGCGATCGCTTGATGATTCAAGTAATCGAAGGGTTGTTTTGCCCGAAGCCTTTTTAACGGCTGATGCACTTTGTGAAGCTGTTTATCGTTTGATTTCGGGTTTGCGAATCGATGAGAAGAAAATCAAAACTCGTCTCGATGAGCATGCTCATTATTTTGTGACTGAGGCTGAAATGATGGAGGGAACCTTGCGAGGCGCTTCTCGACAAGAACTTCATGAAGAGATCCGCACGGCAATGGTAAAGGGCAAGCTTAAGAATAAAAAATCGCCTTACAAATTATCAGGCAATGCTGAGCAGCAGGTTCTCGATTTTTCAAAAGAAGTTTTAGAGCCAAGTCTGAAGAAATTTAAGACTGAATCCAAATCGAGTTCTCAATTGGCAACTTTTGAATCTCTAGATTTATAGATTCTTGCCGAGTACAGCATTGTTATATTGTACACTTAAAATTCTCAGAATTTCTTTAGTCTGGATAAATAAATTCCATTTTGGTTTCGATATCAGCACGTATGCTATTGTGCACGGGGCAGTGGTGAGCGATAGATTCGAGTTTCGGGCGCATCGCAGATGGGACGCCTTTCGGCATTGATATTTTAATATTGAGTTGACCAATCCGGCGGGGGCTTGGAACCATATGTTTTTCGATTTCTAAACTCGCACCTTTGAGCGAAACTCCTTCTCGTTCAGCGCCCATCGCCATAACGGTAAGAATGCATGAAGCCTCTGCAGCGGCGACTAGATCAGTTGGAGAAAAAGCTGCGCCTTTTCCGCCATTATCGACGGGAGCATCCGTTTCAATTTTTGCGCCAGAAGGGCCATGAGTTAGAATACAATTTTGGTCACCGGTATAGAGAGCTGATAATTTTACCATGCGCGTATTTTTGCAAAAAAAGAGGGCCTCGCACAAGCCTCAACTAAAATCTCCCTATCGGCTTGGACGAGGCCACTCGTTGCGTACCCCCTAGAAAATCAAAATTTAAAAAGTCAGATTAAACATTACATAAAATCTATATGTTTCTTTTTCTTTAAGCGTCTCTCCGCTTGTTCCTCTTAACGCTTCGCTGGGGCGAACTTCGACTTGGACTCCGCCGAGCAGTGGGAGTTGATTATCGGGTATAAATTGCAAAGTATCGCAGACTCTTCCGTTTGGAGTGTTGCGACAGAGAACGCAGGTGTTTCCTGTAAGTCCATTAACCTGGCCGTTTCCGTTTTGAGTAATAAGAGCGGCATCGATGACTTGAAGAGCGTTTGCAAACTTTGAACGATCACAGGTGGGAGAATTAGAGTTAAATCCTTCTGAAAACTGAATATAAATTCTATCCGTTGGCCCGAGGCGCATCGATTTTGAATCTTCGGCAGGAGGATTGCTGCCTGTGGGGTTATGGCGTCCGGCATAGACCACATGAAATTTTCCCGTCGGATTAGAATAATCTTTCGTTCTAAATTCAAAAATATAAGGTGGCACAAGATTTGAGCTATTATCTTGCAAATAATTTACTCGAACTCGGTAAGTTGTTTCAGGATCTAAGCTTAGATTTTGACCATTAACTTTTCTAAACCAAGTCACTTCGTCATATGTCGAATTAAAAGAAAATTCTCCATTAAGATTTTGTCCGAGATCGTCAGTCACTCTAAACGAAACATGGTCAACTGATTGAGTTCGAATGGGCCCCGTAAATCGGATGCGAACTCCAGCGTCGAGAGGAATACCTTGATCGAGATCTTTAGGATAGCTGCCTACAGCACTAATGGTATTGATGGCTGCAGGTCGAATTTCATCAATTTGAAATCCTTCTTCTTTGGCGCAACCGGCGGTCAAAATAAATCCTATAATAATCGGGCAAAGCTTTTTCATTTTTTCTGCCCCCCAGGATTGAGAATGCTGGGGAGCTTAAATCCTATTGGCAGTTCGATATCAGAAACATGCACGAAACCTCCGAGAGCAAAACCTCCGCGAATATCTTTGAAGCCTTTGACCGAAGTAAAGCCAGCAACAATAACGAGAACGACTTGAGCTGTATTTTTGACGACGGGGTAGTCTGCTTGAGGCTCAAAAATCAGAAGTGATCGGCCTAGTTCGGTGCGAACTGTTCCGGGAATTTCTCTTCCGCGGATTTGGTCTCGCATAAAAATTGTCCAGCTTTCTAAAAAATTATCGTTGTCTTGAGATCTCTGCGGAACTTTTTTAAGAATCTCACTGATGGCTGTATCAGAATCAAAGCTTGCAACTACAAACCCTGGAACTTGATTCCAGTTGAGGCGTCCGGGAGATCCGTTTGAAGTCATTCCCAATTCTTTAGTGATGACAGGCGGTTCAGATTGATGGCGAACCGGCTCAGAAAATTTAATTGTTACCGGCGCTCGGTTTGATTTTGTATACCCCGATGAGAAAATATTATCGAGTGAAGGGTTATCAGTGCCGCCGAGACCTTGCTTATAGATAATTCCCGGCTCAATACTACGTACCTCAAGACGATTTGAAGGCCGCATAATATAATTATTGGTGGTTACGAATGAAATTGAATTGGCAGCTAGAGGTGCGAGAGTTTTGTCTGCGCGAATTCCGCGAAGATTCGGGTCGTTCGTATCTTGGGACCCATCACGCCACATCACATAGTATTTTCTGAGTGGCATCCATTCAGGATTTGGAAAAATTGTAATTTGACTGAGAGTCGTTCCGTCTTGCTGAGGCACATCTTGATTGCTGATATCACCGACCCAGGGAACTCGAGTTCCATCTTCTGTAAAAATTTCAAAATTAGATGCATGAGGAGAGGCGGCATCGATGCGCTGATCAAATCCTATTACAACTCTTTGATCGAGTGCGACATTGGTTGCCCCATCTTTAGGGCTGATAGCGTAGGCGTTAAGGACTGCGCCGATATTTTCTGTTGTTTGATTTGCGTTGTTAATGCCTTGAGCACAGGCAGATAAAAGAAGAAGCGAGCAAGAAGCGAGATTTCTTTTACGCAGATTTTTCATTTGCCAACCCATGGGGTTTACTTCCTAAACCCTCAACATCCACTCACTCATTCACACAAAAAAATTAGGTTTCTTAGAGTTCTGCCTGCGCTCTAAGAAACCTAAAGCTATAGAAACTTACTATTCGCTGCCGACTCTAAAGAAAGAGACGTAAGCTTTAGCACTCGAAGCTCCAGCTTGGCTAAGTGGTTTTCCGGAGATACTAAGCACTGGGCCAATATAGAGCGAGTAACTTGAGTCAGTAGGATATCCTCGAGAAGGTGCCCTCACTTCGATCATATAAGGATCGGTAGCGCTGGGCACAACTGATATTCCAGAGATAGCCTGAGTCAGTTGCAAACTTTCGGTGCTGATATTCATTTGAAACACATTCACTCCAACCAGAGTCATAGGATTGGGTTGCTCATTAAATTTTACGTAAATAGTTTGAGTATTGTTTTGAAGTGTTCCAGTTCCAAGAAGCAAGCTCACGATACTTGAAGTAATTCCGCGAAGACCTGTTCTTAAAATATCGGCTGCATCAAAATGATAGTCACCGTTTTCATCCCAAGTTCCGATGTTTTCAACTTCGGTTGCTTGAGCTCTGGATGCTCCAAAAACATTTTCAACAACAAATCGTGATCCATTACCGCAATCAACGGAGTTAGCACTACCAGTGGTAAATTCAGCGGTATTGGGAAGCACGGTTTTTGCTGAAGATCCAGGTTGATTGTACAGTCCGATTCCGTAAGTTTTGTTTGAACCTAAAGCTTGTTTTGGAGTGATCTTATAAGTACATGTTCCTGCCGAAGAAAACGGAGCTCCTTCGTTTAGAGCAATAGGATGATCTGGGCCTAAGGTTGTATCGTATACAACGATTGCTGAGGAGATATCCGAAAGCGTACATGCATCGGAGTTTTTCATTGCGACCTGAAAGGTCGGATATGTACAAACATTCGTTGCTCCTTGGCGAGGATATGTAAATTCGTAGTCTTGAATTCCAATCGAAATATTGGATTGGTTAAGTCTGGTACCTCCGTCGCCGCCGCCGCAAGCAGATAACAGGAGTCCGAGAACTGCGGGCATGGTGGCAAAGATGAAGAGTCCCTTGGTTTTGATAGTGTTCATAAATTCCCCCTAGTAAATTCCCTATTCATTCATGAAGCTTTCGCTTCAAGCCCTAGTAGAGCAAGTTCCGTGCCAGGACCCTGGTGACGGAGGTGAGATTTGTAAGTCATTGATTTCAATAGAGGATTTAAAGAGGCTCTCTGGGGCTGGGACAGGTCCATCTGCGACTTGGAAAGAAAATCTGGGTCACCCGTGTCCCGGACGAATGAGCTGCTATCTTCCAAAATCGATAGAGATTTTTTGATTCTTGGGCTTTTTGATTTGAGTGAGCTGAAGCCCCGTTTGGGGGCGATTCCTCTTCTGAGGCTGAGCGATTTGAGGCCACCAGGATCTCTTACCCTTAAAGTTCTCTTTATGAAGTGAATGGAGATCTCTTTGGGTTCTTTCCATTTTTCGTATGGCTTTAATTCTTTGGCCTACAAAAAATGCTGTCATAAGAAGACTGAAGCTGAAGAGATAGATTAGCCAGATAGTTGAGAGATAGAGTGTTCCTCGATGCGACTTCATTTAAGCCGTCTCACTTGAAAGTGATTTTCAGAAATTGCTTTGATATCGCAGGCGGATCGAGTCACTGCTGCATCTGTCTTTAAATTCTTTACCTGATGAATATTGAACCCTGACCAGGGTTTCGGTTTGAGATTGGTTCCTATTAAGTATCGGTGAGGGTAAAATTCATAGGAGTAAAGATTCATCAGTGAAAAGCCTTCGTTCAAAACTAATTTTCGCGGCCATTGAATGCCGAGAATATTTTGAAGGGTAAGTCTCATTCCAGTGAGATTTTCACGCATGAGACCATCATCAATTAATGGACCCGACTGAAGGGTCTTTAACTCTCCATAATTCGTGATCAAATTGTTTTTCTTCTGGAGATCTGCAATTAATTTATTTTTCTCCTCAGAATATCGACTTCTCTGCACATCTTGATTCGTCTCAAGACCTCGTCCCGAATTGGACATGATTTGAAGATCTGCTCGAATTGTATCACAAACTGCGAGTGCTCCTGTTCCACCTGTCGCGACAACAGCCGCAAAGCAAGTCGCAGATTTTAAATCCATCGCCAATTGAATTGCTTTAACTTCCGAATTCAAAGCAAGAATTTCAGACCCCAGATAGTTTTTACGATGATGGCAAAGAGAGAGGGTGAGTGCATCAAGTCGAGTTTGTTCTGACGTTTTATGTTCCCAATGCCCTACAAGCATTAAAGTCAAAGAAATGCCAATTGCTAAAGGCAGAATCATAAATGAAAGAAAAAGGCCCATGACGGCTTATTATTGCCAAAATCATGCCACAGCTCAGATCCTCAAGGTTTTGGGACTTTGATTTACAGATTCGCCGAATTCAAAAATTTTCGGTGGCAGATTCGTTGACAGAGTGAGGTCGACTTGTGGATGTTTAAGCATAAGGAGACGGGCTTATGATCATTGGAGTTCCTAAAGAAATTAAAGATAATGAATATCGTGTTGGATTAACCCCTGCTGGTACCGCTGTTTTGGTTCAAGACGGCCACGATGTCTATGTTCAAAAAGGTGCGGGACTCGGAAGTGGTCTTGCTGATGATCTCTATATCAATGCTGGCGCCAAAATTTTAGATACTGCCGCTCAAGTTTTTGATATCGCCGAAATGATTATCAAAGTGAAGGAGCCTCAGGCGGTTGAAGTTTCGATGATGAAGGAGGGCCAAATTCTTTTCACTTATCTTCATTTGGCTCCTGCTCCCGAACTGACCAAGCAACTTCTCAGTCAAAGAATTTCTGGAATTGCCTACGAGACCATTGAGCTTGCAGATGGAAGCCTTCCTCTTTTGCGTCCTATGTCTGAGGTTGCTGGACGACTTTCAGTTCAGATCGGCTCGCACTATTTGCAAAGAGATAAGGGGGGAAGTGGAGTTTTGCTCGGAGGTGTTCCTGGAGTTAAACCAGGGCGTGTAACAATTGTTGGAGCGGGTATTGTGGGGATGAATGCTCTTAAGATGGCAATTGGTCTTGGTGCGCAAGTTTCAATTTTTGATATTAATCCGGTGCGGCTTGCTTATCTTGATGATCTTTATGGCGGCAGAATTACCACTCTGGTTTCAAACGCTGAAGCTATAGCAGAAGAAGTTTCGCTGTCAGATCTTTTGATCGGGGCTGTTTTGATTACTGGAGCCAAAGCTCCTCGCTTGGTTACTCGACAGATGCTTTCGCGAATGCGTCCCAATTCTGTGGCTGTTGATGTTTCGGTTGATCAGGGTGGATGTTTCGAGTCTACCAAGCCTACAACTCATTCACACCCAACTTATTTTGATAGTGGATGTTTGCACTACTGCGTTTCGAATATTCCTGGTGCTGTGGCTCGCACTTCAACTTTTGCTCTGACGAATGTAACTCTTCCTTATGCCCGCAAACTTGCCGCGCAGGGTCTAAGAAAAGCATTGAAAGATGACCCAGCTTTAGCCAAAGGTTTGAACGTTCATGCGGGGGAGATTACTCAAAAGGCAGTCGCAGAAGCCTACGAAGGTTTTAGAGCCTAAGAAAATTCTGCGCCGCAGTGCAATTGTAAATACTGCGGCTCAGCGATAAAGCAAACGCCGAGATATAATTGTCTCTGAGTGAAATCAGATTCAAGTCATCTCCTCTTTTGTGATTATGAGGGTGAGTTTCCTTTTTCAGAAACTCTTACTCATCTCGGCTTTCTCGTCGATCATATACGTCCCGAGGCTCTAAGGCATGTGACCGTCGGGGATCATCAGGCTTATATTTTTTCATTTAAGAGCCAAGAAAACATGCGAAATGCTTTAAGCACTTGCGAGCGACTTAAAGCTGCAGAACTTTCGACATCGATTGTTTTGCTTTATATGTCTCAACCCACGCCTGAATTTTTAAATCACGATCGCTCGCAGTATCGAGCCGATTCTTATGTCGCGAATCCAAGTTCTCCGACACCACTTCTTGATGCTCTCGATATGTTAGTTGGATGTCCGATTCCTTCGTCTATGAAGGGCAGTCTCCAGCTTCTGCAGGATGAAAAAGATCGTCGCACGGAGGTGGATGTCTACAAAAAGAAAATTAAAACTCTCGAAGATAAAATTGCTCAACTCGAAGGTGCTCGATCGGTAGACCAAAATATTCGCCCCAAACTGCAAGCTCTTCTTAAGGGGCAAAAATTACAATTTCAATCTGAGACGGAGCGATTAAAATTTCAACTCTCTGAACTCGAAGCCCAGCTTCTCGATCGTGAGGCAAAAATCAAAGATCTCGAATCCACTCGTCAAAAGCATCGAGAAAAACTTGAAGAACTCACCCATAGCCACGAAAAAGCTCAGCAGGCCCTGCGTGAGTTTTATATGAATAAAATTAAGAATCTTCAGTCTGGAGGCGGACAAACACCTTGACCTAATCTCATACACCAGCCTTTTCTGTTATCTATGTTCTCTGCGTTGATTTTTTCGTCTCTTCTTTCGCTCATATCTGTGCCTGCGGATCCTGCCACAAAACTTCTTGAAGAATATCTTGCGATCCGTACCGATCATCCTGAAAACGGCACGCAAGCCGCTGCAAAAATGTGGATGCGAGAAGCGCAGTACTATGGACTTTCAGCAGCGACGTGGACGCTCGACCCTCAGCAAAAATGTACTCACTTCGTGGCGAGGCTTCCGGCGACTGTTGAAAGTTCGGGTAGGCCCATTATGCTCATTCATCATGGAGATACTGTTTCGGCAATAGAGAGTGAGTGGGACTATCCACCCTTTAAACCCCAGTGGGTTCAGGGCAAGACAGATTGGTATCTCTATGGCCGCGGTGCGATAGACGATAAGAGCCATGGCGTAATTCACTGGATAGCTCTGCGTAGTCTTCTTGAGAAACAAAGAAATCGCGATGTCTACTTTGTTATGAATTGTGGAGAAGAAGTCGGGGACGAGCGTGGAGCAAAAGCTTTTTCGCATTTTTTCTTTAAGTCTCTTCCTGATTTTAAAATTGAACTTTCAAGTTTAGAAAAACTTGAGCTTGCTATGATTCTTGAGAAATTTCCTTCACTTCCAAAAACAGAATTTATTTGGAATGAAGGAAGCTTTGGCGAAAAAACTCAAATCGCTCCTTATACTTTAGTTCCAATTGCTACTTCTCAAAAAGCTTACTGGCTGGGCCGTGTCACTGTGAAAGGGGCGGGCGGACACGGCGCGCTTTTATCAAAGCAGACTGCGCTTGAGGTTGTGAATTCAGCAGTGCAAGAGCTCTACGATGAAAATCAAAGTTTTAAACCACGTCTCTCGGCTCTTCATCACGAAATGGAAGAGCTTGTTCGGGAGATAAGAAAAACAAGGCCTATTTGGCAAAGATTTCTTTTGTGGCTTTATCCTCGATTTTTTTTTGAATTTACCGGTCTTCAGACCATGGTGACAAGTTGGTGGGTGCCGTCTCGTATCGAATCAAATTCAACTATGCCAAATGTGATTCCCTCCGAAGTCTCGGTCACCCTCGAATACCGTTACCTGGGAGATAAAGATAAAATTTCTATTGAGCAAAAATTAGCAGATATCTTTAAGAGCAAGGTTCGGCAAGATTTTTCAATTAAAGTTGAGACGTTCGAATATATTCCGTTTCGTCGAGATTTTTTTGAAGGCTCAGAAGCAAAAATTTTCGAAACCGTTTTAAGAGAGCAGCCACAAACATTAGTTTCTCCCTTCATTACTCCGGGTCTAACAGATTCAAGATATTTTAGAATTTCGGGCATTCGGTCATTTGATTTGGTTCCTCTTTTTTTAACATCAGACGAAATCGCGGCAATGCATTCTAAAAACGAACGCATTCCCTATACGGAACTTAAGCGAGCTGTTGACATTGAATCGAGAATCCTTGAAAAGCTCGTTCAGTGAAAAAATGGCCATCTATTTTTTTTGATTTTAAAAATTCCCTGCAGTCTTTTTATCCCGACTGCTCTGGTTGCGGAGAGCCAAGTTTGGAATTTCTTTGCACAGTTTGCTTACAGGATTTGAAGTTTAAAGATGTCTGTAAATTTTGTGGCTTAAGAATTGCTCCTACGATGAGTGAGTGCCTGCCTTGTTCAAAAAAATGTCAGGCGTGGGATGATCTTTGGATTGGCTATAAATACGAAGGTGGAATTCGAGATCTCATTTTAGATATTAAAAATCATCATAAGCCCGAACGATGGAAGGAATTTAAACTGAAGCATCTTGAAAAGCCTCCATCAATCGATGATGCGGTATTAGTCGCCGCTTCGTCAGACCCTATGAATCAAAGAAAGAGGCTTTTTGATCCGACTCTAGAACTGGCTCAGTATCTAAAGACAATATGGCAGCTTCCCTTAGCGCCAGGCCTTTTTGATAGAAGAATCTTTCTTAAATCTCAAAAGGAACTCGATCGAGAGACTCGAGAGAAATTTCTTAAGAGAATTATCGGCCTTAATTCCTTTGCCAGAACCCAAAGCTATAAGCATTTACTCCTTGTTGACGATATTATGACAACGGGGGCGACCTTAAAAATTCATACTTATTTACTTAAAAAAATTGCCAAAAAGGTAAGCGTTTTCTGTGTTGCAAGAAGTCTTAAAAATTCGCCGGCCTTATAAACTCGCGGTTGGCATTTAAGATCGGACCACATAAGATTAGGTCGCTATGTTAAGAGTGGGGTTTTTGATCATTTGGGGAGTTCTTTTAGGCCTTAACTTTAAAGCTATCAGAGCTGAAGAAACGATTGGTAAAGGGAGTCTCGAGGTGGTGCATAAACCCATCGTTTGTGTAACGACGCCTTGCCCTCAATATAAAGTTCTAAAAATCAATGGAGTTGTGCCCGACCATCCCCTTGGAGCTGATCTGGTTAATTTTGATTCTACTAAATCTGCAGTCCGGCAATTTAAAACATTTACAGTCGTTGGAGAGTGGAAGGCTCAAGATAATTATCTTGAAGTCACGGTTTCAGAATGGAAGGTAACCCTTAGCGAGACGCTTGATGTTCCTGCTAAAAAAACAGAATCTGTTGAATCGCCTTCTTTAGCAACACCAGGTAAGTAATTTCGCTATGTCGAATCCCTCTGTTGTTTCAATTATTTTAGCAGCTGGTGCGAGCAAGAGACTTAAATCAAAAAAATCTAAACTTCTTCACTCGGCTTTGGGCCGCCCACTGATTGATTGGGCTGTTGATCAAGCTGCCAATATCAGCAAATCAATCGTTGTTGTCGTTGGTCATCAAAGAGAAGAAGTTTGCGCGCGTATCGATTCTATAAAAAAAGATCTCGCTGTCTATTTTGCTCACCAGACGGAGCAGAAAGGAACAGCCGATGCAGTTCAAGTAGCACTTCAGGCTCTGCCATCAAGTATTGATCCGAATACTCCTATTTTTATAATGGGCGGCGATAGTGTTCTACTTACTCGTGAAACTCTTCTTAATTTTCAGACAGATTTTGTGGCAAAAAAAGCGGTGCTGTCAGTTATCACAACGCGCGTGCAAGATCCAAGTGCTTACGGAAGAATTTTAAGAAATCCTCAGGGCGGAATTGATAAAATTGTTGAGGCCAAAGATTGTTCCCCTGATCAACTTTTGATCGACGAAATCAATACGGGATTTTATCTGATTGGCTTAGCCCAACTTAAAGAGGCCTTAAAAGAAATCGGAAATCAGAATCGCTCTCGCGAATTTTATCTCACTGATCTTGTCGAGCTTTGCCGAAAGCGCGGATGGTTTGTGGCGACTTATCTTTGCCCAACGGATGAAGCTCATGGGGTGAACACTCGCGAAGATCTAGCGCGTGTGGATGAAGTTTTAAGAAGGCGGACTAATTCGTACTGGATGTCGCAGGGGGTGAGTCTCATTGATCCGCTTTCGATTCGCATTGAATCGAGTGTTTTTTTAGAGTCGGATACTCTGCTTGAGCCGGGAGTGCATCTTAAAGGACTCACCCGGATAGGTGAGGGTAGTCGAGTCGGCGCTTACTCTGTTTTAGAAGATGTTAAAGTCGGGACGAATGTTCAGATCGAAGCTTACTGTCATCTTAAAGAATCTGAGCTCGGCGATGCTGCAACCATCGGACCTTTTGCACGTCTTCGACCGGGGTCAAAACTTGAAGAAGAAGTGCATATTGGAAACTTTGTTGAAGTGAAGAAATCACGTCTGCGAAAGGGTGTTAAGGCCGGTCATCTCTCTTATTTAGGAGATGCCGATATAGGAGAGAATTCTAATATAGGTGCCGGAACCATCACTTGTAATTACGATGGCTTCTCTAAACATACGACTCTTATCGGAAAAGAAGTCTTTGTCGGTTCGAATACTTCGTTGGTCGCTCCTGTTAAGTTGGGAGACGGTGCTATCGTCGGGGCAGGTTCTGTCATATCCAAGGACGTAGGCGCTGGGGGCCTAGCCTACGAGAGATCGGATCAAACAGTTATTTCGGACGGTGCGAAGAGGTTTCGAGATAAACGAAAAAAGAAATAGAAGAGTCGACCTCTAAGAGTCTTTCTGGCACAAAATGAAAGAATGTGTGGAATTGTTGGATACTTAGGTTCTCGTGAGGGTCCCCCGATCGTACTTTCTGGTTTAAAACGTCTTGAATATCGGGGTTATGATTCAGCTGGATTAGCAGCTCTAGAAATTCGAAGCGGAGGAAAAGCCAATCTTTCTGTAAGGCGAGCTGAGGGCAAACTCGAAAATTTGGTGAAGAGCCTTCAGGTTCAACCTATCACTGGTACGATTTCTATTGGG
>CAZRLF010000013.1:50354-94150 GCA_964601045.1 uncultured Bacteriovoracaceae bacterium
CTGAAAAAAACGCTCATCCTCATCGATTTCGCGATATTGTGATTGTTCATAACGGGATTATCGAAAATTATGCAAAGCTAATTCAGGACCTCGTTAAAAAAGGGCATGAATTTAGTTCCGATACTGACTCAGAAGTTATTGCTCATATTATTCAAGAGGGAATCGACAGCGGTCTTCTCTTTGAGGACGCTATTTTGAAAGCGGTGAATCGACTTTCGGGAGCTTTTGCGTTTGCAGCAATGAGCACTTCGAACCCTGATAAAATTGTTGTGGCAAAACAGCAGTGTCCGATGGTGGTAGGATTGGGTGAAAACGAACAATTTATCGCTTCAGATATTCCTGCGCTTTTAGAATTCACTAAAAAATTTATTTTTCTTGAAGATAAAGAAATTGCGGTCATTGAGCGCGGTGGTGTCACTGTTCGAAATTTCGATGGAAAGATCGTTAAGCACGAGCCGCATCATGTGAACTGGTCTCTGGCGGTTGCTGAAAAAGATGGCTTTGATCATTTTATGCTCAAAGAAATTCACGAGCAGCCTCGAACTTTACGAGATACTTTCAGAGGAAAGATTCTACCGCGATTTGATGGAGTTCATTTTGATACCTTGAAGTGGACGGATAAAGATTGGAAGGCTTTTAAATCGCTTAGCATTGTCGCTTGTGGAACAGCTTGGCATTCGGGTCTTATTGGAAAATATTGGATTGAACAGTTTGCAGGCATTCACACCGATGTCGATCTTGGATCTGAATTTAGATATCGCAATGCGGTTATTCTTCCTCAAGCGCTCTTAGTCGCGATTTCGCAATCGGGAGAAACTGCTGACACTCTTGCGTCGACTGAAGAAGGCATTCGACGAAAAACGAAAGCCCTCGCGATTACTAATTCGGTTGAAAGTTCTATTGCTAGACGTGCTAAGAACGTCATTTATACACACGCAGGACCTGAGATCGCTGTGGCGTCGACTAAATGTTTTATGGCGCAAATTGGAATTTTAGCTCTGTTAGGAATTCACTTAGCGAAAGTTCATAAGACAAAAAGTCCGAAATGGATCGAATCTGCTCTGAAGGATTTGGCGGAAATTCCAGAGAAAATTGCTGAGACTATAAAGCTCAGTGATCAAATCAAAGCAATTGCTCAAAAGTATCTTAGTTATAACCAGTATTTTTATTTAGGCCGCGGGCTTTCATATCCGATCGCTCTTGAAGGCGCTTTGAAATTAAAAGAAATTGCTTACATCAACACTCAAGCGTACCCCGCGGGAGAGATGAAACATGGACCTATCGCTTTGATTTCGAGTGAATGGCCAGTGGTTTGCGTGGCCCCGAATGATTTAGTTTTAGAGAAAACAGTGTCAAATATCGAAGAGATGATGGCTCGAGGTGGACGAACAATTGTTGTGGGTACTGAAGGCAATTCAAGTCTTAAGAAGTTAGCCGACGAGTTTATTGGCATTCCAGAAATTCGACCTGAGTTCACACCCTTTTTAACAACGGTTGTGCTTCAACTCTTCTCGTATCATATGAGCGTGCTTAGAGGCTGCGATGTCGATAAGCCGAAGAATCTCGCTAAGTCTGTGACAGTTGAATAAGTTTCTACAAATAAAAAAGGCGTTGTTCATATAACAACGCCTTTTTTATTTAATAGCGTTAAGTCTTAAAAAACTTTTTTGGGGCCTTCGTTGCCAAAGAATTCTTCGATAATTCTTTTTGATACGGTGATAATTTGTTTATTACGAAGATAGACAACATAAGCATCGAGAATTTTTTTGATATTAGCAGGAACATTCACAAATCTAAGGCCCATCCCAATATGCTCACGATTTTTCTTTTTGCTTACGGCCCAGTTAATTCTAATAACTTGAGCATCAACTTGAATAGTACCTAAATCTCCAGGAAGTTGGAGTTGAACTAAAACTTCTGCTTTAGGAGTAAGCAATTCCGAAGTTTTAATAAAAATGCCTTCATTAGTCATATCTCCAATATCAGCAGACTTCTGAACTCCATTTTGAAAATAAGTAATTGATTCCGAAAGTAAGGGAATTCTAATTCCTGTTCTTTTATCTTTTGTAGCTGTTCTTTCCATATATTTAACTCTCCCTAAAACCCCTAAAATTGTCCTTACGCTACACCTGAACCTGTATTTTGTTAACTAACTCCTACATGAGGAACCATCCCTCAGTAGGCGTCTACTACGAACGTAATATGCAAATGGCGTACCAACTTGAGCTCTCTTTATAAGTCCGTTTTAGAGGGGTTTTATGGCCTTTAAGCCTGATACCGTGCGACAATTTGTGCATTTTCTGACCCATGCGCGCCGCCCCCTTGCAGAGTTGGATTTTTGACATAGCAATCGAGGCTTTTAAGGGGTCGGTTTTAAGCCTGAACTAAGATATCTTTTTAGAGTGGGGACAAAGAAATCAAAGATTCTAGTAGCTGATAATTCGGTAGCGATTCAAAAAATAGTGAATTTGGCTTTTGCTGGATTACCTTACGATATCGTCACCGCTTCCGATGGAGACGATGCTCTTCTTAAGGCCAAAAGTTTTCAGCCTGACTACATCATGGCCGATTCAAATCTTCGCGGCATTGATGGACTTAGTCTTTGCGAGAGAATCAGAAAAGATTCAAAAATAGCGAGGGCTAGATTTATTTTATTAAGAGCGGGTGACGATACCGAATCTGAATCGCGCGAGAGAAGAATTCGTCCCGATGCCGTCTTGGTAAAACCTTTTGATACCAAAGCATTAGCGCAGACACTTGAGAGTTTAAGGGAAGAAGAGTCGACGGTCGTTCGAGCCTCTCCTGAGATGAGTCAAAAACTAGAATCTATTGCGGCTCAAGTTGTTGCAGACAATTTAATAGGTGAATCCGCTCAAGAAAACACCCAATCGACGGTTACGCTTCAGTTTAATTCTGAACTATCTACTGTGACGAAAGCGATGGGTCATTCAACCAAAGCTCCAAGTCTAGCATCTCAAGTCTCGGTTTCGGATACGGACGAAATTAATCGGATCGCGGAAGTTGAAATTCGAGCCTGGGTCGAAAAGAATCTTTCTTCTCTAGCTGAACGTCTTATTAAAGAAGAGATTCTGAAGCTTAGCCAGTAATCAATTGATTCGTTAAGTCGGATGCGCTTTGTTCGTATCAAATGGCGCATTGGCCGTATAATCATTTTCATTTTGATGAAGTGGGCTCGACACAAGACGAAGCCTTTCGGCTTATAGATGAAGGACAAGGGCTTCCGTTTTTGGTGAGCGCCGATCATCAGACAAATGGACGTGGTCGACTTGAACGTCAGTGGGTGAGTGAGCGAGGACGTTCGCTCACGATGAGTTTGGGCTGTGAAATGAAGGCCTCTCGACTTTTAGGACTAACATTGGTCGTTGGTCTTTCAGTCCACAGAGTTTTAGCGAGAGAGAACCTCAAAATTAAATGGCCAAATGATCTTATGCTTGCTGATCAAAAGGTTGGTGGAATCTTAGTCGAGTCGAGATCTCAAGGATCTCATGCTCAAGTCGTGGTTGGCATTGGACTTAATAAACGCACCTTACTTCAGAATTCTTACCCTGGTTTAGATCAAAATATTTTAGCGGAAGATTTAGCTGCACGTACTCTCGAGGATTTTAAAATTTTTGAACACTTGGGCTTTGGAGTTTTTGCTTCCGAATTCGAAAATCATTTATGGAAGAGGTTTGATCGAGTTTTTTTTGAAATTGACGGTAAAAAGCAAGCTGTCTTGATTAAGGGCATCGATCCGTTAGGAAGATTATGTATCGATAATGGTGCGGAACTTAAAATGATAGATTCTGGTGAGTTGGTAATGGAGAAGTAATTGGTTTTTGCTTTATTAAAAATTGGAAATTCTAGAGCGGTCTTATCAGTTCACGGGAAGCTACATGCTTGGCCCAGTAAAAAATTCAAACCTACAGTTTTGTTAAAACATTTGCCGAAGAATTCAGATTTATATTTTTCAAGCGTTGTTCCTCGTCTTTCGGTTCAATTAAAAAGTAAACTCAAGAAGAGACTTCAAATTCACGAGATTCGATTAAAAGATCTTCCAATTAAGGCCGCCTATTCATCAGTAGGTGTTGACCGACTGTTAAATATTATGGGAGCTCAAACATTTACAAAAAGTAATTTGGTTGTGATTGACTTAGGAACGGCGATGACGATTGATTTTTATCATTCTCAAAAGAAAATTCATTTAGGTGGTTGGATTATTGCAGGGCCCCATTTGATGGCTAAAGCTTTAGAAGTTTTTACAGCGAAGCTTCCATTCGTTAAGCCAGATCCTGAAGATTGGAGTGGTGCAGCGTTAGGAAGAAATACTCGTCTTGCCCTCTCGATGGGACAGCGAGCTTTCGTCCGTGGTATGATTAATCAAGCAAAGAGCGCCGCACGAAAGATTTTTGGTGCTCGATTTGAAGTTGTCATAACAGGAGGGGGAGCGAATCTGCTCAAAGGCTGTTCGGAGAGAGTCGAAGACGATCTCTGGATTAGAGCACTCAAGCAAATCGTTCAGAAGAAAGATGAGTATTCCAAAACTCGAAGAGCTAACTCCCGACCTTAAAAAAATTTTTGATCCTGAAAAAGCAAAACTTTTACCCATGATTGCAAAAGGGGCAGCACCTATTCCGCCACATATTTTAGTTTCGGCATGGTGTTATATGATCGATGGAGGGTTTTCGGACCTTGCTGAGACCGCCAAAGAAACTCTTTTAAAGTATCCCGAAAAAATGCTCCTTCCTGTTCTTGAGGGGGAGCTTCCTTCATGGGTTCTTCTTGTTCTGGGAAGAATTTGGAAGGATAACGAAAACTTACTTCAGATTATTTTATTAAATGCTGCTGCTCCCGACGAACTTTTTTTGGAGGTAGCGCCCACTTGCTCCGAAAAATTGACGATTTTGATTTCGAATAACCAAGAGAGAATTATTGAGGTTCCTCAGCTTGTATTAGCTTTGGAATCAAATCCGAAAAATCTTAAAAGTAATACTGACAAACTTCGTCACTTCTTGCGGCTTTCTGGAATCGGCATTCCTGGTGATGCCGATGGAGCTCCAATTGAGCTTATGGCAGAAAACGAAGCTGAACTTGAGAGGCAATTTTTGGAGAACCTAGGAGAAGATCAAGAAGATAAACTTCTGTCTTTTGGGCTTTCTGAGGAGCAACGCAAGAGCCTACAGGCATATATTCAAGGAATGGGAATTGGTGCCAAAGTCAAATTGGCTTTTAAAGGAAACAAAGAAGCACGCCAGATTTTAATTCGCGATCCCAATAAGCTCGTAGCTTTAGGTGTGCTTAAGTCTCCGAAGCTTACTGATTCAGAAATTGCCCTCTATTGTGGAATTAAAAGTTTGGGAGAAGATGTCGTTAGAGTGATTTCAAATAATTCAACTTGGACAAAAAATTATCCTGTTAAACTTTCTCTTTGCTTTCATCCTAAGTCTCCTCTGCAACAGTCGATGAGCTTTATCAAATTCTTGAATATGCGCGACCTTATTAAGGTTTCGAAAGATAAGAATATTCCAGCTCCCCTTACCAAGGCGGCAAAACATCTCGTTTCGATTAAAAGAAAATAATTCTAAAGATTACTTAGATTATCGACATTGAGATCTCGAACATATCTCTGCCTTAAGACTTGTTTTGCTGATTGGATTGTTCGGGAGCTTTCCAGCCTGGAGGTAGAGATGTATTTGTGCGAAGTCCTTCTATCAATCCGTTAAACCACTGAAAAGAATTAATGTAAATTCCAAGCAAATTATTCCAACGAGGTCTAAATTTTGCGAATAAAAAATAGCCGACACTTACTATTGCAAGGCCCAAAATTTTAAAATTAATAATGAACAAAATTGAAACTCCAAAACTGAATCCTAAAACAAAAAGTCCAAGTCTTTGAATAGGTCTTCGAACACCATATTCGCGTAGGAGTTTTCCTTGAGCGCGTCCGTATGCGTGCATTACTTTTTTAAATTGATCGATATTCTCGGGCCGATAGTGATGAACCAGGGCGCGTGGTGTGTACAAAATTTTATAACCACGATCGATAACTTTAAAATCAATCTCTGTATCTTCTCCGGGAAACAAGTCTTCTCTAAATCCACCCACTTCTTTAAAAACTTGCGATCGATACGAAACATTGCAAAGCGGATTATGCTGAGTTTCAACCACCGCATCGATTTCATTTTTTTTATAAAAGCCCTTAAAGAGAGAAGTCTTTCGAAAAAATTTTTCAACTGCGAATTGAAACGGACTTGATTTGGCGGGAGCGAGATGGGGTCCGCCGACAGAAGCGATTTTTTCGTTGTTATAACAGATTGCCAGTTCTCTAAGCCAGGTGGGCGTAGCCACGCAATCAGCATCCATAAATGCAATGAGTGGCGATTCAGTGCTTTTAGCAATTAAGTTGCGAGCTTTGCCCGGGCCAACTTTTCCAAATTTTTTGAGTTCAATCAGATGAGGAAATTTCTCTGCCCAGACTTTAATTTTTGAGCCCGTCGAGTCGGTTGATTCATCGTCGACAACAACGGCTTTAAAATCGGTATAAGTTTGCCGAGTCAGGCTTTCTAAACATTCATCAATAACGTCTTCTTCGTTATACGCGGGAATAATCACGGTTATATGTGGGGCCATAACGTAAAACGCTAACGTAAAAATTCGCTTAGCGCGATGGGTTAAGTCTTGACGGTGCTCTGCGTTATTGAAACGCTATACCTGGGGGTTGAGAAATATGGGGGGGTACTATTGTTGCCTGAGGGTTTTGGGTTGCCTTCGGCCGTTTTTCAAATGTCTGGGTGTGGGAGGTTATCGGGCTTTGCTCATTGGAATGGCATTTCTTGGGGTGATTTTAACTGGGAATAACCTTGAGGCTGAATCCCAGGTTGAGTGCACCCAAAGACTGAAATCTCTTTCCTCAAAATCCATAGCGATTGAAGAAAAATCGGGTTCATATCTCGTTCGGGCCGATATTCTCAAAGCTAATCCCCTTCTTTTGCGAAACCTCATTGCCTTTGTTTACAATAATCCGTTTCTAGGAACATTTTTTCGCGGAGCTGACGGTGTTTTGCCGATTCATTATCTAGAGCGGGGTTATGAGCTACCGGCCGAATTGGCACGAATGGATTTTAGCGGCCGCTATTCATTTTCGGATCTGATTGCACTCATGAAACGAGATGGCGGGGTAAGCAAAGGTAATGTTTTTGATCTCGATTTTTCAAGAGCTGAAAAAGAAGGTGTTTATTTACGCTTTTTAGATTTGCAATCTTCACGTCCCGATAAGGTGTATGAACAAGAACATAAACTACGACTACAATTCGCTGAAGCGCTGATTAAGCGGCTGGCAGCGACAATTGTGCCTCTTGCGGTACAAAGTTTTATTTATACTCCTACGGCTGATAATTCATTCTTGATTGAAGAAGCTTTCTTTATGCACCGAGCATTTGGAGCGATGAAAAGGCTTTTAACATCGGAACTTTCACTTCCGAGTTGGAAGCCTTATCAAGACTCTTTTACAAAAAAGTTTGAAGTCAGTCAGTTCGAAATGACCTCCGATGATGGTAAAGTAAGCTTGGCGGTTTTTCTTCGACGCTCGCATCCGGCTGAACCCAAAAAAGCCCTTTACGAAGTGGTGGTCACTAAAGGGGAGCTAAAAGGTGACCTGATCATTAACGGTGAAATCGTCGAATGGTTTAATTCAGCAGCGAACTCAAGCATAGGAATTGTCTCACTGCCAGAGGTTTCGAATCTCTCAGAACTTAAGGTTGAAATTCAGTCTTTAGGCGGCAATTCGGAACATTTTGTTCAGCTCTAAATTCCTGTCGCCAATCTTGAGCCTTTGGTAATCTAAAAAGGCATGGATGGCCCCCAAAAACAGTTCGTTTCGCTTAAACGAAGATTTTTTCGTTTGTTTTCTTGGGTGACTGGAATTTCACTGGGAAGCCTTATATTCATTTTTGTTCTGGCGCTTGGTGTGATCACTATTTTTGTTCGCACTCAGACTTTTCAAGACGGATTAAGAGATAAAATTTTGCAGGTCGCGCAGACTCAACTTGGGGCAAGTCTTTCTTTTAGGGAGACTGAGGTTTCTCTTTTTCAGTTAGAACCCAAAATTCATTTTTTCGATGTGCAGTTTGAACATAAACCTACCGACACAATTGCAGTTGTAAAAAGAATTTCGGTTGGTATCTCATTTCTCGTATCGGTTCCCCTTTTGTTTTTTCGTCAGCTTAAACTTTCTTCTATTGAAGTTGAAGGCTTGTCGTATCAACTTGATAGTTTAAAAACTTTTGATAGATGGCTCTCAAAACTTCGACCCAAAAAATCTCTTATCCCATCAACGTTTCAAACATCGGTCGGTGTTTTGAAATTTACCAATGTTGAGCTACGTGTGAATCTTCCTCAGAGAGAAGTTTACGGCGAGGGACTCAAAGGAAGAATTCTTCTCGAAAATTTTGAAATTGATTTGGGGCTTAAAGAAGTGGCGTATGGGGGCAAACTTAGTTTTTACGAAGTTTCAACAGGTTCTTATGGACCTTTCGATGGAAGCCTTTCTGTAAGAGACGGAGTCTTTGATAGGCAAAATATTAATTTTAAAGATCTCGAACTTCGTCGAGGTGAAGATTATCTAAAAATTTCGGGTGAATTAAAGAAATGGGATGATCCAGAACTCAATATTGAGGGTCAGATAAAAGGGGATCTTTCGCATTTCCCCAAAGCCTGGCAAGTGGGTGGGCGTCTTAATAGTTCATTTAAGTTAAAAGGGCATTGGAACAAACTTGAAGGCAGTGGTGCTGCTCAAATTGCAGATGCTAAACTTAAACATAAGACTTGGGAGCTAGCTGAAGGAGAGTGGAAGCTTCAGTATCCTCTTTTGGAACTTAAAGGTTTTCGTCTAAAAGATTTGGACGAGAGTGTCGAACTTACTGGAACGGTTCCGCTTAAAGCTCACCAGGCTTCAAAATTTCAACTCAAGCTTAAAGACGCTGTGCTTGGAGATTATCTCGGATTGCTTTCGGAGCATTTGATTAAATGGAGGGGATCAACCACTGGAACATTCGATCTTGATGGAGTGATGTATCCAGAAGTGCGTGCGAAATTCTCATCAAAGCTCCATGCCGTTGGTTATCAAATTCGAACTCCATCCACAGATTTTTATAGTTTTGGTTTACCGGTTGTCGACGTTGCTGCTCAAGGCTCGCTTAATGGAACGTCAGGGGAGTTTACAGCCAATGTTGAAGTTGGAGATAGCCGGTTAGGTGGGGGAGCTAGTTGGAATAAAGATAAATTTAATTTGCAGTGGGACTCTGTTCTGATCGGTGAATTTGGAGATTTGGTCGGAAAAAAAATAAAGGTTGATGGTTCTCTTCAGGGAACTTACGGAGGGCCCTGGAGCCGGATGGTTTTAAAAGCCGAACCTAAATTTAAATTATTTCAGATGAACGAGCAGTCTTTTCATAATGTAAAAGGTCACTTAATTTTATCGGATCGCATTCTTTCGGGTTCCCCGATTATTTCGGATGAAGTTTCTTTGATCGGTGGAATTTATTTTCCCAAGACAGGGCCGGAGCAATTTTATAATTTGAGACTAGACGGCCGCAATATAGATCTTCAATTTTTGTTTGATATTCTTAATTTGAAACAATCGTGGATTAAATCTCTCCACGGAAATTTTGCAGTGCAAACTTCGTTGAAAGGACCTCTCGGACATCCGATTGGCTCCGGAAATATTGAGGTAAATGATTGGAGCTTAAGAGAAGATCGCACGAAGGGCAGAGTGGCTAAAGCAAAGTGGGCATCAGCTAGTGGAGATATGTATCTCGACGGAGTCGAGATGAGCCTTAGCGAAAATTCAGAGAAAATCGTGGGGGAGATGAGTTTTGATCCTCAAGGTTTAGTCGATCTAAGTCTTGAAGGAAATAAATTGAAACTGGGCAATTTACTTTATCTTTTTGATCAAAACATTGCCGTGCAGGGCAATGCAGATTTTTCTGTGGATTACAGCCGTAATGCACCTTCACTCAAATCAAAAATGAATTTCTATAATATGAGTCTGTTCGGTATTTCTCAGAAAGACTCAAAGGCTAGTATTGAATGGTTGGGAGATCGGCTAGCGTATTCTGTTTCTCTTTTTGGTGAATCACTCAACCTAAATGGAGTGACTAATCAGACTTCTGCTGCTCGAATTTCTAAAGGAAGTCTGAATATTTCAAAATTCAATTTATCGTCTCTTTTTAGGGGGGTGGGATCATCTCGTTTAGAAATTCCAATTGCAGGCAGCGGAAATTTTGAATTTATTCAAGATAGGCCTAAGGCCAATATTCTGGTGGGCTTAGTTAATGAGATAGGACGTTACTCTGGCCAGCTGAGCATTTCTGAAGCTTCAATTATAAAATCAGGTTCTGTTTTACAATCTCTTGATCCTGTGGTCGCAAAAGTTTCAGGTTCATCGTTTATTTCGCCACGATTGGAGTTTTCTCTTCTTAGGTTGCGTTCGCAAGATAGAGTCTTCGATGCCAAAGGCTTTTTTGAGAGAAAGAATTTATTTAACTTTGATTTACGAGGTGAGCTCGATTTGAGGGCGATCGCTGCGCTTTATCCGCCCTTCTCTAGATGCGAAGGTTTGGCGAGTATTCAGGGAAGCTGGGATACAAACGGATTTGTAGGAGCTTTAAATATTTCTGATGGAATGGTGACTTTTCAGGATAGCCCTCTTCTTATTCGAAACGTTGAATCAAAAATAAAAAGTTCAGGGCAGAATTTAGAACTTCAAGAGTTCAGAGGGGATTTTAGAGAGGGCTCACTTTCTGCTCGAGGAAATTTAAAACTGGTAGCCGGTGCTATAGAATCGGGTCAGGTAGATGTAAGTTTGAATAATACTCTTTTGCAAATTAGCCAGGGATTCCAGTTTAGAGCCTCGGGCCCCCTCGTTTTAAAAATGCGAAAAACCGAGGGTGATATTTCAGGAAATCTTTCGATACGAGACGGCCTTTATCGAAGAAGAATGGATACTAAGACTGATTTATTTAAAGCTCTTAAGCCTGATCGGGTTGATTTTCGATCAGCTGAAGACACTTCTTTTTGGCAAATGTATAAATTGAATGTGCATTTGCAAACCGAGGAGCCTTTTGCCGTTCGAAATAACGTTGCCGAAGGAGCTGCCAATCTCAATATAAATGTTCTGGGAACACTTGGAGATCCACGTATTCGAGGGAGCGTTTCAGTTGTGAGGGGGCAATTTTACTATCACAACCGTCAGTTTATCGTGCGGTCGGGATCAATTCAATTTAATGACGCAGCCTCTAATATTCCCACCTACGATATTCGAGCCGATACTGAAATAGCTGAGTATCGCGTTTTTCTCCAATTTTTGGGTGATGCTGACAATTTAAAAATTAAATACTCTTCAGACGATGCATCGCTTGTTGAAAAAGATATTATTAGTTTACTGTCGCTCGGATACCGACCTTCTGACCCCGATATTCGTGAGCAAGATCCGACCCGATCAGCTTCACTTGCGGGGATTGCTTTGGCGACAGGGGGCTTACAAGACCGTATAGAATCTTTTTCTGGAGAATTCGGTATTCAAAGATTTTCAATTTTGCCAGCGTACTATGAGCAAACTGGTAGAACTGAGCTTCAACTGACATTAGGAACAGATATTGTTCGAAATAAGCTCCTTTTAAATTATTCTAATTTTTTATCAGCTTCGGGCGGGCATAAAGTCGAGTTAGAGTATAAATTGAATCGAACAGTTTTTTTGATCGGAGCCTGGAGAAGTATTGAAGGTGAAAGTACCGACGACTTCGGGGGTGATATGAGATTTAGATTTGAGTTCGAATAAAAACAAAATGAAATTTTTTTTCATATTCTTTTTTTGCTTTCTCTTCGCTAAAGCTCTTGAGGCTCAGGTTATTATTCAGGCTATTGAAGTTACTCCCAAAGAACAGGCAAATCTTGTTTATTCCCAATTACCTTTTCAGTTGGGAGATGAGTTCGATCCTAAATACGAAGCCATTTCAAAGCGACTTTTAATCGTGACAGAGAAATACGAAAAAGTAGATGTGCGTTGGATTCCCGAAACGTCCACTTATGCCGTTAATGTCATGCCGAGACTTTTTTTTGAAGATGTTGAATGGGCAGGTGATGATGTTTCTAGAATGGGAGACGTTCAGCAAGTTTGTGTTTCACGGTATGAGCCTAGGGCAATCTCACAAGAGCGTGTTTCTCAAATTGTTCAGTGTTTACAAAGAGAAATTCGAGGCCTCGGCTATCTCGATGCACAGGTGTCGATCGATACTTCGACTCCAGTTCTGAAGATCGGAGTATCGAGTGGGGGGCAATATCGCATTGAGAAAATTTCTTTTATTGGTATTGACCGAATTAAAATGCAAACTTTACTAGATAGTATTGTCAATAAAGCCGGTCGACCTTTTCTGCCTTCTGAAATTGACAATGACACCAAAAAAATTCTGAAAATCTATTTTAAAGAAGGTTTTTATTTCGCCGAAGTTTTGAAGCCAAGCTTACAAGTTGATCCAAAGACTCATAAGGTTCAGCTTTCGTGGAGAATCAAAGAAGCCTATCCGATGGATATCCGGTTTACCGGTCATCGCAAAAGTCGAAAATTACTTTATGAATTTATAGATCGTGAACAGACGTTTCCCAAATGGTTTTTAGATGAAATTAGAGACACGATGAACTCTCAACTTCGCGATGAAGGGTATCTTAAAGCTGAAGTTAAACTAATTAAAAATCTAAAAGAAGATGGTACCGAAGATATTGAGATCAACACCCGACTTCGTCAAGTCTTTCATCTGGTTGAGCCTGAATGGGTGGGAATCGCAAATGTTTCGGATGTTAAAAGAATTTATTCAAAGGTAGCGGATATTCAGCCTGGCGATTCGTATGAGGATATTAATTATAGAAAAATTTTGTCAGAGGATTTTGAAAGTCGACTTTTTGAGAATGGATATCTCGATGCTAAAATTCGAAACGTCGATTTTATTTTAAATAATGAGAAATTTTCGGCGAAGCCGATTATTTACATGAATGAGGGCCCTCAGTATCGCATAGAGAGCAGTTCTATTGAAGGTTTGACCGAGCAGATCAGCGAACATCAAGAGCTGAAAGATTTAAGGAATCTAATTCGAGAGAACGATGTTTTTAATTTGGTTGAGTTTGATCGTTTAAGAAAGGATTTTCAGAGAACTCTTTCAAACGAAGGATATCTAGATGCAGTTGTCGACGGAAGTTTTGAGAGAACTTCGCAGGGCGTTGCGGTAAAAGTAAAAGTGAATGCTGGCCCTCGCTATAAAGTGGCTAAGGTTTTGATCAGAGGAGCTATTAAAACTGATTATGATGTGATCAGACGCGAAGTAAATCTTGCCCGGGGGGATTATTTTGAAGATGAAGCTGTTAAAGATTCAGTTTCTCAAGTCCTTCGTTTGGGTATTGCTCGAAGTGTCGACATTCAAGTTTTAGAGAAGGATGTTGAGGCTGGCGAAGTTTATGTTTTGGTTGATCTGCAAGAAGCTTCTCGATTTCGATTTGAGCTTGGCCCGGGCTACGGAACAATCGACGGCGTTCGGGGTGTTTTTAAAGCTACTTATGCGAATATAGGCGGAACAGCACGAAGGCTTACGCTCTATTCAAAAGCTAGTCGACGTTTAGAGTCTGAATCAACTCCCGATCCGGCCGAGTATCTTAATCCTGAGTCTACCCCATTTATTCAAAGGCGAATTAGTATTGAATATTTTGAACCCTCACTTTTTACTTTGCCGATCGACGGACGTCTCACCTTTACCCATTTTAAAGAAGAGAAGAGTCGATTCGGTGAAAAGAGGGGATTTGTTGCTGCAGTTGATTATCGTTTGAGCCGACATTGGATTTTTACGACGGCGTACGAACTCGCGTTTTCAGATCCGTTTAATATTAAAATTCCAGCAGCTCCTGGCGATGCTGACTCAAAAAGGTTTACGAGTATTGGCGAGGCGATTGTGATGGATTATCTCGATGATTCTTTTAACCCTAGCAAAGGATTTAGAACGAGATGGGGTTTTGATATTTTTGATTCTCGCTTAGGAGGAGAAGAGCATTTTTGGCAGGCCTCGATGCGGCAAGAAGTTTTCTCACCGCTCTTCGTTATCAAAAAACGCAAAATGATCGGTTTCGCGTTAAATTTTGGTTTAGGATTTTCAGAAAGTTATAGCCCTTCAGAAGAAGTTCCGGTCGAAAAGAGATCCGAAATCGGTGGCGAGACGACAGTTCGGGCCTATGGTCAGCGCGCTATCAATCCAAAAGCTTTTGATGGACTTGAGCGAGACGGTGGAAATTCCTATTTCTTTTTTCAAACCGAACTTAATATTCCCATCATAGCCGGATTTGATTTGCTTGGATTCTTCGACGGCGGAAATGCGTATTTAACGAATAAGGATTTTAGGCCGTGGGATTTGCGCTATGGTGCTGGTCCGGGCGTAAGATGGAATACGCCTGTAGGTCCTCTCAAAATCGGCTACGGATTTATCATTCAGCGCGAAAAAGACGAGCCTGTGGGGCATCTCTTTATCGGCGTTGGTGCGATTTAATTTTCTTGGGGAAGTCTACTGTTCCGGCTTTCTGTAAAACTTCAACCCTCAGATGCCAGTGAGCGAATATTATTCCATGAGCTGGACTTTGAAGCTCTGCTCAGGAGCAAGTATCAATGTTGTTCGAGAACTTCGATTTACGCGAGGCATTTCGATAGCTGCGGATTTCATAGAACTACTGCCAAGTATATTCGCCTGCGCCGTTTGATTTGTGAGCATATGACTTACGAATTTTCTGGCTGCCAATTGTTGAAGAAAGTCGATTTCAAGGCTTAATTTCTTTTGCTTTTCGATTGTCTGCTGGAGTTCACTATCAAGGTTTGCATAAATCTTCTGGTAAGCTGGAGACTGCATCAATGTATCGACGACGGAAGGAGCTCCATCTTGGATTGCCTTCATAATTACTCGTCCAGACTCCTGAATCAGCGATTGTTTAAATGTATTGACAGAGTCTATATGTAACGAAAGCTCTGTGAGCTCCTTATTTTTTTGGTCAATTAAAGTCATTACATTAGATATCTCTGGGGCAGTATCTTTGGTTTTATTGGCAAAGGTTTCTTCGGCGACCAATGCGTTAGAGATAAGAGTTAAAACGGTAAAAGTGCTAAGATAGATTTTCGTCATTTGTTGACATCCTTTGCCAACCAAACATGCAATTTTTATGCCATATTTTTAAGACGCCGCCTTCTTCGGTGCTCTTGAATACACTTTAAATATCAAGCATTTCGTAAATGAGACCGAATCGAATTCCTGAATCCATACAGACAATCTTGTCCCAATTGAAGTGCTCCATAAGAGAAGTGACAATGCAGAGCCCGCCTGAGAAAACATCAGCTCGATCGAGTGTCAGTCCGATAAATTTTGCGCGATCGGTAGTCGATCGATTTAATATTTGATCTCTCCAAAAAACAACTCTCTCTTTTGAAATTGATTGGCCGTGCACTTTATCGCGAGAGTAATCGCTGATCTTGTGTTCCATCGCAAGTAAAGTAGTAATCGTACCGGCCACTCCAAATCCCAAACATGCCGCCGCCTTCCAAGGCAATTCCGCTAATAGACCCTTTACATACTGAGAGGCTTCATCTGGTTTCGAAATATCTTTTAATCCAAATTTTTCAGAAAGAACAACGCTTCCTACTTTAAGAGAAATTTTTTGCTGAACACCTTTATTATTGCCCAAACAAAGTTCGGTGCTTGCTCCACCAATATCAAAAACCATTTTAAGAGCCGATCGATCGGCAAAATCTTTTTGCACACTCCAAAAAGAAAGCTCAGCTTCACGATCGCCCGAGATAAGCTGTACAGGATGCCTCATTGTTTGCTCAATTTGTTTGCGCACTTCTTCACCATTACTTGCTCTACGCAAAGCTTCGGTAGCAACAATCTGAATTTCATTTGCCGAAAACTTTTCAATTTGCTCTCGATAGTGTGAAAGCACAGAAAGCGATTTCTCTAAACGCTCAGGTTTAATCTTCCCGTCACTCGTCAGTCCTTTAGAAAGCCCAGTAACATTGGCCTCATCAAAAAGGATATCAACCCCGCCAGCAGAATTCCTCTCAGCAATACATAGCAAAATTGAATTCGACCCAATATCGACGGCAGCAACTCGGCCCATCCAGCGACTCTAAGTGCTCTACCAATCGATGAGCCAGATTTTTTTAGATAAGGCTGAATAAAATCGGCCTTGATAGAGTCACCTAATACCCTAATCGAGGGGACCAAGCGGGCTGAGAGGCGTCTCCAGGGAGTTCGATGGGTTCGATTTGGGTTCCATCAGCTCTCATTATATAAATTTGATTTTTGCCAGTTCTAGCAGAGCTAAAAACGACGAGCTGTCCATCTGGGCTGTACGCTGGGCTTTCATTATTTTTAGCATCGTAAGTAATACGCGACATCATCTCGCCTTTATCGTCCATCGAAAACAAGTCGAACTCGCGGTCTGTATCCATACCCGAAAATATTATTCGATTCTCAGCACCCCACACGCAGGAATCATTTTTTGTTCCTACGCGAGTGAGACGACTAACTTCCATTGAACCTAAATCGAGGGCGAAGACATGCAAATTTCCGAGTCGATCAGAACTAAAGCAAATTTTTGTTCCGTCTGTATTGGGATAGGGAGAGACGTTGATTCCTTGCTTGGCCGTGAGCCTTCTTTTCTCTTTGCCATCTAGGCCTAAAAGATAAATATCAGAGTTGCCATCTTTTGAAAGTGAAGCGACGAATTCCTTTCCGTTTGGCATCATTGCTGGTCCAAGTGCAGAGCCTTTAAATTTTGTTACCTGAGTTGATCTTCCAGAAATATCGGTCTTCCAAATATGCCAATCAATCATTGACGATGATGAGTAGTAGACATATCGCCCATCTTTGGTCCACTCAGGACTTAAATTAGTTCGGCCATTTTGAACAAGGGGGTAGGGATTTCGTCCATTAAAATCCATCACCCAAATTTCTTTGCTTCGTCCACGAGGAGGAACATAAGCAAAAGCAATTTTAGTTGAGAATAGGCCGGGCTTTTGAGTGACGAGTTCAACGATATCGTCTCCAAACTCATGAGCAAGGCCCATGATATCTTTTCTCGTCGTGCGGTAAGTTTTTTGAATCACAAGTCGGCCTGAGGGAATTTCAAAAGCATAACCTTCAAGAATTGTTTGCCCACCTTTCAGACTGACTTTGCCTCTTACAACGAAATTAGCACCAATCTGACTCCAGATATCAGCGTTTAACGTTTGAATGGGGCCGGTAATTTTAGGCTCTAAAAATGATTCAGCAGGAATCACTTTAAATAATCGCGAAAAAATTAAATCGGCGGTGAGCATTGATTCAAGATCTGAGCTCGCTCTTACCAGATCAGGAATTTCAGCCGATCGAGTAAATGCTTGAATGGCAACTTTGTACGCGGCTTCGCGAGCTTCTTTTAAAGTAACACTTTGCGAGTTTGTGCTCTTGATATTTATGCCCAGGCATAAAATGACAAATAAAGAAAAGTGCAAAGCAGGTGAGAAAATTTTTGAACAAATAGATATTAGGGTTTGCATATAACAGGTGTCTCCTTGCCCGCCAATTCGCGTATGACGTCTTGGGCGAAAGTTTCTTGATGAAGAGCCTGCCTGATAGCGAGCTCACATTTACGATCTAAAACATTAAATCCCGTAGATTCATGAAAGACAAGAGAGGCAATTTCAAACTGGTTACCCACAGCCACAAGTTTAATACCGATATAGCCTTTAGCATTTGGAAATTGTTTTCGAAAAGTTGCTGCCCCTTCAAGTTCAAAATATTTGCGCATTGCGGCTTGAAGTGCTTGTTCGGCGGGACTTAAAACTCGATCTCCTAAACCCCCTGTTCCAAAAGCATTTTTCTCGCCCTTCTCATGTGTAGGAAAATTATTGATTTTGGGCGCGGGCCTGTTTTCTTCGCGTGCTTCTTTTCGAATCTGATCTAAGATGTTTTTTGCGGTCTTTTTCTTTTTGTTAATTTCAGGAATATTCTCTTTTTTTTGAGCGACAGGCTTTGGCGGCGGCAGATTTTTCTCGGATACACCTTTTCTCATTGCCGTATCAGTGGGCGCATACGTCTTATCCATTAAAAGAGCTGCGCTAATCATAGGGATATCTTTTTTAGTTGCCTTGATATACTCGAGGTAGAGCTTATCCCCCCAAATAAGTCCCGCTACTAGAGCGAGGTGGAGAAGAATGGATAAGACAATCGCCTTTGCCATTTCACTTTGTCGGCTCGGTTAAAAAAGAGATTTTGTAAATTCCAGCATTTTGGACCAGCGCCATCACTTTAATGATAAAGCCATGCATGACTCTTTCATCAGCGCGAATAATAATTTCTTTTTTGTCTCGGTTAGCAAAAGTCTTATTTAATTTGTCTGTGAGATCAGCCAGATTGGCTGAGACTTTTCCGAGCATAATGGTTTCATCTTTTTTAATATCAAGATAAACGCTTTCTTCTTTAGCGTCACTCTCTTTGGTTTTTGCTTTGGGCAGTTTGATGTCGACTGCGTTGTTCATAAGCGGAGCGGCCACCATGAAAATAATAAGCAAGACGAGCATGATATCAACCAAAGGGATGATATTAATTTCGTGGTTAAAATCATCTTCAGAATTTTGCGTTTTTAAAGCCACAAAGCCTTCTTTCGATTAAATATTTCTCTTAGCCGTATTTAGAAAATCAGAGGCGAAATTGTTCATCGACGACTGTAGAGCTCGAATCTTATTTACAAAGAAATTATAAAAGAGAACGGCGGGAATAGCAGCGAAAAGTCCCATCGCGGTTGCAATAAGTGCTTCAGCAATACCAGGGGCAACTACGGCAAGGTTACTTGCCCCAGTAGCTCCGATATTAATAAACGACGTCATAATTCCCCATACAGTTCCAAACAAACCAATGAAAGGTGCAGTACTTCCGGTGCTCGCTAAAAATGCTAAATAACTTTTGAGTCCATCAGCTTCAACTTGAGCTGCTTTTGAAAGCGAGCGAGCGATGTTCGATTCAACTAATTCTACAGTATCGCCGCGCTCAAGTTTAAGATTTTTTATTTGATTAAATTCTTGAAGGCCCGTTTCAAAAACTCTCGTCATGGGAGCTCCCGGAAAATTCTTGGCAGCTTTTGAAGCGCCCTCGAGGGTTCCCGCAGCCCAAAAGCTGTCGGCAAATTGAATATTATCTCTTGCCGCATCGCGCAATGACCACCACTTCCAAAAAATAATAACCCAGCTAATGATGGAGGCCAGAAGAAGAAGGAGCATAACTCCTTTTACAACCCATCCGGCCTGAGCAATCAAATCAAGTGGGTTCAATGAACCAGCAGAAACTTCTGAGATCAGATTTTGCAAAATGATGTTCTTCATAATGAAAAATGATTACATTAGATGAAAGGGTTGGCAACGATAACCGCCCGATTATTCTGAAGTTTAAAGGAGCATGAATCATGCTATTTGATTTTAAGCGAGTCGGTAAGAATTTTGGGGTGCATAAAATATTTAAGAACCTTGATTTTTCTTTGGAGCGCGGAACTTTTTCTATTCTGACAGGGCCTAGTGGCTCCGGAAAAACAACTTTCTTTAGGATGCTGTGTGGAATTGAGCGACCCTCTGAGGGAGAGATTGTTTTTTTAGGAAAAAGGCTCACTCAGCACTCTCCTCGCCACTTAAAACAGATCGGCTTTGTATTTCAGCACCCCAGAGGTCTTCTTGATAAAACAGTTTTCGATAATATTGCGTTTCCTCTAGTTATTGACGGAGTTTCTAAAGCTGAGATTGAAAAGAGAGTTAATCATTGGCTTGATAATTTAGGGCTTAGACCTCGCGCGACTTCAATTTATAAAGAGCTTTCTGGTGGTGAGCGTCAAAAGGCTGAATTCGCAAGAGCTCTTATTCGCAAACCAAGGCTTATTTTGGCTGACGAACCCACAGCTCATCTCGATGCTATTCAGGCAGAACACATTATGGATTTACTTTGGGATCAGTTTCAAGATGGAGCAACTGTGTTTATATCGACACATAATCCTCCTGAATTTGCTCACCCCAAAATAGATCGCTATCATATCGCCGATTATATGATGAGCAAACTCACTATTTTAAGTGCTGAAGAAGTGACCAGAGCTGCTTTATCTGAAGCTCGTCGCTCAAACCTTGAAGAGAATCGACTGTAGGAGAAAAAAAATGAAGTCAATTATGCGTGAAGCAGGACTCATGACAGCTTTTGTTATACTGGGCGGGCTTCTTTTGCTTTGTTTGTGGATTTCGCATCATCTTAACCAAACTATTTTAAGAGATTATAAGAATGCTCAAGTCTCGGTTATCTTAAAACCAGAAGGTGAAACTTCGTTTAAAGAATTTCTTGAGAAATCTCCCTATGTCGTGCGTTTTCAGATTTTACGGCCTGGCGAAAATAGAGCGCGACTGGCAAAAACTTATCCCGAGCTTCGTAATCTTGTGGAGCCACTTGATTCGAAATTTTTTCCTTCGTCAGCTTTAGTTACAGTTTCTCAGCTTGAAGCATTTTCAAATTCGCTTAAGGAGACCTCATCGTTTGTAGAAAGCCAAGTGATTCATGAGCCGCCTTTAGCGCTTAAACGTTTTATCGATGTTATTACTCTTATTTTTTCAGGCTTATGGATTTTAACTTTATCGCTGGTGCTTTATTTTAATTTAGAACGAATTGCGACGATCGAAGACCAGAAGTGGTCTTTGATGAAAATGCTAGGAGCGAAGCCACTTCCTCTCTTTTTAAATTTATGGTGGGGGCAAATTTTTCGAGTCACCCTCGCATCTCTTTTGGCAATTGCGTTAAGTATTATGGCCGTCCGACAGATTCAGAGCTTTTTTATTTGGGATTGGATCCAGATTTCAAACGCGACCTGGGTGGGGTTTGTGAGTATGGCGATTGCACTAACCAGCGTTATTTCTCTTACTTTATTTTATAACCGATACAAGAGAGTGCCTTTAGGATGAGACTTGGGCTTTTAATGGCTACGGCTTTAGTTATCTTCTCGAATACTTCAGTTGATGCTGCTCGCAGTTCGCAAGATTCCGATGTTCAGAACGTGAGAAAAAAAATTAAAGCTCTAGAGGCCGATATTCGCATTACAAAAAAAGAGGTTGAAGCTCTTGAAGAGCAGAATCAGTTTTTAAAAAGTGAGCTCAAAGTTTTTGAAGAGGAGTTTCAATCTCGATTTTCACGAATTTTAGCTCCGCTATTAAGTTGGCCGAGTTTTCCGCCGATGAGAAAAGGTTTATCGTGGGTTGAGCAAGAGCATCTCAATTTGGTTCTACTTCAAGTCCGTGAAAAAATAGCACGTGAGCCGCTTGAGCTTATTTCAAATCGTGAACTTATGCTTCGTCGTGTTGAATTAAAAAAGGATGAAGCGAACGAATTAACTCAATCTTTAGAAAAAAAAGAGAGCCTTCTAAGGCTTCAACTTGAAGAACTTGAATTCTTGCAGAAATCAAGTTCTAGAGCGAAGATCTCTAAAAAACAGAGGTGATATGACTTTGAAAATGAAACGTACATTCTTAATGGTAGCTTGTTTGTCTGTATTCTCCTTTTTTTTAGGTGGAGTATGGACATTTCTTCTCTCTGAGAGTCAGTCCAAAGATGTCTATGAAAAGCTCAAGCTTTTCGCAAAAGTTTACGATCTGGTTAAGCGCACTTATGTTGAAGAGCCAAAAGATGAAGCGATGGTTCAAGGTGCAATTCGTGGAATGCTTGAAGGGCTTGATCCGCATTCTGCATTCATGGATCGAGAAGAGTTTACCGAAATGCAGTCAGACTCAAAGGGTGAGTTTGGTGGATTGGGAATCGAAATTTCAAAACGAAACGGAATGCTCACTGTTGTTTCGCCCATCGAAGATACTCCGGCATTTCAGGCCGGAATCAAGGCAGGAGACATCATTGTCAAAATCGGCGATAAGTCCACTGATAAGCTTTCTATTTTTGATGCCGTTAAATTAATGAGAGGAAAACCCGGCAGTACTGTTGAAATTTGGATTAAGCGAGAAGGCAAAGATTCCTTGATGCCTTTTAAAATTAAAAGAGCTCGAATCAACGTAAAGAGCGTCACTTCAAAAGAAGTTGAAGGCTTTCCGGTTGTCAAAGTTAAGCAGTTTTTAGAGAGAAGTTCTGAAGAAGTTCGCAAATCTCTTAAAGACTTTGCGGATAAAAAGGAAATCAAAGGATTGGTTCTCGATTTACGAAATAATCCGGGCGGACTTTTGCAACAAGCGGTTGAGATCGCCGATCTCTTTTTAGAGAAGGGACTTATCGTTTACACTCAAGGACGAGATAAAGCTCAGGTTGATAAAAAATTTGCTGTCGCCAAAGGAACCGAGCCTAATTATCCGATCGTTCTTTTGATCAATGGCGGAAGTGCCTCGGCGAGTGAAATCGTGGCGGGTGCCCTTCAAGATCAAACTCCGCCAAGAGCTCACATACTAGGAACTCAAAGCTTCGGAAAGGGTTCTGTTCAAAACGTAATTCCACTCGATGATGGAAGTGGAATTAAACTTACGGTTGCTCTCTACTATACACCAAAGAATCGTCAGATTCAGGGTTTAGGAATTAGCCCGGACGAAATTGTGCCTGCTCTCGAAGATCAGGGAATTTCAATTCGCGAAAAAGATTTGCCGGGCCATATCGTTGGTAAAGAAGAGAAGCCTGACGAAGTTAAAGTTGAGGAATTTGTTGAGAATCCCAAAGACGCCACCAAGAAAAAGAAGGTTGTTGATACCAGTAAGTTCACTCCTCTTGAAAAAGAAGATTATCAATTGGCCAAAGCAATTGACTATCTGAAGGCCCAAACGAAGAAATAGGGCTCTAAACGCGTTATAACTAATTTATAAGACAAATCCCTTTTGTTTTTAAGATATCTGATGTCTGAGAGTCCGCGCGACCTAAGGCATGACAACGCGCTCCATTTTAAGCACAATAAAATTTAAGTGGATGTTGAGGCCGCATTAATTAGAAATCAAGATTGGGGAGAGTTGCGACGGTACTATTCTTCTCGGACCGGTCATGCCTGGGAACTAGGTTGGATCTCGCTTCTTCAATTTAAAGATAAATTTAAAGCTATCGATTGTTTTCAGATTGCGTTGAATGATCCGAAGTATGAAGAGGCTGCGTATATTTTGCTTTGGAAGATGGGTAAGCGCCCTCAGCAAAAGATTTTTGAAGGCGCTAAATCGCTTCGGCTCTATGATTGTTTTCAGGCAGGTCGAGTTACACCTCTGATTCATTTTATTAAAGAATCGACAGAGAACGCGCAGTACTTTTCATTTCTACTGAAGCCACATTTACAGAAACTTTCGATTAAAGATGTCGAAGAAATTAAAGATATTCCTCGCTCCGCTGAAATGGCGCTTAATCTTGCAGAAGTTTTTGAAACCAAAATGAAAGATAGGTCAGCGGCCCAAAAACTTTACGAAGAATTTCTTTCGGATCCTTGGTCGCAAAATGTTATTTCTGAGCTGTCAAAATTAATCATTACGCCGCAAACCATGAGTAAGATGCGGCAAGCTTATCAGCAGAGAGACGGCCAGCTCGTTCTAACTTTGCTTAAATCAATTCATACTCAAGTGGGGCATTTGACTTCACCACTTTGGGCGGCTGCTCTTACTCAAGCGATTGAGTATGATCTTTCGCATATCACTGCTCATATCTTGGGGTATAATTTCTGGGTCAAGTCTTGCATTAGTCCGAGAGCGATCGAAAAAGCCCGCGAGATTCTTTTTTCAAAAGAGTCTGAAAAAGCTCCGCGCTTTGTAGTTTTTTGGGATAAATTTTTGAGCACCAGTGAGCTCGTAGAGATTCCCGATGATTTAGATCCGGATTCTCGAGGTCTTTGGCAAATTCGAATCGAGCAAAATCCTGGTTTGCTTTCGCAGGGGCTTAAAGAATTTCCGATGGAAGAGAGATTTTTATTTCTGTGGTCTCTTAGGCAAAGAGAGACCGAAAAAAAAGATCCGCGTCGGTGGCCAGAACAAGAAAAAGAATCTTCAGTAGTTCGAAGAAGTCTTGAGAAAGCTTTTGAGAGAAGTTCCAATAAAGTTCTCTGGTTTGATCGTTTGCGCGCCTCTGGTTGTTCGCAAAGCTTTTATGAATTTGCTGTTGCTCGCGCGAGCATTCCCGTCGCCTGGGTGATCGAAGATCTTAATAAAAATTTTATTTCGAACTCGCCAGCGATTCGTTCATTTTTAGTACGTGAACTTTCGGTTTTTGTTCCCGGCTCTGAGACAGAGAAGACTGATTTGCTAAAAGCGCTTTCATTTTTAACTCCGGTCGAGAAGCAGCAGGTTTTACTTTCTCGATTCGTTTTAGCGGAGATTCCTTTGGAGCTTATTCAAGCTGAATATCTTGACCCGCTTTGGGAAGCTCAGAATCAAGTAGGACCTGAAGTCTTTGCTCGTTGGACGACTCGTATTTTGGACGCTCTCTCTCATCGTGACTCAAGTGGATTTTCTGCTGCCGAATGGCGATGGATCGAAGTAGGCTGGGATTTAGATCCTAAAGAGTGTGAGCGATTTGCGCCACGCTTGCGAGATCTGGCAAATTTTCCGTGGACCCCCTATATCGAGAAGCTTGAGCAGCACAAACTCGATCGGCTTTTGATTACCGCAGCCACTTTGGTTCCCGATGACAGAACGAAGGAAACTATTTTAAGAAGGCTTATTTTGGAGCGTCCTGAAGCCCAGATTCAGCAAGCCATATTAAGCATTTCAACAGAGTATATCCGCAGCGATTTATTGGCGGAGCTTTACTTAAACCGCGGACAAATCGAAAAATCGATTGAGTATTTTGTTCAAGAATTAGAGCTCTCTCCAATTTTAAATGATCAGATTCGATTGGGACATAAGCTCTTGAATTTAATGGCGCAGCTTACTCCTGCCCAAATTCAATCAAAGAGTGCTCAGCTTGAAACTATTTATGAGCATCTTGTTAAGTGGGGCGCTCTCGATCAAAATACCTGTGCTAAGCTTTCGGATCTTTTTATTCTCGCTCAGAAATTCGATCGTGCCTGGGCTGTCAATTGCTATCAATGGAATCGAGCTCAGCCTGTTCATAGAGAAGTACTTCTTTCTAAACTACTTGAGAGAGCATTTCAGGCTCGAGCAATTGAACAAACTCAACGCCTTTTAGTTGATCATATTTTAGAAAGTCCGGTTCCTTCTAAGCTTAATTACGAGATCTTAAGAGTTCTTTTAACTGAAGACTCAGTCTTTAAAATTCGACACCTAAGAAGAGAATTTATCGAGAAGGCAAGCCAGATCTATCCACTTCATCGTGAACTTCTTAAGATGAGGGCAAGCTACGATTATCGAGCGCTCTTGCTCTGGGAGTCTTTCTATGGCGATTTACTCGAAGGTCGCTGCGGACCTGTTCATTACGAAGCCAAGAGGCGCTATGAACTCTGGGATATTACAGAATCTCTCAATCAAGTTGAGTCGATTAGTCATTTTGCAAAGTATCTCGATATTCACGGTGTAACCGCTCATGGCAATATTTCAAGCCATGAATTTTATGATCAAGCTAAGCGGATCTGGGCGCGGGTTTCTAAATCTTATTCAGTAAGCAAAGTTTTTGATTTTAAAATCGTCGATGAGCTTTCGACCCCGTTTATTATTTCGTTTAAATCTAAAACGATCTATGTTCTGAAAGATTTTTTTGCTGAGCTTGATGAAGATTCTTGGACCATTCTTTCGCTTGGATTTTTGCAGGTTTTGTTTGATTTTCAGCGTGGGCTTTTTGATGAAAGAGCTCTTATGCAGAGGTTTTTTCAGGGAATGTTTCTCTCGGGGTCAGCGGTCTCTAAGATTATTCGCCTTTGCGTTTGGCTTTGTATCTCGGAGGGGCTTATCGAGCCGGTCTTGCTAAAAATTGACCCAGAAAGTTTGGTTTCAAAGCTTCCACTCATCAATACTTTGATTGTCTTTTATTTAAGTGAAATTTACGAACATAAGGCCAAAGAGAATTGTATTCCTTTATCTTAGTTTAATCCTGACTTGAAGCTATTCGGTTCGCTGTTCTCATTGCTAAAACCTTTTCGATCGCAAATTTGAGATCTCGTAGTTCGTGAGCAATAGCAGGAGGTGACGTTTTAATTTCAGATTCAAGCTGAATTTTACGCGCTGTTAAAAATTGAGTGATATCTTCACTACCGTTTTCGGCAAGTTGTGCGAGGGCTTTGATTTTTTGTCGTAAATTGAGACCATTCATTTGTTCAGAAAGAGAAGTCTTAAGTCGAGCTACCTGATCATTCTGATATGAAACCGCCGCCTTGACTTCTTGTTTTGTCTGCTTTTCTGTGGCTTCTTCTTTTTTAGGAAGCGATCCTAAAACACTTTTAGCGTTAACTGGTTTCGCTTTCACAGATCTTGCTTTTTCTTTTTTACCTGCTGAATACACATTGGCTGAAACGAGGCTCAAACATACTGCTGCTAAAAGAATTCCCCTGTTTTTCATAAGTCTCCTTTGACCTAATATCTAAGGAGAAATACTGCAAAAATCGTACCTAAGGGGCCTTCTGAGCTATTGGCCATAAGGGGGTAGAAAAGCGATACTGCCAAAAATTCACCGGGCAGTTTTGCCAGGTTGCTATGACAATTTTATGGAGTCTTGAATTTTTTCAAGACTTGAGTCAGGCGAATATGTCATAGCAGAGAGGTGAGTTTTGTTGGTGATTTGACCAAACCAGGATCTGCTTTATCTATGGGTTCAGCTGAAGAGCCGATTAGCGTCTCTCAACTTACTGATCTTATTAAACACAAACTTGAGAAGGAGTTTTTTGAGGTCGCCGTTGAGGGAGAGATCAGTAATTTTAAAGCTCATCCCTCGGGGCATTTTTATTTTTCGCTTAAAGACGATAAAGCCAGCCTCTCTGCAGTGATGTTTCGTGGCGGCAACGCCAAATTAAAATTTAAAGTTGAAGATGGCGTTAAGGTCATTGCGATCGGAAAAATCACAGTTTATCCACCGCGAGGAAACTACCAAATGCTCATCACGCGGATGGAGCCCTCAGGCGTGGGAGCCCTTCAGCTCGCTTTTGAACAATTAAAGAAGAAGCTCGATAGTGAAGGTCTTTTTGATATCGCCCGTAAACGCCCGCTTCCCACTTTTCCGCAGGTTGTTGGTCTTGTTACATCATCTTCGGGAGCTGCGATTCGAGATATTTTAAATGTGATAGGAAGAAGATTTGATGGGATTCACTGCATTCTTTATCCCGTCAAAGTGCAAGGGGAGGGTGCAGCTCAAGAAATTGCAGAAGCGATTCAACATCTAAATAAGTTTTTTCCTCAGATTCAAGTGATGATTGTAGGGCGCGGAGGAGGAAGCATTGAAGATCTTTGGGCCTTTAACGAAGAAGTTGTTGCCCGTGCTATCTTTGGATCAAAGATTCCTATTATTTCTGCGGTGGGTCATGAAGTTGATTTTACTATAGCCGATTTTGTTGCCGACTTACGAGCTCCTACACCTTCTGCCGCTGCTGAACTTGTGGTTGCTAATAAAGTTGAAATCTTGCATCGGTTAGATCAGTGGGTAAAGCGACTGCTTCAAGTCAGAACACGTGTTCAAATGGCGGTGATGCGGGTTGATGATTTAAGTCAGCAACTTGAGCGAGCGCTTGTTAAGAAATTGTCGGCATTAGAGCTTAGATTTGAAATACTTAAAGGGCGACTCGGAAAACATTCTCCTCATCTTTTGCTTCGATCTTATTCAGATCGTTTGCGCACACAGACTGAACTTTTGAATCGAATTATTTTAAATCGCCTCGAAAAATCACATTCTTCAGTCATTCATTTAACTGAAAAGCTGAGATTATTAGATCCACGAACAATCATGGCACGTGGATACAGCATTGTAAGAGTTCTGCCGGGGCAAAAGGTTGTCACTAAAGCTTCGGATATCAAGATGGGCGATAAACTCTTGATCGAACTAGCCAAAGGCAAGATCACCGCAAAAGTTTAAATTGCGTCGTAAAATTCCAACGGTGTTGGAAAACTCCTACAAAAATTCGATTCTCTTTTTGTGGCATGAATTCATAAATTAAAATATGGATCTGCTTCAAATCGACCTAAAAACACTCTCCAGCCCTCTCTCTTGCTTTTGATCTCGATTTTAAATCTTGGCATTCAGGCTTGGCACGGTCTGTGCAATTGCCCACCGACGTCTCGCTCACATGAAGTGATTGCGGGCAATACTTTTGAAAGGAGTATATTCATGAAACTTGTAAAAATAATCCTGGGTCTTGTGTTTGGACTGGGAACTTACGGTGCTCATGCTACCGTCTGGTGGCCTGAAGTTGCGCCTGTGAGTTCAAAAGTAACGGTGTATCGAGATTACGAAAACAATAATCTTTATTACTACGTTCCTCGTCAGATCATGATCGCTCAGCACCCTGAAACTAATGCTAAAATGATCAATCACGGTTTGTTTTTTAACAGACTTAATCCTAGTGCTTCGACGACGATTTATAATCTTACCCTCGAAGCTCAACTTGATGATAAAGATGTGCGTGATGCCACGGTAGAATTGCAAAGACAGCATGGTAAAAATGCTCGTTTAGTTCCTCTTCCGATTACAAATGTGTCTTTCTCCGTCACGGGAAAATACGGCCAAGCAGAAAAAGAAGCTCAGATATCTGCGCCATTTTTGGTTGATGTTCCAAATTGGACGGGAGATATGCATTCGTTTAATCAGCGATTTTCAGTTGTGATGAAGAGTAATGCATTTATGGGGGAGCCTGCAATGAGTCGGTTTATGATGAATAAAGCCGGCAATGCTTTTGTGGGAACCCTTCATTATGGATTTCGCGGTGTTCATATTCCGTTTGAAGGCCATATCGTTGTCAATATTCATCAGTTTCTCTCAAGTCTAAAAACTCATTTGAGTTATTCGGGATTCTGGGCCGCTGTCGATATCAAAGCTGCGATTGATAAAATTCGAGACAATCAAAATGCCATCATCGAGGTAAAAAAAGATGAAGGTTATGAATCAAAAGTCTGGGATGCGCTCACTACAAAAATGGTTGAAACATTTTTTGAGAAGCTTCCCACTTTGCCAAAGCAGCTTGATGGAAACGCTAAAGGCGGGCTCTTCAAAATGAAAGTCGAGTATGCATCAGTCGAAAAAGATCGAACTTTTAGAATCGATCTTAAAGACCAAGTGGTGCGCAATCATGCCGGAGACATTGATGTAGTCGGCGGCGGTGTCGATATCACTCAACTCGATCAAAATATCAAATTTGTCTGCGATATGTGGGGCAAATTCAGCAAAGAAGAAGGCCGATGTGTTGATATGTGTGAGCCAGGAATCGAAGTTTATAATCCTGCCACTAAATCATGCCAACCAGCTTTTGGATCGAGCGAAAACTAAAAATTATTGAAAGGAATTTTATGAAGTCTTTTACATACAAACTTAAAATCTCGTTCCTAGCAGCTTTGTCGCTGCTAGGTTTGGGGTCTGAAGTTAGAGCTGGACACCAAGTCTATCCCCCCACCCTCGTTAGAGATCTGATGATTTTTGACGATAGTGAAAACGAAACGAGAGCTGTGGCATGCAGAGAGAAAAATCTTCACAGAGAGAAGCCAGAGAAATGTTTGACTGCCTATATTATGCCTCGAACAATCTCGCTAGCAAAAACTTCTGAAGGTATTCCCATGCTAACGCAAGGATTGTTTTTTTCGAGAAAAAATATTTTTAATCATCGAGTCGTTTATAATATGACGCTTACACCTGAAATGGTGAATTCGGACGAAAGCTTTTCTGCGGCTAGCCAAATTATAGCAGCGAAGTATCAGGTATATCCTGAGCAAGTTCAGCTTTCGCCAGTTCGCACCGGAAGTATGCAGTTTCTCGTCACCAGTAAGTTTGGATCAGGCGATTCTGACCTTATCTCTAATCCGAACTTAATGAGCGAAACAACTTCTTCGACAGAGCCAAAGAAAGGTGAGGCCCCTGCTACCCTGAAAGAAAAAGAAATTGAGAAGATCGCTAAGAGCATTGCACATACAACAAGTGGCACAGATTATTTAGTACCCAGATGGCTAGGCAATCTGCATTCACTGGGGGCTCTTTTTTCGGTAAGTATTCGCGGCTCTCTCTATGACCTTGAGCCCGCGCTTCAGAATATGTTTCTTAAAAAAGCAGGAAACGCATTTGTAGGAACAGTCTCTTTTAAAATTCCCGTTAAGACATCACCGATCAATATGCAAGTGCGTTGCAATTTAAGAAATTTTAGAGAAGTCGTGAATCGAACAGTGAAGGAGTGGAGTATCTATAGACGCACTGGTCTTTTTAGTCGCGAAGAGAGATTCTCAAATAACGAATGGAATACCATTCGAAAGAATTTGGATATCAATACATTCTGCTCGATCTATAAATTTGAAGATATCAGCTTAGGTCTCACCGAAACAGAAGCCTTTAAAAGCCGCATTATGGTTTTGTTTGATCGAATGTTTAATCAAGCATTCACTAGGGTGGGAGATTTTAAGCATGCTGATTCAGTTGATGGAAGAGATCCTAAATATACTCTTTATGAGTCTCGAGCCACATCAGAGATCAAAGAAAGCATTGAACTCGATCTCAGAGAAGATCTAGTTGTTGAGCTTTCGAGTGATCTTGATTTTCAAGCCGGTAATATTACTTCTGATCATTTAGATCCAAGTCATAAGTATGTTTGCTATTCTTATGAGCGATTTGATATCGCGCAGCAAAAATGTGTCATGGCCTGCGATCCTCTAAGCGAAGTATATTTTAAATACCATCCTAAAGCTGATTCAAATGGTTGTGTCGCGCTTGATATTTTAGATCCTCGCGCAGCAAATAAATCAGATCAACCTGTAACAACAGAGAACAAATAAGGAATTAATAATGAACTTGTCTAAAGCATTTTTTATGAAGTTAGCGCTTATGAGTCTTCTCTCGATTGCAGCTGCCGACTCAGTCCGAGCAGCCGACTCGAGATTGCTCTATCTTACAAAAACAAACGGAAAATCCTATCAGGCTCTGTCACTGGTAACTCAGAAAAAGCCGAGCGAATATCGAAGCGAAGATTTTTATTCAAACCAATATGTGCTTGTACCGGTCAGGGGTGCTCTTCAGAGCAGTCTTTCAGTAGACGGAAGATCTCTTAACCTTCTGGTTCCAGCCCCTGGCCTTTATAGCAGTGCGATCTCAGAAGATCTTTCAAAGAATATAATCGAAGGAAAAAGACTTTTAGACTTAGCACAGTTTTCAAGTCGCGTTTCGATGAGTATCTCTGAATCATTTTTGAAGACCCTCACTGACCTTATTCAGGAAGATCCGGAGGCAGAGGTATTTATTACAGAGTTTGGGGCTAATCTAGTACCACAGATTCGCTCTGCCCCGATTGCTAAGCTTGGACTTGAGCGCCTTAAAGCAATTGTGGAGAAAAACTCAGCCTCTTGTTTTTCATATGCCAAACCATTTTTGCTTTCGATCAAGCACTCTGCAGGGTTTAGCTTTAACTCTGTTCAGTTGGTAGGAGAGCGTCCGCTTGAGATGCGCATATCGGATGTCATTATCAATAAAAAGCCGATGGTATACTCGATTGCACTCAGTCGAACAGGTGATACTCGTCTTAAAACTTTCATGCAGCCTGATGTTTTTTATAAGAGCCTTGATTTTATAGACCAGAATATTATTCCTGATTTACTCAATCAGGCGAGCGTAAAAATGCTTGCTCAATCGGTTCCCGAAAATATCTGGCGAAAAGATCTGATTGCAAAGGTTTTCGCTAATTACTTCGAGAGCACTGACGGAGAAGAACTCCTGCAGTCTTATCAGGTGCGCGTAAAAAACACTCCCGAAGCCACGGTTAATCTCAGTTACTTTGGTGATACAGCAGAGACGCTAGCGATCCAGTTTGAGATCACCCAGTTAAGAACAGAGTAGTGGAGGGTTTATGAAGAAGCTAATACTGATTGCATTTCTTTGCATCGAATCGGCTTTTGCTGTCGATCTTGGCTATCGCTATGATTGGGATTCAGGCCTCTGCATCAACTCTTCAGGCAAAGAGGGGAGAAACACTGGCAATCTCGATGAATGCGGCGAAAGTTCTGAGATTAATTTTGCAAGACAGAAGAAGTACCTCGAAGTGAAAGGTAGACTATCTCAGCGAGGTCTTAAGATTGAAGCCTCCGTGATGACTAAGGTTAATTTTTCAAAAGCTAATCTTGTAGGAGCTCAATTTGAGTCGGTTGACTTAAAAACGGCCAACTTCACGAGTGCAAATCTTCAAAGAGCGAAATTTTTGAAAGCGGATTTAACAGGAGCCAATTTTGCACTCTCTGATTTAAGAGCGGCAATATTTGATTCATCTATTTTAGCGGAGGTAAAATTTGATAAGGCCGTTTTTGATGAACGCACGAAGCTTCCGTTTGACTGCAGAACAGCTTTTCAAAAGGGCATGAAATTCATAAGTCCGCGACAGCACTATTGTGTTGATCAAAGGCCTACAGCGCTTCCACTTTCTAGTTCTTTTAAGAAATCATTTCCTGATGTTTCTGTGGTGATTTCTGCCTCGGCAGTCGATGTTTATTCCGACACCGGCTTTGCCGTAAGACCCTTTGAAGTTCGCAAAGTATCTGACGAAGCCTTTGGTCTTTCGGGCAAAAATTATATCGAAATCTTGTGCGCACTTAAAATGGGACTGTGTGAGAACAATGCTCGTGCTTTAAAAGAGATGTATAAGATAAAGCGAATTCCTAAGCCTATTTTATTTGAAGGAATCGAGCTGTATCACGCAAATACAAAAGAAGCGGAGCGAGCCAAGAAAATCAGATGGATTGGTTTTTTTGAGATCTTTCAGAAAGAGCCTGCCGAACTTAAAAACTTACTCGATCGGGTGCGCCAAGAAGTAAAAAGACACAATGCTCAGTTTAATGGAGAAATAAGATTTAGATCTCGGATTCAAGATATTCAAGATCTGAAGGTCGATTTTAATTTTCTACCTGAACTGACGAAGTCAGGCTGTGCTTTAGTTCGAGTGGATGAAACTCAGCGTATTAAATGCCGTGCCGAGTTCGAAGTGGCTGCACCCGAAGTGCGTGATATCGGATGGCTTCAACAAGTAATGAACGCTATGATTCGAAGAGCCTTCGGTTTTACACTTACGCTGCACGCAGAAACCTTTGAAGAAATTCGTGAGGTGTATAAAGGAGGATTTCGAGCACTGATTCCTATTTTGTATCTGAACACTCAAGCCATAGAATGGCAATTACTTCAAAATATTGATCCAAGGGGAAAAAAATGAAACAAATTTTATTATTAATCACGCTTAGTTTTATGTTGGTTCAATTATCGGGCTGTAATGATAAACCCGATACGCCTCAAACCGGCGGAGGAAATCCGGATAGTCCGACTCAGTCCTCACCAACAACTCAAAAGCCTCAAAGGTTAAATGGAGTTCAGGTGAGAGCGATGATTGAGAATATGGATGCCAATTTGCTCTCTACCTTAAAGCAGAGAGCAAACGCGGATCCAAATTTCTTTACCAATCTCTGTGAGCGCTCTGAGTTTTTTAATATCAGCTTAAGCCCCGAAGGCGCGTTAGAGGCCTATGAGATTTTGAAGGCGAAGTGAGCTGGCGTTTATTACTCGCCCACCGCTTTTTTCACAATCTTCTTAGGCTCGTGAAAAACAGAGATGTTCTTGCCTTCAAGTTGAGGTCTTTTCATAAGGTAGTCGATACCGACAACGAAATTTCTCTCCGAAAGCTCAGCCATCTCATAATCACGGCCCATTCGAATAGCATCGACCGGGCAAGCTTCTTCGCAAAAGCCGCAAAACACACAACGCAAAAGGTCAATCTCATAGATTGCAGGATATTTCTCAACTCGGGGATTGGGAGATTCTGCAGCGACGATGTGAATACACTCTGCAGGGCAGTTGGTGGCGCAAAGCATACAGGCGGTGCAGGCAATATCGCCTTCTTCTTTTTTGGTCAAAACATGAACGCCCATAAATTTTTGAGAATAATTTCGTCTTTCTTCAGGATATTGAATAGTCGGACGCTTCGTAATACCCAAGAGATTCTTAATGAAATGGCTTCCCGTAATGATAAGGCCTTTAAAGATGCCGATCAGATATGATTTGCTTTCGAGAGTTGCCATTTTTACTTCGCCATCCTTTCGCGATTGTCGAGAGTCTTGGATTGAGCAGCTGCGAGATCTTTTAAAATCTCAATCAATGAACGCGCTTCTTTAAACATTTTAAAATCACCTTTTAATTTTTGTGTCAGATCAGCGTGATTCGTAACCGTACCGGCTTTTTCGTAATGACTTAATGTTGGCAAGCTTAAACTTTGCGGGAACGTATCGACCGCCGCTTTCTGAGGAGTCAAAACGGAGATAAAATGTGAGGGCTTAAGGGCTCGAGCAATTTTTTGCAAAGCCACTAGCTGTCTTTCGCCTTCAGGAGAAATCACAACCAAATGAGTAATGACTTCTTTTTCAAGAGCTTTAACAAGATCATCGATTCCGCCCACTTTAATTTTTCTATCTTTAAAGGTTTTTAAGAACCCTTTGCTATTGGGGTACGGGTCTGATCGCTTTAAAAATCCATCAGTTACCTTATCTTCAGCGACAATTTTTTCGATATCTTCGCTAAAGAATTTTGTAGTCTTTAGGGTATTTGAAAACATTTCAACGACAGCAGCCAGCTCTTCATTGGTTTGATGTGGAGTTATCCATACACCGATTTCTTCAGTGCGTTCGGTGCCGACTAATACTCTTGTGTCAGCAGCCCAAGCTTGAATGGCTTCTTCATAGGGCAAATCAACGCCGCCTAATTTAGAGTGTGTGTGTCTGCGATCAAAGTTCGAATCTTTATAAGTGAGGCGCCCTTCATCACACATCCACCACTGATTAACTTGCTCGTTATAGCGAGGTTTTAAGCGGTAAATATGCTTTCCTTTTTTATGATGTGTCGAAGTATTGCAGCCTTTAGAGCAGCCTGAACAAACTGAATCCGTTGTTTCCAAAAACCATACTCTTTGCTCAAAACGAAAATCTTTTGAAGTAAGAGCGCCCACAGGGCAGATATCAACCGTATTAACCTGGTAGTTACCTTTAAGAGCTTGATCATCAACGGTTCCAATCACTGATCTATCTCCGCGATTAAAAATTCCAAAATCATTGGTCTTTGAAACTTCGCGAGTAAAGCGAACGCAGCGCGAGCAGAGGATGCAGCGTTCTTTATCGAGAACAACTTTATCGCCAAGATCGATGACCTTAGGCTTAAGCTCTTTCTCTTCATGCATATCGCTCTTATATTTGCCGTGCTTCATATAATATTCTTGAAGCCCGCATTCACCAGCTTGATCGCAAATAGGGCAGTCGATTGGGTGATTAATCAAATGGAACTCTAAGCTCCATTTAACTGCGTCTTTAACACGATCAGAATTGGTCGTCACTTTTAGGCCATCGCTACATTTGGTATTGCAAGCGATCTGAAGTTTGGGGCTTCCCTCTTGCTCGACGTAGCACATACGACACTGGCCAGCAATTGAGAGGCCTGGGTGATAGCAGTAGTGAGCGATTTCGATTCCGTTTTCGACGCAGGCGTCGACTAGGTTTTTTCCTGCAGCGACTTCGAATTCTTTTCCATTAATTGTGACTTTAGCCATGGAGTCCCACCCTTTGATTTGCTTTCACATTGTCGAGATACTTTTGAAAATCTCCCGGAAACTTTTTCATATAACTAAGCACGGGCATTGCGATTGAATCTGCGAGCACGCAAATAGTTCGACCCATCATATTATTGGAGATGGTCTCAAGCAGTTGAAGATCGCTCTTCAAAGCTTGCTTTTCGATATAGCTATGAAGAATCTTTTCAACCCAGCCGGTTCCTTCGCGGCATGGTGTACATTGTCCGCAAGATTCATCGGCGTAAAATTCAGCCAGATTATGCAAAACCGGAACCAAATCTCGTGTCTCATCGAGAATAATCATTCCGCCTGATCCGAGCATACTTCCTTTGCTTGCAACTGACTCATAATCAAGGGTCATCGCATAGGCTTCTTCAGCAGTGACGATAGGGGCAGAGGATCCACCAGGAATAACAGCTTTTAATTTCTTGCCGTTCTTCATTCCGCCACAGCAGTCTTCAAGCAAAACAGAAAAAGGAGCGCCGAGCTCGACTTCGTAAACTCCCGGGCGATTTACATCTCCGCTCACTGACCACATTTTAGTACCTTTGCTTTTTTCGGTTCCCATTTGTGAATAAGCTTTGGCGCCGTGATTAATGATCCAGGGAATACAAGCGAGAGTTTCAACATTGTTCACTACTGTTGGGCATTTAAGATAGCCTTCAACAGCCGGAAACGGAGGCTTAAGTTTGGGCATTCCCTTTTTGCCTTCTAACGAAGAGATAAGTCCGGTTTCTTCTCCGCAAATATAAGCTCCAGCTCCTCGATGCACATACATATCGTGATCAAAACCTGAACCCATAATATTCTTGCCGAGGTTTCCGACTTGATAGGCTTCGCGAATTGCCTTTTCTACAGCGAGGGCAGGGTAAGTATATTCTCCGCGAATATAAACATAAGATTTTTTAGCGCCTATCGCATAAGCGCCAATGATCATTCCCTCGATCATCAGATGAGGAAGTTTTTCGAGCAAGACGCGGTCTTTAAAAGTGCCGGGCTCAGATTCATCGGCATTGCAGAGCAGGTAATGATTTTTTCCATCATTCTTAGGAACAAAACTCCATTTAAGGCCAGTTGAAAATCCGGCGCCGCCTCTACCTCGCAAGCCTGAGGCTTTGACTTCTTCAATTACTTGTTCAGGAGTCATCTTACCTTGAAGAACTTTTTTAAGTGCGGCGTATCCGCCCTTGCTGCTATAGATATCGATCTTATTAATATCAGGAACAAACTCATGCTCGAGCAAAACACGTTTTTCGCTTGCGAGAGGTTTTTGTTCGATGGCCATTGGCCGCATATTTTTAAAATGTGAAGTTTGTTTGATCATGGGATTTTAGGCTCTCCTTCTTTGCAAGAGGCGACAAGCCGATTGAGTTTCTCGGGCGTCATATTTTCGTAATACGTTTCGTTCACCATAAGCATGGGAGCCGAGCCGCAGCTTCCTAAGCATTCCATTCTTGAAACTGTAAATTGTCCGTCAGGGGTTGTTTCGCCTTCGCGAATTCCTAGTCGCGCACAGGTGCTCTTCATCAGTTGGTGTGAGCCAAACATCCAGCAGCTTAAAGTCGCACAGAACTGAAAGTGATGTTTGCCAACCGGTTTTTTATGAAACATCGTATAAAATGAAATCACCTCGAGCACTTCAGCCGGACTTAATTCCATAATTCTCGCGACATAGTCGACAACTTCAGGAGCAAGCCATCCGAACTCATCTTGAGCCATATGAAGAACAGGCAAAAGGGCCGATCGTTTTGAATCATAGCGAGTTAAAATATTTTTAAACTCAGCTTGAGATTTTTCTGAAAAAACAACTTCAGGAACTTTCGGGTTTACGCTCATAAATCCTCTCTATCGATCTAATTCACCAGCGACGACGTTAAATTGTCCGAGGGTGGCAACAGCGTCGGCGAGCATTCCACCTTGAATTACATCTTCAAATGATGAGTAGATGGCAAAACATGGAGGTCGCACCTTGACTCGGTAAGGGTAGCCGGTTCCATCAGAGACAATATAAAAACCAAGTTCGCCGTTGGCGGCTTCAGTATAAGAATAGACTTCACCTTTGGGAGGTTGAATACCTTTGATTACCAGCATGAAGTGATTCATGAGGGCTTCGATATTGGTATAGACCTCTTGTTTAGGAGGCAGAACAATTTTTGGATCGGTGACTTGAGTGGGGCCGTCTGGAATTTTGCTGAGAGCTTGCTCAACAATTCTTAAGCTCTGACGCATTTCTTCCATTCGTACAAAATAGCGAGCATAGTTATCGCTCTCTTTGGCGGTGGGAATGTCAAAATCAAATCGATCGTAATCGTAGTAGGGCTCAGATTTTCTTAAATCGTGCTCGATGCCGGCAGCTCTTAGGCAAGGGCCCATAAATCCGTAATCGATCGCCATATCTTGCGAGACATAGCCGGTGTCTTTCATTCGATTGAGCCAGATTTTATTATTTGAAAGAAGCTTATCTACTTCGGCAATTGTTGCTCGCAGAGATTTAATCACTTCTTTGCAGCGTCTCTTCCAGTCGTCATCGAGATCGCCGAAGACTCCGCCAATTCGAGTGATCGAAGTGAGCATTCGGTTTCCGCAGAGACTTTCGAAGAGTTCATAGACATTTTCGCGCTCTCTAAAGCAGAACCAAAAAGTAGTCAGAGCGCCCATATCAACTGAGGTGGTTCCGATACAGACGAGATGATCAATCACGCGAGAAAGTTCGTTTAGGATCACGCGAATATACTGAGCTCGAGGAGGAATCTCGATTCCCAAAAGTTTTTCGATAGCCCGGCAGTAGCCCGCATTGTTCATGGGAGCAGAGAGGTAGTTGAGACGATCGGTATAGGGAATGACCTGCTGATATTTATGGGTTTCAGCCATTTTTTCAAAGCAGCGATGGAGATAACCAATCTCTGCTTTAGCGCGAATTATTTTTTCGCCTTGAAGTTCCGCAAAAATTCTAAAGGTTCCGTGAGTTGCAGGGTGACTGGGGCCGAAGTTAACAAGAGTTCTTCCGTCAGTGAGAGGATCTTCATCTTCAGCTGCTTCGTGAGGCTCAAAACTCATAGGCATTGGCTCATCGAGAATTTGATTGCCGCGAGCTGGGTAATCTTTTCGAAGCGGATGGCCTTTAAATTTATGATGGCAGAGAATGCGTTCAAGATTTGGATGGCCTTCAAAATTAAGACCGAGCATATCGAATGCTTCACGCTCAAACCAATTGGCGCCCCGATAAACGGGCACAAGACTGGGAATTTTTTCGCCGTCTTTGTGGGGAACTTTAAGACGTACGCGCTGATTCTGTTCGCGATTAAAAAAGTGATAGACGGCTTCGAGACTCTCTTCGCGATTCGGATAGTGAACGCCGCATATATCCATTAAGAATTTAAAATTACGTTGATGCTTGAGATACTCGGCGATCGGGCGAAGATTTTTTGGCTTAACGGTCATCACACACTCGTGCGAATTGCCGACGCCTCTTTCCATTGAGATGATGCTATCAGCGCCTAAACTTTCTCTGATCTGATGTGCGAGCTGAAAATGATATTCCATAAATTTTAAGTTCCCGTTTCTTCAAATTGGCCTGAAGTTTGTTGAGCTTGTCGCTTTTTAGCAGTGAGGCGTTGCGAGGGGGTGTCACCTTTTGCGATTCGTTCTTGAAGTTTAATGATTGCCTGAAACACAGCCTCAGGAGTGGGGGGACAACCGGGTACATAGGCATCGACCGGAACAATTGATTCGATTCCTTGAACTGTATGATAGGCGCGGTAAAATCCACCTGAACTCGCGCAAACTCCCATGCTGATCACCCATTTGGGTTCAGGCATTTGTTCGTAAATTTGGCGGAGGACCGGAGCCATTTTTTCGGTGATTGTACCGGCCACTATTAATAGATCAGATTGGCGAGGAGAAAACCGGACGACTTCAGCGCCGAGACGGCTTACGTCGTAGTGTGAGCCGACCACGGCCATATATTCAATTCCGCAGCAGGCCGTTCCGAAAGGTAGGGGCCAGAGGGCATTTTTTCGCGACCAATTCAAAAACCATTTAATTTGCGTGGTAAAGATCGGAAGCTGTTCAAGAGCAGTTAAAGTCTTCATTCCAAATTGGCCCTTTCTATGCGCCTATTTAGTGGCGGGCCTACGTCTTAACGTAAACCCACGGATATACTAAAGATTCGCATTTGAAGTTTCAATGCTGGTTTGAGGCGTATTTGGCCCTTAAAGACTGAGACTGGAGGTGAATTGCAGGACAAATTGCTTGAAGAAGGAAGTAAGATCTGGTCTAGGTCGGAGGCACTATGAAGCTATTTTTAGTGCACTGTGGTTTTTACCCGGAGGCGTCTCAGGGGATCTTTGAGGCCCATCAAGATTTATTCGTAGTTGCTGAAGATTGGGAAGCTGCCCGCACCAATGCAAAGGCTTTGCCACTATTTAAGACAAATCGGATGCATATCGATGGAATCATCGAAGTTGAGGCCGTTGATGGCTATCGCTTAGGGCTTCAGTTGGATGAGGGGCTTAAGGGCGAAAGTCGTCTGGTGACGAAGAGACACCGAGATTTGGCGTCGGGTTCGACGAATTTATCCGTGGCTACGACTTCGCTCGGGGGGCAAAGCTAGGGAGCTCACTTCCTAGCCTCTTCATTATCAATTTTTCGAAGGGCATCGTTTATGGCTTTCGTACAGCCAGCAATTTTAATGTTGTTTGCAAACATGGTGAACTTCATCGCGCTCCGAGTTTTTTCGTTAAGAAGAAGTTTGGGTATTTTTTTCACAAAGCTTTTTGGCCATCGTGGGTTAAAGTTCAGACCCTGATACAACTGATTACTATAATTATAGAGTTCGTCTTCTAAGAGGATCGGAATGAGGTCCCAAAGCTCTTTGGGCCAACATCCTTGTACGATAAGAGCGTTTGTAATTTCAGTTTTGAGTTTGTCGGATCCTTTATCGGGAAGATTTTTTATTAAATGAACAACCGCATTCCATACCTCCTTAGGCCAGGGAGAGTGAGATTCCAATGCTCTAAAGATATATTGTTTTTCGTCAAGGGGCTCAGATTTTAAGAGATTTGGAATCATTGCCCAAATGTGTGGAGGCCAATTTTGTTGTTTTTTAAGAGCGACTTCTAATAAAGGTCGTTTTGCTTCAGGTTCTGCATACAATAATAAATTTGGAATCTCTTTCCAAAAAGATTTAGGCCAAAAAAATGTTTCTTTAAGCAGCCATGCAAATTTATTCGGAGATTTCTCAAATACATCGGGAATAACTTTCCAGACCTCGGCTGGCCATGATCTTTTAGATCTGAGTAAGCGTATGAGATCTGAAAGGATAAGCGGCTCAGCCTTCTTCATTATATTTGGAAATTCATCCCAAAAGTCTTTCGGCCATTCGGGTCTGGAAGAAATACTTTCGGACAAATATCTAAAAATATAGGCATTATCCATTTTTGTCATGGCGATGATTTGCTTCCAGACTTCAGGTGACCATTCTTTTTGGTATTTTAAAATTTGAATCGCTGGCGTTTTTACTTTGTGGTCTGGATCATTCAACGCGCGGATGATTTCTTGCGAGACGGCCTCAGGCCATAATTCTTGATTCTGATGCATGAGCTTATAGATAGCTTCTATCCGAAGCTTAGTATTTTTTGACTTAAGAATTTTAAGAAAAAGATTCCATTTTTTTTTGTCGTTTCGGTCATTCAGAAAATATTGGGCGAGAGAAAGAGCTTCTGATTTTAAATAACGTAGAATTAATTCTGAATTTAATTCTGAAGTGAGTTCGGCAATAAGTGTTGGGGGTAAGATATTAAAAAGGTAGTTTCTTTCGTTTTTTGAAAGGGGAGTAATCAAGAAATCTTGCAAAATGGGGAGCGCCATCGAAATTTTCTTTTCTTTGGCGATATTCCATTGATCTCTTAGTTTGTCGATTTCGGAGATGAGCTCTGTGAGCGGTCTTGGATTGATAAAAACGCCACGTCGAGATTCAATGATATCGGCATTTTTAAGAACAAACGCGCGGCCACCAGGAGCTGGATAAGAGTACACCAAAATATCCGCTCCAAAGGCTTTGGCAAATTTATCTTCACTATGCGTATTATTTTCTGAAAGCCAATGTCTAAAAAGTTTTTTTCCCTTTCCTCGAGTCGTATCAATTATTTTTGCGTGTGGGCTTAATTTTAGTGCAACAACAATATTATTTACGCCTGATCGTCGCTTCGACCATTTCTGCGCAAATTTAAGATGCTCTGGAGCTACGCCATAAAGGCCTCTTCCAGCACTTCCGATTTCGGAAGGAATAACTCCCTGGAATATAAGACTACGAAATGAATCTTCACTTCCAGCCCCATGATAGAGCTCGCGATTACTTAAGAGAGAATCGATGGGTTGATAAATTTCGTCAGGGGTAAATTTGGATTTTTTAAATTCTTTATTAATTGTCGTCTGATCTCTTTCGACTTTTAGCAAATAATCCAAAATGGATGAAATTTTTTGAGGATAAACTTCGATAAGATTTGTCACCCCCATTTCTTGGAGCAGCTGAAATGTGGCCGTTGCATTTGTAAATGATCTAAAGCTTTTTTGGATTGCTCCATTCAGCCATTTTTCTCCAAAATTATTTTCGAGAAATTTTTTAAACTTAGGATCCAAGAGAGCCTTTTGAATTTGTAATTTAATTTCTTGAGCGATGTCGGAGCTCATGGGGGCAAATAATTTTTCTTTGATAGGATAGCTCGATCCATGCCGTCTCAAATAATCTTGAGAAATAATTCTTAAGTACCGAATTGAAAGTAAAAGAGGGTGATTCGAGCCTTGTTTTGCGTAGTAGGTGTTCCAGAACTTATTTTCATCTGCAAATGTAATGGTGAGTTTGCCTGAGATGAGCTCACTCAATCCGTCTCCGAAAGTTTTGTCTTCGACGATACCCGTTTTTGCGAGTCTAAGTTTTTCGACGGGAATATAGCCTTGGTCGATTTCGCTTTGGCCGAATTCATGGGAGGGGTTAAAGCGGTGGATTGAGTTGAAATCAAGCTTTCGAATTCCGAAATCTTCGCCACGAAGTTCAAAATGATTTTCGTTTCGGGTGATGATATCTGCGTCCGAAAGGGGGCCGACCATTTCTCGAACTTGAATGAGTGGGCGAGCTAGAAGTTCTTTTTTGATTCGGTCAATTTCGGTGGGGGTTTTTAATCCTTTGAAGTGGCCAAGAATCCAGTAAAGAAAGTCTCTCGTAGTTCCCGCATAAAATTCTGCTTGGGGATCGATAGCCCAAACTTCGCGAAATAAATCGACTTTGGGTGCTAGCTCCGTGGCAAGTGAGCGCAGGTCTTCGCGGGTAAGAAAAAACGGGTAAGACGGTGAGTTCGATGCGACAGCCGAATGGGCGCCTGCCAGCGTGATGGTGGCGCAGGCCAAATACTTTAGGAATACCTTTAAAGTGGTTATTAGGTAGGAATGGCCATTTTGGTGACGGAGGTGCACGAGGAGAAGATTTTGCAATTTTTATGCCATTAAGCGAGCGAAAGAACAGGGTTTTTGCGATATGGCCTGGGCCAGGTCTGGTTGAGGGTGATGCGGGTGCGCGGTGGCTTCCGTAATTTGCGAGTTTCTCATTTGATCTAGTCATGAGAGGCGTATTAATTAAAGAACTCGGCTCGAATAAGGCTGATGATCAAGTGGTGCCCGTAGCTCAGTGTCCCACCGAAGGTGGGCAGAAAAATGGAGAGCAAAGGCCTCTACCAACAGACGATGAATGTGGGTTGGTAATTTGATATTTAAGTTTTTTGACAATTGGTGCCCGTAGCTCAGTTGGTAGAGCACTCGACTGTGACTCGGGCTGTCGTGGGTTCAAATCCCATCGGGCACCCGTTTCTTCCCATCCGGCGAACCCTTGTCCTCCACTGTCACAAGCAAAATTCCAATCGAGCCTTACCTTGTTATTTTTGAACACCGTAATTTTATGAAATAGCCGCCTTAGGATGTTCTTCTTCATCTGGTCAGGTTGTAGTGCTCCCCCGAAAGCAACACAGTTTTTACGCCACATTCCGGACAGCTCG